>JAKZRU010000015.1:0-75706 GCA_047517965.1 Gammaproteobacteria bacterium | reverse complement strand
GTAGATCATACGACGGCTTCGGCAAACATCGCGAGAAGTATGGCAGAAGTCGCATCTGCATCAGGAATTAGCTTTATAGATGCTCCGGTATCAGGTGGACAGGCTGGCGCTGAAAACGGTATATTGACGATTATGGCAGGGGGTGCCCCTGAAGTATTTGAAACTGTAGCTCCCGTGATGGCGAGTTATGGCAAAGCGGTTACCTTAATGGGGCCTGTAGGATCCGGACAACTCACTAAAATGGTGAATCAGATTACGATCGCTGGCCTGATTCAAGGCCTGTCTGAAGCCATGAATTTTACGACCAAGGTAGGGTTGGATGAAAAACTCGTGCTAGATGTGATTTCTAAAGGTGCGGCCCAATCGTGGCAGATGGAAAATCGAGGTTCGACAATGGTGGACGATCAATTCGATTTTGGGTTTGCAGTTGACTGGATGCGAAAAGACTTGGCGATTTGTCTCAGCGAGGCAAATGCTGTAGGAGCTCGACTTCCCGTTACAGCACTTGTTGATCAATTCTACGCAGAAATTCAAGCCATGGGCGGCTCTCGTTGGGATACGTCAAGCTTGATTCGATTACTGCGCAATCCATAAATTTACGAATTCAGTAACGAACTTGATCTGAAAATTCTACTGGTGAACCACGTAGTGTTCACATCAAACTTATTTCAGATTGCTCGCTTCAAAGCTACACGCACAAAAATTGAGTTGATCATTGTCCGCATCCAGACATCATTACTTGTGATGGAGATTTACAATACCCCATCAGATACTTATGAGTAATGTCTATAGTAAATCATTAATCAAAAGTAATCTACATGAGAAGAAAATGGGAATAGTGTAAGAGTGAATTGTTCACGTGGAACGCATGACGCGAAATTGCGCATTCAGAAGGTCGCGAACTGGACGGTTCTTCAGCGGGCAATTAGTCAGCTTTGAAATCTGTAATTCAACAACTTAAGAGGTGCTGACGAACTGGTTGTCAGTGTCGGTTGCTAGCGACCCGTGCGATGTCCCTATCCATTGCATCACGTACTTTCCCCAAATTATTGTTTGAACCTTTTGGTCGAAAAAACCGCCTGAATTTTTTCCTTTCTGGAGCTGGACTGACTTTCATGCGCCAGAATACAACCAAGGCGTACATTACAAAAATCAGTGCAAAATACATAAACAGGGCGTTATAGCCGATTAATTCCATCGCTGTAGTGGCAATAATCGGGCTCACGATTGCGCCTACGCTGAATGCAGTCAGCATTCCACCAGCGGCGTACAGTAGTTTGCCTTCAGGTGTAGCATCGTTCATGTGTGCAAGAGCGAGCGGATAAACAGTAAACGAAAACGCTCCGAACAATGCTGCAGCTGTCAGGAAAATCAGAATGTGCGCTTGAGCGCTAACCAGTACAGCAATTGCCAGCAATCCGCTGATAAAGCAGCTGATTGCCATTAGTTTTCTTCGATCAATTCGGTCGGATAAACGACCAATCGGCCATTGCAGGAGTACTCCACTAAATATTACAAGAGCCATAAAATGAGCTGTAGTCTCGTAAGACATTCCAATTCCTTTCGTATATACCGGAGCAAGCCCATAAAGTGCGGAACCGATCAATCCGCAACATAACGCACCTGTCATCGCGACAGGCGAATAGCTGTAAATTTCTCTAATATTGAACTTCTGTCGTGATGGTATAGGAGGCGCAATCAATCTCGTAACTAAGACTGGAATTAGAGACAATGAAAATCCGATTGCAGCGATTACAAAAAGTTTTAGTCCTTCTGGGTCTGCAAATGGGATAAACAATTGACCGATTCCAGCTGCTAAATAGTGAGTAATCATATACATGGAAAGAATCTGCCCTCGAGTTGTCCTTGTTGCCCTCGAATTAAGCCAACTTTCGGTGACCATAAAAAGTCCGGCAATACAGAATCCTGTACCTAATCGAATGACCATCCACATATAAGGATTCAACAACAGAGCATGGAGCAAGGCACAGATTGAACCGATACTCGCAAAAATCGCATATGCACGACCATGACCGACTCGAGAAACTAGTCGATCAGTGAATTTCGCACCCGCATAGAGTCCTAGAAAATAAGTGGCATTAATTATTCCTATCTGTATAAGGTGAAAATTCTCTATCTGTGCACGAAGTGAAAGCAGTGTTGTAAGCATAGCGTTCCCTGACAGAAAGAATGCATAACCAATCAGCAGGGAAGAAATTGAAATTAATGTACGAATCAAATGATTAATCCGGATGTAGTGGATTACAGTGAATCAGGGGTGATTATTGTTTTGCCATTCAGAATTCGCCGATCTAAATCGAGCTCATTTTGACCAATATTGAATCGAAATTCTTTGCATTGCGATCGACGATCAGATTCGAAGATAATACACGTTACAGATCGGATTTTAGGTTTAGCAGGCGAACTATAGCCGAGGCAAATATTTAGGTCTACCGATTTAGCTGGGCCACAAATTTCCGTTGACTGCAGTAAGATGAATTCCATTTCAAAATGCAGAGTTGCGAGTAAGGGAAATTATATTTGACATGCAACTAGTCCTAAGTGTTTTGATGTGGTTTTTTGGAAAATTATTTCAAAAATAGTCAATTTAATCTCCTCAATTTGCTGCTGTCTGATAACAGGTCGGAACCTGAAATTTTTATCCAGTTGAACTAATGAATGATCGCTACGATTCACAACATTACTCACTTGAATTGGTAACATAAACAGACATGATTTCTGCTAGTCTGTCCCAGCATTTCGAAAGTTTATTCTGTAAGCGAAACCATTTTCCATGACTGAATCCACAACAATATTCTGGAAATTCCATTCGGTAGTGCAAGCATGGTTTGACGACACATATCAAGATGCTACCGAATGCCAGAAGCAGGCATGGGAAGCTATTCAGAAGCGAAATGATGTCCTGGTTGCAGCACCGACTGGATCCGGAAAAACACTGGCTGCTTTTCTGGCGGCAATCGACGAACTTGTGCAGACCGGAATTTCTCAGGGCGAACTTGCTGCTGAGACTTATATCCTCTATGTATCGCCTTTGAAGGCATTGTCATATGATATTGAACGCAACTTGGAAGCCCCATTGCAGGGAATACGGCAACGGCTTGTTGATGCAGGCTATCCTGACGTTCACATTAGAACTGCTGTCCGAACCGGCGACACTACCCAGTCAGAACGGCAGAAAATGGCACGCAATCCACCTCACATACTAGTAACAACGCCGGAATCTTTCTATCTGTTACTGACTTCCGAATCTGGCAGACGCATGCTTCGGTCTGTGCGCCGACTAATCGTGGACGAAATTCATGCGCTTGCAGGAAATAAAAGAGGCGCACATTTCAGTTTGTCTGTCGCAAGACTTGAAAGGCTTGTGCAGAGAATCCCAAAGAAAATCGGACTGTCTGCGACACAGAAACCGGTTGAGCTTATTGCATCCTACCTTACAGGCAAACAGCCTCATGGCTGTTCAATTGTTGATACCGGTCATGTTCGAGAGTGGGACCTCGCCATTGAAATACCTGCTGCACCACTTGAAGCAGTGATGTCTACGGAATCGTGGCAGGATATTTATCGGAAAATTGCAAACTTGATTCAGGACCATCGAACTACGCTGATATTCGTGAATACCAGGCGCCATGCTGAACGTGCAACGAGGTACTTGGCCGAGTTGATTGGTGAAGAAAATGTGGGTTCACATCACGGCAGCCTGTCAAAGGAACATCGACATGACGCCGAGCAGCGGCTCAAGTCTGGGTCGCTTCGCGCACTTGTAGCAACGGCATCGCTGGAATTGGGCATCGATATTGGAGATGTCGATCTGGTATGTCAAATTTGTTCACCGCGATCAATTACAGTGTTTCTACAGAGAATCGGACGTTCCGGGCACTCGGTTGGAAAAACACCGAAAGGGAGAATTTTTCCAACCACTCGAGATGAACTGGTTGAGTCAGCCGCACTGTTGAAGGCTATCAATGGTGGAGAACTGGAGAGCCTCCAAATTTGTGGTGAATCGCTAGATGTGCTGGCTCAGCAGATTGTTGCTGAATCATGTGTAGGCGACTGTGAGATTGATAACCTATTTGACAGTTTCCGAGGGGCTTACCCATACAGGAATTTACAGAAGGGACAATTTCATTCCATTTTGCAGATGCTCTGCGAAGGATTCACTTTAAGGCGTGGACGACGAGGTGCCTACATTCACTTGGACGCGGTAAACAAGGTAATCCGAGGGCGAAGAGGAGCAAGAATTGTTGCTGCAACCAATGCTGGAGCAATTCCAGACCTGTTCGACTACGATGTCATTCTGGAACCTGATGACATTCGAATTGGCACTGTGAATGAAGACTTTGCCTTTGAAAGCCTCGCAGGCGATATCTTTCAGCTGGGTAACGCATCCTATCGAATTCGTCGGGTAGAGAAAGGTTATGTTCGTGTTGAGGATGCACAAGGTCAACCTCCTAACATACCGTTCTGGCTCGGGGAGGGCAGAGGTCGCAGTCCTGTTTTGAGTAAAGCGGTATCAGATTTACGCCAGTACGTCTCTGCCAATCTGGATGGACAGGAATTGTCGAAAGCTGCGGAACGGTTTGGTCAGGATTATCAGGCGGACCACTTCATTGCCATGCAAATTGTCGAGTATTTAGCAGCCGCCAAACATGCGCTGGGTGTATTGCCGGACAATCGCAATATTGTCTTTGAGCGTTTTTTCGATGAGACTGGTGACACTCATCTTGTGGTTCACAGTATATTCGGGTCGCGATTGAATCGCGCTTGGGGACTGGCACTTCGTAAGCGGTTTTGTGTTCGCTTCAATTTTGAGCTTCAGGCTGCAGCACTGGAAGACAATTTTGTTCTTTCGCTCGGTCCCACACACAGTTTCGCACTAGATGAGGTTCAAAGCTACATCAAAAGTTCAAATGTACGCACCACTCTTGTTCAAGCCCTGTTGGGGGCTCCAATGTTTGCAACGCGCTGGCGTTGGGTTGCCAATGCTGCACTCGCTGTTCTTCGGTTTCGAAACGGTAAAAAAGTCCCACCTCCTTTTCAGCGCAATGATTCGGAAGATTTGCTGTCTTTGGTATTTCCAGATCAGGTTGCCTGTCAGGAGAATATTACCGGACCGATTGAAATTCCAGATCACCCATTAGTTCAGCAGGCGATATCCGACTGTCTGCACGAAGTCATGGATGTAGATGGCTTGGAAGAAATTCTAGAGCGCATTGAGAAGAAGGAGATTTCAATAGTATGCAGGGATTTGCCGGAACCATCTCCGCTGGCGCACGAAGTGATCACAGCAAAACCCTATGCGTTTCTTGATGACGCACCCGCTGAGGAGAGACGCACGCTCGCTGTGCAATCTCGACGGCTATTTGAAATTTCAGATGCGAATGAAATAGGGCGACTTGACCTAGGAGTTATCAAACTACTTCAAAATCAGGCATGGCCGAATCCTAGAGATGCCGAAGAACTTCATGATGCACTCGTGCATCTGGGATTCATACGAGTTGATGAAGCGAAGCCAAGGGTCGAGGAGACTCTTTTTGCCTCAGAGTTAAATCATTGGCAACAGTTTTTTGAACAATTGACTCAGACGCGACGTGCCACGAATCTTATCACTGCCAACGGTGTAAGTTTGTGGGTGGCTGCGGAGCGACTGCAGGAAATGTTACTTCTTCACCCAGACTCAAGCATTTCGCCCAAAATTGAACCAGCGACACTCATCCAGAAGAAATTTGACAATTTTGAACATTCTGCGATTTCTATTCTTCGAAGCAGACTAGAAGTGATTGGTCCTTGCACGTCGAATCAAATCGCAGCCTCGGCTGATTTGTTAGCCGATTCGACGGAATCAGCATTACGTGCTCTTGAAGTCGAAGGCAGCGCGATGCGTGGAAATTTTACGGGGATTGGTACTGAAACAGAATGGTGTGATCGCCGATTTCTCGCACGTATTCACAAACAAACCATTGCTGGGTTAAGGAAAGAGGTTAAACCGGTTGATAAAATTCAATTTATCCGATATTTGACACGATGGTTTCGATTGAATTCCGAAACCATGGGGGAAGGTGCTGATGCACTTGATGCCATTCTCGAGCAAATGGAGGGATATGAATCATCGGCTGCTGTGTGGGAATCAGATGTTTTACCAGCTAGAGTGTTCGGATACACACCGGAACTACTAGATTATCTGAGCGCATCAGGTCGGGTTATGTGGTGTCGGCTGTCTAAACCGGAGCCGCCTGCTAGCAATGCAAAATCAAAGAATCGCAAACACAGATTTCGCAGTTCGATAAAAACAGTTCCACTTACATTTCTGAGACGCAATCGCTTGTCCATCTGGAGAGCGCTGGCAGCGGAAAGAGAACCAAAGGAAATTGGACTTTCAGCAGCAGGTTCTCAAATTTCTGAGGCGCTGTGCGATCTTGGGCCAATGTTCTTTGATGAAATTTTGGAAGAAATCAACCAACTACCTAGCCATGTAGAAGAGGGGTTAGTGGAACTGTTTGCTCAGGGCATTGTAACTTGCGACCACTATGGCGGAATTCGGGCATTGCTGAAGCCAGAAAGTCATCGTAGAAAAATATCCAGGATGCGACGCGTGAACAATCGCAGCGTACAAATTTCCGGACGCTGGTCTTTGTTGGCGAATTCAGCCCGGTCTTCAGCAGACAGTCTTTCTACAGAAGACATCAACAGTTACGTTGCAAAAGTACTTTTGAGACGATATGGCATTGTTTTTCGTGCACTACTGATAAAGGAAGGGAAATTCTTTCCTGCTTGGAGTGAGCTGGTCCGTACACTCCGTCGTATGGAAGATCGAGGAGAAGTTCGAGGTGGACGGTTTGTCAGTGAGGTAGCAGGCGAGCAGTTTGCACTGCCTCAGGCAATTGAATTACTGCGAGACACAAGAAATCGAAAACGGGATAACAAGGCCTTGACCGTACACTCATCAGACCCATTAAACCTGACTGGTATTTTTTCTCAGGATGCCAGGGTGGCAACACTATCTACAAATTATCTAGTTTACCGAGATGGTGAACTGATTACCGTTGTCGAAAGCGGAGAACGGCGGGAAGTTATCCCGTCGCAATAGATACGAAACCCGATTAAATCGTTCTGTGGCGTGTTCGATTGATTGCTATTCCGTCGGCGTAAATAACTGAGAATCTATTGAGGCATAAAATGCAGCAATGTCTTCTATATCTTCATCACTAAGGCCAGCTGCAAACGCGCCCATCACAGGATTATTTCGAGCACCGGATTTGTAGTCGTCTAACGCCTGTATCAAGTAGTCTTCATACTGTCCCGATATGATGGGTGTACCGACTCCAACAACCTCATTACTGGTTTTGTGGCATGTTAAACAGACCGCTGAATTTGCTTTACCTGCTTCAATATCTCCTGCAGAAACACTGGCTGGTGACAATGTGACGATGAGTGCGGCGGCGAGCAAAAGCGATTGAATTTTTGTACGGTTCATCTTCATAGCAACTACTTTCTAACCAGTTGTGAAAAATAAGCGGCAATATCGGAAATTTCTTGATCGCTTAACTGTGCAATCTGAGCGTGCATCGTCTTGTGAGTTCTGCCTCCATCTCGATAAGCCTTTAGAGCTGCCATCAAATAATCGGCTTTTTGACCGCCGAGCTTTGGAACCGTATATCCGGGATAGGCGTTGCGATATCCTGGTGAAGAATGACATCCTGTACAGGTAAAAGACTTGTCTCGCCCTGCTTCGTAATCGCCTTGTGCTCCAGCATTGAATGAAGCAATAAAGCAGGCAACCCACAAAAGAATCCGGCTAGTGGATCTCATAGCAAATTTGTCTCCTAGTTTCCAGCTTCTGATTTGAAGTATAGAATGTAAATAAAGTGGGAAATTATAGTGTGAATTTGTTGCTTCGTTGTGCAAACCTATACTCGTGCATCTGCGGAAGTATTATTCTTGGTGGGGGATATGCGCTGCTCTGAATCCCTTAATTTTATTGGGAAATTCAAGGGTGTGAGATTTGGTTCCTCCCACTAAATCGTCAATTCAAGCTCTTATCCCTGTGTTCGGTGGCTAAGTTGTGTGCGCGATTCTACATCATCTTTAAGATCAGGGAACTTCCGCGATCAAGCGAAATGTGGTCTGTACTGGCATGATGACTTATTCGTACAGATTATTAGCGAAAAAGGAAGACACGGTTTTAGAAAATTCAATCAAAATTCCGGTTTGAACCCCCCCGTTCGGTACAAGCCTCACGCGGCTTATGGACAACTATTCCTCGCTCCAACACTTTGCGAAAAGGAAAATCTATGCCGATCACATTGAAACTGATTTCGCCACTTGTGCAGTTAAATATCGTGTCAACGATATAACCGTCGCGATAGAATCCGATTTCCGTTACTCTGCCTTCGTTCCAATTGACGGGCTCGCCGGTGTATCCAGTATAGGGTGGTTCATAACCACCTTTGGTGCGGTCGAACGACATAAAGTCGACTGCAACGCCAACAACTAGTAATACCAGTACTACAGTTAGTGCTGAAATTACGTAAACCTTTTTTATATTATCTTTTCTCCTAGGAAGTTGCTTCTATTGAATTTTATTTCAGTAATTCGAGTTTGATTTTGCGAGATTTCTCTTGGAGCTATTACTAAAAGTAGTCGTCGTGTGGACGGCTCTTGTTTTCAAGGATAGCTGTTTGGTGTTGGAACGATACATGTTGCGATTTCTGAAACGAGGTGAGGGCGAAGCTCGAATAGAGTTTTAGGATTCGCGGGTGAACATTCCTCACTTGCAGAGTATCTTGTCAAATAAGGGTTGGAGAAAGCGGCACATCTGGTTGATTACAAGCAACTAAATTTGTCTAGCAAACCGGAGGTATGCCACTAATTTTATTCACAATCAATATTATTCGTTGCTATTACAAGTTTAGAGCGAGGTACATCTATTTTTAACGAAATTACTCATGTGTAAGTTATCAAATATATTAATATTGTGCTACTATTCTCTGTAGAGTTGTGACGTACTAGGTAAATTACAATCAAGGGGTTGCTGTCTCTAGTGTCGATATCGACGTAGTTAAATTTTAGAGAGGTTACTCAAAATGACTAGGAATGTTACCCGAGGCACTAGCCGTCGGAATTTTTTAAAAACAAGTGGGCTTGCTGGTGTAGCCGCGGCGGTAGGCCCTTGGGTCATCAGCTCGAAGGCACTATCGGCCTCTGGTGAAGTCAATGTCTTTGCTTGGGGCGACTATGTTCAGCCGAACATCATCGAAGCATTCGAGGCGGCAACCGGAATTAAATTGAACCTATCGACGTTTGGGTCCAACGAAGAGGCACTAAATAAACTACGTGCTTCGGGCGGTAAGGGTTTCGATGTCATCTTTCCTTCCGTCGATACCCGGCCGGAATACGACAAAGACAATTTGTTGCAACCAATTGACGAGTCTCGGCTCGAAGTTGACCGTGTCGTACCTGCACTGTGGCGCAGTTCAATCAGCCTCGGAGCGGTTGGACGTGGTACACGCTACCTGATCCCGTTCGATTGGGGAACAGAAGGGATTACATACGACAGCAGTGCTCACAACATAGCTCCCGGCGAACTTTCATACGGACATCTTTGGGGCGATGGCCTAGATGGCAAGGTTGCGGGTCGCCAAAAGTCGCTTCTCATCACAGTAGCTCTTTACCTTGACGCTACCGGTGCTCTTCCATCCAACCGTGCGATGGATTTGTACAAGTCCGAAGAGGACACACGTCGAATTTTTGATGCCTGCGTCAATTTCGTGAAGGATCACAAGAAGAACATCGGCGCCTTTTGGAATAACGCCACCGAGGCGACAGCCGCATTCACCGATGCAGGTTGCACTATCGGTCAGACTTGGGACACAACCGGCATTAAACTCCATATCGATGTCGATCAGAAGTGGCGCTATAGTTCACCGAAAGAAGGTGCTCTTGCATGGATGGATACCATGGGAATTCCATCAGGGGCGGAAAATCTGGAGCAGGCCTATGAGTTCATTAACTTCATGCTTACTCCCGAAATTGGCGGCATGTTTGCCAACAACACCGGATACAACTCTGCCGCCGTTGATTCTGCTGGCCATTTGGCGGATGCAAACAAGGTGGCTTTCGAGATCGCCTATCCAGGGGATTCCATCGAAAATTTCTGGTGGTGGCCGATGTTCACCCCTTGGTTCTCCGATGTCCGCACGGAATATGTCGAGCTTCTGACCACCGCGTAGACCAATTTGGAGGAAGGGGGCGTCCCCCTTCCTCCCATCTTTTGCGGGGCTATGATGCACTGTGAGAATGTAGTTTCCTGATACGAACAGACCAAAGTAGGGAAAAGTCTAACCTAATGCGCGGAAAAGACGTTTCTCTGCTGAATGTTTCCGTCAAATTCGGCGAATTTATCGCCATTCACCCAACCGAATTGCAGATCAACGCCGGTGAGTTCTTCTCCATACTTGGACCATCTGGCTGTGGTAAGACAACCATGCTGCGACTCATCTCGGGTTTCCTTGAATCTTCAAGCGGTCAAGTTCTTATAGGTGGTGAGAATATGGCGGGCATCGGCCCGCACAAGCGACCAACAGCACTTATTTTTCAGAATTTAGCACTCTTTCCGCTGATGCCAGTCTGGGAAAATGTCGCTTTCGGGCTCGAAATGCGCGACTGGCCGAAGGACAAGCGTCGCAAGCGTGCTTTCGAGCTTCTCGATCTCGTCGAACTCTTGGACCAAGCGGAAAAGATGCCAAACGAGTTGTCGGGTGGGCAACGTCAGAGGGTCGCTGTCGCGCGGGCATTGGCCGTGGAACCATCTGTCCTGCTGCTGGATGAACCACTGTCCGCGCTCGACCTGAAACTCCGTCAGCACATGCGTGCGGAACTGAAGGAGATACAGCGCAAGACGCAAATTACTTTCATTTACATTACCCATGACCAAGGCGAAGCCCTCGCGATGTCGGATCGCCTCGCTGTTATGAAGGATGGTGTGATCCTGCAGGTGGACACCACGGACCGTATTTACGACGCGCCCGCAACCCCATTTGTCGCTAGCTTCGTCGGTGAGAACAACGTAATTTACGGTGAAATTGAATCCAGTGACAAAACTTATGGCGTGATCGCCACAGCGTATGGGTCCTTTAGGGCACGTAATAATCACGGACTCAGTGTTGGTGCCAAGGCGATGCTTTTCGTAAGACCCGAGAAGATGCAGATCATCTCTGGAAGCGAACTGCCGGAGAATCGTGTTCGTGTGTCTTTCATTAGGCGTGACTTGGAAGGACCATTTGTCAATCTTTTCTTCCGGAATGATCATCAGATTTTTGCAATTCATCTAACCAATGTCGGCGAGGCCAATCGAGAGGTTCCCCAGACACTTGAGATCTCTTTCGATCCAGATGACGCGATAGTAATGGATGCCGGGGACCTAGCGGATGAATAACTTGTTCCGCTCTTTCGGTCCACTTCTAACGGGGGTTATCCTGTTGCTTTCGGGTGTCTGGATTCTGGGTATGATTGTCGCACCCCAGTTAATCATGGTTGAGAAATCGTTTTGGCACCTGGATCTCGGCAGCGATTCCGTTACATTATCGAATCGAATTAACAATTTATACAACGAGAATGATTTACTTCGATTTGATAAATCTGATACTGAATCGCTTGAGGCTTCGCCCGAGCGCGACACAACGATCGCCGAATTCGATGAGCGCATCGAAGCCCTGTCGGCTGAGATAAAAGAACTTGAATCTCAAGAGATTGAGCCCCAAAAGGTTTATTCGCTGTACAACTACGCGCTTATGGGGAAATCTCACCTCATGATTTTTGCCAAAACGATTTTGGCATCACTTGCGGTGACTGTGATCGCCTTTGTGGTTTGCTACCCGATCGCCTATGCAGTGGCGAAACTGTCTCCACCAAGGAAAGTCGCGATCATCATGCTGGGGCTGATCATTCCCTATTCGATCAACGAGTTGCTACGCATCTTCGCTTGGCTGATGATCCTTAATTACAACGGCGTTGCTAACTATTTCCTTGGACTTATGGGAATCGATCCGGTACCCTTTCTCGAAAGTGGCACCGGCGTTTTCATCGCCATGGTCTACGCCTTTATCCTCTTCATGGTTTTTCCGATCTACAACACGGTCGAGACACTCGACACCAACCAGATTGAAGCGGCTCGTGACCTAGGCGCACCGGCTTGGAAGATTCATTGGCGGATCATTCTGCCGCACGCCAAGCCCGGCATTGCCGTGGGCGCAATCATGACATTCATGCTGTCAGCTGGGTCCTACGCCGTGCCTTACATCATGACTCGCGGCATTGCTCCACCCTGGTTTACGCAGTTGATCTACAACAAATTCTTCGAATCGGCCAACTGGAATGCCGGTGCCGCCTATGCGTTCACGCTATTGATTGCTTGCGTTGTTTTCATTTTCGTGCTGATGCGAGTCTTCCGGGTCGGAATTAAGGAAATCGCGAAATGACGTCTGTCTCGCCTGCGATATCCAGTAAGGCAAGCCAAGTCGTTCTCAACGTCTACATGGGAATATTCTTCCTATACATGTTTCTGCCGTTGATCATTATGGTGGCGGCTGGCTTCAACGACTTCGAACAACCCTCGGTTACTGTCTGGCGGGGCTTTACACTCAAGTGGTTCGGAGTGTTGGCCCACGATAGCCGAATGTGGGTCGGTTTGGTGAACTCGTTCATAATTGCATCTGGGGTTATCGTAATCTCACTGCCCTTGGGGCTTGCCGGTGCCCTTCTGGTAACGCGGTTGGAATCACGCTTCAACGGACTTATCTATGCGCTGATGGTATCGCCGCTACTGACGCCGGGCATCATCCTAGGCATTTCAACCTTGATATTCTGGCGCGAGATTGGCGTCCCTGGTGGAATTTTTACCGCTACTGTCGCTCAGGCCTCCTTCATTTCATCGTACGCCATGCTGATGTTCATGGCGCGCCTGCAACGCCAGGATATCACGCTGGAAGAGGCTGCTCTAGATCTCGGAGCGACACATGCCCGTGCGTTCCGACGAATTACCTTGCCGTTCCTGCGGCCGACAATCCTGACTGCTGCTGCAATTGCATTTCTGCAGTCCTTCGAGAATTACAACACCACAATTTTTTCGATCGGTGGCAGTCATACCTTGGTAACCGAAATCGGAGCGCGAATGCGATTCGGTCTCAGCCCTGCCATCAACGTGATCGGTATTCTTTTCATCCTGGTGACGGTTATTTTCGCGACGGCATATGTAGTGCTACGCGAGCGCAATCGGTACTAAATACGGTCCGAGATTCTCTCAGGTAAGTTGCCGCACGCTGACCAGCCCGACTGTGGAAAAGTAGAAGCCGTCTTTGCTCGAAAAGATGCTGACGTATGGCTTACGATAGATGGTAATTCTTCGGGTAGTGGCATTTCACGGAGAAATGAATTAAGTTAGCCACAAACTAAGATGAATCTCGACTCTATCGCTGACTGTCTCAGTGAATAGATCGCTGCACTTGCTAGCAACCCACCGCAAAAGTCCACAATCTCTATAACTTAAGGTACTTCAATATTATGGGAGACGGAAATTACGAGCAGATTCTTATTGAATCCAGCAAAATGAGGAATATGCATGCTAATCCTCTTGCATCGGCAGTAAATTTATACTTAGTGGCCATTCTCGCACCACCAAAATTAATTGGTAAAAATTTCGATTGTTTTGCAATGAATTATCATTGGTGTTATTTCATTCTTTCTCCGACAACACTTCTCAATCGAAAAAGTTGAATCTAAACAACTATTTCTTCAACATTTTCCAAATCTCAAATATTACAACACACAATTTTGCTGAGTGCGATGGTTCAACGACATGAATTAGAAATCTCGCCTGAACCCAATGGAGAAGACTCTGTTGTTGATGGCTCTGGAAATCCATCGGGCTTAAATGAAGAAGAGAATGTGGAACCGGATTTCAATCCATCTGCAGATTTCCAACCTATTGAGTTCAGGGGAAAGGCTACAGAATATTTTGGAATCTGGATCTCAAACCTGATTCTTTCAATTTGTACTCTAGGAATCTATAGCGTCTGGGCAAAAGTCCGACGCATGAAATTTTTCCTGAACAATTCTTCATTGAATCGTTCTTCCTTCAGCTATCACGCGACAGGCAAACAACTGTTAGTGGGTAGGCTGATCGGGTTCGCTGTAATTATTCTTTACAGTGTCACTTCGACATATTTTCTACTAGCCAGCGTCGTAGTAGTGCTGTTATTTGTCTTTCTTTTGCCTTGGCTGATCAATAAATCAATGAAATTCAACGCAAGAATGACATCTTGGTGTAACGTACGATTCAATTGGCACGGGACCTACTGGAAAACCTTCTTCTTCTTCGTGATAGGTCCGATTCTCAGCATTATTTCAGTTGGCATTCTGCTGCCATTGGTATCGAAATACTACTATCAGTATTATGCTCAAGGTCACTCATTCGGAACGACACGATTCGATGCAAATTCAAAAATGTCGAAATTCTTTTCCGCGTTTCTGCTTGTGGTACTCGTACCTGGAATTATTGCTTTTATTGCAATCTATCAAATTACAGCCGAATTGGCAACTGCCATTTCGCTTGAGGAAGTGGAACCATTGTATTTCCTCCTGATTTTGGCAATTTTCGCATTAGTTTGGATTTACCAAACAGTTTGTCGGAACATATTAGTCAGAACAATCACTCTGGGAGAAGCCGTCAGTTTTGACTCGAAATTGAATCCGCTTGTATTTCTGTGGATTTCACTCTCAAACTACCTGTTAGTAATCATTTCTGTCGGATTACTTGCACCGTGGGCAGCTGTGCGCCGCTATCGCTATCTCGCAAATAAAACGCTGTACAGAATTGAACCGGCCGCTAAGGAATTTTTAGATGAAGAACTTGAGAAAATGAGTTCCTTCGGTGAAGAGTTTGCTGAGCTGGAGGGTATAGAAATTTCCATCTAGACTAAGAATGAAAATTAAAGGACACTTCTTCGAACCACTGTCATCAAGCAACCAACCTTCCGTTCTTTTGGTCGAGCATGGGGAAATTCGCATTGACAGAAAAGATGGTGCAACATTCAGAAATTTGCACATCGAGAGCATTCAAGGGTTAGACAATATTCATTTCAAATGTGGAAGTTACTTCCAATCAGAAGAAAGCCTGCCTGCGGAATTCAAGCGACAGTTTCGGAGCAGAATACAACGAACCATATCCTGGTTGGAAAAATTCACATTCTCTAAGGCAATAGTCATTACGTTATTGCTGATAACGGGGATAGTAGCTTATCGGTTTGCGTTTTCAACCATTGGAAGTGGTATTGCCGTTTTATTTCCAGATCGTTGGGAGGAAGCAATTGGAACTAATTCCTACCAGAGCGTTCAATTATTTGCACTCTCTGAAAGCGGTATACCGATAGATTATCAGGACGGAATTCGCCTAAGAGCGCAGGACATCGCTCAAATGGCAGAATTGAGCAGGCCTGCTGAGATCATTTTTCATGATTCAGATTGGTTTGGACCGAACGCATTTGCATTTCCTGGCGGGCCGATTGTCGTCACTGACGAGCTTGTTGAATTGCTGTCGAATGATGAGGAGTTATTGGCTGTCATTGCACATGAATTCGCACACGTTGAAGAACGCCATTCATTGAAGCAAGTCATCGAAATTATTGGAATATCCGCTTTGGCATATTTACTGTTCGGTGCGGATGACAGTGTAATTGAAGAAATATCTGCAGTTTTAATCAACGGATGGGCATTCAAAAACAGTCGGAATTTCGAGCAGGAAGCTGACTTGGCAGCCTTGCAGTATCTTCAAGCCAGCGACATGGATCAACTACACTTCGTAAATGCCATTACAAAATTGACGAATTATATGTGTGGACTGGCTTCAGATAGTCCTCTTTCATGCAATGATGATGTTGTGGACTGGATTTCAACTCATCCATCAGGTGCACGAAGAATCGAATACCTAATCAATGAAATCCGATGAAGATTTATCAGAGAATGGTCTCTCGCACTTTACTCATATCAGTGAGTTAATTGCTTGCTTAGTCTTCAACTGATTGATGGTATTTCAATGTACGTCGAGGTTGTGACTCGACCGTAGTTGGCGCAGGCATTTTCTCGTTTGGCGGCACTACATCGAGTGATTCCAGTTTTCGTGCCGAGGGCAGCACCCGGCTTTCCATTGAGCCGACTGCCTTGTTGAAGGTTTCCACTGATTTAGCCAGAGATTTGCTGTGATCATTGATACGAATTCCGAATACGGCTAGACGATCATACAGTTCACGGCCAATTCGGGCAATTTCTCTCGAATTTTCTGTCATCTTTTCCTGTTGCCAGCCAAGAACAATCACCTTCAATAGCAAAACGAGCGACATTGGAGTTGTAATCAGTACCTCATGCTTCAAAGCGAATTCGAACAAATTGGGATCATATTCCAGTGCGGTCGAATAGAAAGACTCGCCAGGAATGAACATGACTACGAAATCGGGAGTATTTGGCACGTATTTCTGGTAATCACTATTGGCAAGTTTTTTTATCTGCTCCCGCAGTTGTCTCGCATGAGATTTGTTGAATTCTTCCTGCTCCGTTTTACTCTCTGCCTCCACTGCGGAGAGATAGGCATCCAGCGGAGTTTTGGCATCAATAATGATGCATCGATCACCGGGGAGCTGGACAATTACATCTGGCCGCTTGCGACCCTCATCCGTCTCAAAAGATTTTTCCTGTACAAAGTCTATATGCTCCTTCATACCAACTAACTCAAGAACATTTCGTAGCTGTATTTCTCCCCATCTCCCGCGCGTCTTGGGCTGACGCAATGCCTGTACCAATTTAGTGGTTTCATCTTTGAGTCCCGTATGGGATTCATTGATGAATTTCAGCTGCTCCTCAAGTGAGGTGTAGGCTTTTGTTCGACTGAGTTCGATGTCCTTCACTGATTTTTCAAATCGGCTAAGATTCTCATTGAGCGGTCTGACAAGATTTTTAATCGATTCCTGGCGGGAATCCAGATCACTGCCGGCTTCTTGCTTGAATTTCTCGAAGTTCGCATTTGCGAGTTTGAGGAATGTGTTACTGTTCTTGTTCAGCGCAGTTTCGGCAAGCTGATTGAAATTCTGCTCAAGTTTGGCTTTGATGCTGTTCAATTCAGTAATGTGTGCTTGCTCTCTTTGCAGTTGCGCGTCGCGTTCGGCTTCCAATCGGATCACATTCTGTATCAACTCATCGTTTTTATTTCGAGCTCGAGAAGGGCGTCTATCCAGCAAGATTGTCAACGGGACTGCGATCAGCACTCCGATAGCCATGCCGACTAAAACAGGGATTAATTCAATATTCATTCAAGTAGCTTTGAAAAGTGATGTTCGAAATAGAAGTTTCGTGGTTGATTCACAAAAGGAGATTTGTGTCATGGTAATATTGACTTAAATTTTTATATATTTAAGTTTGCGACGAAAGTTCGTTCTCATTATAATTTGGATACATGATAGAACGAACAAATCCGGACAAACTATGAGTAAACACAATGCACCCGGAATAAGTAATCGAACTGGAATTTCGGTCATTGAATTGTTTGATATTTTTCCTGATGAAAATTCGGCAAGGCAGTGGTTTGAAAGTATCTGCTGGCCAGAGGAGAGGTATTGTGGACATTGTGGAAGTACAAATACCAGAGAAGCAAAGAATCATAAATCTATGCCTTACTGGTGTTCTAATTGCCGTTCATTTTTCAGTGTTAAAACAGGAACGGTAATGCAATCCAGTCGGTTGCCGTTGAGAAAATGGATCATTGCGATGTATCTGATGTGTACTAATTTGAAAGGTGTGTCTAGTATGAAACTTCATAGAGATTTGGGAATTACTCAGAAAAGTGCATGGAATTTGGAGAAACGAATTAGAGCGTGTTGGGCGCGGGAAAGTAATTAATTATTGGGTGTTGTAGAAGTTGATGGAACTTGCATCGACGGTAAGGAAAGTAACAAAAACAAATCTAAAAGTTCAATCCAAGTAGAGAAAGCGCAGGTAAAGCGGTAGTAGTTGGGAGCAGGTCAAGAATTTCTGGAAATATATCCGCCAGGCCAAACGAATTGACTGGCAAAGATATCCTGCAGGGATTCATTCAATAGAACGTAGAAAAAGACTCGGTAGTGTACATAGATATGTGATTGAGTTTGCTGACCGGAACAATATCAGGGATAGTAGTACTTTCGGAGAATTAGCGGGCAAATACCCGGAAATTCAGTATTGAAAAAATATTGAACAAGGAGAGGCCTAAACTTCCACCTTTTGTCATTCGCAAAGATGAGAAACCACAAAAAGAAATTCAAATTAGTTGGATTCAGTCAATACAAAGGGAAATCAAGCGATTCTACCTAGTCAATAGACCCAAGAGAGTTTTTAATGAAACTAAAAACAACGCAACAACCTAAGCCCGCCAAGGCAGTTCCAAAGGAAAACTATCCAATGCCATCAGACCCAAAAGACCTAGCAAGAGCGATGTTTGCGGCTAGAGATAGAGAATTTAAGAAAATTAAGTAATTTCAATCACTTTAAATTTTGCAAACTTAAATAAACTGGTCCCAAATTATCTAGATTGGGCAACGAGAATTGTCGGTTCAAGAATCGAACCTGATGAATCGGGGAATCGAAGCGGGAGATTTCAGAAACTCACTGGATTCACACTTGAGGGCGGAACAAGTAATTGTGGTGGATATTGAGTCACGTTAGGGGTCATTTTTCAGTGACAGTTAACAGAAAATTCCTTTAATTGCTATATAAATCATACATTTGACACGGTCAACAGGCATCATATTCAGCTACGTCCTCATGTATACGTGGGATAGAATATTTTCGTAGTTCTAGTTCCAATTCGATGCACATACGCCTATCCCCCACACTAAGTTTACGGTCACCATTTAGCGGCAAGGCGTTCGAAAGATTCGCTGATCGTTTTGACTGCCTCGGAACTGCTCATGTGGCCGGCGAACCAATTTTCGGCAGCCTCCCAGAAGATTGTTCTGCCGACGGCAAATCCTTTGCAAAGGGGCTGCTTTCGAGCCGCGTCAAAACACTGGGCCAGTTCCGATTCCGGAGCATTCAGGCCTAAAATAACGATTCCTCTGCAGTGGGGGTCGTGATGTGCGATGACATCGCACGTCGACTTCCATTCGTATGGATCGTTTTCGGGAGGAAGTTTCCACCAGTCCGGATAGATCCCTCGATCATACATGGCCGTGAGGATTCGTGCAGTGGTTACCGCATTTCGCGGCAGGTTACTGGGCGGTATTACCTCTAGAAGCAGATCATGATTGGTAAGCAGACAAGCCTCAAAAAGTTCAAGTAGTTTGCTCTCTTGTTCCGCGCGCAAGGATTCGGGGTCGTCTGGATGGTAGTAAACCAGACATTTCACCACGTGTTCAGCTGGCCACGTGCGGAGTTCGAGACCGATGTTGTTGTTCGATTCGAACCTGAGCGGTCGTGATCCCGGTTGTTCGACCGGACGAGCAATCCAGTAGCCGTTGCCAGTCAAGCGATGGAGAGCTTTTTCACCATACTGGGAATCTACAATTGCACCGGCGCCTTTGACATTATTCGCGGCATTGCAGAAGGCATCTGCGATTAAGCTCTTGAATATGGAGATTCGATCGTAATCAGTATTGTGTCGATCCGCCAATTGCTCGAATTGAAAACGATGGTCGAAGGCCAGCGCCTGTACCGTTGGCCATGAGCGTTGCCGTGTTGTAGTGCGGTGGATCTGATCTAAACCAGGACCGTCAGAATCAGCAACGGAAAACTCGTTATCCAAAAATACGCGCAATTCGCGCCAACTGGGCATGGCCGGGGCGCAGCCATTGCGTGATACAACCAGTGCTCCAGTGCCGTTGGCATAGCGGCAGCAAGTTTCCAAATCTTCATCCGCGAGCCACCCTCGCAAAAATCCGCTCATGAACCCGTCGCCTGCGCCCAGTGTATTTAAAACTGCAACCGGGCGTCCATCGAATGAAATACCATCTTCAAGGTTTTCCGGAATGGCAGCATCATAAACAGTACAACCCAATGCTCCTCGCTTGCACACAATGATCCCGTTGCTTAGCCTGCGAATCGTTTGAAGCGCTTCGTTTGTATCTTCGAATCCGCCGGTGATATGAATTTCCTCTTCTGTACCAACAATCAAGTCGGCGTCCGGCAGAACCGACTGCAACCTTCGGGTGATGGACGAGTCGGCGACAAATCGGTTGTCGCCCATCGCATGCCCGGTTAGGCCCCAAAGCACCGGGCGATAATCAATGTCGAGCACTACTTTAGTGCCAGTCGCCCGCGCATAGGCGATGGCAGTTCGGCTCGTTTCCTCCACTCCTGTTCTGGACAGGTGGGTGCCGGTCACCAAGAGCGCTTTGGAGGATGCGATGTATTCTTCATCAATGTGTTCGGAACGTATCGCCATGTCCGCGCAATCGGGCCGGTAAAATATATGCGGGAAAGTCTCACGGTCACGAATGCCAAGAATCACCAAAGCGGTCAGGCGATTGGGATCAAAGGTTATACGGGATGTATCCACTCCCTCGAAGTCCAACGTTTCAACGATAAAGCGGCCCATCTGCTCATCCCCCACGCGGGTTATCAGACCGCTCCTGAGTCCAAGCCGCGCTGTGCCGACAGCGATATTGGCAGGACAACCTCCTACATATTTCGCGAAAGTCTGCATGTCTTCCAGACGACCACCGATCTGTTCGCCATAGAGATCGACGGATGAACGACCAAGGCAGATCACATCAAGAGAGCGCTCGCTCATGTTTAGCTTCCGCCGTTTTCCAGCGCTGCCAGATAATGGCCTAGACCGACAACAAGTGTTTGCGCAAGGCACATTGGGGCCATCAAAGTACGAAAACCGCTGTCTTCGCGCTCGAACGTCTCGAAGAATACAGAGCATTCCATCGCGAGCGGACTAAGCGAGATGTCGGTGATGGATACTATGGGAACGCTCGCTTCAAATCGATCAGTGACGACTCCTACGACCGATGACGAATAGGGTCGAAAACTGACTGCAATAATGGCATCTTCAGGCGTCGCCTGAGCAGCTTGTTGATTCAGCATGCCACCGATGCCATCTAACAGCACGCAGCGTCGTTCAAACTGCGCGAGCGCGTAACTTAAATAGAACGCCACTGGAAATGCACGCCGCTGCGCCAACAGGTATATATCCTTGGCGCCAGCCAGAATCTGTATGGCCTGATCAATACGCGTAGGAGGTGTTTGCAAACGCAATGTTTCAAGTGATGCGATCCCCTGTTCTACGAAATTGTTCAATACGACGTCCGAAGCATCTGCATGCTCCGTGAGTTCCTGTCCACGTCGTTGCGATAGGATTCGTTCCGCATAACTCGAATTCGCGTTGATCAAACGGTTGCGAAACACATGTTGGAGGGCACTGAATCCATCATATTCGAGACCTTTAGCGAATCGAACCATGCTCGACGGCTGCACACCGATGTCCTCGGCCATCTGGGCAACCGTTTTCAGTGCCATGTCGTTGGGATTTTCAATAGCGTGTTCAGCGATCCGCCTCATTTGGCCTCGAAATTCGGGATACCGCTCGGTAATGAGCGCCTTGAGTCCATCATACGTATCGGGCAGCTTCGTTTTCGTACGTTCGCTCATTTTGTCCTCATTTTGTTCCGTGCGTTATGGAGCAACAGAAATTCATCGTCTTAGATTTAAACAAATATTTTATTTATTGACAATAAAGAAATATTCTGTCATTATATACTTTACGAATATTTATTCAATTATATGTGGAGAATAACAAATGTCTAAACGAATCGGTTTCATTGGTATCGGTTTGATGGGTCACGGCATAGCAAAGAATCTTCAGGAAAAAGGATTTCCGGTGACTGCCATGGCGCATCGAAATCGTGAGCCCTTGGAGGATCTATTGACCCGAGGTGTCCTTGAAGAATCCTCGCCGAAAAAAATAGCAGAATCTGCCGATGTAGTCATTATTTGCGTGACCGGCGCTCCACAGATGGAAGAAGTCGTCTACGGGAAAAATGGACTTTTGGAGGGCGTTCGCGACGGCATGATCGTCATTGACTGTACGACAAACGAACCCGCAACGACCGAGCGTGTGGCGGCGGACTTGTCGCGGAAAGGTGCTGAATTGGTCGATGCTCCTCTCGCTTTGACGCCGAAAGAGGCGGAAGAAGGTGCACTTAACGTCATGGTCGGTGCCTCCGAGGAGATATATCGAGAGGTGTTGCCCATCATCAAGTGCTTCGCCGCTAATATCGTGCACACAGGACCCATGGGCTCCGCTATTCGGGTAAAGCTCATCTACAACTTTATGGCCATGGGAATCGTCGCATTGATCGCCGAAACCATGGCTTCCGTTGCTGCCACCGGGATCGATAAGAAAGGCTTTTACGACATCATCAGCGCCGGTGGGGCGAATTGCGGCATTTTTCAAAGAATTATTACCCGGGCCATGGAGGAAGGCGATTACGCCGGACTTATGTTCACGGTTGCTAACGCCAGCAAAGACCTTCGTTATTACACGCGGATGACCGAGGATGTACCCCTGACAGGTAATCTCGGTAACGCCGTCCATCACGCGTACGTCCAGGCGGCCAACCTAGGGTTGGCTGATCAGTATGTCGGTTCACTTATTGAGGCACAATCCAAACTGAACAACATTAAGATTTTCGGCGAGTAATTCGCTTGCAGCCGTGGTGTGAGCCGACCGAACCATGGCGACATAAAAATTTCGTTCGGCACATTAAAGATTTCGAATTACAGAAAATATTGGAGGAAATCATGACAACAAAATTAAATACTTCAAGGCGAAACATGCTTAAAGGCATGGGAGTCGCATCCGTGGGTACCGTTGGTGCGTTTTTCGGCCCTTGGCAACACAATCGAATGTATGCGTCAGCCGCAGAAAAACCGATCAAGATCGGAATCACCTCGGACGCCAGCGGACAGTACGCCAATTCCGGGGCGTCGGACCGCCGCGGTATGATGATGGCTATCAACGAAGCCAACGCTAATGGCGGAGTGCTAGGCCGGCAGATTGAAACGCAGCACATCGATACAGAAACTACTCCGGCAACCGGTTCGCGCGTCGCTGAGCGCTTGATCACTCGCGAGGAATGTGGTTTTCTTATCGGTGCCGTCAGTTCCGGTGTGGCCAACGCCATAAGTCAAGTGGCTCAGAAATACGGTTGCATCTATCTCAACACCAATTCATCATCACCAACGGAAAGCGGTAAAAACAAGCACCGGGTGAAATTCGTGTGGGACGGCAACGGTCGAAATTTCGCGCAAGCCGCCGTAAAGAATGCAATCAACACCTACGGCACGAAATGGCTGTTATTGACCAACGACTATGTCTGGGGACACAACACCTCGAATGCAACCCGGAGCCTAGTCGATCAATTCGGTGGAGAGATCATCGACGAGATCATGGTGCCGCAGGGAACTCGTGATTTTTCGTCCTTTCTATTGAAGATTCAGCAGGCGGCTCCAGAAGTTGTCGCTGCTGCCGTTGGAGGCGATGACCAAAAAGCCATGCGCCAGCAAGTCGCTCAATTGGGGCTTGGCTCAAAAATGGCTTGGATCAACAATCAGCAGGACTGGCCCGATATATACGGCCTGCCGATTGAGAATCTATTTGGTGTATTTGGCACAACGTGGTACTACAAGCTAGACTTGCCCGGTGTTGCCGAGTTCGTGGCACGTTACCAGGCAGCCTATCCAGAAACCAGAATGAAGGTACCAGGCAACGTCTTCTACAACGGCTATATGGCCACAAAGTCCCTGTTGAATGCGATCGAGGCTGCAGGATCGACGAACAATATCATGATCATCAAGCAGCTTGAAGGCCTCAAAGTTTCGGCCCAAGACCGCATGCAGCATCATGACGCGTGGATCAATCCAGAGACTCACCAAATGCAGCAGACTATTTACCTTGCCACCGCCAACGCAGGCACCGAAGACCCGGAGGATGTTTTCAGTGTTGTAAGCCAGTCAGCGCCGACGGGTGTAGCCGATATGAAAGCAGAAGAAGAGGGACAATTGGAGTCCTACGAGGACACGCCGACTTTTGACGCTTGATCTCCAGTTCCCGCCGGCGGATGGCTTCGCTGAATGCCGGCGGGAAACTTACCCTATAATCTCACAAGCGCGAAACTTGGTCGACAGCGCTGGTTGGAATCATGGAACTGATCAAAAATTTGCTTCCGCATCTGGTGAATGGCCTGTCGCTCGGACTACTGTTTGCCCTGATCGCGATCGGTTTCATGTTGATTGTCGGAGTCATGGAACTCATCAATCTGGCGCACGGATCGTTGTTCGCGTTAGGCGCATATGCGGCCATGGCCATAATCAATCCGGATCTGGCTTGGCTCGGGGCGATGGGGACGTGGTATACAGAATTGCCGCTAACCGCCCGGTACATCGTCGGACTTGCCTTTGCGCCTGCTCTCATCGCTATCGTCGGATTCGGGATAGAAATCTGCATGCGGCGTACCTATGGAAAGGATCCTCTCTACGGCTTGTTGCTAACTTTCGGTGTGGCACTTGTCATTGAAGAGTTGATTCGTATTATCTGGGGGTCGGGAGAACAAATCATGCCGACACCTGACGCCATCGGCGGTGCATTCCTGTTTGGTGGCATGATCTATTCGAAGTATCGTTTCTTCAGTGCCGGCTTCGCCACTGCGGTGATCTTTGCGGTCTGGCTGTTCCTGCAGAAGACTCCGTACGGTGCCATCATCAAAGCTGGCGCCCACGACAGCGAAATGGTACGCGCGTTAGGCATCAATCTGACCTTACTACGGCTGTTCGTATTCGGTTTCGGTGCGTCGCTTGCCGCCATCGCTGGCATTGTGCTTACGCCTATCTGGGGGCTTCGGCCGCATGTCGGTGTCGATGTCGTCGTGCCAGCTTTCCTGATCATCGTCCTGGGTGGAATCGGCAGTTTCTGGGGTGCGGTCATCGCGAGCTTGCTTGTAGGTTTGACTGTTGGCATTACCGGCGCCTATGCGTCCGAATGGTCGCTCATGTCCATGTATTTACTGCTGATCGCGGTAGTGACCTTCCGAGCCCGCGGCCTGTTCGGCAAGAAAAGCGTTCTCGAAGCATAAAGCTCATGGGATTAACCGGTTCCGGTACTGTAGTCAGTTGGCCGATGGTCGTGGTCTTGATCATCTTGGTGACCTTGCCGCAATGGATCGGCCCGGTTGGTTTCTACACTTACTTAGGTGTCGAGATCGTGATCTGGATGATATTTGCACTGGGCTTCAACCTGCTGCTCGGTTACACGGGACTACCGTCTTTCGGGCACGGTGCATATTTTGGTCTTGGTGCCTACGGTTTCGGTCTTTTTCAACTAAACGTCATGCAGAACCTTTGGTTTGGACTTGTCGCAGCGATCATTCTTGCCGCGATCGGAGGGGCTTTAGTCGCGGTATTTGTTTCGCACCGTCGAGGAATCTATTTCGCACTTCTGACCATCGCTTTCGGTCAAATTTTCTGGTTCATCTCCATAAAATGGCACACTGTGACAGGCGGCGAAGACGGGCTTCTGAACATTCCGCGCCCAGTTGTGGAGCTAGGGTTTCTGGAGTTCTCCCTCAAGACCAACACTGCGCTGTACTATCTGGTGCTCTGCGTCTTCGCCGTGGTCGTCGTCGGACTCTGGCGACTGGTTCACTCGCCCTTCGGTAAAGTAATCCAAGCCATCAAACAAAATGAGATGAGGGCTAGGTTCGTCGGCTACAACGTCTGGCTCTACAAGTGGCTCGTGTTCACTATTTCCGCTGGCATCGCGGGGTTGGCTGGCGGTTTATTCGCCATGGCTCAAGAAAGCGCTTACCCGGATGTCATGAGCCTGCACGCGTCAGGATTCGTCGTCATGATGACGCTGGTAGGCGGGGGGTTTGTCAGTTTCTGGGGGCCGGTGATCGGCGTCGTGATATTCTTTTTGGCCCGCGACCTCCTTGGGTCACTGACCGAAACCTGGCTGCTTTGGTATGGCCTCATTTTTATGGCGATGGTGTTGTTCAAACCGGAAGGCGCCGCCGGCATCTTGCAGGATTGGACAGAAGCCGTATCAAAGGTGGCGAGTAAAAAATCGGCACGACGGCCTCCAACAATCTCGTAGTGTTGGCGAGGAGTTAGGCGATGGCGTTCTTCGAAGCACAATCGATTCACAAGCGTTTCGGCGATCAAGTCGTCTTGGAGGAGATTAACCTGAGCTTTGAAGCGGGCCAGTTGTCGGGAATTATGGGGCCTAACGGTGCCGGTAAAACTACCTGTTTCAACGTCCTGACCGGTCGTTACAAACCGGATCGCGGCCGCGTGGTTTTCGATGGTCACGACATAACGGGCCTGTCGCCGCGGAACATCGCCTGCAAGGGTATTTCGCGATCCTTTCAGATCATTAATTTATTCGACGACTATACGGTCCTTGAAAACATCCTTGTTGCCCTTCCTGAGATTCGCGATGCGGGTTTCAACATCACTCGCAACCTGGTTGGCGATAGTGGCGCAGCGGACCGAGCGGAAGCCGTTCTAGCACGGGTTGGTTTAAAAGGATTCGAACGTGAGGAGGCAAAGAGCCTTTCTTATGGCAACCGCCGAGCCTTGGAAATAGGTGTGGCACTTGCCGCTGACCCTAAACTTTTGTTCCTCGATGAACCCACCGCTGGGATGGGGAGCGAAGCCACGGTAAAGCTGGCGAAACTCGTGGAGTCCCTGAAAGAGCTCTACACGATCGTAATTATTGAACATGAAATGCGTTTTTTGTTCGAACTCGCCGATAAGATTTCAGTCATTCACTGGGGCCAAGTTATTACCCAAGGAACTCCCGACGAACTTAGAGCTAATAAGTGGGTGCAAGCCTCGAATCTGGGGATGCTGAAGTGATATTGGATATTCAGGGCATTGACTCCTTTTACGGCGAAACACAGGCTCTGTTCGATGTTTCCTTGGAAGTCGGAGCCGGCGAAGTCGTGAGTCTGCTTGGTCCGAACGGCGCTGGCAAGACCACCACTATCCGTTCCATTCTAGGACTCACGCCAGCCGCCAAGGGACGCATCCGGTTCGACGGCCAAGATATAACCGATCAGCCGACACACAAAATCGCCAGCGCTGGGGTCGGCTGGGTACCAGATGACCGGCGTATTTTCCCGACTCTCACCGTCGAACGAAACCTTACGATCGCGCGCAAGAAAACCCGTTTCCGCCAATGGGAGTTACAGCAAATTTACGAGATATTCTCGGCGTTGGAATACCTTATGGGGCGAGAGTGTGAAAACCTATCCGGTGGCGAGATGCAGATGGTGGCAATTTCACGAGCGCTGCTCGGTTCTCCGGGCCTGGTACTGTTCGACGAACCTAGTCAGGGCTTGGCGCCTAAAGTCGTGCAGGACGTCATGAAAACGATTACTCGCCTGAAAAACGAAGGCGTCTCCGTATTAGTGGTCGAACAAAATGCGCTTAGTGCGCTTGACGTAAGTGACCGGGTCTACGTTATGGATCGTGGACGAATCGTTCACGAAGGGCGAGCCAGAGAACTACTGGATCACCCCGAGTTACGCGAACGAATGTTGGGGGTCTAGTCCATGGCAACATCTATTTTGGAAGTGCGCAATCTAGTCAAGACCTATACACAGGGAGTAGTCACCAGAAAGGAGACCTTTCGTCTGGAGGCGACTGTCAGTGTAGCGGAACCGGCCGTCGTCGGCGTGATGGGACCGAACGGGTCCGGAAAGACGACCTTGTTCGAACTCATCACGGGTTCCAACAAACCGACATCCGGAAAGGTTCTTTGCATGGGGCGCGACATCCACAACGTAAAATACCGTGAGCGTGACCGCCTCGCCATCCACTACCATCAGTCCTATCAGGTTCGACATTTCAAACGAACCAAACCAGCGTTTTTGATGAGACGTGCAGACAGCGATTACCCTATGGTACACTTGTTCGACGAACCTCAGTTCAACGCTCAAGATGGTTATATCGGATTTATGCTGGAATTCTTCGCCAAGCTTCGTGCTGACGGGAGGGTCGTTTTTCTCTGCCTGCACCCCACCGAACCGTTCCACTTGGAAATCATGCAGGACATTTGTGAACGTTATATCTTCGTACAGAACGGTAAGTTGACTCAATCACCGAATTTCACGACTCTTTTGGACCATCACGTGGTACGCGATTATTTGGGGAAACTCGCATTGACTGCGGCTTGAGTGAGTAAGAGCATGGATTCACTGCAAGGGAAGACCGCTCTTGTGACTGGGGCCGGCGGTGTGCTTGGGTTTGCTACCGCCGAAGCACTGGCGGCTGAGGGTATGACCGTCGTGTTGGCCGACATCGAAGCCGATCGCCTGCCAGAATTGGCTTCACAAATTGGCGAAGCGGCCGTGCCGCTCGTACTGGACGTCAGCGACCCCGACATGGTCAATGCGGCTTGTAAGAGAATTGTCGAAAACCACGATGGAGTAGATGTCTTGGTAAACAACGCTGGAATTCTCTCCAACAACAAGTCCGCCGAAACCTCACCCGAGGAATGGCGGCGAATCATGAGTGTCAACTTAGACGGCGCATTTTACCTCAGCCGCGCCTGTCTGCCAGGGATGAAAGCAAAGGGTTGGGGGCGCATCATCAACGTCTGCTCGCTCGCGGCGAAAACGGGAGGCTTGACGGCGGGAACTGCTTACACGACGTCGAAGGGCGGCATGGGCACACTGACATTTTCTTTGGCTCGAGAAGTAGCGGGTTTTGGAGTAACCGTAAACGGCGTAGCGCCAGCCTACATCAAAACCCCCATGGTCACCGAACAACTGAACGAAGATCAACGTAAAAAGCTACTGGCCGAAATCCCTGTGGGACGATTCTGTGAAGCCAAGGAAGTCGCTCACCTAATACGGTTTCTGGCATCACCGCTTGCTGGCTTTATTACTGGCGAGATTGTCGATATCAACGGTGGTCTGCACCTAGACTAATGAATCGCGAAACAGCACGGATTCAAACTCATGAAAACGCAAAGACAACCGGAAATGAATGCCATGTTCGATCTCAATAACAAATCGGCTCTAGTGGTCGGTGGATACGGTGGGCTCGGTAGCGCCATTTCATACGGTCTCGCTTCTCGTGGTGCCCGTGTTGCCGTAGCGGGGCGAGACGCTGAGAAAGCCGTGGCCTTCTCTGAGAAACTAGCTATGTTCGGAACTGGTGCTTTCAGTGTGCAGATGGACGCCACAAAGGTGGCTGATATCAACCAAGGTGTCGATAAGGCGGCAGATCAACTTGGTGGGATCGATATTCTAGTCAATTGCGTCGGGATGAATATCGAGCAATCGCTGCTCGACGTGACCGAGCTCGCCTTTGATCAAGTCTACAACGCCAATCTGAAGTCCTCGATGTTTCTCAGCCAGGCCGCTTCTCGCCACCAAATCGTGGCGCAGCGCGGTGGCAAGCAAATCCACATGTTATCGGTAAGCGCGCACCGAGGATTCTTTGGCAAGGGATATTCCGCCTATTGTGCAACCAAGGGTGCGTTGATTATGCTGGTACGCCAGCATGCGTTAGAATTAGCGCCGCACAACATTCAAGTGAATGGTGTGGGACCGACGTATGTAGCAACCGACATGATCAAAAAATTGCTTGAAAACCCGGAGACGCGGGCGGAACTGACGAACAGCATTCCTATAGGCCGCATCCCCGAACCCAAGGACGTGGCAGGAACGGCTGTATTTCTTGCCTCACCTGCGGCTGATTTCATCACCGGTCAAGTGATCTACGTGGACGGTGGCGTTTCAGCGCGGCGTTGAAAGACCAAAATTTCCTACCTATTCAAACAAAATCAACATCCGACGACTATCAACCGTCAATCTGCAGACGCTCTAAACTAGGCGGTTAAAAAGGAAACATTCGCGAGGATTCGAGCTGGGTAGCGAGAAAGAGCGAGAGGTTTCGACAAACGAAAATTTTGAAATGTGGTTTCAAATAGTAGGATAGTCAACAAATTATGCGAGTTAATGTACGCCAGGAAAACTAGCTCCTCTGAAAACCTATTTTGAACTCGATTATGTAGTTTCAAATCTTCTGGCGTTAAATTCGCAAATTCAATTGATTCCAGAAATCAAGAGATTGAGAGTAATTTCTAACTCGTCAACTATTTTTGACAATCCTCAAATTTTAAAGGAGGAGGTCATGTCAAGAAAGTGAATGTCGATTTTGAAATTCAGCGAAATTTCAAACCTCCGTCACGAACAGAATTTGTTGGTTCGGTAGATCAGCACAATATAATGGAAATGAACTAAGGTTGCAAACTTAAATATATAAATCCTTTAAATTTTACCAATTTTCTTTGTCGTTGGACCAACAGGTGGTTCTGAAAACAATAGAATAAACAGGTTGTTCATCACACTAGTGGTATCTCAATTTTATGGATAGTCAGTATCCGCGAAATCTTGCCGGCTATGGGCAGCAGCCGCCACATCCTCGCTGGCCAAACAATGCACGCATTGCCGTGCAGATTGTGTTGAACTATGAAGAGGGAGGCGAAAACTGCATCCTGCATGGTGACTCTGCGTCGGAGGCATTTCTATCGGAAATTGTGGGAGCGGATGCAAGAAAAGGTGTTCGTCACATGAGCATGGAATCCATATATGAGTATGGTTCCAGAGCCGGTGTTTGGCGGTTGTTGCGAATATTCGAAGAGTATCAGGTTCCTGTGACGGTATTTGCGGTTGGAATGGCCGTCGAACGCTATCCGGCAGTAATTAAAGCGATGGTAGATGCCGGTCATGAAATCTGCAGTCATGGATATAGATGGATTGACTACCAATATGTAAATGAAGATCAGGAGCGCGAACATATTGGCCTAGCCATCGCAGCAATTGAAAATGTTACGGGGCGACGCCCGCTTGGGTGGTATACAGGCCGAACCAGCCCGAACACTCGCCGCCTGGTTGTAGAAGAAGGAGGGTTTCTATATGATGCTGACAATTACAGTGACGATTTGCCATTTTGGGATCATCAACATGGTACCCCGCATCTCGTAATTCCCTATACTCTGGATGTCAACGATATGCGATTTGCGACTCCCCAAGGTTTCAATTCAGGTGATCAGTTTTTTTCCTATTTGAAAGATACTTTTGATCTTCTTTATTCAGAAGGGAAAGAAGCCCCCAAAATGATGTCGGTTGGTTTGCATTGCAGGTTGGCAGGGCGACCCGGGAGGGCGGCAAGTGTTGCTCGTTTCCTTGAATATGTAACTTCATTTGATGATGTGTGGTTGTGTCGCCGAATTGATATTGCCAATCATTGGATTGAAAATTTTCTCAAAACAGAACTTTCTGACAGATAAAAATGACCGACTTGCAAGACCTTGAGCGCTATGTCAATTTAGCTCAACCAAGACTCGGTGCTGAAGTACTCTATGCAACAGACGATTTCTTCGCTGAAAAAGAAGGGCTGCTCAAGCCGCAACCTCCAGTATTCATTGTGAGCGAATTCACAGATCGCGGGAAATGGATGGATGGATGGGAATCGCGTCGTCGAAGGAGTCCGGGGCATGACTATTGCATTATTAAAATCTGTCGTGGAAAAATTCATGGAGTAGACATCGATACTTCCCACTTTACTGGAAATTATCCCGAACAAGCGATGATAGAAGCTTGTGACACTCAATCCGACCCGGATGACTCCACTGTCTGGCAGGAACTTATTCCTAAATCTTCCCTTCAGGGGGATGCACACAATGTGTTCGACGTCGCTTCCATTGAAAATTGGAGTTACTTGAGATTGAACATCTATCCTGACGGAGGTGTCGCGCGGCTACGTGTTTATGGGGCAGTGCACAGAGATTGGAGTAATGTCAAAAAGCAGGAACTAGTCGATCTCGCGGCAGTTAGAAACGGTGGCATAGCAGTCGCTTGTAGCGATATGCATTTCGGCAGTATGTGGAACCTTCTGAACCCTGACAAGGCGGAAAACATGGGAGACGGCTGGGAAACCAGACGCCGCAGGGGTGAAGGTCACGATTGGGTGGTGGTTCAACTCGGCCATCCGGGGCTGGTCAAGAAAATTGAAGTAGACACATTACATTACAAAGGCAATTACCCGGCGATGTGTGCAGTACGCGGAATTTTCGCTCCAGGCGCCCAGATTGAACATCTGACAGACAGCAACACGTCATGGCGTACTCTGTTGAACAAAGCTACTACCCAAGCCGATACTAATCACATATTTTCAAATGAAATCAATCATGTTGGGGCTGTATCTCATGTGAAATTAGAGATATATCCAGATGGTGGGGTAAGCCGATTAAGAGTTTTTGGTACGATTTCCGACCCCCATTTGATTTCGTTGGTTCCAGAGCCGCTGACTCAAGAAAGTTTTCAACCGTATGGAGATGTGATTGAAATTGAAAATCGAAGTTCCAGAAAAATCAATCAAGGATATGCTGATCGTTATGAAAATCTCGCATCGCTTGATCTTGTAGAAGGTGGAGCGCCCGCTTTGAGTATTTTTGGGTCTCGACCGATTGCATTGCCATTTTCCATCACTCGAATGGAACAACATCCATGCGCAAGCCAAGCGTTCATTCCAAGAGGAGATGGAAAATTTTTAATCGTTGTAGCCAAGCCTTCAAAGGAATTTAACGTTAACAACCTGCGATTGTTCGTAACGAACGGCAAGCAGGGTGTCAACTACAAGCGAGGTGTTTGGCACCACTTTTTGCTTGCATTAGGTGATGAGCAGGAATTTATCGTGATTGATCGAAGCAATCCAGACGAAAACACTAACGAAATTGAACTGGAATCGCCTTACCCTATAATCGACAAATTCGCTCTTTCTCGTATAAGTTGAGTTAAATGAGAAAACGGTTCACTTTCAATAGAAATCCTGGAGGAATTAATGCCGTACACCACTGATGATATTCGGAACCTAGTGCTATTGGGACAAGCCGGAGCTGGAAAAACAACTTTAACTGAGGCTTTACTGCACGAAGCAGAGGTAATACCAACAAAGGGTGAAATAGCGCGAAAGAATACAGTCAGCGATCAGGATGTTCTCGAGAAGCAGCATCAACGCTCGCTTGCAGCATCGGTACTGTCTTTTGATCACGGCGAAGCGCACATCAATTTAGTGGATACACCAGGGTATTCTGATTTCCTCGGTCCTGCATTGGCAACTATAAATGCGGTAGAAACCGCAGTAATCGTAGTCAACGCCCAGAGTGGAATCGAAACAATGACGCGAAGATTCATAGATTGGGCTAAAGAATCGAATGCCTGTGTAGCAATTGTGATCAATAAGATTGACTGCGAAGACATCGATCTGGAGTCTACATATAACGAAATTCAAGAGGAATTCGGTAGCGAATGCCTGGCGATCAATCTTCCTGCCGACGGTGGAAAGGCCGTTGTTGGATGTCTATTTGATTGTGGTGGGGAAGCAGATTTTTCATCTGTGGAAGATGCACACACTTCAATTGCAGATCAGATTGTCGAAGTTGATGAAGAGTTGATGGAAGAATATCTTGAGACCGGTGAATTGCCTGATGATCGGGTTGCAGATGTGTTCAAGCAAGCAATGCGGGAAGGACACCTGATTCCGGTCTGTTTCACCTCTGCTCAGTTATCAATCGGAATTTCGGAACTGCTCTCTCTGATCACCAACTTGCTGCCAAATCCAAAAGAAGGTAATGCACCAACATTTGTGCAAGACCTGGCAGGCGAATTGCAACCCGTTGATGTTGATCCGGACCCTGATAAGGAACTCATCGCTCATGTATTCAAGATCGGCTTTGATCCATTTGTCGGAAAGCTGAGTGTTTTTCGGATTTATCAGGGAAGAATTCAAAAGGATGCGCCGGTTTATGTTGGTGACGCTCGGAAGCCGGTTCGTCTGAGCAACCTGTATCAACTTCAAGGCAAGCAGCATGAGGATGTCGCGGGAGGGATTCCGGGAGATATACGAGGAGTTGCGAAAATTGATGAAATTGGGCATAACAACTTTCTCGTTGCGACCAGTACCGATTCGCCTATTCAGCTAAATTCAGTTCGGTTTCCAAGTCCTATGGTGGGCTTGGCTATCGCTCCGGCGAGTCGTGGTGATGAACAGAAAGTAGCTGAAGCCTTGCACAAGATTGTGGCTGAGGATCCCTGCCTCAATTTGGATCGAAATCCCGCAGCCAATGAGACGATTCTGAGAGGATTGGGAGATTTGCACCTTCGAATTGCTCTTGAACGGATGAATGAGGTTTACAACGTAGAGGTATCTACTTCTGTGCCGACTGTACCGTACCAAGAAACAATAACCAGAATCTCGGAAGGACATTGCAGGCACAAAAAACAGACTGGTGGAGCGGGGCAATTCGGAGAGGTATTTCTGCGAGTTGAACCAACTACTAGGGGGCAGGGGTTTGAATTTGTCGACAATGTTGTCGGTGGAGTCATTCCATCACAGTTCATTCCTGCTGTAGAAAAAGGTGTCAGACAGGTGCTTGATACTGGAGCGTTTGCTGGATTTCCGATTATGGACATCAGGGTGGTTGTTCATGATGGAAAACACCATTCTGTCGATTCCAAGGAAGTTGCTTTCGTTATGGCCGGCAAGAAGGCATTCGTTGATGCTGTATCAAAAGCCGGTCCGATCATTCTGGAGCCTATCGCAGATGTTTCAATCACTGCTCCAAGTGCAAACATGGGTGATATTGCAGGAGAACTATCCTCCCGGCGCGGCAGAATCAGTGACACAGATTCTCTGGCTTCGGGTTCGTTACGTATTTCAGGTTCAGCTCCGGTGGCTGAAATGTCGGATTTTCAGTCGAGATTGAATGCTATTACTGGAGGTGAAGGGTCATTTATAATGGAATTCAGTTCTTATGAACCAGCACCCATGGAACTTCAAAGAAAACTGAGTGCTGAATTTAATCATCCAGAAGACGATTAGGCGTACAACGGTACTCAATTATGGCAAGTGTCGAACAGACTTCGATTGAAAATTGCCCGGTTACCGGTCAAACCATTCAACCAAAGAAACCTAAGGCCGTCAGCAGAGACGAACAGAAAACGCTCGTACTGACGGGCGCCAGTCAGGGCATCGGACATGCGACTGCAAAATTGTTTGAAGAACATGGCTGGCGTGTAATTACCTGTTCAAGGCGAGCTTTTTCGAATGAGTGTCCATGGCAGGCCGGACCGGAAGATCACATTCAAATTGATCTCGGTGACCCGGACCATCGCTCAATCGGACTCGCTGAATTAAAAAAAAGACTTGCCGGTGGAGCATTGCATGCATTGGTCAACAACGCAGGGATATCCCCGAAAGATGATCATGGAAAGCGCCTCGGTCCGGCAGATACTGGAATGGCAATTTGGCGACTTGTATTCGAAGTCAATTTCTTTGCTCCGATTGTACTGGCCAGGGGGCTGATGCAAGAATTGAAGGAGGGAAAGGGCTCAATCGTGAATGTTACATCCATTGCCAGTAGTCGTGTACATCCGTTTGCAGGCACAGCGTATGCGACATCAAAAGCTGCACTAGCTGCGTTGACGCGGGAGATGGCGGCAGACTTTGGTTCGTACGGCATTCGAGTAAACGCAATCGCACCGGGTGAAATTGATACCCCCATTCTTTCGCCTGGTACAAGCAATCTCGTAGAAACAATCCCGTTGCATCGATTAGGGACGCCCGATGAGGTTGCTCAAATAATCTATTTTCTATGTGCTGACAATTCGAGTTACGTTACCGGCTCTGAAATTCATATCAACGGCGGCGAACACCTGTAGAGGCAGTTCAAGTCACAGATATTATTGATCGAGCCGATTGATGAAATCGCTTATGCCGCTGAGGTAAACAGCACGGCTTTCTAGAAATCCTTCCATATGATCACCTGAAATCGTAAGGAATTCCTTTTGTGCGGTGGCTGCTTCAAACAGTCTTTCACTGTGTAAATAAGGAATCAGTTCATCATCTGGACTGTGTATAAACAGCGTCGGGCTCTGAACTGCGGATATTCTTGACAGATTGTCATACTGCCACCTTAGCAGGTATTTGACTGGCAGCCATTTGTAGTAGATTCTCCCCATGTCTACAAGCGATGTGAAGCTTGATTCCAAGATTAGTGCAGCAGGCATCTGGGCAATGGCCAACCAGGTCGCCATCGCAGTTCCCATCGAACGTCCAAAAACTACGATCTGTTCTGCAGGAATGTTCCTAGTTTCAGTCAGATAGGTCCACGCAAGGTTTGCATCGCTATACATTGCGCTTTCCGTCATTTTACCTCTGCTTTTGCCATAGCCGCGATAGTCATAGATGAAAATCGAATATCCTAGTTCGTGAAACATCTTTAATGTATCGAGCAGATAAGACATGTTTCCAGCATTTCCGCTGAATAGCAGGAACGTGTATTGCGATTGCTGATGTGGGATAAACCAGCCATGAAGCTCAGCATGATCTTCGCTGTTCGTCAGAACCACTTCTTCATAGGTGAGACCTTTATCTTTCGGTGTGCCTATCCATTCGGTGAACGGAACGTGGATTAGATGTTTCTGGTAGATAAAAAGAAATGCTGATATGACTACATAAACAGAAGCAAGCCCAATAATCAATAACAACAGATTCTTAGCCATGAAATTACCAGCCTCTAAAAATCAAATATCCATGGATTGTTCAGTTTAGCGCAGAACCTATCAACGAACCCTTGATGTGAACGTGAAGGTTGTAATGTAATTCAGCTAACGGAGTGATGAAACGTAGGTAAAGATTCCAACTCAGTAGCCTGATTCCAATCTAGTCAAAACCAGTTTTCCACAACCCCGTGACAGGCTATTTGCACGCCAGATGGAGTCTCTTGCAGCTCTGGCACAATCGACTTGCATTTGTCTCTTGCATGAAGACAGCGGCTGTGAAATACGCACCCGCTAGGCAAATTGATGGCAGTTGGAACTTCGCCTTTCATTTTTTCATGTGAATATTTTACTTTTCCGAGTTTTGGTATAGCATTCAAAAGTGCTCGAGTATATGGGTGCTGAGGTGTCAAGAATATTTGTTTCGTTGCGCCCAGTTCACAAATTTTTCCAAGGTACATGACAGCAACACGATTTCCAAAATGTTCTACAACAGATAGATCGTGAGTAATGAAAAGATACGTCAGCCCACGTTGCTCCCGAGCATCACTCAGCAAATTGAGCACCTGCGCCTGAATGGACACGTCCAGTGCGGAAATGGGTTCATCCGCAACAATGAATTCAGGATCGACCATGAGTGCACGAGCAATGCTGATGCGCTGACGTTGCCCGCCGGAGAACTCATGTGGAAATCTCGATCCCCAGTCAGCATCAACCCCTACCGACTCCATAACCTCCATGACCTTCTCCTTGTGCTGATTGTTAGAGAGTTCTGGTTTATGAAATCGAATTGGCTCTAGCAGTGTCGCCGCGACTGTTTTGCGTGGATTCAAAGATGCATAGGCATTTTGAAAAATCATCTGCATCTTCCGCCGATAGGGCAAAAGCTGGTTTCTCGACAAATTGTCGATTCTCTTTCCTTGATATGTTATGGAACCGCTTGATGGTGATAACAGTCCCATGACCGTTCGACCGACGGTTGTTTTGCCGCATCCGCTCTCTCCAACCAGGCAAAGCACTTCTCCACGCTGGACAGTCAGATCAATTCCATTCAGTGCTTTTACATACTCGATTTTTCTGCTCGGCTTGCCATCCTTGAAAGTAATTTGGTCCAGCAGTCCGCCGGAAACATTGAAGTGTTTGTACAGATTGTTGATGCTGACAAGCACTCCTTTTTCAAAGTTTGGGATTTGATCTTTCACGTCGACTCTAACGGGAAATGACAGGCAACTGATCGACTGTCTTGGGCCGTCAGTTTCGGCACCGTCGTACGGCAAATCTGTTGTACATATTTACAACGATTGTGAAATGGGCATCCAGATGGAATGTTTTGCAGAGTCGGCATTACCCCTGGAATTTGATTCAGCTTTTCACCAGGTGTAGTCATCTCTGGCAATGCTGCGATCAGTCCCTGCGTATAAGGGTGTTTAGGATTTTCTATGATGCTTGAAGTATTTCCCTGCTCGATCACTCTTCCCGCATACATGACCAACACTCGCTGAGTAACTTGTGAAACAACGCCAAGATCGTGTGTGATGAGAATCAGACCCATATTGAATTCACTGCACAGGTGCAGCAGGAGTTCCAGAATTTCCGCTTGTATGGTTACATCCAGTGCGGTTGTGGGTTCGTCGGCAATGATCAATTGAGGATCAGTCAGTAGTGCGATTGCGATAACCACGCGTTGCCGCATTCCGCCAGACAACTCATGTGGGTATTGTTTCAGTCGGGTATCTGCTGAAGGAATTTGAACTGCTCTCAATTTTTCCACCGCAATGGCACGTGCGTCAGCTCGCTTCGTTTTGCGATGTGCGAGAATTGTTTCCTCCATCTGAGTACCGATCGTCAATACGGGGTTCAAAGTCATCATTGGGTCTTGAAAAATCATGCTAATGCGATTTCCTCGAAGCTGTTGCATTGCAGATTCGCTCAGGTCGGAAAGACAGATACCATCAAAGAAAATCTTCCCAGCAGACATGTAACCGGGTTTGCTGATCAAGTTCAGAATGGCAAATGCAGATACAGATTTTCCAGCGCCACTCTCTCCTACGATTCCCAGCCGCTCGCCTTGATTCAATTCAAAACTGACATCGCGAACCGCGGTTACGGTGCCAGTTCTCAGCGGGAAAGCGACTTCAAGGTTGTTTACACTCAACAGCACCATAAATCACTCACTTGTCATAAAGCTTCGGATTCAACACATCCCGCAGCCAGTCACCAAGAAGGTTGATCGCCAGAATTAGAACGACTAGCACGATTGACGGAAAAGCAGTAATCCACCAGGAGCCACTGAATATGAACTCAAATCCGTTCTTAATCAGCGAACCAAGAGAAGGTTTAGTGACCGGCATTCCAAGGCCGAGAAACGACAATGCAGCTTCGGTAATGATTGCATTGGCAACCTGAACCGTGGATATAACCAGAAGGGGAGAGAATGTATTCGGTAAGATGTGACGATAAATGATTTTCAGGGGAGGCAGCCCGACAACGCGCGCTGCATCTACATATTCCTGTTTCTTTGCCGCTAGCACGCATGCTCGAACAGTCCTTGCGTACTGTGGCCACTCAGCTATGCCAATCACCAGAATTATGGCAATTATTGCGAAGTTTTCATAGAAACGCAGCCCGACCGTAGCTTGAAATATTGCTAGTACGACGATCGCAACCATCAGCGTTGTGAACGATAGCTGAATATCCGCCACCCGCATCAAAAAACTGTCAAGCCGTCCGCCAAAGTATCCAGCAACGAGACCGATGGAGACTCCCATGACTGCCTGTAGACAAGTGGCGAATATGCCGATTAATATGGATATTCCTGTTCCGTAGAGAATGGTGCTCAACATGTCTCTACCCATTGAATCCGTGCCTAGAAAGAAACGGTCATCGGCACCGGGGCTTCCGAATGGAGGAAGTTCCGAATCCATGAGGTCAAACTGAGTCTGGTCCCACGGATCATAAGGTGCGATTGCAGGAGCGAGTACAGACAGCAGGATATATACCAAGATCACTGCTGCACTCACCATGGCAGTGCGATTATGCGTAAAGCTGTAGAACAGCAGGGAATTCCGAAATCGCTGCCAGGCGTTAGTACGAACTGATAAGGTCTGACTGCTCATTGAAGTGTGTTCCTTATCGCCCGGTCAGTTTGACCATGGGATTTACCAAACCGTAGAGAATGTCGACGATCGTATTCGTGATGACAAATATTAATCCAACGATAATAAGATAGGCTACGATCAGCGGCGTATCCACGCGGTTGATTGCTTCCAGGAACATGAATCCCATGCCTGGCCACTGAAAAACAGTTTCAGTCAGAATGGTGTAGGCAACCATGATACCGATCTGGACGCCTCCTACCGTAATCACCGGCAAAAGGGTGTTCTTGAATGCATGAACAATCCAAATCCGTTTTTTTGACAGGCCTTTTGCCCAGGCAAACTTTACGTATTCCGTTTCTAGTACTTCCATCATCTCGGAACGGATCATGCGAACAAACAGGGGCAAAATAACGGATGCAAGTGAAATACTCGGTAATAGCAAGTGCGTTAGTCCGTCCCATGTAAGCAGACTTGTATCCCATCTTCCGAAAAGCGCAACGGTATCACCACGTCCATAGGAAGGAAACCATCCAAGTTGAACGGCAAACAGATGAATTAGAAAAATAGCTGTCAGAAAAACAGGTATGGATATGCCGACAATGCTCAATCCCATGGCTAACTTGGTTAGCCAGTGATTTGGGTGTATCGCAGCAAATATGCCCACAGGTAGTGAGAATAACAGTATCCAAACCGTTGCTGCGATTACGAGATCGATTGTTGCAGGTAGTTTGTCCATGATGACATCTAATGCGGGGCGCTTGAAAAAATAAGATGTGCCTAAGTCTCCTTGCACAGCTTTTTTCAGAAAACGCCAGTATTGCACGAGAAACGGATCATTCAAACCCAATTCCTCTCTCAGCTCGTTTCTGATCTCTTCCGAGACGGATTGCCCTACAAGTTCTCGAAGCGGGTCGCCGAGTTCGTCTTGAATGGAAAAGCTCAACAGGCTGATTACCAGCATCACGATGATGGACTGGCCGAGTCTGCGAACTAGAAAGGCAAACATGAGTTATTGGTTGAAAATTTGGAACAGAAAGACTGTCGCACCATAATCACTGCGAAGCCCATTGCTTGAGTGTGAATTTGATGCAGTTCCTGTAATAACTGCCGCACACAGGAAAGTATGGCCTGCAAACTATTGTTTGAGAATTAGGCTGAGTAACGATTTCCAAACATTGCAAAGTAAAGATGAGCCAAGAACCCATCTTTACTCTATCTCCGTTTCAGATCAGTTCATTACTAGATCGCCCAAATAGGGGAAATTCATGACATTGACGATCGCGCCAATATTCACGCCTGAGCGAGCACCCCACGCTCGATCTTGCCAATGCAGCGGTACAAATGCAGCTTCATCATGCAGAATTTGTTCCACCTTCTGCAACATTTGCACACGTTTTGCCAAATCCGTTTCCTTTGCGCTTTCCAGCACAAGCATGTCGACTTCGGTGTTGGAGTAATTTCCACTGTTGTACTGCCCATATCCAGTTTCTTCATCTGGAGTCATAGTAAGAAATTCACTGAAATTCGCAGAATCTTCTGTATCTGAATGCCAGCCGATCATCATGATGTCCGCTGCGCGTTCGTCAAACTTGGGCCAGTACTGGGCTTTCGGCATGGTTGTCAGATCGACGCGAATGTTTACTTTCGCCAACATGCCAGCTACCGCTTCTGCGATCTTGGCATCATTTACGTATCGGTTGTTGGGTGCCATCATGGTAACCTCAAGGCCGTCTGCATATCCTGCTTCAGCCATCAATGCCTTGGCTTTTTCAATGTCGTATCGAGGCTTCAACGATTCGTTGTAGCCGAGATAACCTTTCGGACTCTGCTGGGCTGCGGCCGTACCAAAATTTTTCATGATTTTCTCGACAATACCTTCATTGTTGATTGCATTCACGATAGCCAACCTTACGCGAGCATCTGCAAGAGCCGGTTGCCGTTTTTGATTCAACTGGAATGTGATGATGCGTGTCCCGCTCATCGTAACAAGGTCAACCCCTTCGGTTGCGGAAACCCGCTCTAGATCCGTCGGTGGAATCGGTGCAGCAAAATCAATATCGCCTGCCAGCAAGGCTGCAACCCGGGTTGGAGCTTCCTTGATTGGTGTGAACACGATCTGGCTGACATTACCCGGAGAATCGGTATCCCAATAATCAGCAAATCGGTCAAATACGAGCTTGACTCCCTGTTCTCTGGAGGTCACTGTGAATGGACCTGTACAGGAGATATTGGAGGAAGCGAATGAGTCGCCGTGCTTTACAATCTCGCCTTTGTCCTTGCCGCGTTCATCAGTACCTGAATAGAATTCACTGTCAAGAGGGAAAATATAGGTGGCAGTATGCTCCACAAGAGGATAGGGGCCATCGGTTACGATATCCACTGTGTGATCATCAATGACATTAACACCGGTGAAATTCACGAATATGCCCTTGAAATCTTCGCTCTGCTTAAGTCGATCAAAAGTAAATTTGACATCTTTGGCGGTCATTTCTCGACCTGAGTGAAACTTGACCCCCTGTCGCAAATTAAATCGAACAGTGGTGTCGTTCAGTCTCTCCCAGTTACTAGCTACTCTGGCGTCGAATCCCAAGTCTTGATTCCATCGGATTAAGGGATCACAAACCATGTGAGACAATTGCAAGGTACCACCGGACAATTGTTCGTGAAGATCTAGCGAAACCGGATCGGCATCGTAGGCAAGCCTCAAAGTATTCGCTTGCAAGGGAAGAGCGATTGCTAGACACGCTATCGCTCCAAATTTCAAAATTGTTGTTTTCATTTAAAACTCCAATGAATTAATTGAAATGGATATTCAATCAGTATATCAATATCAACTTATAATTGGCGATTTTGAAATAACATCCCGCAAGTAAATTTGAGGATGTGAAGAAATATTGTGGAACAGATTGACGATGATTGAAGCGAACACCAACTTTACCCCATTAATCGACGACTTGCGGATTGCTTCGATTCACGACGTTGCCTTTCCAGCACAGGTCATGGCAGAGATTCCTGCATCAGCAAAAGCCATTGACGTCGTTCGAACTACAAGAGACGAAATTCATCGAATTCTGTATGGCCAGGACGATCGACTTGTCGTCGTTGTCGGTCCATGTTCGATACACGATGCACAGGCAGCTAGAGAGTATGCCGAACGTCTTGCCAAAGTGAAGTCTGATCTGTCGGACGACTTGCTCATCGTCATGCGGGTTTATTTTGAAAAGCCTCGTACCACGATCGGTTGGAAAGGGCTGATTAATGATCCCAACCTTGATGGCTCTTTCGACATCAACAATGGTTTGAGGCTTGCGAGACAACTGCTGCTTGAGTTTAACAATCTGGGAGTTCCGGCGGGGGTCGAATTTTTGGACATCATCTCTCCGCAATATATTGCAGATTTGGTGAGCTGGGGGGCAATCGGAGCGCGTACAACAGAAAGCCAAGTGCATCGGCAGTTGGTCTCAGGTCTTTCCTGCCCAGTTGGATTGAAAAATGGTACCGCTGGCAATTTGAACATTGCAGTAGACGGTGCACATGCAGCTTCGAAACAGCATCGGTTTCTGTCAATTACCAAAGAAGGCCAGACTGCAATTTTCGAAACCTTGGGAAATGAAGACTGTCACATCATTCTGCGAGGTGGGAACCAGCCGAATTATGAAGCACAGGATGTTGATGCAGCGGTTGAATTGCTCACGGACAGAGGGCTGACAGCAAATGTGATGATTGATTTCAGTCATGCAAACAGTTCCAAACAATTTTCTAGACAATTACAAGTTGGAGAAAATGTAGCCGATCAGATTGCGACAGGTGACAGGCGAATCATGGGAGTGATGATCGAGAGTCACCTTGTCGAAGGACGGCAGGACATCGTAGAAGGCCAGAAGCCTGTGTACGGTCAAAGCATTACTGATGCTTGTCTAGGATGGGCAGATACCGTAGGGTTGCTGCATGTTTTGAGTAATGCAGTTCAAAAACGTCGGGATCACACCTAACAATTCAGTTCTCTGGATTCTGCTACGAATTAGTCTACCCGACTCATTGAAAATTCCGATGATCAAACCTTATCAGTCTTCCAGGCTGACACCACTTGTAGTTTCAGACCCTAAGCTTCATTCAGAATTGTCTCGCGAAGCTGGTGACTTAACTTCAATCGTTCTAGACTCTCCGTCAGCGGCTAGTGCCGTGATGCTTGGAGCCGGCTATTTCACCCCGCTCAGCGGGTTTATGAACAAGCCTGACGTATTGGCGATTGCACAGAACATGCGTACAAGTTCAGGTCTTTTTTGGCCGATTCCAATTCTCAATCGTGTCAATGAAGTTGGCGGAATCAAAATCGGTGATCGAATCACACTGAGAGACTCCGAAATTGAAGGAAACCCACCGTTGGCGATTCAAACCATAGAGTCGATTGAAGATTTAAATCTGGAGGAACGCCAGTACATCGCTGAATGCGTATACGGAACTGTCGATAATGAACACCCGGGCGTTAAAACTTTCCTGAATCAGGGTAATTTTATTGTGTCCGGATCAATCCAAGTTCTGAACTACAGTTACTTTGAAGTCGAATTTCCAAATACGTTTCGAACTGCTGGCCAGATCAGGACTGAAATTGAACAGAGAGGGTGGCAGAAGGTGGTTGCCTTTCAGACACGAAATCCAATGCATCGGGCGCACGAAGAGCTGTGCAAGATTGCACTTGATCGAACCAATGCAGACGGAGTCGTTATCCACATGCTTCTTGGTAAACTCAAGCCAGGTGATATTCCTGCGAAAGTTCGAGACAATGCCATTCGGAAGATGGTAGAGCTTTATTTTCCAGAAAACACCGCCATTATTACAGGATATGGTTTTGACATGCTGTATGCCGGACCGCGAGAAGCGGTTCTACACGCGATATTTCGCCAGAATCTCGGTGCATCACATATGATCGTGGGGCGTGATCATGCCGGTGTCGGGGATTACTATGGAGCATTCGATGCACAGACGATTTTTCAGACCGACGTGCCGCCCGGGATGCTCGGTATCGAGATTTTTGAAGCGGACCACACGGCTTGGTCAAAAAAGCTGAACGAAGTCGTCATGATGCGAGATGCACCTAACCATACACCCGAAGATTTTATTTTGCTGTCTGGTACCCGAGTTCGAGAAATGCTTTCAGCTGGTGAAAATCTGCCTCCAGAATTTTCTCGGCCCGAAGTCGCAAGAATTCTAATGGACCATTATTGTCAGAGTTAAAGCCGTTATGATTCGACTTCGATCATTGGAATACTTTGATCCTGCAACATGATTGGTATGTCTGAATCAATCCGATAAACGAAGGTGCCGTTGTCGGTAATCAATCCTTCTTCGAGTTTGCTCTCGACCATTGATCCATCGGCATAGTGAACGGTTCCCGCATCAATTTTGGAATTGATCATGTTTAGTTGCTCATTCGTCAACATGGACAGCGGTTGTTTAGTTACTGGACAACGGAGAATTTCCAGTAATTTTGAGTCAATTGGCATGTAACTCCCCTGATTCAGCAATCTTATGTTAGTGAAATTTCATTTTTAATTTGTAGGAAATACAAGGGAAATTATATAGACAAGTAAAAATCATAAAAAACAACAATTTATCGATTGGAATTCAATTTATTCATCTCAAGTTAGCAGTTTGGATTGAATTTCTGCGTGATTCTCGAATCAAGTATCATTGGCAATAATGTTTGTTCAAAGTTATTACTCGCAGAACTGAATAGTTCAATTTATCCGTGTGAATGTTTCATGTATCCAAATATACGGCAACGAGATCCGTTGCAATACTTGAAGTCAAGATAACTTGAAATTAGTTTCAACTCTTGTATGAGGTAATCCCTACTATGAAAAGATTTCGACCCTTAGTCTTTGCTCTATTGATTCCTTACTCTGTGGTTATCTCTGGCAAATCACATGCACAGGAGGTTAATCTAGATACACTGGATGCGCAATTCAGTTATGCGGTGGGAATTCAAGTTGGAATTCAAGTTGTTCAGGAATTACAGCAACTGGGAGTACAGCTTTCGGGGGAAGTAGTTGTTGCCGGAATAACTGATATATTGCTACGCCGTGATCTGAGGATGACGGAAGAAAAAATGCAATCCGTTTTCGCTGAAGTTCAAACGGATACTGAAAAAAGGAGAATGGAATTGATAGAGAATGCAAAACAAATGGGCACTGATTTTCGGGAAGAGTTTGCCAAGCAGGACAGCGCCAAATCGACAGGCAGCGGGTTACTCTACATTGTCTTGGAAAAAGGAGACGGTGTAAAACCTACGCTAGATAGTTCAGTAACGGTGCACTACCGCGGAACTTTAGTTGATGGTAGTGAATTTGACAGTTCCTACAGTCGCAACGAACCGACAACTTTTGGATTGGCCTCAATCATTCCAGGCTGGCAAGAAGCGCTGCAATTGATGTCAGTCGGTGCAAAGTGGCAATTGGTGATTCCACCGGAATTAGCATATGGCGATCGTGGCGCTCCGCCAGCGATACCGCCAAGTGCGACTCTCGTATTTGAAATTGAATTGCTGAGTATTCAGTAGTCTGCAAATTTGAAGTAGAAGCGGCGAGCACCGAGTATGAGTGGAGCAGTACTGTTTTCCACAACCGAAGAAAACATAGAACGCTGGACGGGAGAACTACGTCGAAATTCACCTGATCTGGATTTGCGCATTTGGCCGGACGTAGGTCATATTGAAGACATTGAATTTGCGATTGTTGCGAAACCCCCGCGGGGTGATTTAGCCCGTTATCCAAATCTGAAAGCAATATTTTCTATGTGGGCTGGCATTGAGGATCTGCTATCGGATTCCAGCATTGGCCATTTGCCAATTGTGAGGATGACAGAGCCGGGATTGACGAGTGGCATCGTAGTTTATGTCATCCATCATGTAACAGGGTTTCACATTCAGATATCAGAATATAAGCCTCGAGTCTGGCAGCACCCGTTTAAATCAGTGTTCAAGTCGCCGTGGGATACCTGCGTAGGAATTCTAGGGCTTGGTGTGCTCGGTGAAGCTTGTGCTGCAGCACTGACACAGCTTGGCTTCACAGTGATCGGATTCAGCAATAGCCGGAAAGATATTCCGAACGTGCATTCCTATTTTGGGCAGTCCCAGCTAAAGGAATTTTTAAACCGATCTGAGATACTCGTATGTCTGCTGCCAAGAACATCTGCTACAGATAATTTACTCAACGAACAAACCCTAGCCCAGTTGCCTTCGGGGGCGTGTTTGGTGAACTGCGGAAGAGGCGAGCCTATTGATGATGATGCTTTATTGGAAGCGGTACGAAGTGGGCATATTGCCGGTGCGGTTCTGGATGTCTTTCGCACTGAGCCCCTTCCTCCTGAGCATCCTTACTGGGACGAACCGAACGTCACTGTGACACCACATTGTGCGAGCAAACCAAATCCTGCAACTGCAAGCCTGGTAATTCTAGAAAATATGGAAAAGATGAAGAAAGGTGAACCGATTGATGGGATTGTCAATCGAAAACGTGCATATTAAATTTTAACTTCCATATAGAATATAAATAAAACAATTCTATAAGACTATACTCTTATGTATTCTCTCAACGATTTGTTTTCTATTGACCGCTGAATTTAGCTCAAAAATTCTGCAAATTACTGACAGAAATAATTTTTAAGAAACTGCTCAAAATCTAAATCATCTTCTCTTTCAATTTCCATTTGCTTCTCAATTGAAGCGCGAGCAACATCGTCGTAGTATTCGGCATCCGACTGTGCAAACATTTTGCCAGTGATTGCTTTTTTCGACTCTTGCGCTTTACGCATAGCGAATTCAAAGAACGCTTCATTACGCTCCAGCAACTCTTTGAGAATGCGAGCCGAAGGCGTTCTCTCTGGATTGTTCAGTTTCAATATCTGGTCGTGAACTGCCTGACGATAGCCATGAACTGTCGATACCTTGTCAAAAATTTCGGCTACTGCTTCCATATCCTCCATCAACTTGGATCCCCAAGAAGCCAATGTTATCTTCTTGCCGTTTTTCTGAAGCATGAAGTCTGGTGCGCGGCCGTTTAGAACAGTTGCATCCTTGTTTGCAGCAATTATCTGTGGATGTTCATTCGACAACGAAGGACTGGGGCATAGGAGGCAATAGACAAGAAACACATCCATAAATTTAGCTTGAGAATCGGAAATTCCAATCGTCTCAAAAGGATCAAGATCCAAGCATCGCACCTCTATATATTCAACACCACTGCTTTGAAGGGCTTGGGTCGGTTTTTCCAAAGGGAGTGTTCTGCGCTTCGGGCGAATCACGGAATAGTATTCATTTTCTATTTGCAGCAGATTTGAATTCAACTGGGCAAATTCGCCGTCTGGTTTAGATTCGATTTTTTCATATTTGGGATAAGGAGTGTTAATCGTATTTTTCAGCGTTTCGATATATCGATCAATCGAATTGTGGTCAATGAAAATCTCCGACTGAACCGGGTTTCTGTATCCATAATTGCTCATTCTGATTGACGTTGCATGGGGGGAATACAGTGTGTGCGACCCCAGATTCATTAATTCGGGAGAGTCAATTTCGCCAAAGAAAGAACGACAGGCTGCAGGCGATGCACCGAACAGGAAGAATAGCAGCCAGCAGTAGCGGTGGAAATTCCGAATGCCTGCCATATATGCATTGGAAATCGTGTTTCCATTTGAGTCGTAGCTGGAAATTCCAAGTGCATCCCAGAAAGAATCTGGCACTGAAAAATTGTAGTGAAGTCCTGCAATAATCTGCATTTTTCGACCATATCGAAATCCCAGTCCACGTCGATACACGTGCTTCATTCGTCCAACATTTGATGTTCCGAATTCTGCGATGGGAATGGAATTTTCATCTCCTAACAAACAAGGCAAACTGTTCACCCAAAGCAGTTCATCATCAATGTGCTGAAATACGACTTGATGCAACTGTTCTAGATGATGCAACACCTCGTTGGACGAGTAAAATGTTGGTGTAACCAGTTCGATTAAAGCTTCCGAGTAATCGGTTGTAATAAATGGATGAGTCAGGGCCGATCCTAGCGCTCGCGGATGTGAACGCTGCGACAGGTGTCCATCCGAGGAAATACGAAGGCTTTCCTTTTCAATGCCTCGTCGGATTTTTGGGATTATTTGGTCGGCAGAATCACCGATTCTTTGCAGTCGTTCGTCAAATGTCATCGTTTGGCAGCTTCAGGATAATTTTTACACAGATATAATTCATAAGTCTTTCTAACATGTAATATTGCTGGATCAAGGACTAGGTAAAACAAGCAAAATTAGTGAAGCAAAACTACTCCAAGTTCACTCGGATAACCGAATGCGGTTACTCAATTTTTGCAAAATAAATAAGTGATTGGATTTCGGCGCCGCTGTTAGATTCAACTACGCGAAGGATTGCTTCAGAAACTCAAAGCTCTGATCTTATGGAAAATTATGAACTTACTGCTTCAATCAGTCGAAGCCGCTATTAAGGACAAGGATTTATGCATATGCCATCTTGGGTAGCAATTTTTCGTCGAGAATTGGCAGATTACTTTTATACACCGATTGCCTATGTATTTTTAACAATTTTTCTGGTATTGACCAGCGTGTTCGCGTTTCATGTTGGAGGATTCTTTGAACGGCAGCAGGCAGACCTCGCTTCATTTTTCAGTTTTCACCCGTGGCTTTATTTGGTATTGGCACCGGCTCTGGGAATGCGCTTGTGGGCTGAAGAGCGAAAAACCGGAACAATTCAGACCCTGCTGACATTGCCGATCAGTACATTTTCTGCTGTACTGGGGAAATTTCTCGCATCTTGGGTGTTTATAGCATTTGCGCTGGTGTTAACAGTTCCGATGTGGCTATCGGTCAATTATCTGGGTAACCCCGACAACGGTGTGATTCTTTCCAGCTATCTTGGAAGTCTGCTCATGGCCGGAAGTTATCTCGCAGTGAGTAGTTGCATGTCAGCGATGACGCAGAATCAGGTCATTGCATTCGTGATGGGAGTTGTCGTTAATTTGTTTTTTACCCTCGGCCAACTGGTTTTCATTCAGAATATTCTGTCGATCTGGTTACCAGCCATTCTGGCTGAAACCATCATCAGCCTGAACTATCTAACACATTTCAGCACCATTACCAAGGGTGTTATTTCTGTTTCCAGCATCGTATTCTTCTTGTCTGTTTCGGCACTTTTCATTTTCCTCAGCGTTATCGCTGTTGATGTCAAAAAAAATAAATAGTTGTGCGAAATTTCAAAGTCAACTGGTCAAATATCGGCGCTGTCTCCACCGCCATTCTATTTTTCCTGGTTTTAAACCTAATGGGGGGCGAATTGCTGTCGCGATATCGTATTGATCTCACTGACAACAAGCTTTACACGCTTTCCGAAGGGACAGTCAAAATTTTGAAAAATCTTCGTGAACCGGTGCAACTGACCTATTTCATTTCAAAAACCGAACTTCTCGAATTACCCGGAATTAATGCTTATGCAGACCGTGTGGAGGATCTTCTGAATGAATATAAACGTCTGTCAGACGGGAGAGTCAGTCTGAGAACAATTGAACCTCAACAATTTTCTGAAGAGGAAGATTTAGCGGTTGGACATGGACTGCAAGGAATTCCTGTCGGCGACGGCAATATTGCCTATCTGGGATTGATCGGTACGAATAGTCTTGATGACACTGAAACAATCTCAGTGTTTTTTCCAGAACGTGAAGAGTTACTGGAGTACGATCTCACAAAGCTGGTCGTTCAACTCGCTGACCAAGAACGCAAAACTATAGGAGTGATCAGTTCTCTGCCGATTCAGGGTACAGGTGGTTTTTCGCCCAATCCTGCTGGACAGAGTCCGCCTTGGACTTTCTTTGTTCAGCTGAATAATTTCTTTGATGTTCAGTTGCTTGCGTCGTCAGACGAAGACCTGCCAGACGACCTCGACATGCTTGTCTTGATTCACCCACAAAATTTATCTGACAGGTTGTTGTACAACATCGATCAATTCGTGCTTGACGGCAATAGTCTTGTTGTGTTGGTTGATCCTTTTTCAGAAATTCTGTCTGCAATGCTCGGCAGTTTGCCGCAAATGCCATCCTTAAACACGGGTTCGAATTTGAACTCCCTGATGAAAAACTGGGGAATTACACTGGTGGAAGGCAAAATTGTCGGAGATTTGCCAATCGCGGCACGAGTGCTAGAAGGTGACGGCTCATCTGGTGAAACCATAGATTATCCGGTATGGATGAACGTTCAACCTGAGCAATTAAGTCCTCGTGATGTAGTGACATCCCAGCTCGGAAATATCATCATGGCAACTGCGGGCATATTTGAAACTGATATTGAGTCTTCACTCGTCATTGAGCCGTTGATAAAGTCCTCGACTGCGGCGAAGCTGTACGATTATGAGGAATTTTCCAGCACTACAAGTATTCGAAAGCTACTGGAGGGATATCTAGAAGGCGGCGAGCAACTGCTGATGGCAGCAAGGATCAGTGGAGAGGCGGCAACAGCCTATCCGCAAGGTGCGCCGTCATCTGCGAAGGACATCGAAGAAAAAATCGAGCCATCGCAGATTCTGAAAGGGCAGGTGAATGCGATTGTTGTTGCCGATACCGATTTTTTGCATGACCGTTTCTGGATTCGTAATCAGCAACTTCTCGGCCAAACAATTACTTTCGCGGATGCTTCCAATGGAGAATTGATATTTAACGCGATCGACAATTTGTCTGGCAACAATAATCTAATCGGTGTACGCAGTCGCGGTAGCTACTTTCGTCCGTTTCAGCGAATGCAGGAAATCAGACAGGCTGCAGAACAGCAATATCGGCAGCACGAACTTCAATTGCTTGAAGAGTTGAAACGCACAGACAATCTCCTTGTCGACTATGGTGCGAATCAGAACAGTGAGCAGGGCGAAAGAATTCTGAACGATGACCAGCGTGAAGAAATAAAGCGTACCCTCCAAAACAAACTGGAAATTCGAAGGGAATTGCGCGAAGTTCAGAGAAATCTAGGGATGGATATTCAACAATTGGAAACCAACATAATTCTGATCAATATATTGGTCGTTCCTTTGTTTGTTGCAATTTTCGGTGTGTTGGCAGTTACATTTGGTGCACGACGTCGACAGAGAAAGTTGGTGCTTGAAATTACAAAATTCATCAAGACGACATGAAGCGATCATTACTGATTGGAATCGCTGTATTGAGCATCGGTGTTATTGCTTTCTTTATATTGCAGGATCGCACTTCAACATCAAAATTGCCGGATCATGGGTTGTTATTCCCCGAGCTGGTGGATCAAGTTAATAACGTTACAACAATATCAGTAAGAACAAATCAATCTGAACTGTCCGTGATATTTGAAAACGAAGCATGGAGAGTAAAAGAGCTTGAATTCTATCCTGCAATATTCAGCTTGGTGCAAAAATTTCTGATCGGGATGAGTCAATTGCGAAAACTGGAAGCCAAGACGGGGAATCCCGATAAGCACGCCGCTTTGGACCTTGCCGGGATTGAAGTAATGGAATCTCCTACAATTAAGATTACTCTCTTGTCGGCAGAGAGTGAAATTCTCGCAGACTTATATATTGGCAAGCAGAAGTCTTCCAAAAGAAATTCTCATCTGTACGAATACTACGTACGAGAGCCGAACCAAGATCAAACTTGGCTTTCTGAAAGTTCACAACTGGCCATGTCAAAGCCTTTCGATTGGTTGGATTCTGAAATTGTTGATCTTGATGAAATTCGAGTTGGGGAAGTTCAGATCATGTCTGGCAATGCACCACCGATTCGGGCGTATAAATTATCTGGGGCAGATAAAAATTATCTGCTCGCCAGCTTGCCTGATCAACACAAAATTCGCTATCAGTACTCAATTAATGACATCGGTGAGGTTTTTCGAGATTTGCGGTTCGAGGATGTAAAAAAAGCTACTGGGTGGGTTACTCGCGCAACCGTTGCGACAAAGACGTTCGACGGACTTGAAGTGACAGCGAAGCTAGGAAGCGGGGAATTTAAAGATTATGCCGTGTTCAGCGCGGATGTGGATGAGGCTGCCACAACAGAGACTCAAGAAGAATCAGTTAATTTAAATAGACGATGGGAGGGCTGGGCTTACAAAATGTCCGATATAAGGCTGGCAACCATTGAGACGAAGTTTGACGATCTCGTTGAACCAATCACGGATACCTAAGGCAATTATTTCAGAGAGGAGGGAAATGTGGAGCAACTAAACAAAATCAGTTCTCGATTGACGCAATCAAAGGCCCAGGGCGCATCGCAGGCGATGCTGTATGGCACGGGTATGACTGACGCCGACATGAACAAGGCCCAGGTCGGCATTGCGAGCATTTGGTGGGAAGGCAATACATGCAACATGCATCTCAATGAACTGGCAGCTCACTCAAAGCATGGTGTTGAAGATGCTGGTATGCTTGGAATGCGATTTAACACGATCGGTGTGAGCGATGGAATATCAATGGGAACCGAAGGTATGAGTTACTCGCTGCAATCTCGAGATTTGATTGCCGATTCGATTGAGACCGTCGTTGCCGGGCAGTGGTATGACGCTCTCATTACCATACCTGGTTGCGACAAAAATATGCCAGGCTGTTTGATGGCAATGGGTAGACTAAATCGCCCGTCGCTGATGATATATGGCGGCACCATTCGAGCAGGTACTGCAGGAACGCAGAAAGTGGACATCGTATCCGCATTCCAGAGTTACGGAGAGTTTATTGCCGGCAGAATTGATGAGAATCAGCGAATGGATATTGTTCGAAATGCGTGTCCGGGTGCAGGTGCCTGTGGTGGAATGTACACCGCCAATACAATGGCGAGCGCGATTGAAGCTATGGGTATGTCGCTGCCATTCAGTTCATCGACGCCAGCCAATGACAGTGGAAAACTGAAAGAGTGCCAAGATGCCGGAAAAGCGGTTTTGCATTTGATGAAATTGAATCTATTGCCGAAAGACATCATGACTAGGGAAGCGTTCGAAAATGCAATGGTCATCGTAAGTGTTCTTGGCGGGTCTACCAATGCAGTGCTGCACCTGATTGCGATGGCCAGATCGGTTGATGTCGCCCTGACGATTGATGATTTTCAATCCGTGAGCGATAGAATTCCGTTTCTAGCAAATTTGAAGCCGAGCGGTCAGTATGTGATGGAAGATTTGCATGGCATTGGTGGCATTCCGGCCGTAATGAAGTATCTACTTCAGCAGGGTCTGTTGAATGGAGATTGCATGACAGTTACCGGAAAAACTATCGCGGAAAACCTTGAAGATGTGGATGACCTGACTGAAGGACAGAAAATTCTGCGATCGATTGATAATCCAATCAAACCCACCAGTCACATTCAGATTCTAAAGGGAAATCTTGCCCCGCAAGGTTCGGTCGCCAAAATCACCGGTAAGGAAGGAGAAATTTTCTCGGGAATTGCGCGCGTTTTTGATGGAGAAGAAGACATGCTTGCCGCATTGGAACAGGGACAAATACAAAAGGGCGATGTAATCGTAATCCGATATGAGGGTCCGACTGGCGGCCCCGGTATGCCGGAAATGCTTACCCCTACATCGGCAGTGATGGGTGCTGGATTGGGCGCGGATGTAGCGCTCATTACCGATGGCCGCTTCTCAGGCGGGTCTCATGGATTTATTGTCGGGCATATCGTGCCTGAGGCTCAAGAGGGTGGTCCGATTGCTCTGGTCGAAAACGGAGATCGAATCACAATAGATGCGGTCTCGAATACGATTGACGTAGATTTGAGCGAGGAAGAACTGGCCAAGCGCAAAGATAAGTGGGTCATGCCCGCTTACAAAACCACGCGTGGCACTTTATACCGCTACATCAAGACAGTTAAGACTGCAAGCGAGGGCTGCGTTACCGACGAGTAAACAACAATTAATCTATGGTGTATTTCGCTCTTCGATGAGTTTGTCAATCTGTACTTGCAGCTGACTCAGGATTTCGTTGTAACGAAAGGCTCCGATTTTTTCTTCTCCTTTCTTCAGGTTAACGAAATTCGGTCCGCACCACAGGCCTAAGTCGGCATCATCGGTTTCGCCAGGGCCGTTCACGCGACAGCCCATGATCGCGATAGTAATCGCTTCATCTTTTATTTCTTGAGTAATTTCCTTTACCTGTCTGGCAAGATCGATAAAAGCCTCATTCTCCACGCGTGAACAACTGGGGCAGGAGATGATGTTGAGCCGGTCTGGATCAAATCGAACCACAGAGCGTACTCGTCCAGCGGCAAAATCACTGATGATCTCTTTACCTGCAATAATTTCTTTGTATTTTTCCGCTTCCGGTAGAGTAAGCGATACGCGAACTGTATCCCCAATTCCTTTCGCAAAAAGCTGCTCGAAAGCAATTCTTGTTTTGATTATTCCATCCGGAGGCATTCCGGCCTCGGTAACGCCAAGATGAATAGGAATATCAGGGCGTTTCTCTGCGAACATCTTGTTTGCTTCTATCACTCGGTCTGGTCTTGAGCTTTTCAGCGACACGCAAAACCGTACGAATCCAATGCGATCCAGCATTTCGCAATGTTCCAAAGCGCTTGCAACCATTGGTGATACCGCATCATCATCTGGAAACTTTGCTTTTTTGTCGGGGTCTACTGATCCGGAATTGACGCCTACACGCATCGCACAGTCGTTTTCGGATGCAACATCCGCCAGGAACTTCACTTTGTCTTCAATAGACTTCTTTCGCTCATGATGATGCAGATGACCGGGGTTGTATCTGATTTTATCGACGTATTTTGCTACGGATGCTGCGAGACGATAGTTTTCCTGCAAATCGACACTCAAGTTTGCATCACAGTTATCTCGAATGGCTTCTAGTGCTGCAGCATCTTTTTTGTTGTCCACTGCTATACGAACCACACCGGCACCTGCTTCACTGAGTATGGTTGCCTGCTTTGCAGTTGCCTCAGAATCACTTGTGTGTGCCGTACACATGCTTTGCACGACTAACGGATTCCCACCTCCGATAACCTTATTTCCTATGTTAACGGTTCGAGTAGGATTTCGCCTGATTTCCATTTTCGAGCCTCTATGAAGATTGCCGTAATTTTGTCATTATAATAAGTTGAATTAATTGAATTCCTCCAACTATCAAGAAACTCTCATCTCGAAAATTCAACACCTATGATATCGGGCTGCCATTTACTTGATTGAAAATCTGTGCTTGGCAGAATTATCACACAGATGTTGATGTTTCTCCTTGCATTTGTGCAACTTACATGGCAACAAGTATCTCATGATCAGCACTTATGCATTACTGACCGTATACGCGTTTTTCATCAGTGCAGTATCGTTCCTAGGCGGGTGGTACGCAACCAAAATTCACCTGTCTCATCGTAAAAACCAACTAGTGCTTTGTTTCGTTGCCGGTTTTCTTTTGGGCATCGCAGTGTTTCATCTTATGCCACAAGGGATCAAGAGTCTGGAAGATGAAGAAAGCATAAAGATTTTCATGTTCTGGCTGATGGCAGGTGTCATGATTACCTTGATCCTCTTACGCGCGTTCCCTAGTCTCAGTCCTGATCCGACTGCAATGGAGAACAGCCCTCAATTTTTGTCGAAATCCTACAGTTGGATTGGTATTGCGATTGGTCTCAGTATTCATTCCGTCTTTGAAGGAATCGCACTCGGTACAAGTTTAATATCCTCTGTTGGTGCGTGGCTAGTAAGTTTCGGTGTATTTGTGGCCATTGTCCTGCACAAGCCTCTTGATGCAATGTCGCTTTTGGTCACTATGGGGCAATCAAATACAAGTTTGTCACTGAGAAGACTAAGCAATATAGGTTTTGCACTAGTGTGCCCCGTTAGCGCTTTTCTCACACTTTGGCTTTTTGGTTTGATGGGGACGGTTGCGGATCAAATCGTAGGTCGTTTAATCGCGGTCATATCAGGTGCGTTTATCTGCATTGCACTCAGCGACTTAATTCCGGAGGCAAATTTTCAAAAGCATAACAAAATCCAACTCTCGACGTCGTTCGTTGCAGGTGTGTTACTGACGTATGGATTTTTTCTTTTGGAAGAGATCGCTGTGGGTTACTAGAAAATTATTTTATGAGGCACAGAGGTAGTGTGGCGGTATAGTAACCAACTGGATTCCACATTACCTCAAAGTTGATAATCCCGTTAGCTAAAACACATTTATGGTAATAGTTTGCTCAAGATAGAACAGACGGTTGGGTGCAGGTTCATAGTGAAAATTCAAATTTTGTGAATATATGGGATACCCATGTCTAACCACGACGACAAAAAAGAGCATCATCCCGTCGGACACGATCACGGACATCATCACTTTGGTCATAGTCGTAGCCTATTCAGCCAGCATGATCATACGCACGAATTAAGGCATGCAGGTAAACGCAGTCTGATCATCGCTTTGGTGCTGATCGCTAGCTACATGCTTGTCGAGATTATTGGTGGTATAGCCTCTGGCAGTCTGGCACTGCTCGCCGATGCTGGACATATGGCAACAGACGCGGTATCCATAGCTCTTGCGTTGCTTGCAATGCACTTAGCCGAAAAGGCTGCCACGGCAAAGCGAACCTACGGCTACTATCGCCTTGAAATATTGGCTGCGCTGGTCAATGCTTTCACTCTCTGGGTAATAGCCATAGGAATTATCTACGAGGCTTACCATCGTTTTCAGCACATACCCGAAGTTCAAGGTCTTTTGATGTTATCGATAGGTGGCGTCGGTCTCTTGGTTAACCTAGTGGCAGCATGGGTATTGCGCCGCTCGTCTGAACACAACGTCAACGTTGAAGGAGCTTTCCAGCACGTTATAGCCGACCTTATTAGCTCAGTCGCAGTCGTCATTTCCGGTTTTCTGGTTTGGGCTTTCGGGTGGGCAATCGCCGATCCAATTCTGAGTGTCGTTATAAGTTTGATAATCATTCGTGGTTCCTGGCGCCTTCTGGCTAAAGTTGTTAACGTATTGCTTGAAGGTACCCCAGAGAAGATCGATTTGTATGAGCTTTGCAGCAAGATGGAAGAAATCGAAGGCGTCACAGGTATCCATGATATTCACGTCTGGACCATTTCGCCAGGTAATGAAATACTTACCGCTCACGTTTTGGTCGATCCTAGTTATCAAGGTGAATACAGCCAGTTGCAGCGACGCTTGCGGAACATTGCCTACAACGAATTTCACATTGGTCACGTTACCATTCAGCTAGAGAATTCGGCCGAAGACTGCACCGAGGATCATAACGTCAATGAACATCTGGTGCCAGAAGCTTCGCCGATAAAATGAATTGATGATGAACGGTTCGGCAGTACTGAATTCCCTCCAAAATCTCAAACCAGTCAATTTAAACAGGATTTCAATTCAATCAGAACTGAGCATTGAGGAAGTTGAGAACATAGTCAACTGGCTGATTGAAATTGGTGTTCCTCTGATATGGAGTTCTAAAGATAGTGTAAAGCTTCTGCGCCAAATCATTCCTCTTGATCTCGCCTACATTCGTAAATCAGTAGCACTTGCAGACTCTGACATTGCGCAGAGAGTAACTGTCCTAGATCATATTGATTCTACCAACGAGTTTTTGCTAAACCTCGCAACGCAGCAGTCAATTCACAAGCACGCTTGTATCGCCGAGTATATGTCTGCAGGGCGGGGCAGAAGACGTCGAAAATGGTCAGGGAGTGCTTACGAAAATGTCATGCTGTCGATTGCCTGGGACTTCAGTAAAGATATTCGATATTTGTCAGGTCTGAGTCTGGCGGTTGCAGTAATTGTCGTTCAATGCTTGAGTGAATTAACCAATGAAACCTTGCAAGTGAAATGGCCGAACGACATATTATGGGAATATAAAAAGCTTAGCGGGATTTTGGTTGAGACGCGCGATACGACCGCAGTCATCGGTATTGGCATCAACTGCAGTCTATCGGATGACGATCGAAACGCCATAGATCAACCCGTTGCCTGCCTGAGCGACTTGCCAGATTATTCAGCAAATCGCAGCATGCTGGTTTCCAAGCTTCTACGTTCTTTAGGGCATGGACTTGAGATTTTTATGAAGCAGAAACTTGAACCGTTCAGACAGGAGTGGATGCAAAGGCATGCCTACTCGAACAAACGTATCCTAACGGATGGCATAAACCCTCATGAAGGCACCGCATTCGGAATTAACGAGAATGGTGCACTGTTGCTCAGATTGGACAACGGTGAAATTATCCCTGTGCAGGCAGGTGAAATCAGTATATTAGGCGAACGATGAAAGACAGACTGAATTCAAGTCTGTAACTCTACTACATACTTAAACTATGGCTTTTAGGCAGCATTGTTTATTTGTTGATCAGCTAGTACCATCAAACAATCATCTGCCAGCGATTCTATTGGTGTGAAGTTGCGATGGGCAATCCACTCCGGGCGTTTGAATCTTCGAATATGATTGTCTACATGACATAACGAAAGATAAACTACTGTTCGAGGCCATGGTGAAAGATTGGGAGGGGAGCAATGTACCAAAGTGCTGTAGAACAACAACACGCTTCCGGCCTTGCCGTGTGCTGATACGATCCCCCCTTCATCAACTAGCCTGGTGATTGTAGCCTGGTCCAATGTCCATAGCGGATAGCTGGTGGTTTGCAGGTCATGCCCGGCTTCAAATATTCCCTGTTTGTGCGAACGCGGAATCATCCATAACGGTCCGTTGAATTCACTGGCATCGTTCACATACAGAGCGATGTTCATCGCTCGGGCTTCGGGCATGTGATCATCGCGTGCCCATGTTCCGTAGTCCTGATGCCACTGCCACACGTCACCAGTGAAGGCTGCTTTTGCATTTACTTTGTACTGGTGCATGTAGACTTGCCCGTCGAGAAGTTGTTCAACGGGTTGAATGAGTCGAGGATGGCAGCCGAGTCTTCGAAATGCTTCGTTGTAATAGTGTGCGGCGAATGCGGTTCGTGCAGTTTTGCCATCGATTTCGCGAAGCACTTCCTTCCGATCAAGGGCATATACCGTCTCAGCAGCCTGTTGTAAAACTCCGGTCTCGACTTGGTTAAACAGGTTTGGCAACAGTAGATAGCCGTTCGAATGAAATTGTTCAATTTGTGATTTAGATAATTTCATGGTTGAACTTTCCTTTGTGACTCTTACTGGAATATATAGAATTTTGAACTATTTTGTTGCAATTTACAAATTTTTGTAACAGTAACTGACTGAAGAATTGTAAATTCCGACATTTAGCTTTGCTTTCAGGTTTATTTTGAAAGAAAATAAAAAGAAAGCATGCAACCGAACTGCGAAGGAGTGCATTCGCCGTATATTCGGTGAAATTTCTGTTGAATCTACATTCACTTCAATGAATGAAACGAGTGCAGTCTTCAGCATTTCACAGGATTCTAGCGAGCCCGCATAGCACAGTTGGAAGAGCAGTTGATTTGTAAACAGCCTCAGTCCGGGCATATTTCTCAAGCGTTGCGCCCGATGGTGCGGCCACCTGATATGCCGACTCCAACCAACGAAATCTCGTCTTATCCTGGTTGTCGCTGGGGTCTTACCTTGATTGACGCTGGATAGAAATCACCGAAAGGCCGATTCGTCGAGGTTCAGCAACATAGGGAAGCTGAAAGCATCCATCATGAATGACCTCTACAGACGACCCTCGCTCAATTGACAGGATCTCGCTGAGACTAAATCCAGGAGTTTCTCCAGAATGACTATCAACGATATTTTGATGCTTAACACTACAAGCTGTTAGAGACTGCCATACCACTGTATCGCAAGTCGCGTGATACGCCTAACTCAGGTAAGTCAGGTTTTTTATGGAACTTGCCGTCCTTCATGATCATCACCAACCGCTTGTGGTCCTGAAGCACACGCACGTTTGACACCGGGTCACCATCGACTAGCAACAGGTCGGCTAAATAACCTTCCCGGATCATCCCCAGTTCATGCCCCATCCCCATGATTTCGCCACCATAGCGTGTCGCGGCCTGAATTGCCTCCATCGGAGACATTCCCACTAAATCCACAAAATACTCAATGTCCTTCGCATTGGTGCCATGGGGTGTCCATGCGAATCCGTAATCACCACCGATCAGGACTCGAATTCCGCGACGGTGCATTTTTTGCATGCTGTCTACCGCCGCCTCCAGTTCGCGTTCATAGGCTTCCGTTAGCGGCGTACCCGGCTTGATTCCGTATTCAGCGGCATTGCGCGCAGTATTGATCAGCCATGCAAGGCCTGGTGCTACGAAATGTTTATCCTTGGCCGCTTCAAGCTTATCGAGCGCCTCATCGTCGGTGAAAGACGCGTGGAAGATAAAGTCAATTCCGTATTCCACGCACTTCATAACGGATTCCTTTGAACGGGCATGCGCTGCCAGCTTCTTGTCGCGTCGTTTGGCTTCGGTCACCGCCATGGCAATCTCATCGTCCGAAAACTGATTGGCTTTCGCTGGCATGCTGGTAATCTCTTCTCCCGACAGATTGATCTTGATTGTATCTACACCCCATTTGATCAACTCACGCACGGTGCGACGAATCTCCTCCGGTCCGGATACTACGATGCCGAGATTAAGACCTTCATGAGGGATATGCGGCAGGCTCGTGTCACCAAGCCCTCCAACCGAGGTGATCTCCGGACCCGCTGCGGTATAACGCGGACCTGGACACTTTCCTGCGTTAATCGCATCACGAATCACCACGTCCAACCTCGCCTTGGCGGCCGCTGCACCACAACCAGCAGTGAATCCGGCGTCAATCAATACTTTCGCCATTTCGACACAGTTGATAACGTGCTCCTCAACCGGCATCATCTGGATCGGAGCAATGCCCGTGGCATTGTTCCAGGACAGATGCAGGTGCGCGTCAATTAACCCCGGCATCAACGTCATACCGCGACCGTCAATGCGAAGACCGTTGCCACTACCCCACGAGTAGCCATTCGACTCGGTTCGGGTAACGGACTTTATACGATTGCCTGACACCGTAACTTCACCACTGTATGGTAATTCACCGCTGGCATCCAGGATTCGAACGTTACTGAACACAATATCCTGTCGGTTTCGAGCGTTATTGCCACCGCTCCAGTTAAAATTATTGTCTGCCATTGTTTTAAACTCCTTCAATTTGAATTGTTTTAAGCCGCCAGTTCGTTAAGGTGATTACTCATAATTTCGGCGGAGCGCTCGGTGGCTTCCACCATCATCCAATGCCCGACACCCGCGATAATCTCCAACCGGGCATTGCGAATATTTCCTGCGAGGTCTTGGCTCATCGCGATCGGTGCAATATTATCGCGCTCTCCTGCAATCAGCATTGTCGAACATTCTATCTTGGCGTGAGACGCCGCGGTGGCTTCACTTAATGCTTCACAATGCGTAGCGTAACCCATTGGATCCTGCCGCATTAGACTTTCGCGAACGAATGCTTTGACTACTGGATTGCGGCGCAGCGACATTTCGGCTACGCTACTGGTCGAAATTGCCTCTGCAATCCCCGTCATGCCGTGCTCGCGTGCAGTGGCTGCTCGTTCCCTAAGCCCGTGACGTGCCGCCTGCGGGGGTTCAGCGATGGCACCAAATAAAGTCAGACTTGCAACCAGCTCTGGTGACTCGACAGCAAGATATTGACAAATCAAGGTGCCCATCGAATGCCCGACGAAGTGCGCACGTTCGATATCCGCGGCATGCATCGCGATTTTCACCGACGCGACCAGTCCCGCCATGCCTGGTGCACCTGGCCGGTAGTTCGACCGCCCTGCACCGGGTAAATCCGGGCGCAGAACACGATAACCGCCGAGGGATGGCATTAACGTTTGGAAGCTGTTCGAGGTTCCACCGAGACCATGAACCATGACAACCGCAGGACCATTGCCTTGGTCATCGATGACCATACTACCGAAACGAAGGTCGACCATCACTGGCTGTCCACCGGATTCTCGAGTACCCCAATTCCATCGATTTCCAACCGAACGATGTCGCCTGGAACGAGGTATTTCGGTGGCAACAACTGAATATCGGTCAAAGCAATTTCTTCGACCACGTCCGGCAATTCTGATCCGATCAGCGCAACGACCCCTTCGCTCTCATGAGAGTGATCCCGGATGTCCAAGCGTTTCATCACGCCTTTAAAATCCTCGACAAGCCCCATATAACGGTTGCTGTTTCGACTATATGCGGCAAGTTTCATACCATGATCTCGGTTGAATGTTCGGGTAACAGCACAATGGAACCTGTGGTTCGACGCTCCTGCAGTGCACGGTGAGCCTCCGCCACTTGTTGGAGATCGTGCCTGTGATGAACATTCACCCGCACAATGCCTCGTTCAATTGCGTCGAACAGACGGTGCGTGATTGAGGTGACTTTTTCACGGGAATCGGTGTAGTGAGCGTAATTTGGTCGTGATACAGTTGCCGACTTCAAAGCAAGCGAGCCGATGTCCCAGTTGCCGATATCTCCTGACGCTTGGCCATAACTTATCAGGTGTCCACAATCGGCGAGAGCAGCGATCGAATGCGCAAAGCTGTCATGGCCGACCGCGTCATAGATAACGTCTGCGCCCCGACCGCCTGTCAGTTCTCGAACTTGTTCCACCAAGCTGGATTCATTTGGTGTGATGACATGGTGGGCGCCTGCGTCGAGTGCCGCCTGGATCTTCTCTGGACTAGAGGTTGCCCCGATTACGGTTGCTCCAAGATGACTGGCCCACTGGCACAAAAGACTTCCCACACCACCTGCTGGGGCATAAATCAGAACAGTCTCACCGGCACTGACTGGATGAACCCGATGCAAAAGGAACTCCGCTGTCATACCCTTCAGTAAGCCCCCGGCAGCGGTTACATCGTCAATAGTGTCAGGCAACGGGACCACCAGTCCAGCATCCATGGTGCGCACGGTTGTGTATGCTCCAATCGGGAGACATGCGTACGCGACACGCTGTCCCGGCGACAGGTGAGTTACCCCTTCACCCACATCAATCACTTCCCCGGCAGCTTCCAAGCCAAGAACACCGGGAGGATCCAAGAGTCGGAAATAGCCGGTGCGGCAATACACATCAATGTAGTTGACTCCAATCGCTTGCTGGCGGATCCGTACCTGGCCAGCGCCCGGAGGTGGCGCGGATATTGATTCCATTCGGAACACTTCCGGTCCACCGTATCTCCCGACGACCATCGCAGAACCACTCACCGTCCCCGAGGCTGGCGCCTGCGTGGACACGGATTCCATCATAGGCTCACGCGATTCAACCAGTGATCGAACCGCTTCGAATCCAGCCTCATACACACCTTCTGCTACCAATTGCGTCATATCCTGCTCAAGACCCGCTGGTGTTTCGAAACGCGAACTCCACGACCAGAACGTACGATCCTGATCCGTTACTGAGCGAAGCGAAACCTCAGCGGTGTAGTTCTGAAGGGGAACGTCGCTTTCAATTATCCTGTAGCGAAAGCTATGTTTTTGGTCGGACAGCGTCAACAACTGTTCCCGTACTCGTTCTCCGCCCGTGAGTTGAAAATTACGTATGGCACCCACCTGATCGGCGTAAAGGGTATTTTCAATGTGACTGTGACGTACCGCCGGATGCCAGCGGTCGTGATCGTTGAAGTTACGCAGTACATTCCAAACCACTGATATCGGTGCATTTATGACTGTGCTGCGGGTCACCTTGATCATGTCAGAATCTAAAACGCTGTTTTAGTGCGTCAAACCCTGCTTGGAACACTCCTTGCTCGATTTGCTCGATCAGTGACGATTCGAGTGCCGCATCACATTCAAACTCGGCGGACCACTCGGCAAAGGTTCGATCACCGTCGGTGATGGGCGTCAGCTTCAGCGTAGCAACATAGTCCTTAACACCCATCGGGCTTTCGAGAATGGAGTAGACACAGCAGAAGTCAAAATCAGATAGCGCCAGTAACCGTTCACGGATGAAGCCCCCATCTTTCAGACTGAAAGCGCGCACACACCCCACCTGATCTGATGCAGCTCCGCCTTCGATGCGACTGTCAGCGATCAATGGATGCCATGCTGGCAGCGCATTAAAATCTCGTACCGTGTCCCACACGCGGGCTGCGGGCGCATCCATAATGGTAGAGGTGTAAGCCGTCGACATGGTGTCAACCGTCCGAGTCCTTATCGTCTTGCGCGCTCTCCTTGTAATTCTTCTGCAGGGCCTGCGCATCTCTGGCGGATCGGAAAATATCTCCCATACCGGCAACATTAGAACCTGTTACTCCGATATCTTTCATCAACTCGTCGATTAAAGGCGCCTGCGCACGATAACGCAGTGCGCTTTCGATAACTTCGTCGGTTGGCGACCGATGGCCACCTCCGCCGCCGCCAAGTCCCTCCACATGCAAAATCTTGATTCCATCAATTTTCTCCATCGGCTTTACACTCTCACGCACAATGCCTTCCAGACGATCGATCAACTTCGCTCGCAACAGCCCGTTGCGTGCGTCCTCAGACAGAATGTTCTCCGCCTCGTTTCGCAGTCTCTGAGCTTCGGCAGCAACAGCCGCCGCAATTTTCTCCGCTTCGGCAGCAATTTTCATGGTATCCGCATCCTTTTGTGCCAGCAAGCGGTCCACGGTTGCAACGCGCTCAGCAATTTCCTTCTCTCGGACCGACTTGACGTGTTCCTCCGCTTCCACTGCTCGGGCTCGCGAAGTCTCAGTTTCGGCGCGCGCTGACGCCTCCTCTGACTGCTTGCTCAAAACGTTGATCTGCCGTTCGATATTCGCCAGCTCAAGCGCCATTTCCCGCTCAACCTCCAATCGTTTGAGGTCGCGATCCTTGAGGATGCGCACTTCGTCCAACCCGCGATCAGAAGCAATACGTGCACGCTCCACCTCTTCTCTCGCGTTAATCTCTGCTTCTTCTACCGTCTGGCGCAGGGCAATCTGCTCAGCTCGCACCAAACGGTCGCGTTCAATCCGCGACGTGTCCAGGGCCTTGTCCTGTTCGATGCGAGCCTGTTCCACCAATTGGCCTGCCGCCAGTTTTGCTATTTCAATCTCTTGACCACGGGCAATGTCGCGCGATTCCATCTCCTGTTCCGCAATTATCTGCGCCTCTCGCAACTGTCGCTCGGAAACGATCTTCGAACGCTCGAGGTCTTCTTTTGCCAAGATATCCGCATGCTCAATTTCATGGCGCTGCCTGATTTCATGGATGCGTACCTTGTGTTCGCGGTCAATCCGTGCCTGCTCCAGGGCCTGTTCATGCGCAATGCGAACCTTTTCCACCCGTTCTCTCGCCTCAATCTCCGCCGACTCCAGCACCTGCTGACGGATAATCTCCCTCTCGCGCGTGCTTTGCTCGTTTTCAATTCGCGATTGCTCGGCTTCCGCTTCCTTGGTTGCCCGTGTGCGTTGGATTGCCGCATGCTGCTCCGCACGCATTGATTCCAACGCCAGTGTTTGGTCTATACGGGAGTTCTCACTTTCCTGTTCCAATTTCAAAGTTTCCTTCTCCGCCTCCAGATTACGACTGCGGATCGCCACCATCGAAGACTGCTCAACATCGTTGCGTAGCTTGCGACGCGTCTCAATGACCTCGATCAGCTGCGTCATGCCCTCCGCGTCAAACCGATTCGCTGGATCGAAATACTCCAGGCTGGTTTGATCCAGATCCGTGACTGCAACCGATTCCAACTCAAGTCCGTTTTGCGCAAGTGCTACTTTCGCTCGCTCCTCCACCTTCACCACCATGTCGCTTCGTTTCTCATGCATCGCATCCAGAGTCATCTCAGCGGCTACTGAACGCAACGCACTGACAAATTTCCCTGACAACAGTTCCGCCAACCTTCCGGCTTCCAGCGTTTTTCGTCCCAGTGTGGATGCCGCAGCCGATACTGCTTGTTGTTCCTGTATAACGCGAACAAAAAACTCGGCCTCCACATCCACTCGCATTCGATCCCGAGTAATGACCGCTTCCTCCTTAGTCCGAGACACTGGGATCCGGACCACGTTCAGATTCACTGGTGTTACTTCGTGGACAATCGGTAAAACCAGCGCTCCGCCGTTGATCACTACCTTCTCCCCTCCAAGACCAGTGCGCACAAAGGCTAATTCCTTGGTTGAACGGTGGTACAGCCAGTGCAACAAATACACTGCCACCGCGATGACAACGATTGCGACTATAAGCCACAAAATTAAAGAACCAATAAGTCCAACAGTCATGGTGTGATTCCTCTTAGTCAGTATTTATCGCTTTAAAGGCTTTGGTTTGTTCCGTGAGAGCGATTTCGGTCGGCAGCCTCTCCATTGAAGAGGCGCCGTAAAAGCCGTGACAATTTTCGGTATGCTGCAACACGTATTCAGCATCCTCCGGCATGGATACCGGACCGCCGTGGACCAGCACCAGCACCTCGGGGTTCACCTTCATCGCCGCTTCAGCCCAGGCGTCAACAAGAGCAGGACAATCTTCGAGCTTTAGGGCAGTGGCAGCCCCGATGGAACCGCCTGTGGTTAGGCCCATATGGCAAACGATGATATCGGCCCCAGCCTCAGCCATGGCCTGTGCTTCTACTTCATTAAACACATATGGCGTGGTGAAATGATCTTTGCTATGCGCTAACCGAATCATGTCAACTTCTTGGCCATACGACATCCCGGTCGCCTCCAAGTTAGTACGGAACGTGCCGTCGATGAGCCCGACCGTCGGAAAATTCTGCACCCCTGAGAAGCCGACAGCCTTGATCCGATCGAGGTAATGGTCAAAGATGCAAAATGGATCTGTGCCATTAACCCCGGCCAGCACAGGCGTATCTTTTACCACCGGCAGAACCTCGTGAGCCATCTCCATCACAACATCATTCGCATTGCCATAGGCCAATAGACCTGACAGGGAGCCTCGACCAGCCATGCGGTAGCGACCCGAGTTATAGATAACGATGAGGTCAATGCCGCCTGATTCCTCGCATTTTGCTGACAGGCCGGTACCTGCTCCGCCACCGATAATCGGTTCGCCACGGCGCTTCATGCCATGAAATTTCTCAAGCAGTTCATGTCGTTCAAATCGTGCCATAATTTAGTGCTCGCTCGGTAAGGGTAGGGTTGATTTGTTCCAGTGCGTTGACCACGACCCCGGCGAAGGCCGGATCATTGATGTGTTGAGGGGTACGGATCAAACGCCGCTTCCCTGTTTCGCGAATTCGTTCGGTGATGGCGTCAAACAGCGCCCGATCTGCCTCTGGGTCGTGAAATGGCTGGCCGGGTGCATCCAGTGCCGATACGCCGCCTTCCGGAATCAGGAAACGGACCGGACCCTGCATAAGATTGATGCGATCCGCAATCCATTCCCCCATACGGCGGTTTTCCGAAGTGGTAGTTCGCATCAGAGTGACTTGAGGGTTGTGTTCGACAAATGTTCGGTTCTTGTAGTGATCCGGCACCGTGTCAGGTGGACCGAAATTGACCATATCCAATGCGCCTACAGATCCGACCCAGGGAATTTCGGTACGGATAAAAGCGCCGAAACGGTCCTCGTCTGCAGCGAAAACCCCGCCCATCATCATGTCGCAGATCTCCGTGGTGGTAAGATCTAGGGCTGCGACGAGCATCCCGCTGTCAGCAAGCTTCTCCATTGACCGCCCGCCTGTCCCCGTGGCATGCATTACAAGGCAGTCATACTGATTCTGGATCAGTTTGATAACCTGTTGTACAGCAGCAGTGGTCACGCCAAACATGGTCAAGGCAATCCCTGGTTTGTTTGGTTCGGTGCTGCGCTTTAAGCTCTTGAGCCGCTTATCCGCCACCATGCCGGCTATGGCATTGGCCCCATTAGCCAGCACTTGTTTAGAGATACGGTTAAGTCCTTGAATATCCGCGACCGAGTACATCATCATGATGTCCGATGCGCCTACATAAGCAGACACGTCGCCAGAGGCGACGGTTGAAATCATCACTTTTGGAACGCCAATAGGCAGCGCTCGCATTGCGGGCGTAGCAAGAGCGGTGCCTCCAGAACCGGCCGCTGAGATTATCCCGGCGACATCCTGACGTTGCTGGATGTAACGTTCGAACGCCAACGCCATCGCACGCACCGAGGCGCCTCGATCCGCGCGGACAACCGAACCTGAACCGCTTGGGTGATGGGCGGCGATAATGTGCGGCGGTATGTCAGCGGATGAGGCCTTGCCTGAGGTTGAAAGGTCGATCGATTTTACGGACAGGCCATGATCGGCAATACATTTACGTATGAAGTTGAGTTCTTCACCTTTGGTATCGAATGTGCCTGCGACGTAGATGGATGTTTGCGCCGCACCTGCCGAAATATGCGGAGACTCTTTATATAGAGGCTTAGGCCTGATGTCGAAGGGTCGCGACGGTGTCTGCTGGACCGTAGAAACGGCAGGCGAAATTTGGCTGTCTGGGCGTTTGCGCCACGCGGCATCCGACCAACGCGTTGGCGGAACATACACCAGATTGGTCGTGTCTTCCTTATCCGCCAAGTTTTGCACTTGTTCTGCCGATGGAGAATCGATCGGTAATATTTCGGACTGCGTGTCCATAAATTCCTGTTCTGAATTTGGCGATGCTGGGATGCCAACGTCTTCGTGGGAGTGGCGACCCACTCCGAGCAAATGCTCCTGCAATATTCGATCACCCGCAAGCTCAGCCGCGGGAATGATCCGACCGATGCGTCCGTTTGCCATGATGGCCACGTCTTGTGCCACCGCAGTCGCTACAGAAATGTTCTGCTCAATCAGAAGGATCGACACGTCCTGCTCTGACACAAGCTCGGTGAGCAGTTGTATAACCTGCTCGACGACAACAGGGGCAAGGCCTTCCGTAGGTTCATCGAGAATCAGCAATTCCGGGTCCTGGAGCAGGGCGCGTGATATCGCCAGCATCTGCTGCTCGCCTCCGGAAAGTTGGCCAGCACCACTTCGCCGGCGTTCCGCCAGCCGGGGGAAGGTTTCGTAAATTCGCTGAACTGACCAAGAACCACCGGACTCTACGAGTCGAAGGTGCTCGTCGACGGAAAGTGATGGCCACAGGCGCCTGCCCTGGGGTGTATAGCCGATTCCGAGCGATGCAATCCGGTAAGCTGGCATGCTGCTAATTTCTTGTCCGTCAAACTTAATTGATCCGCGTTGTGCGGAAATCAAGCCCATAATCGTATTGCACAGCGTAGTTTTACCCATGCCGTTGCGACCAACCACTGCATGGACTCCCTTGTGCAGCGTGAGATCAACGCCCTGCAATGCATGCGACCGACCATAGTACACATGCAAATTCCGAACCTGTAGCACGTTATTTGCAGCGGACCTTCGACGATCGCGAGAAAACTTAGGCATTCACATTTCCCAGATAGAGTTCCTGCACTTGCGGGTCGTTTTCGATCTCGGTCGGTGTTCCTTCTTTAAAAATACGTCCGTTATGCATCATAGTCACGGTCTCAGCAACCCGCAGTGCAACATCCATATCATGTTCGATGATGATGTAACTGATGTGATCCGGCAGCGACTGCAGAATTTCGACAAGCTCGGAACGTTCGGTCGGAGAAAGTCCAGCGGCTGGTTCGTCGAACAGAATTAGCCGTGGCGCACCGGCCAACGCCAAGGCGATTTCCAGTTGCCGCTGCTGTCCGTGGCTGAGTGTTGCGACCGGTGTATCTCGTTCGGCATCGAGGTGAACTGCGCTTATCAAGGTCTCGGCGGACTCCATGGTGTGGTCTTCTCGTCGTGGCCTTATCAGCGAGTAGCGGCCGCGTTTTACGCCGCTACAGGCCAAAAAAACGTTATCGATAACGGTAAGACCGCCGAACAACAGCGAAATCTGGTATGTCCTTCTGAGTCCGCGGCGGGCACGCTCGTAACTCGGCATGTCCGCCACGTCCTCGCCGAACAGTCGTACGCGGCCGGTCGTCGGGGGTATATCCCCGGTAACGGTGTTGAACAGCGTTGTCTTGCCTGCGCCATTGGACCCCAGGACCGCGCGTCGTTCGCCCGCCTTAACGGTCATGTTAATATCTGCCAGAGCCACCAGCGCACCAAAATGGCAGCTGATGGCTTCAAGCTCTAAGGCATTGCGCCCGGAACTTTGCAGATGCTCTAAGGCAGTTGAACGGGTTTTTGTCACAGAAAACCTACTCGCAGCTGGGATTTTCCCGACCGACTGCCCCGTATTCAAGGAATTGATCATACGGCAACCCAGCGGTCTGACTTACCTGTTGAGTGACCTTGATGGTTTTGTTCAACAAATTCCCCTCAGGACCTTCGATAACTTCGGTTAGAAACACATCCGCGATCGCATTGCGTCGCTCATCGAGTTTGACCATTCCGGTCGGTGTTTCAAACTCCAGTGACGACAATGCTGCACGGTAATTCACACCGCCGTCGGATAAGTCGCCCCCAACCTGGTCAAGTGCCAGCAAAGCTGCCTTCGTATTAATGTAGTAGGCGTGAGCGAACAGAGACGGTGACGGAAAACCATCAGGAAACTGCTGCTGGTATGCAACAACAAACGCATTCCAGCGTGGGTCGTCCCAGGTATCGGAAACCGGACCTGCAGAAGGTGTGCCGATCACGAAACTTCGTGTGCGACCCTTGGAACCAAGTACTGATTGATCCACCGTGATCGAACCGCCGATTAGAGGCAATTCTCCGCCGGCTTGCTCATACTGGGTCAGAAAATTAACCGCGTCAGCACCACCGAGAGCAACATAGATTGCATCGACATCATCGGGCAGCGCGGCGATCACAGACGAATAGTCCTTGTTGCCGATCGGTACCCAGTAACGGTATTCAGCTGGCGATTTGCCACCGAGGCGGCAAAATGGCTCAAGGAAACCAAAAACCTGGGTGTACGGAAAAGAGTAGTCCTCGGCGAGGACTGCCACATTCCGGTAGCCTTTTTCGTTGTAGGCGTATTCGCCGAGTCCAGCCATCCACTGGGCACCGTCGGTGCTAAAGCGAAAGAAGTTTTCCGCGGGGTCACGCAGTGTTGTGTCTTGCGCCGCGGATGAACCATTCAAAAACGTCACTTCAGGTTGCGTTTTGGCATAGTCTTTAATTGCAAGTCCCTCGGAACCGGATAACGGTCCCACCAGAACTTGAACCCCGTCCTGTTCGACGAGTTTGCGTGCTGCACGTATAGCACTATCCGGTGAAGCGTCCGACGACCCTGTAACGAGGTCTATCTTTTTGCCTCCCGCCATGTTTTCAAACTCTGCAAGAGCCATTTGGACACCGCGCATACTGTCTTCACCAAGCACAGTGAACGCACCTTCCAGGGTGGCTAGTGCTCCCATTTTGATCGTGTCCTGTGCCATTGCACCGATGGAAAGCGAAGCCAACACAATTGCTAGTAGCGCTTTGTTAATAAAGTTCAACATATTATTCTCCTCATAGAAGTGTTAAGGGTTATTAAAAGATTTATATTAATTCGAGTCGACTTGCTCAACGCTACTAACTGCGAGACGCGCCTGTCTTGCCGTTGTGAGCTTCTCACGCAGTCGACTCCATACGCCGAGCAGTCCATCCGGCGAAAACAGAACCACCAGTAAAAAGGCCAGTCCAATCACCGTGTTGAAACGTTCGCGGTCAATCAGATCAATCGCAAAGTTATCCAGTAAGACAAATACTATGGCGCCAAGAAATGGTCCTATCGGGTGACGAAGACCGCCCACGACCGCAATCACCAAAATATCGATAACAACACCAACTCCTATGGAACCGGGGGAGATGCGTCCGTTAAACCAGACCAGCAATACCCCGGCCGTAGCCGCGATGATGCCGGATAAAAAATAGGCAAAGATTCGATGGAAAGTGACGTTGAAACCGAGTGAGCGCATCCTGCGAGGATTGTCTCGAATCGCCTGCAAACTCAAGCCAAAGGTGGAGCGTGAAATATAGAATACCGCCCATAGCGAAAGTGCCGCGATGGTCAGGCAAAGATAATAAAAGGGTGCAGGATTGCGCCAGTAAATGCCGAATATGGTTGGTGGCTCAACCCCGGCAAAACCGGTGAAACCATTGAAAATCGTATAGTTCTGGCGTACGAAGTAAAAAAAAGACACTGCAATCGCCAACGTGATCATGATGGTATAAATGCCTTCGGTGCGAACCGAGATAGCACCGATTAAAGCACTGAACAGCGCTGCTAAACCTATTGCGAGTGATGCTGTCAACCACCAGGGCCAGCCCAGCCCCATAACGCCAACGCTGTTGTCACCAAAGATTGCCATGAGGTAACCCGCCAGCCCCGCCACTGTCATTTGCGCAAGGCTGATCATACCGCCATATCCGGCAAGTATCATCAAAGAAAGCGCAATCATGCCAAGAATTAACGAATAGGCTCCGATTTGGAACGTGAAGAAGTTGCTGGTGAACCAAGGATAGGCAATTAGAAACACGGCGACAACGAGCAATGCCGGATGTAAGCCAACACCGGACGTAGTGCCAAAAAACCATCGCCGCGATTTCATTGTCTCGACCAGTGTCCCCCCATCAGCCCTTGTGGTCTTACTGCAAGCACCAGCACCATGATCAGAAAAGTCAGCACCACGCCATAGGTGGGGAAGTAAGCCAATCCGAACTGCTCTGCAAGACCGATGAGCAACGCGCCGACCGCCGCTCCCGGGACTGAACCGAGCCCTCCGACAATCACCACGATCAAAGAAGCGAGTAAATAGCGTACATCTTCACCGGGTGCAATGGATAGTGCAGTGCCTCCGATAACGCCAGCGAATCCGGCAAGGCCTGCGCCGATGCCAAATACCAATACAAACACCAATTGGACATTCACTCCCGATGCAGACAACATTTCGCGGTCGTTGACTCCAGCACGGATCATCATGCCGATGCGGGTACGATTAAGGAAAAGCCACAGTGCGATCCCCACTACCACGGCCACAAAAAGAACCGCGAGCCGGTAGATTGGATATTTGAGATAAACCGGTTCGCCGGAGGAATGGATTACGGAAACGACTGGCAGCTGGGTTGCACCGAACAACCACTCGGGGGGATCGAACTGATAGGTTGTTCCGGTCCATATTGCCAGCATGAGGTCTGCGACGATTATGGAGATCGCGATTGTCACCAAAGTTTGGCGAAGATCGTCGCCTTCCATGCGTCGGAACACGAGCACCTGCATCAACATACCGGTGGCGGCGATTGCCAAAAACGCAACGGCCAGACCGAGAAACCAACTCCCGCTTGCCTCTGCAGCCTCGTATCCGATGTAGGCGCCGAGCAAATACATCGATCCATGCGCTAGATTGACATTGCGCATCAAACCAAAAATCAGGGTAAATCCGCTGGCTACGAGAAAGTACAAACCGCCCAGCGTGAGACCGTTGAGCAATGTATGGACGAAAGTCTTTTTTCGTCCCAAAAGTTCAGTGACCCACTGTGGCCAGACAGCAAATATCAGCCACAGCAATATCACCGCGAATAACAGGATAACTATCGACCAAAAGGTGTGCTGCTCAATGAAGCGTCGCATTTCTGGATCAGCCAGCGATCGGGCCAACCAACACTTGCATGGGCATTCGTCTCATATCTTCGGTCCTCGAAATTGACATAGATCTATGAGCGGCCATGGGCCACTTATGCTCCCTTCTGCGATGCCTTTATGATATTCAACTAAGCATTGCGAATACAAAAGTATACGCCGATTGTACAGCACACCGCAATGGAGAATAGCCCTATTGATTCCGAAGGGAGGGCAAAATTATGCTTGCGGAATTTTTCGATTCAGGAGTCATATCGAGATGAATTGTCAGAATTTTTACCGAGATTTATATGCCGGGACAGTGATATTCAGTGTCGCACCATACAATTCGCCTGCTTGACAGGCGTTTTTACGCGCCAAACTTGAAAACAATGGCAATCCAGCGGAATCGTGCCACGCAGGAATTCCTGCTCTGCCAGGGTTTTCGGTGAGCGCGGTGAAAGGTAGATGTCGGCTGCCAAAACTGCGTTTTCGACTAGTACTCTGTGCGCATCACGGGTATCACTCAATAGGTAATCATAATTCTGGACAGTCTGCAGCACCTGCAGCACCTGCAGCATACGTAAGCGGCCGTCCGGAATATGCAGCAGTTAGTATTCCAATGAACCTTGAGGGTCGTCTGAAGTGATTGTGTATAACCCCTCAATTCCTGTCTGAGCTGGTTCGGGGATGCGCGATGAGGTTAGAAATTCAGTAAGTCCGGTCTTTCCCGAACTTTCGACGGTCTGACAGAAACTAGAAAGCAAGGGCTGTGGGTCGGCCTGGGCCAGTAATACGCGACGACCGCGGGATGCTATAATTGCGTCATGGTTGGCGGTGAGGGTGGTCTTGCCAACACCTCCTTTAGTGGCGCAGGTCGCTATTTTTTTCAATGTTAATACTCCTAGCGATTTATGTCACTAATGGTTGCTGTTAGCGCCCTCTCGCCGTGGATGCTGTTATTGATAGTAACTGTACCCTTTACAGCCGCAGAGCGATTACGTCCAAATAATCGTTCTCATTGCCCGCTCGAACTGAGCGGGTCTTGAGCCCGCATGGCTCAGTTGGTAGAGCAGTTGATTTGTAATCAATTAGCGGCGACGAGAAGCATCCTAAAAACCAATATTAACCTTTCGTTTAGCAGTATTTATTTTATTCTACAATCTGCCCTGGTGTCAATGTTCTGTCTCATTAAAGACAGACGGACATTACTTTTGATGGGGGGCGAATTTCAGTATGGTTCTGGCAAGCATTGCAGCGGCGGCTGAGGTGGTGGACCTGGACGAATGTAGGTATCTGGTTGTCGTCCATATTGTCGAATGGCCGAGTAGTCTTGCGATGACCGGTATAGGCACTCCATGCATTACCGCTGTAGTTGCGAAGCTGTGACGTAAGTCATGAAGCCTGACATCATCGAGACTGGCGCGTGTGCGCACTTTCCACCATACTTTCACAAGCGCAATTTGGCGGCCGTATCTGCCTGGAAATACTAATTCGCAATTTGATA
>JAKZRU010000014.1:0-52623 GCA_047517965.1 Gammaproteobacteria bacterium | reverse complement strand
GCCTCTCACCCACTGCACTTTCTGTTTCATGGCTATTTACAAGCACTCAATCCAGCGAAGTCACACAGTGGATTCGAAGGCATACAAGTTAAAGGAAAAAATCGAATGATGCTTGGTGAGTTTTACCACCAGTTACATCACAAGCATTACAAATGCAATTACGGAACGGTGGAGATGCCCTGGGATCGATGGTTCGGCTCTTTTCACGATGGAACGGATGAGGCGACCAAACGCATCCGCAAACGTAAGTGGTGACATTCAGGAGTGCTTGGCTAATCACCTGCCAGTCAGATAGTAAATACCAACTGGGGTTCTTCAGTAATCACAAAATCCAAGAGTTTCGACAGCGCAGCTACAAGCCTTTGCTAACGTAGATGGTTCGATTTCGCAAGTTATTTGGCAAAGAGTTACGAATTTTGAAACGATTGGGTTTCCTCGCGCCGGCTCAGACGGTGTACGATCATTCGATCGTACAGCTCCGCGATTTGACTGCTGCCCGTTCGCACTAACAAAAACGGCAACAATGCATGAATCGCACAGGCGATCGCGCCAAACAACATATGTCCTGCAAATGACATCGCGTGACAAAAGTGCTGCAGATAGGTTTCGTTGGCTTCTTCAAGATGTCTGGTCAGGTATTTCATATTTTTGCACCAGTTTGACAATTAGTGAGAATGAGAAATAAAATACGACAATTACAGTAAAGTATTAGGATTACTTTCGATAATTATACGGCAAAGTAGAAATAATATCCTATTTAAGTTGAATTTATAAACAATTATATTTTTATGAATGGTTTGTAGTTCACAGTGATTACCAGCGAATCAGGTTGCCAGTTAAGATATAAAACGCACCATGTCTGAAAATCAGAACCAATACGTAACTGCTGGTGGATTAAAGATAAGTAAGTGTCTCTATGATCTTGTGTCGGAGGAAATTGCTCCTGGTACTGGAATTGAGCCCGAGTACTTCTGGCAATCACTTGCAAACATCGTCGCAGACTACGGCGACAAAAATCAGCGATTGCTTGACAAGCGGGATCAACTTCAGGCAAAAATCGACGGCAGGCATTCATCGGATCACGCTACGCACTTTTCGGTTACCGAAAATCGAAAATTTCTTAGCGATATCGGCTACTTGGTGACAGAAGGACCTGCGTTCAAGGTGGAAGTCGAAAGTGTTGACCGGGAAATTTCGGATGTAAGCGCCCCACAGTTGGTTGTCCCTGTCGACAATGCTCGCTATGCGCTGAACGCAGCGAATGCCCGCTGGGGGAGCTTGTATGATGCGCTTTACACCTCAGGCGTAGCCGAACCGGAGGATGTTCCAGCAGCGCCACCCGCACAGTACGATGCAGAGCGAGGTGCACGAGTCATTCATTGGGCGCGTGATTTTCTGGACCGCGTGGTTCCGCTCAAATCAGGCAGTCATGCGCAAGCCTCTAGCTATATTGTTGTTCCTGCCGGTAGAAGAACTCTGGAACTCAAAATTTCTCTACAGAACGGTGAAATAACTTCCCTCAAGTCTCCTGGTCAGTTCGCTGGATTTCTTGGATTGATGTATGGCCCATCAGAAATTCTACTCTACAACAATGGCTTGTTTTTTCGTCTCATAATCAACCGTGATTCCATGATTGGTGAAATAGATTCCGCCGGAATCAGTGATATAGCCATGGAAGCAGCTGTTACGACGATTCAGGATTTTGAAGATGCTGTTTCGACAGTCGATGCGAAAGACAAGACGGTTGCCTACAGAAACTGGCTGTATCTGATGAAGGGTACCCTGACCGCAGAATTCGAGAAGAATGGAAAGATTGTCAAGCGCTCATTGAATCCAGACATGAATTTCACCAATCCTTATGGTTTGCCGACGGTTGTTTCAGCACGAAGTATGATGCTTGTCAGGCATGTCGGTATTCACATGTACACGGATGCAGTGACAACTCTAACGGGAGGGTTGATTCCTGAAGGGTTTCTGGATGCCATGGTCATCAGTTTGTGCGCGATGCACAATTTGTTCGGAGAGGGTGAAAAATCCTTTCCAAACAGTCGTTGCGGCAACGTCTATGTGGTGAAACCAAAATTGCACGGACCCGAGGAGGTAGCTGCGACGGTGCAACTGTTCTCCTGCGTAGAAGATATTCTGAATCTCAGCCGGAACACGTTAAAGATTGGAATTATGGATGAAGAACGGCGAACTACTGTCAATCTGAAAGAAAGTATTCGGGAAGCAAGAAATCGAGTCATTTTCATCAACACAGGATTCCTCGATCGAACGGGTGATGAAATTCATACCATGATGAGTCTTGGCCCGTCCATCACGAAGGATGAGATGAAAAAGGCGACTTGGCTACATACTTACGAAAACTGGAATGTTGAGGTAGGTGTAGAAACCGGTGTCTATAGTGTGGGCCAGATTGGCAAGGGCATGTGGACTATGCCGGATCTCATGAAAACCATGTACAACGTCAAAACAAACCATCCTGAGGCAGGTGCCAACACAGCTTGGGTGCCTTCACCGACACTTGCCGTAATTCACGCATTGCACTATCACGAGATAAACGTTTTGTCGATACAGCGAACTATAGGGTCCAGAGAGAAAGCAAAGCTGGATGACATTCTGAGTCCGCCCATTCTTCGTGAAGAGTTGTCATCGGAACAGATTGAAATGGAACTGGCAAATAACGCTCAGAGTATTCTTGGATATGTTGTGCACTGGGTTGAAGAAGGAATTGGCTGTTCAAAAATTGCAGATATCAACGAGATCAATCTGATGGAAGACCGAGCAACGCTCAGAATATCAAGTCAACTGATTGCCAGTTGGCTTAAACACCGATTGACGACGCGTGAACAGGTTGTGGACATATTCAAGAGAATTGCTGTCATTGTAGACAGCCAAAATGAAGGTGCTGCAGGTTACAGAAAAATGGCACCCGACTACGATTCCAGCGTTGGATTTCAGGCGGCTCTGGATTTAGTGTTTCAGGGGATTGATTCTCCGAACGGCTATACCGAACCTATTCTGCATGCTCGCAGACGCGAAGCCAAAGCGTTGCACTCCTCTTGAGTAGAAGCGTTGTTGGTTAATCCGGCAGGCGAATGGATTCTCTGACTTCTCGCAATTTATTGATCAGTTTTTTGGGCTTCAAAACTTCAACCTTGCTACCCCAGGTAATGAGATGCCAAGCCATTTCGGTAAGACCGCCGGCGCGGAATGAAACTTCGATTCGACCATCCCGCAGTGTACGCATTGTTTGACTGCGATGAAACTTCCATTCCAGTACAGTCTCGCTCACGTCTGCGTCGAATCGCCAGACGACGTTATAGGGCTTTTCGTGAAAAACACCGAAACAGTCTTCAAGATACATCGCCATAGTAAAATTTTCCGGGCGAATGAAGTTGCTTCGTTCGTGTACTTGTAGATTTTGCACCTTGGCTAGTATGTAACTTCGGAAATCATTGACATCTTCTTGCGGGTTGAACGCGATCAGATACTGACGCGTACCATGTAGGAATCCATAGGGTTGCACAGTACGCGGCGATGGTTCTGGATCATTAATTCCAGCGTAGTCAAAACTGATCATCTGGCACGCCATGATTGCGTGACGCAGTTCATGAACCATTCCCGGATCAATATTTTCGTGAGGACCGGGTTTGATGACAAAACCTTCTGAATCACTTAAAATGTCCGCATCTGCTTCAACACTGCGCAATGCGTCTGGTGCCATGTTCGCCCTTAACCTATCAATCAAATTGTTCATCAGTCGGTATTCGGGATTCATTCTTTTTTCCCGAAACATTTTTGACGCTTGCTGCATGACAATAACATGCTCAATTCCAAGAGCTGGTGTAGGGAGCTGACGCTGAATCCGCCATTGCTTAGGCCGTTTGGTTACAACTTCGACATTGAGAAATGAATCCAAGATTGCTTTTATCATTCTTTCAGCGGTTCTACGAGATACGCGAAACTTAGTTTCAATTTCGTGGTACGAAACTCCATTGATAGATCCTTGCATTTCATATACCAAGGAAAGCAGGTCTATGTATTTCTTGTACATTTCCTTTAGTCTCGCTAGATCAATTACACACTGCAGCAGTATTTAACAATATAATGTGTTTCATGATTCGCATGTTCAAATTATCAAATTTCCTGATTGCAGTTTTCACAGCATTTACCGTCGGATTTTCAACTTCAGTTCATGCTGATGTATCCGATGCCAGAGATGTGGTTGTGGACACCATGGGAAAAATTTTCGACAATATTACAGGTGATTTTGAGGACGATAAAGCACTGGTGGCTGCGGCTTCTGAAGTCATTCACCTTGAGCTTTTGCCGATTCTCCACGTAGAAAAATTCTCAAAACTGATTCTTGCTTCTCACTGGAAAGATGCGACTGTTCAGCAACGCCAGGAATTTACATACATATTGACCGAATTTTTGTTACGCTCATTCCGTAAAGCCATTGTCGTCAACAAGGGTCTACTTGAGAATTATCTGGATAACATTAGAATTCTGGAGGCGAAGAAGGGAAACAACGATGATCGTGCAATGGTAACCATGCTGATAATTGTTCGCAGCCAGCAAGAGCGCAAAATAGACTTCCGAATGACGCGTGAAGATGGCAGCTGGAAAGTGTATGACGTTGTCTTTGAAGGCATCAGTTTCGCCATAAACTACCGTACGATCCTGAATTCTGAAATCAAGAAATCCGGAATCGAAGCTGTTACAGCGAACTTGGGGAAGAAGCTGAGCGGCTAGAGAATGCTTGCCTCGGCGGGTTGTTCAAACTTCAGATGAAGTCTTCTACTGCCCTGATAAATCGCGTCGCCGATCCCAGCACAAGTTTACTTCGCATGATCGTGGGCCACGGCCGAAAATTCAGATCATCAAAGGCGGTTTTCCCTTCATTTGTGCCGAGTATTTTCTGTCCGATTTTCATTCCAAGGTAGCTGGATAGCGTAATTCCAGAACCGCAATATCCCATGGCGTAGTACAGGTTATGATGCACTCCGATATGCGGGCAGATGTCAGTTGTATAGGCTACATATCCAACCCACGTATGGGAAACCTTGGTATCGGCGAGTTGCGGAAATACCTTTATCATCTGCTGGTAAAGTACTTCCGACCCGGATTTGGAATTTGCTTCCGTAAATGTGACACGGCCACCGAATAGAACTCGCTTTCGATCCGGAGCCAAGCGAAAATAATTTCCAATTTGGCGTGTATCGGAGATCACGCGTGCTTTTGGAATTAAACCGGAAACGATGTCAGCAGGAAGCGGTTCGGTTGCAATCTGGAAACTTCCAATTGGCAGGATTCGCTGCTTATGCCAACGAAACTGATTCTCTGTATAGCCGTTGGTAGCGAGCACAACATCTCTGGCATCAACGGTTCCTCGGTCCGTGTGCAATCGAAATCCGGTGGACATTCTCTCAACCTTGCTCACTGCACACTGGTCTAAAACCAATCCTCCCGAATCGACAACACGATTGAGCAGTTCACGATGGTACTTTCCCGGATGTAGACTTCCATGTGCAGGTATCACGCATCCACCGTGATAGAAATCCGAGCCAATTTCCTGGTGCTGCTCAGCCCTTGAAACGACATGGTGTTCAATCTGAATTTCCTGCGGCATGGCTTTGTATTGTTTTATCAGGTGTTCAAGAGCTCTGTTGGAGTGTGCCCCTACAAACCTTCCGGATTCGTGCCAATCACAGTCGATACTTTCCTCTTCAATCAATTTCTTGATGTATGCAAGAGCGCTAATTCCTTCCTGAATTATCGAGATTGCTGTTTTTCTTCCAAACTTCTTTTCCAGTTTTGTGAATGGCAGTTTGATACTGGTGCCAGCCTGACCACCATTGCGGCTGCTGCAGCCATCACCTACAGAATCTCTTTCCAGTACGAAAGTTGTTCGGCCCGCTCGAACAGTTTGCAGAGCCGCATTCAAACCTGTATATCCTGATCCGATTACGGCGACATCCACTGATCGCACCAGATCGGTTTGAGTCAGGCACGGTCTAGGCGCTGCATCCCACCAGTATGGAGCATCTTTATAGTTTTCCGAGTAATTCAAGGGCATCTCAGTAGTCGGAAGTCTCGCTAGTGATGAGTCGGGTGATCGATTCGCACTATTGTAAACATTGAGACTGAATTGTGCACAAACAGAATGAATCTATTACGGAGTAGAAGTTAGGGTGTGTTTTATGCAGAGGAATGCCTACCATGCTTTTGCCGTGAAAGATGTCTGTAAATTGAGTAACATTAGCGCATATTTTGACTATTGGATATAGATGATGAAACGAAAACTCGGCAACACGAACCTTGAAGTCTTCGCGGTTGGTCTTGGTGCGATGCCGCTCGGCATTCGAGGAACTCTTCCGTTGACCGACGCGGTTGAAGTTATTCACGCTGCTTTGGATGCAGGCATGGAATTCATCGATACTGCGAATGTTTATTGCACGGACAATCAGGATATCGGTTTGAACGAACGTACTATCGCGTTGGCTCTACAATCAATCGATAGCAGCAACGTTGTCGTTGCCACCAAAGGGGGATTGGTGCGACCGCAGGGTCGCTGGGAAAGGAGAGGTTCACCGCAACATTTGCGGAGCGCATGCGAAAAAAGTCTGCAAGACCTGAATCTTGAAGCCATTACGCTGTATCAACTTCATGCCCCAGATTCGCTTGTGCCATTTTCGGATTCTGTTGGTGAGCTTGCACGACTTCAGTCAGAAGGTAAAATCCTCAATATCGGATTGTCCAACGTTAGTCGCGATCTGGTTGATCAAGCAATGTCCATTACAACAATAAGTTCAGTGCAAAATCGCTGTAATGTGTATCACCAGCTAGACCTACGCAGCGGGTTTGTCGACTATTGCAAACGGAATTCTATAACCTATATTGCATACAGCCCAGTGGGCGGCGGCAGCGGGCATCTTGCACTGCGGGATGAACCTGTACTGACAGAACTGGCCAAGAAGTATGATGCAACGGTCTATCAGGTGGTTTTGGCTTGGCTGCTACACCAGAGCGACAACATACTTCCCATTCCTGGGGCGGGTCGGATATCAAGCGCCGTAAGCAGCGCTCACGCGATCAATGTAGTATTGTCTTCTGAAGATGCCGCACGCATTGATGTGCTCGGTGATGCATGAAGTCGATAAATGCTTGGCGGTAGTTAGGGATGCTTATGGCCATTGCTGGACTGGCAAACCTTGATTCCGCCACTGTTGCATGCCCTGCGTGGCGTTGTGCACTTCACGGTAGCTTAATTGTGAACTCAGGAAATTACTGATCATTCTGGATCGGTTTCCGACTTCACAGACGATGACAACCCGATCGTCGGGCTGTGCAATTTCAGTTAGTTTGGCAAGCCAATCATCAAGATTGTAATTTCCTCTTTCGTCAAAAAAGGTCAGCAAGTGGCTGCCTGGAATGATTCCTGTAGTACGCCACTCTCCAGGAGTGCGCACGTCAATGACTGGCACTTCCTGCTCAATCAACGCTTCTAGTTCCTGGGTTGTTGTTTCAATCATTTCAGCAATACCTACATTGGAACCGGCCAAAAACAGCAACACGATTGCTGATGGCAACAAAATAAGCCTATTTACGAAGGACACACTTTTCATATAGATTCAGAAATCTGCCGTTCGGGTCATATCGTTCCTTCAAACGCCAGTAGTCTTCAGCCTGATAAATTTTCCAGAACTCATCTTCTTGAAAATATGAATCGGAATACAGAGATTTGAAGCCTCCAAGTTCAGTTGTTCTTCGTTCAATTTTCCTATTCAGGTAGCCAGGCTCATGATGCGTGCGTGATTTGACGGAATCCCAAAATCCGAAATTTACGTACATAGTACTGGAATTTAGAGAACACAGGGAAAATTTACTTGAATGCGCGTTGGTGCCGATGGGACAGATCCAGATGGGTAACACACCAATTTCAGCCAGAAGAAACTCAAGAAATTCAGAAGCATTGTTGATTGGAATGTCAATGTCTTGAATGACTGATTCAGCATGATAGCCAAATAGCCGGTTTAGCTTTCGAGTCACGCCCCACTTGAAGTTCCAGCGCATCACCTTTGTATACGATACGGAGTTCAGCCGATCTTTACCGACGATTCTTCGTATCAACCGATTCTGGGCATAAAGATTTTTTGAACACCAGAACCAGTCAGTATCCCACCTCCAGATGTAGTCTTTGACGGTCAGGTAATCCGTTTGTTTCTCACGGATGGATTTGTAGTAGATGTCAAGATAGGTGTAATCACTGGTAAACGGTGCGGAATCGGTAAACCTGCCTGTCGTCAGGTAGTACTCGCCAGCTTGAAAAACACTTCCATCTAGAAAATCGAAATCAGAGCTTTGCAGTTTTTCAATAGCAGTAAAAAATTCATTTGCATCATGGAATCGCGTATGAACAATTTTTACATAAGGCTTTACTCGGAGTGCAGGGGTTTTCAATCTCAGCACATAACCAAGAGTTCCATAGGAATTCGGCAATCCGTAGTACAAGTCCGAGTGTTCATTGTCCCGCGTACAGCAAACTACCGAACCGTCTGCAAGCAGAACATCCATTTCCAGCACTGTCTCATGCGGGAGTCCGTACCGAAATGATGTCGATTCTATGCCCACGCCGCAAATAGCTCCTCCGATCGTAATTGACTTCAATTGCGGTACAACCATGGGAATGAACCCAAATTTCAGGGTTGCATCTACGAGATCTTCATAGGTGATCATGCCTTCAGTGGTCAGTGTGTTTTGCACGACATCAAGCTCGAGCAGATGATTGAAATCCTTGACGGTTAATTCATCTGTATTGTCATTGACGCGGTCGCGAAACAGATTTGATGTGTCTTTACGTAGCCGAACGCCAGTTGACGCGTTTTTCATCTGCTGCGAAATACGGTCTTTTCGCCTACGATACGAATCTGCTGGTGTTGTGTCGCTCATAATGCGATGTTCTGAGGCCGGTCTAAATTCAGGAGTAAGCAACAATTTTAACGTCCACAAGACAAATTTGAGAAAGTATCTGATTTTTCAGGAAGTGAATTACCGCTATCCCTAATTCATCAGTTTTCTTGAAGCCCCGAAGTGATTTGCATTAACTGCTTTACTACAGCGGATACTCTGTTCTGGGCGGACTCGCTAATCAAATTTCCGTCTGCGTCGAATGAGTCTTTTGAATTGCCGTGGGCATACTGCTTTGGAATTACGATCATACCCAGATTTGTTAGAATTGAGCGGACGCTGGCTAGCGTTCTGATCCCGCCTAGTGCGCCGGGTGATGCAGCTAGCAACGCTGCTGTTTTCCCCGAAAATGCCACTAGCGGAGGGTCACCGGGCAACGGTCGGGAAATCCAGTCGATAGCATTCTTCAAAACTGCGCTGATTGCACTGTTGTATTCAGGACAACTCAATAGAATTCCATGATTTTCTTTCATCAAATTTCGCAGTTCCAGCGCGCATGCAGGAATGCCGGAATTCGTCTCGAGATCACCATCATAAAGCGGCATTGGATAATCTCTTAAATCCAGTAGAGTAACTGTTGCACCTTGCTGCTCAGAAATTTGAGCAGCATTTCGTACCAGCATCTTGTTGTAGGAGTTGGTTCTGGTACTGCCTGCAAATGCCAGAATTTTTGTCGACATGCCGGTTTAGTTTACTGAGATTAACCTAATTTTTGAATTTCAAAAGTAGAACCTTGTTCACTTCATTTGGTGTTTGCCAAGATTCTGACACAATACTCCGAAACTCAGTAATATTTCAAGCCTGATTTTTGGTAGATTGGGGTAAGTTCTGAAAAAGTAGGCCTGACATGAGAAATCTCAATACGCCAGGCCTAAACAGGGGAAATGAGGAATTAGCTAGTGATATTCATGCCGGTGAGGAAATCCACTTGATTAGAAGTGGTAGCCTCGCTCATCGTGCGTAGATACGTCGAGGCCTTGCACTTCGCTCTCCTCATCCACCCTCAGGCCGCCTATGAGAAGCCCCGTCACCTTGAACACGATGAAGGTGGCGAGCCCCGTATACACGACTGTTGCGGCGACTCCTATGAGCTGAATGAGTATCTGCGAGCCAATCGAATTGTCCATTCCTTGTCCACTGAAGATTCCAAGTTCAGCTGATGCAAATATTCCGGTAAGAATGGTTCCGACAATGCCAGCAATTCCGTGAACAGGGAATACATCCAGGGAATCATCCAGTTTCAGACGTTGTTTGACAATCTGAACTCCGAAGTATGAAATCGGGCCGGTGACGATTCCAATGATCAGAGCTCCGGCTGGCCCGACAAATCCTGATGCGGGAGTTATGGCTACCAGTCCGGCAACCATACCCGTCGCTGCTGCTAACGCAGTAGCTGATTTCCTTACACAATATTCGGTGATTACAAATGCCATTGCTGCAGATGCCGCACAAATGTGGGTGACGAGCATTGCCATGGCTGCATCCTGATTTGCGGCAACTGCGCTGCCTCCGTTAAATCCGAACCAGCCAACCCACAGGAGCCCGGCACCGATCATGGTCAGCGTCATGTTGTGCGGGAGCATGGTTCCGCTTGGAAAACCTTTTCGGTTTCCCAGCACACAGGCTCCAACAAGTGCAGAAACACCTGCTGTGATGTGAACCACGTTTCCACCGGCAAAGTCAAGTACGCCAAGCGAACCGAGCCATCCGCCGCCCCATACCCAGTGAGCAATCGGCGCGTATACAAATATGATCCATAAAACCGAAAAAATTACGACTGCACCGAATTTTATACGCTCTGCAAAACCACCTATGATCAGTGCAACTGTGATAATTGCGAACGTAACCTGAAAAAGGGCGAATGCAGATTCTGGAACATCACCGGACATGCTTTCTTCCACTACACCGGCGAAGAGCGCTTTACCTAATCCGCCAATGATTCCATTGCCGAGGTCGTCAAATGCAAGGGAGTAACCCGCAACAAGCCAAACAATGCTCACCACGCAAGTAATGGTGAAACACTGCATGAGAATTGATAGAACGTTCTTGCTTCTAACCAGGCCAGCGTAGAAAAGCGAAAGGCCAGGAATTGTCATCATCAACACCAGTGCTGTAGATGTCAACAGCCACGAAGTATTTCCGGAATTCAGAGAGTCTTGTGCCATGGCTACGGGACACAAGACAAGAAACAGTAGTGTACTACGAATAAAATATAGAAATTTTTTCACGGCAGTCTCCCTTATAGTGTTGATGGTTAAATCGCGCTGTCATCCATTTCTCCGGTACGGATACGGATGACACTTTCCAATTCAGATACGAAAATTTTTCCATCGCCTATTTGACCTGTCAGCGCAATTCGCCTGATCGTATCAATCGCGTCTTCGTACTGGCTGGCAGATACAGCGATTTCAACCTTGATTTTTGGCACAAAATCGACAACGTATTCTGCGCCTCTGTAGAGTTCTGTATGTCCTTTCTGTCGACCGAATCCCTTCACTTCTGAAACGGTCATTCCTTGGACACCAATTTCCGATAAAGCTTCTCGGATATCATCCAATTTGAATGGTTTAATAATGGCAGTCACGAGTTTCATGTCTTACCTCCTGTGAGTTTACATATACGTATAAACAGCAATATTCGTGCCAACAAAAACATAGAATATTTCCATGATTTCGGTGCTTTATGCCCCAAAATGGTGCATGAATGAAGTAAAAGTGTAAATTTGGAACAGCGATTGAGTACTCTGCATGATTCGGTCGCAGTCTGAACAGGTATTTTCAATCAGTCAAGTGGATATACATTCAAAATAACCTTGCTTCATCGGGTGGTCTGAAAATGTGCAAAACAGGTTTCATATATGACAATCGTTATCTTCAACACGATACGGGGTCGCGTCACCCGGAAAACAGCCAGCGGTTGATAGCGACCATGCAGCATCTGGAAAATCAGCCGTGGTTCAGTCAACTGCTGAATTTGACACCGCGATTGGCCGAGCGTGAATGGCTGGAAGCAATTCACCAATCCGGTTACATCGACCATGCACGTAATTTGTGTGAATCCGGAACAAGATTGCTGGATGATCCGGACGTAACGATCAGTAACAGTTCTTTTGAAGTAGCAAGATTGGCAACCGGCGCAGCCCTGCAACTTGCAGACAGCGTCATGAAAGGTGAAATCAAGAATGGATTCGCTTTAGTTCGCCCGCCTGGTCATCATGCGGAGAACGCTCGCGCGATGGGATTTTGTCTGTTCAACAACATTGCCATAAGCGCACGGTATTTGCAGTTAGTGTACGGAATTGAAAAAGTATTGATCTTGGACTGGGATGTTCATCATGGCAATGGAACCCAGCATTCATTTGAGGAAGACCCTTCCATACTATTCATCAGTCTTCATCAATACCCTCACTATCCAGGTACCGGTTCTCACAGTGAAACGGGAATAGGGGCAGGTACCAATGCGACAGTCAACTGCCCGATGGCGGCTGGGTCTTCAGATTTGGAATACGAGCAAGCTTTTTCGGAAAAAATTCTGCCTGCGATAAATAGATTCAAACCCGAAGTAGTCCTTGTATCTGCCGGGTTTGATGCTCATCAATCAGACCCGCTTGGACAGATTGAACTGAGCACTGAATTTTTTGGCTGGATGAGCATGAGAATGATGGAAGTCGCTGATCAGTACGCAGACGGACGATTGATCTCACTGCTGGAAGGAGGCTACAACTTGCACTATCTGCCGCTTTGCGTTGCGGTTCATTTGCAGGCATTGCTGAGTGCAAATAGTTGACCACCGAATTTGAACCATCGCAATCTAGAAATGCGGTTGTTCAAAGAGAGGCTGAATTTACTGAGGTGCAAGGAACGGCAGTAGAGATTTATTGAATGCCTCCGCCTGTTCAACATTCGACAGGTGCGCTGCACCCGGTATGATCTCTAATGTTGAATTGGCGATTCGTTCATGCATGACAACTGATTCGGAAACCGGTGTAGCCAGATCCTGGTCGCCAACAATTATGTGAGTTGGTGTGTGAATTCGATCTAGTTGATCGACAAGATTCAGGTGGTATATGGCATGACAGCAGCCAACGTAGCCAGAAACTGGAGTGGCTAGAAACTGGTTGCGAATCTGCACATATTCTTCCGTCGCCAAATTTCGGTAGCTTTCGGTAAACCATCTTTCCATGGCAAAATCCACCAAGTTTTGTAGTCCGAAATGCTCTCCTGATTTGATTCTGTTTTTCCACATTGCCTTGGTTTCTTCGCGAATTACAGACATGGTGTCACACAAACTCAGACTGAGCAATCGCTGTGGCGCTTGAAGTGCCAGTCCTTGTCCGATCATTCCGCCCATAGACAATCCCACCCAGTGCACTTTTTCAATTTCGAGTGCGTCCAACACAGAGATTGCATCTTTTACCAGCAGGTCCAACGTATATGCACCGGGAGGCGCGGATGATTCTCCATGACCACGGGTGTCAATGCGAAGTAAGCGATATTTATCCTCTAGAACGCCGATTTGCGGGTTCCACATGATCTGACTTGATCCAAGCGAATGGCTCATGGCTACTACTGCACCGTTTTTATTTCCAGACAGTTCGCAGTTGATTTCTATATTGTCAATATTGATTTTCATTGGCGTGATGTTAGAGGTCGTAATTTGAATATCTGATTGAACAATCGCTCGTCGTCGTCATATCGTACTCGGGGTTCAGCAATCCAACAACTCCAGTCAATGTCTGGAAAGTGTACACAGTTGGGCTCGTTGATTTTGTCAGGTACGTAGGTTATATCCATTGTGTCACAGTGATTGACCGCCTGTTCATATATTGAAGCACCGCCAATGAACCATATTCTTTCATTTCGTGCAGCCTGAATGGCTTGAGCTAGTGAAGAGTAGTGCTCAACCTTTAGAGATTTATTGCGAGTAATCACGATGTTTTGCCGCTCGGGCAGGGGTTGGATTGGAAGTGAATCCCAAGTTTTACGCCCCATGATTATTGTGGAATTCAAGGTGACTCTTTTGAAACGTCTTAGATCCGCAGAATAGTGCCACGGCAGTGTTCCTCCCAGACCGATCACTCCATCTTCTGTCATCGCCACAATGATTCCGCTACAACGCGCCATCGTGAATCCTGCTAGACCGCGACATTGAATTTAATTGCCTGATGTGGGTTATACCCGGAAAGGTGAAACGTATCGAGAATTTCATCAATGTCGGAATCCAGGATCCCGTCAATGTCATCCAGAGACTTGATCGAGCTGTCAATCTTCAATTTTGGAAGTTCTCTCGGTGTTCGCATTAACTGCTCCTTCAATCCTGGCACATGATCATATTCAGCAAGCGAGCCATCCGGCTTTGATGTGTAGATATGAGCGTCAACCAGAGTATGGGCGAAAATTCCCGCTTGTATGCCGGTCAGGTGGGCAAACAATTCAAGAATGAACGCATATCCAGCAATATTGTATGGAACGCCAAGGGCAACATCCGCGCTTCGTTGCGTGAGATGCAGACACAAAAATGGATTGTTTTCGTCATCCATCTGAACATTGATGATCCAAAAAGCATGGCATGGAGGCAACTGGCTGTCATGGGCGTTGGAAGGTGCCCATGCGGAAACAACATGTCGGCGGCTCATCGGGTTATTCTTGATTTGGTCAAGCACCCAAGCGACTTGGTCGATAGTCTGAACGCTTGTACCATTGGGTGCCGGAAATGAGCGCCAGAAATTCCCGTAAGCGCTGGGGACATTGCCACCTTCATCAGCCCAGGGTTCCCAAAATTTGCAATCGTGTTGACGCAGCAATTCGATATTCGTACTTCCAGATAAAAACCACAGGTTTTCTATGACAATGTTCTTCCAGGATATTTCCTTCGTCGTCAACAAAGGAAAGCCATTGCGAAGGTCTATTTCGTAGTTGTAGTTGAATGTCGAAAGGGTATCGACTCCAGTTCGACTTTCTTTGCGTCGACCGTGTTCGAGTACATATCTTGCTACGTTTAGATACTGTTCCATAATGGAATAATTTTAGAAAATTCTGAATCAGCGAAAGTGCCTATTTCAACTTGTCACAATCTGAAATTCCATCAAACGTCTATCCGAATTTTAATCAATCAAGTGGATTTGCCTGCACGAATACCGAGGCAAGATAGGGATTTCCCCGCTATTAATATCAGCTGGCGGGTGGTGGTTGTTTGAAATACTCTTCTATTATCTTGCGAGCAAGATAGGATGGTTTTACACGCCACTTCTGTTTATTGACGACGACCGCTGCAATAACGACCCTATCAAAACCTGAATCTCCGTAACCAACAAACCACTCCGTTCTGCCTTTCGGGTTTTTGCCGGATAGCGAGCCGGTTTTCCCGCCTACATCAAGTTTTGCGTACTTTCCTTTGAAGAATCCTCGGAACGATTTTCTTGCAGAACCTTTTTTGACAGTTTCACGCATCAATACTCTCATGGTCTGTGCAGTTTCCGATTCTACCGTCTGATAGGAATTCTGATTCGACTCGTACAGCAGGGGACCGTCCGGGTGGTGGGCAAACTCAATCAGACTGGGTTCAATCATGACTCCATCATTGACGATTGCAGACACTATCATGGCAGCGTGCAAAGGACTAATTGTGGTGGTGTTTGTATATCCCGATGCAGCTTCAGCAATCGCCCATTCGTTTGTCGGATCAAATCTTGTTTTGCTGGATTCGACAGAAATATCGAGCGGAAACGATTTATTGAATCCGAAGTACTCAGCGTACTCTGCCAATCTTGTTCCGCCGACATCAAATACTCCAATTCTGCCAAACACGGTATTGATGGAACGTGCGAACGCATAACTCAACGACGTTTCTTTTGTCCACTTGTTTTTCTTGTGGCGCAACACGTTCTTTTTGTACAAAGAGGTGTCTTTTCCGTTGTATTGATAGGTAGTCTTGGGATTTGCGATTCCCTGCTCAATCACTGCAGCCGCGGTAATAATCTTGAATATTGAAGCCGCCGGAAAGCCCGAATGCACTGCCAAATTTCCGAACGATTCTTGACCTCTCACAAAACTGGATAGCGCCAGTATTCGTCCAGTGTCAGGTTGAATTGCTACCACTGCGGCATAATCTGGTTGATACTTCTGCAATAGGCTGTCGATGTACTCTTTGAAATTTGGCTCGATGGTGTATCGAACAACGGCATCCAGCATCTTTTCGCCAATCCGGAATTGCACCTTTTCCGGGTATTTATTTGCCTTAATGCTGGATGATATGGATTCGGCTACGTGTTCCTTTTCTACTCCCCAGACATTTGTCAGGTTGGTTTCTGCAGGAAGGGGGGCATAAAACAGAAATCCTGAAAACAGCAGAAAGCAGAACGCCATCTTTAATAACTGGGATCGACGCTTAACTGATAAATCCTTCAATTCCCGTGGAGGTTCAGCCTGTGAACGTTGGCTCAAAACCACTTCGGTGGAGTCTGATTGAGATATTTTGTAAGCTTGGACGATCGGTTTACGAGAGCTAGATTTTCGCTCCATTAGTCAATGTAGAGAGGGGAATTTTTAAATTCAAGACATTGATTCCCAATTTTATTTGTACTCATCGGTTTATTCAACCAATAATTCGACGAATCCGTCTTTGAACTCAATTGAAACGGTTGAAGTTTCGTCACTGTTTTTGGGCGCTGTTCGTAGTGCTCCGTATCGTAGAGCATCCTGTATCGAATATTCTTGGCGATGATCGATTACTCGGAGAGGCAGCCCCATTCCTGAATAGGCACGTGTAAAGTTGAACGCAGTTTCAGCGCTTATATCTGTGGTGAAAGAGAAATCGCTATCGATTGGTGCCTGGTTCCAAGTAGCCTTGCCAGGGTCTTGTGGATTGATGCTCCAGCTGGAACGAGGTGTGGCAAGAAGCTGTTGCAGACAATCAATAGCACGCTCTAGCAGAATTTGCTGAATTTTCTTGAATCGAAATCCTGCTGGATACTGCACCTGGCTGACCGATAGAATGTCGCCACTGTCGATTTTCTGCGTTACCTGATGCAGTGTGACTCCGGTATTCGTTTCTCCATTGCGCAACTGCCAAAAAATTGGATCTACCCCCCTATACCGAGGCAATATTGAAGGATGAATATTGATGCACTCCTGATCTGCGAGTTGAACTATGCCTGCTGGAAGACGATTGGAGTAGCACGCCAAAAGAAAAATGTCGCTCGAAAGTTGCGACAGAAATTCCGTTAACTCAATTTCCTGCCCAGTGAAATAGCAGACCGGAATGTTGTTTGCAGTGCATAGCTCAACGACATTCGGTTGCCTGGACTGAAAAATTTTGGGCTGTTCCTGACTTGGCTGTTGGAGCGCTGGTGCAAAAGCAGATAGAACAACGCCACGCACTGCAAATTGCCTTTCAAGCAACTGCTGCAAAATATAACAGGTAAAAAAACTCAATCCACCGAACAGAACAATGGATGCGTTCGATCCGGTCATAGCAGATCATTCGACGATGGTGTCTGATCAAATTTAGTTGAGAAACGGTACTTTCATGCCTCTTTGAACTGCAGGTCTTTCTGACAAGGTATCAAACCATCGTTTCACGTTCGGATAGGTAGCTAATTCAATTTCTTGCCATTCGAATCTCGATGCCCAAGGATAAATTGCCATGTCTGCAATGGAATATTCGTCTGCTACGAACTCCCGATCGTCCAGTCTTGCATCCAGCACTTTGTAAACCTGATCCGCTAATCCGTCGAATCGCTCAATCGCATATGGAACTTTGGTTTTGGCGAATTTGCGAAAGTGATGCAGCTGTCCGAGTACGGGTCCGAATCCGCCCATCTGCCACATCAGCCATTGTAGAATTGAACTGCGACAACCGTAGTCGAAACTCCAGAACAAGCCGGTTTTTTCGGCTAGATGAATCAATATTGCTCCGGACTCGAATATTGTCAATGGTTTATCGTCGGCTTCCTGCGGATCAATGATTGCCGGAATCTTGTTGCTTGGGCTGATCGCAAGAAAAGCTTTGCTTAGCTGTTCTCCCTTTTGAAGATTGACGGGGTGCACTTCATAATCAAGCCCCATTTCCTCCAAAGCAATAGAAATTTTTCTGCCATTGGGCGTTCCCCATGTGTACAGCTGAATTGTGGAATCCGCCATGATCCTGGTACTCCTTCTGTAAAATTTCAGTTTTTAATGAGCAACTTGCGAGGATAGTTCGCCAGCAGTTCAGGTTCGTTCTCTTTGATGATCAGGCTCTCGGTGATTTCAAACCCCCAGTCATCCAACCACAAAGCGGTCATGAAATGAAATGTCATGTTTTTCTCAAGCACTGTCCTGTCGCCCGGCCGCAGACTGATAGTCCGCTCGCCCCAGTCAGGTGGATAACTGAGGCCAATCGGGTAGCCCGACCTTCCGTCTTTGGTAAATCCGTACTTGTTCAACACCCGATTGAACGCGATGACGATGTCTTCGGCAAGATTTCCTGCGCGAGCGGCCGCCAGGCCTGCTTCCATGCCTTCCTGAACGGCTTTTTCAGCATTCAGAAATTTTTCCGGTGGTTTGCCAAGATAGATCGTTCGACATAACGGGCAGTGATAGCGACGATGGCAGCCGGCGATCTCAAAAAACGAACCTTCATCAGACTTGAAGGGAAGGTCGTTCCAGGTCAGATGCGCTGCGGCCGTTTCAATTCCCGAAGGCACCATCGGAACAATCGCAGCATAATCTCCTCCATAGCCGTCGGTACCGGTTATTGCAGTGTGGTAGATTTCTGCTACAAGTTCATTTTTTCTCATGCCAGGTTCAATGAGCTCGAATATCCGCTTGTGCATTTTCTCAACGATGCGCCCCGCGCGTTTCATGTAAATCAGTTCCTGTTCGGATTTGACAGTACGTTGCCAGTTGACCAAGGAATTGGCATTGACAAATTTTGCGTTTGGCAGCCCTTTTTGCAATGCCGCATACGTCATCGCGGAAAAGTAATAGTTGTCCATTTCAACGCCGATACGCGATTTTGCCCAGCCTCGGTCCGTGATTATCTGTGACAGCAAATCCATCGCATGCCGCTCCGGCGTCATTACGTAGTCGTCGGAATAGGACAGAACATCCGCTTCTGGCATGTGAACTGTGAGTAGCGCACCCTTGGCATCCATGGCTCGGCCATACCAGATCGGACCGTCTGAAAGGGTTAGCAGCACGCACTGGGGTGTATAGAATGACCAGCCGTCATAACCTGTCAGCCACGCCATGTTCGATGGGTCCACCGAAATCACCAGTTCGACTCCAGCGACTTCCATGGCTGCTCGCACCTTTTGGATTCTCTGCTGGTATTCAGCGACAGTGAAATTCAATTGAACGTTTGGCATATTGAGTTTATCCTCCAGAGTATTGGCAGTTGGGGATGTAGTTATTGTGTTCAGGTTGATCAGGAGTCGTCGAGTAATCTAAGCCTCATCAGCCCCTGAAACTCTCCGCCATCGCTGGTCACATACAGCCCACCGTCCGGGCCGAGAGCTACGCCGGCAGGGCGCGCCCATCTTTTGCCATCTTCATCCTGGAAACCAGTGATTACAGGTTCAATGCCAACGGCCTCTTGATGATTAAATCGCACCATCACGACTGCAGGTGGCCTGCGACTTGAAGCGGGGCCGGTAAAAGCGCCAGCCGGTTGAGTGCCCCACGAACCATGAAGAGCGACAATTGCATTGTTAACGAAGCGCTCATCCATCGCACTGGCTGCAACGAACGCCACTCCCAACGGCGCATTTCGAGCCGGAAATGTTGCAACTGGTATCTGTACCGTTTCCCTGGGATAAGGCGATTCAGTGCTGATGCAAGGATCCCTCAGCACAGACTGTCCGTCGTACTGGAACCAAGGCATTCCATGAAACGATCCTGGCGTGAGCTTGGAAAAATATTCCGGTGGAAGATCAAATCCCAGGTGATCTGGCCCGTTGTTACTGGCATACATGACCTTCGATATTGGATGCCAGTCAAATCCGACCGGATTTCGCAAGCCAGAAGCAAATGGCACCAATACAGGCGGGTTTTGCGACTCGTCGAGTAGCAGGACACCGCCGCGTCGATCTTTGAACGGGTAGTCTCGGGAAATCAGTTGATTGCTGCAGTTTCCGCTGATGCCCAGACTGACGTAAACCAAGTTATCTGGACCGACAGCGACGGTTCTTGAATTGTGCCCAAATCCGCTAGGTAGTCTTGTGACAAGTTTCAACTGATTCGAGGTAATTCGTTGGGATTTGGGGTGATAAGGGGCTGTGTACAAGGCGGCAGTCGTTGCAATAAACATCTCGTTGCCTCGAATTGCCACGCTGTGCGGGTAGTTTTCCAATTGCAGAAAATCAAGGGCAGCAGTGTACGGTGGTTTCAGCAGGTAAATGTGAGAAGCCGAACCGATAAACATATCACCATTCGGAGCGAACTCAATCATTCGGGGGCGATGAAGATCAGCATTCAGGATTTCCAACTGGTATCCACTCGGAACCCCAATGCGCACCTTCCCCGTCGCGGGGTGGTCGAGAATTTGATCCTGCAGATCGTATTCAGAACCCGCGAGGACTGAACCTGCGATGCAAAAAAGAGCCAACACCGTCGAGGCGGTTGAAAGAATAATGGTACGCATCACGACAGTAATATGTCTTTTGCTCGATTAATTCGGGCTGCAAGCCAGGTTGAGCCGCCTCGGTCCGGGTGGTTTCTTTGCATTAGAATTCGGTGCGCTTCGACTATTTCTTCGCGCGTTGCGTCTCCCGTCAACCCTAGTATCTGGAGCGCTTCGTCGCGCGTCATTTCATCAGAACTGCCTTTGGATGGCTGCTCATCTGCGTGAGCTTTGGCATACTCCTCCCAATCGTCAGAACGCATTCGATCAAGATAAGTTTCCAGCACTGACGCGGATTGGTTGTCTTTCTTTCTGCACACATCCAACAAGCTGGCAAGCTCCTCAATGTTTAGCTCATCCAGCAATTTTCCCTTGTAGTCACCTGAAATTACGCTGCCTGATATAGCGCCGGTATCATGATCAAGAGTCATCTGCAGGAACTTGGTAAGTACGTCAGATGTCTGTCCTGGTTTTGATCCCTGCATCGGACCCTGCCACGATCTAAACATGTTGTACGCACTTCGAGCAATAATGGCTCGCTGAATCCAGGGTGCGGCAGCCGCCAACAATGCAAATACCGCAGGCAGCCGTCCGGTCAGGGCGAGTGCCAGCAGAATGCCGACACCTGCGTATAGTGCAGCAAGCTTCAAATACTTCATGCGATTTTGTGGAGGGGTTTTGCCGAGTCGGCCTACAAACCACATGAGGCCGACCAGTGCCGCCAGTATCAGGAACAGCCGCACAAACATGCCTAGCTGCGTTTCACCTGGTGAGTGAGATGAGCCACAACCCCGCGACGTTTTCTGCCGAAGTGTTCGAGCGCTATTCGGCCTCCTGCCGCGTAAACCGCCACCGCTGCGAGCAGATCTTTCAATTGTTGCGCACTTGACGCATCGAACCGGCAATATGCTCCGCCGCTCAACGAAGCGATTTCCCGAAACGCTTTTTCTGCAACCGGATTGAATCCTTCATGAAACATGAATGCAGGCACTCCGTTCAAGCCGAGCCGGCCTGCTTTGTCTGAAAGAGAATCAACGTTTTCCTCCATGGCGTCACCAACAAATACCAATGCATTGACACGGGATTTTTGTGTCTCTCGAATGGCATGTTCAAGTAAACGAGAAATTTGTGTCAAACCTCCAGCACATCGGGTACTGCTCATCAGACGCTGCAGCTCACTGGCAACGCCGACCCACTTGCTAACATAGAATTCATGAAACCCACGGTAGTAACACAGTTGTACATCAAGGCCTCCGTGTGCGGCGGTCTCGGTAAACATTTCGGACTGGATGTGGCAGGCCTGATCCCACATCGGTTCACGGCTTGCGGTCGCATCCATACCGAATATCAACCTGCCGCGTCTGGAACTTGGAACCGGCCGAGGCGCCAATTCAACCTTACGCAGGAACTCGTCAACATCGGTAGTGGTTGATCGGGTTAACCGCTTGTTTTTTGAATCTGGCATATCGTGTGCCGGCAATACAGCCTCAAAGCGTCAATTGATCAATTTTTGAATGGTGCCAGTATTCTGTCAACGATTTCGTAGATGTTGACGGAAATGCCTGGTGTCGCTGCAATTTGCTCTATTCTCTGGCGCATTTTGTCCTGTCTATCCTGATCAAATCGGCGAATTTCAGTAAAAGCTTCTGTCAATTGTGCGGCAGCTTGTGAATTGGATTTGTCAATTCTGAGGACATATTCTGTCAGCAAGTCGTAACCCGATCCATCCCTCGCATGAAAACAGTATGGGTTTGCATGACAGAATGCACCAATCAATGAATATACGCGGTTCGGCGTGTAAATGTTGAACGATTGGTGCTTGGAGAGATCAACAACGTTCTTGAGAGTATCGGGTCTGGCGGCCGTAGCCTGAATTCGAAACCATTTGTCGATGACACCGGAATCATTGCACCATCTATCATAAAATATTTGAAGCACTGACTCTCTGGCGGGACTGCTGGAATTGACCAGTGCTCTCAGTGCAGCTGCCAGATCAGTCATGTTGCTGCTGGACTCAAACTGGTGCAGCGCCAGTTTCTGCACTGTAGAATCATCCAGTTCAATGAGGTAGTTGAGACACAGATTACGCAAGCTCCGCTTGCCAACTGCATCTGTCGAATCTCCCCAATTTCCGTTCAGTGTTCGATAGAGTTCAATGAGTTGGTCAGAGTATCGATCAGCAAGATTTCTTACCAATATCTTCCGAGCATTGTGAATCGCAGTCGGATCGACAATCTCCATGGTCTGAGCAATTGAAATTTCCGACGGGGGTTCGAGCAGTAGTGCCTTGAACTGCGGGTCTTCGACAGCATTTGACAGAACTGCGTTGAAAGAGGAAAGAAACTCGCTTTCAATTTCGGTTTCCTGGCCGTTCTGGATGTTGGCGACAAGTTTCTTCACTTGGAGTTTGAAGACCTGCTGGCAGGCATTCCAACGACAATAAGCATCATCATCATGCGCCATGATGAAATGGAGATCTTGATCCGCTTGCGGATCGTCTATCAGAACCGGCGCGCTAAACCCTCGAAGGAGAGACAGGGTAGGGCTGGATTCGAGATCAAAAAATTTGAAGGTTTGTCTGTTTTGGGTCAGTTCGAGAAGCATTTCATCTTGTGTTGCGCTTTGGTTGGAACCCAGTTTTAAAGGCAATCGTTTGCCGTAATTGTCGAGCAGCGCCATCTGTATCGGAATATGCATCGGTGTCCAGTCGGAATCTTCGCTTGCATGCGGCGGGCTCTGTTCCATGGTCAGCATAAAGGTGCCGCGTACCGAATCGTATTTTCGTTGGATCGATACTCTGGGAGTGCCGCCAACTCGATACCACAGGCGGAACTGCTCTAGATTGACTCCACTTGCTTCTTCCATGGCGGTGACGAAATTCTCCACAGTTGCTGCGTGTCCGTCATATCGCTCAAAATACAAATCGGTTCCGGCACGATAGGAGTCCGTTCCGAGCAGGAGGTGCATCATTCGAATCAGCTCGGCCCCTTTGTTGTAGACCGTGATTGTGTAAAAATTATCGATCGTCAGGTAGGAGTCAGGCTGTACCGGGTGTCTGGAAGGACCCGCGTCTTCACGGAACTGATGGAGTTTCACCATGTTAACGTCGTGAATCCTCTGAACTGCAGGTGAACCCATATCTGAACTGAACTGCTGATCACGGTAGATCGTGAAACCTTCTTTCAGACTCAACTGAAACCAGTCTCTAAGAGTGACTCTGTTCCCTGACCAGTTGTGAAAGTATTCGTGTGCGATCACACTTTCCACTGCATGAAAATCCTGATCTGTTGCGGTATCAGGTTTGGCAAATACATATTTTGAGTTGAAGATGTTCAATCCCTTGTTTTCCATTGCCCCCATATTGAAATGATCGACCGCGACGATCATGTATTGATTCATATCGTATTCGCGTCCATAAACCTCTTCATCCCATTTCATGGCTCGCTTGAGACATTTCATGGCATGAATGCATTGGTCCAGATCACTACTCGAAGTATAGAATTCAAGTGTTACACGATTGTTTGATCGGGTGACGAATGTATCTCGGAGAACTGACAGATTTCCGGCCACCAGCGCAAAGAGATAGCAGGGTTTTGGATGAGGGTCAATCCACGTTGCGAAGTGTCTGCCGTCAGGCAGCTTGTCCGTAGCAACCAGTTCTCCATTGGAGAGCAGTGTGGGAAACTCTTTTTGGGACGCTTCAATTGTGACAGAAAACTTGCTCAGAATATCCGGCCGGTCAGGAAAGTAGGCAATGTTGCGAAATCCTTCTGCTTCACACTGCGTGCAAAGCATGTCGCCAGACATGTAGAGTCCAGACAGCGCCAAATTTTGCGAGGGGTCGATTCTGTTGCTGATGCTTAGCTCGAACTCGTTGGGAGGATTGATCAGAGTGATGCCCTGGGAATCCATTCTGTAAGCGGATTCAGACAGCTCTTCCTGGTTCATCTGAATAGACAGCAACTCCAGATTATTGCCATTCAGATAAAAGTCACTCGCTTCCGTACAGCTGGTTCTGATGACTGTAATTTTTGAGCTTACAGTCGTTTTGTTTGGATCAAGGTCGAACTTCAGATCAGTGCTGCGAACGGAAAACGATGGTGGCCGATAATCCTTGAGAAAGGTTCGTTTGACCGGACTTGATGAGTTAGATTTCACTGAGATCGGACGGTGAATGGGCTCGGTTTACCAGGTTTTCATCCAGTTTTCCATAAAATTCCAGCACCAGCGCCCCATGTTTTCACCGTAAAGCGATTCATCTTCAATTTGTTGATCAGCACAATGTGCGCCAGAATTTGAAAGCAGGTGACCCCCTGCCGTAAGCCAGGTCTTCATAATCGTGCGTGTGATTTCAGGGTGAAACTGTATACCGTAGGCGTTCGATTGATATCGAAAGGCCTGATTGGGGAATTGACTGCCTTCTGCCAACAGTTCGCATTCATCAGGAAGTGTGAATCCTTCACTGTGCCACTGATAAAAATGCATCGGAGCATCCAGAAATCCGTCCGCTTGTGCAGTTGGCGTGACTTCATGGAACCCTACTTCACGCACATTCTCGGGATGAGTTCCGACTTCGCCACCTAGGCATTTTGCAAGCAACTGCGCTCCGAGGCAGATTCCGAGAACCGGACGTCCTGATTTCAGCCAGTCGGAAATCCAATCTAATTCTTCGGTGATATAGGGTTTGTCGAATCCGTCATTTGCACTTTGAATGCCACCGTAGATAATCACTGCGTCATAGTCTTTGTTATCAGCTGGCAGCGGCACGCCATGTGCCGTGTTGACATGCAACTGTTCAATGTTGTTCTTTTCAAGGAATTGCGCTACGTGATCGTTGCGTATTTCTTCCATATGGCGAATGTTGATGGTTTTTTTCGGCATGTCTATTGTTTCTGCGTATTACTTTTGCGTTTCGGTTCGGCGTATCAGTATCAAGTTTTCAGACAATTAGTACCAGCAAAATTACGAATAGAACGACCGCACCAATCGGCAACAGCAATCCGGACCAGTCTTTTTTCGCTTTCCGGCTTTCCTCACCCAGTTTTTTGAGTCCTGGGAAAAACAGCAGAATGACGACCAATGCAATCGCGCCGAGCGCAACCATTTCCCAGGTAGCTAAATTTTCACCCATTCAGTCTACTCTTGAATTTTGCTGGTAAGCAACATGGCTTCTATTGTACTTGTTTGAATAAAAAGTGCAGGTGTGAGGCAACATTGGTTTTAGCAATTCCTGAAGCTCAAAAAAACAGGCAGGGATTTTCATTCCTGCCTGAAATTGTAAATCTCGGATTGGTAGAATCCGGTTTTACTTATGGAGGCAAATGAGCTTTGTTAGTGAGTATGACAGCGTTATTTAGATAATGTTCCCAGTGTTGAATTTTGTTGATTCAGTGAAAGTTTCGGGATCGAAAATCTTTCCACAAGGAGAAATCAGTTGGTTTCCAGACATGATCGACAATCAAGTGAACGACATTGCTTGCAACCTGAAGAGTGCCTTCGACGCCCAGCAGCGAGAGTGTTTTGGCCAGTGTCGAATAGCGTTCGAAACATCGCGGCCAGAACACCGCGTTTACAAAGCCGGTTTCATCTTCAAGCGTCATGAAAACCACGCTGGAAGCACTAGCCGGACGCTGTCTGCAGATGACAGCACCCACAAAACGCACGCGGCGCCCATCTGGCATGTTGTTGACCGTTTTTGCGTCTGGCAGCCCTTGTGTACGCAACTGTTCTCGATAATGCTGCAACATGTGTCCGTTGCTGCTGACTCCTGTGCTTCGATAGTCCCATGCAGTTGACTCTTCCGGGCTTAGAGAACGAAATTCCGTGGAATTTTCAAGGGTTGGAAGAAGCTCTTTCCGCGTATGGATACCATGCGCCATCCACAGTGCGGTTCTGCGATTGGCGGCCAGCCCCCGAAGTGCGCCAGCTTCCGCAAGCTTTTGGACTGTTGCTTTCGATATTCCGGTTTGGTGCATTAGTTCTTCGATCGATTGAACGGCGATTTGCGTCGATTCAAGCGATTTGGCTTCTTTGCTGTTGATGCCCTTGACATAGCGAAGACCGATACGCAATGCATAGCCTCCGGTGCTTTCGCGACAGGGTTCGACAGTGCAGTCTCGTCGACTGAAATGCACGTCTATCGGAAGAATCCGTACTCCGTGTCTTCGAGTGTCTTCAACAATCGTAGACGGCGAGTAGAACCCCATCGGCTGGGAATTGAGAAGCGAGCATGCGAATTCTGCTGGATAGTGGCACTTGAGATAGGAAGCCGCATAGGCAATCAGTGCAAAGCTGGCAGAGTGGGATTCGGGAAAGCCATATTCTCCAAATCCGCGTATCTGGTCAAACACCTGTTCGGCAAACTTTTGTTTGATTCCTTTTGCCACCATGCGTGAAACCAGTTTTTCGCGATGTCTTTCCAGTCGATCGACCCTACGCCATGCCGCCATATCGCGTCGCAATTGATCGGCCTCTCCAGGCTGATAATCAGCAGCAGTCATCGCCAGTTTGATTACCTGCTCCTGAAAAATCGGAATACCGAGTGTTTTTCCCAGTACCGAAGCTAGACATGGATGCGGGTATTCGACTGCTTCTTCACCGGCACGTCTGCGAAGATAGGGGTGTACCATTCCACCCGAAATCGGTCCTGGCCGCACGATGGCAATTTGCACCACCAGATCGTACCATTGTTCTGGTTTCAATCTGGGGAGCATGCTCATCTGCGCTCGACTTTCAATCTGAAAAACGCCGGTGGTATCCGCTTTTTGCAGCATTGCGAACACCTGTTCGTCGTCAGTGGGAATTGAGTGCATAGTTAAATCAATACCGCGATGCTGCGAAATCAACTCGAAGCATCGGTGCAGCTGAGTGAGTGCGCCGAGTCCCAGGAGATCGACTTTGAATATTTTCATGGCTTCAATGTCGTCCTTTTCCCACTGAATGACGGTACGGTTCGGCATAGTGGCATTTTCTACCGGTATCACTTCATGGATAGGACCGGTGGTGAAAACGAACCCTCCCGGGTGAATAGACAGATGTCGGGGAAAGTCGATAATGGCATTGGACAGTTCGGCCAGCAGACAATGAGTACGCAGTGACGGGTCCAGGCCGGCCCGGACAAAATCGTCCGGGGCGATTGAACCGTGCGAGTTGAGCTGTTTCGAAAGCCGTTGCAGTTCGGGTGCGGGAATATCGAGAACCGTTCCGACATCGCGAATTGCGGAGCGAATTCGATAGCGGATGACGACTGCGACCATGGCAGCTCGATCCCGGCCATATGCATCGTAGACATGTTGGATCACTTCTTCGCGTCGCTCGTGTTCAATATCCAGATCAATATCTGGGGGTTCGTCGCGTTCGCGGGACAAAAACCTCTCGAACAGCAGATCCATGTCAATCGGATCAATCTGAGTGATTCCGAGACAGAAGCACACTGCGGAATTCGCAGCCGACCCACGTCCCTGACACATGATGTCCTGTTGTTTGCACCACTCAACGATTCGATGCATGGTTAAAAAGTGGCTGGCATACCCCAATTCTTCGATCAGCTGAAGTTCCCGTTCAATCTGTTTGCTGATCGCTTCCGGCGGTCGGCCGGAATATCGCTGCAACGCACCGCGGTGCGTAAGTTCTCGCAGGCATTCCGCGACCGAGATTTGGTCTGAATGGATCTCTTCGGGGTAGATGTAACGCACATCATCCAGTCGAAAACTGCAGTTCCGAGCAATTTCGACAGTCGCTTGGACCGAAGCTGGATCATCGTCGAAAATGTTCAGAAATTCATCCGCTCCGATCAGTTCATGAAGTGCGTTCGGCTTCAGCAGGTTTTCGCAGTTTGATAGAGATTGACGGTGCCGGATGCAGCTTAGCACATCCTGAACCGGACGATGGCTCGTACAGTGATACAGAATTTCCTGCCCGGCGACAGTACGAATTCCATAACGTTTTGCATGGATTCTTATGCGATTTTCGAGGATGGGATCTTTTGCTTCCTTGTGACGGCATATCATCATGAAGAATCGATTGCCGAAGGCCTGTTTCATGATTTTCAAGTGACCTGTGTCCTCGCGCTGTTGCAGGACTGCCATGCTTTCCGGCAGCCAAATCGCATACAGTCCTTTTGAATGAAGGCAGCACTCTTCGAGTGTCACTTCGCTTTCGCCTTTTTCGCACCGTCGTCGTCCAAGGGTGATAAGACTGCACAGACTGGCGTACCCTTGCAGGTTACAAACGAGCAGCAGAATGCTGAAAACCGGAGAATCTGGATTTTTTATCGTTATCTGAGATCCAACAATCAGATGCACCTTGTGTTCGCGTGCTGCCAGGTGTCCTTTTACAATGCCGTAGATTCCATCCCGGTCAGTCAGTGCGATAGCTTCAAGTCCCAGTTCTGCCGCTTTACTGACATATTGCTCAGGGAAACTCGCACCTTCCAGGAACGAGTAATTGCTTTTGCACCATAAAGGAGTATACAGAGGCGTAGCGGACATGATTATTGAATGAATCCTCGTTCATACCATTGGCGGTTGATACAGTCGTAAAAAATCCACTGTGTGCAGCCGTCACGGGTCTCTACGAAATAATCGTTTCGGTGGATTCCGATTGGACGCCACCAGAAGCCGGTAGTGGAATAAGGTCCCCGCACTTTTTCCAGTGTCGCGCGCCGCGGTGTAGAAATGCGATTCGGGTCGTCTAAAATTCGTCGCACTATAAAAGCATTGCCCTGATCTGCAGAAGCATGATTTCGCAGGCGGTCAAAATATTCCCATTCATAGGAATCTTCCGGCAGGTGCGCATTCAGACACCGCGCTCGTAGAACCCGTTCCGGACCGAATTCAGCGCAGATACGGGCGAGCGCACGATTAGCCGCGAGAAGATCGTGTTCGGACTTAACGATATCCTGATACAGATCCATTTGGGGGCTGGGCAAAACGTCCGGAATGATATGAACGGAAATGCCGACAACTCCCTCATCCAGATTCATTGCATGAAGTCGCAATCGAAGCAGGTCTATGAGGGTAGTTTGGTCAAGCGTCGGTTTCGCTGTTCGCAGTTTTTCGTTGCATGCCCCGCCGAAGTCTTTTGTCAATCGTAGATGAATTTCGATGACTCCTTCGGCAAGTTCTTTCATTTTTTCCAGCAGCGGGTTCCACATGCGCCGAATGACTGCCAGAATCCGTTCCACATCGTCTTCTGCGTAGTCGAGATCGATTTGTGCAAAGTAAGGTGCAGGAGGACGAATTCCATGCACGGTTCCATCTTCTTCCTTTGCTTTGCGCATCAGATTGAACAATTCTTCTGAAAATCTGGATCTGACTTCCCATTCGGACAGTTTCCGCAGATCGCCTACGGTGTGAATTCCTAGTTTGTCGAGCTCCATGAGCGGTCGTGAAGGAAGGTTGAATTTCTCAAGCGGTATTGAAAGCGCAGTTTCAATTTCCTCCGAGGCGGACTCAAACAGGACTACGGATGTCGTCGAATGCACTGCGGCGCGAACTCCGAAACGAGTAAATCCGATGGCAACCCTTGCATGCAGCTGTTCGTGGTCCTGCAGGATACTCTGCAGGCGCTGAGCCCAGGCCTGCAAATTGGGTTCCAGACGGTGCATTCCGCTGACATCAAGGTAATAAGCGCCCAGCAGTTCCGCTACAGGTTCGATTTTGGGACTGAATGTGCCGAGATGGCGAATTACTCGTTGATGAACATATTCGATTCGTTGGGGGTGAGGGTACACTGCATGCAATTCGGGGCACAGAGCGATTGCGTTTGCATAGGGCAGGCCTGGATAAATGCCTCGTTTCAAAGCCGATCGGTCGACTGCCATGACGATCGAGTGGAAATCGCTTCGATCGACTAGTGCGACAGGCAGTTGAAAATCCGCCGGTAACTCCCGCACCGACAACTGAAGCGGAAAATCTGGGATACAGACACAAGCAATGCAGATTTTTGCAGGGAATTCGACCATTGGCTGGATAATCAGTAGTATCCATCGACACCTGCAAAGCGTGTTTGCCAGGTCCATCTTGTTCCCCGTCGCTTGTCTCGCAGAACATGGATGCGGCATAAAAACTCTCCATCCTTGATACGTTCGCGGGAGGTGTGAGCATGCAGTGATACCAGTGGTCCGATCGACTGGTCGGTGAATTGCTTTTCCGTGAGAAACAGGATGCAGGCGTTATGTTTTCGTGCCAATCCGTAGAGCTGCGCGAGCCGTGCAACCGGTACCGAGTGATTGCGACCGAGATCCAGCAGGACCAGTCGAAACGCACCGGAGCGAAGCAATGTTTCCGCCGCTCTTCCCATGTGTTGCGTATCGACCATGCGCAGTACTGGTAGGTTGCGCAAGTTGATCCCGTTTAATTCCGCATCGGGTGGATAAAAAGTGCTCTGCAAAGACCCTATCCAGGCTGTGTGACTGCCATTTGCCTGTGCATCGCGTAGCAGCAGAAATGCGAAACTGAGTGCGGCTATCGGATGCGGATCGGAAATCTCGACCAGTCTTCCTTCCACTTCCTTGAGGTTCCATTTGGGTTCCTTGTCTAGAAACGGCTGGGGGAGTTTCGATAGTGGCAGCAGTGCGGGCTCAGCCATTGATTTCCTTGCCGATCAGATAGACTCCTTCCAGATAGCGTCGCACTTCGATCACCTTTCCAAGAATTACCAGATTTTCGGGGTGCAGTGAAATTACCGGATAACTGTCGTTTCGAGGGTGCAGTTGAATTTTTTCTCCAGCACGCCGGAACTCTTTAACGGTTGCCTCATCGTCAACCATCGCAACTACGATGTCGCCCGGATGAATATCTGTCTGATGTCGAACCAGCACAATGTCTCCGTGTAGAATTCCTGCATTGACCATGCTGTCTCCTTTGACCCGAAGTGCGAATAGAGTGTTCACATCCGAAGATGTTTGGACCGGGATATATCCTTCGATATCCTGCACCGCAATGTTGAATGGTCCAGCCGGCACGCTTCCGACGACTGGGACCAGTGTGTTTGCACGAATATTTACGGGTAGTTGATACCCGCGAGCCTTGCCGGGTTCCTTAGTCAGTCGGCCTTCGTTTACCAGGGCATCGAGATGGTTTTTCGCAGATTGCACTGCTCGCATCCTGAACTCCTTCTGAACTTCGCGTATGGTCGGAGGTCGGCCTTCCAGCAACCGCTTTCGCATGAACTGATAGATTCTATTTCTTGTTGCTCCAGGTTTCGTATAAGCCATGACTCAAAATCTGTTATTGAATTGGAAATATGATAGCATACAAATGTCTGTTATCAATATTAAGACAAAATTTCTCTTGGTTTTGTGGTTCAAGCACTGGTTTGAGAGTCAATACCGAATAAGCACAATAAAGATACAGAACCTCACAAGGAAGCTTAATGACGCGGTGGACGTCGTGGAACTATTTAGGAATAGGCTGGGGCTCGACCAGAGTAGTCGAGAGTTTGTAATGAACCAGGTGTTTACCTATACAACCCGCCTCAAGCCAGTCGAGGAATCAGATTCGGCTCACTGTAGAGGAGATTGAACCGATACTCGAATTCCGGCGGATAACGTTGCGCGCACTTGGGACTGAACGAACGATAAGAACTGCGCAGCACCGCGTCATGGTGCAACGCTAATCAGCACTAAAGGTACGGACGGGGGCGCCGCGGCCCTGTCTAATTATTTTCATCCGTTCCTCCATGCTCAATTGGACCAATTTGTGGTGATCGGAAAAATTGATCAAACAGCGAGTTGTTTGGGGTACAACCAGAATGACTCAATATGGGTAGTGTGCGCCACTTTCCCGATGACCTTTGGATTCATGGCTGACGTTGCGTCAGCCAGTTGAACACTTCGTTGTCACATGCCTTGTCGAATCCAAGAATGGTCCAAGCTGGGGATCAGCGACGTAGCAGAGGATGCCCTCACGCTTCATCTTCGTGAAACGAAACCAGGCTGTACAAAGGAACAGGAGACAATTTTGCCCTTCCATCCAGGTCAACCAGTTCAATGATGACTGCGCATTCAATGGTTTCTCCGCCGAGCTGACTGATGAGTTCGACAGCTGCACACATTGTGCCGCCGGTCGCAATCAAATCATCAATGATGACCACCCGTGTGGCTTCGTCGAGTGCATCGACATGCATTTCCAGACTGTTCAAGCCATATTCCAGTTGATAATCGGTGCTGACGGTTTCGGCAGGCAGTTTCCCCGTTTTACGAACAGGAATGAGCGGAACGCCCAGCAAATAGGCTAATGTTGATCCAAACAGGAATCCGCGAGCATCCAGCGCGACCAATCCATCTAGTTCGGTATTTTGGTATCTTTGGTATAGGCGGTCAATGCCGAATCGGAAGGATTCCGGGTTTTGGAGTAACGGAGTGATGTCGCGAAAACGCACTCCGGATTTTGGGTAGTCCACGATGGTTCGGATGCTGGATTTTAAGTCCATGGTCAAATTCCGATTTGTGATTTCTTCTCCTTTTACGACCAGCTGCTCAGTTTGTATCGCGGGACGAGCGGTTGGTGTTCATATCCTATGGCAAAAGAATCAGATGCAAGAAATGACACTCTCGCATCTGATTCCGGATATCGAGTTATGTCCCCAGAACGTCGATTGTCGCTGCCCGCAGAATGGCGGCGAGTCTATCCAGTTCCGAATCTTCAATCACAATCGGTGGAGCGAGACAGAAAACATCGCCGCGGACGCGGCTGAACAATCCGCGCTCAATTGCCGCATTCAATATTTTGTCGCCGACTTTTTGAGATGGATCGAAAGGTTCTTTTGTCGATTTATCCTTGACATATTCCACTCCGCAAAGCAGTCCGAGGCCGCGAACTTCTCCAACATGCGGATGATCGCCAATGGCGCTTGTGATATTGTCCATCAGTCGCTGCCCCTTATCTGCGGCTTGGGCGGGGAAATCCTCTCGTTGCACCAGGTCAATCATCGCACACGCAATGGCGCTTCCGATTGGATGTGCACTATAGGTGTAGGCATGCATGAATGGCTCGTTGCTCGAATCCATGACATTGGCAATTGAATCGCTGATGCCAATTCCACCAAAAGGAAAATAGCCGGACGTGATGGCTTTTGCGAACTGCACAATATCTGGCTGAATGCCCCAGTGTTCCAGAGCAAACATTTTTCCAGTTCTGCCGAATCCTGTAATGATTTCATCCGCGACAAAAAGCACATCGTACTGATCACAGATTTCTCGAATTCTGGGGAAGTACTCGTCCTGTGGTGGAACCACACCGCCGGATCCTTGCACAGGCTCGGCTATGAACATAGCCACCGTGTCAGGGCCTTCTTCCAGAATCTTTTTCTCCAATTCGTTCGCTGCTGCAATACCTTGACTCACACTTGAATCGGAAGATTCATATCGGTACGGATAGGGTGAAGGAATAAATGAAAATCCCGGAATTCTCGGTTCGAACATTGGCCAGTAAGCCGGAATTCCGGTGGCGCACATCGCTGCGAACGTAACGCCGTGATACCCCAGCATGCGCGAAATGACTTTGGTTTTGTCAGGTTTCCCCATCAACTTCCAGTAGTATCTGGACATTTTGATGGAGGAATCCGTTGCTTCACCTCCGCCAGAAGTCAGATAAAATCGATTGATCTGCGGATAGATGATTGATGCGAGTTTCCCTGCCAGTTCAATTGCTTTTTCGTTGGAACTGCCAATATAACCGGATGCGTAGGGTAGTTTCGCATACTGCTGCATTGCAGCGTCAACTAACTCCTGAGCGCTATGACCGGCTGTGTTGTTCCACAACCCGGCAAGTCCGTCAATATACTCTTTGCCTTCGGCATCGACGAGTGTTGCACCATAGCCTTCTACCCAAATCTTCGCGTTGTCATGTGCTCCGCGAATGTGCAGGGGGTGAATTAAATGATTCTGGTCTGACGCCAGCATTTCTGCACTAATGCTTGCCACTAACTCCTCCTAAATTCCAAAAATTTTGCCCCGCCAATAGGACGAGGCACATCATCAAATTATTCAATTGCTATTCAAAGTCACTTTGACTATCGCAATTGCATTTTCCCAGCCATGAACTTCAGGATCAAGTGCTGAACCTTCACCACCTGCAATTCCACGATGCCGATCTACGCTGCCTTCGGGTGAAACTCCTGCAATTCCAGGTGCTTCACTATTGGCTTTGCCACCTGGGTCGGCAGGGATTCCGGGTGTATTTGGTGCGCCGCCACCAGTGATTTGCTCATCATTGCCTTCGGTCCCTGCATCGATGGCATAAAGATACTGCTGTCCTTCACGAAGAACAATGTCGTCTAGTGCAACGAAACCGTCATTGGTCGGCAAAATCATCGCAACCAAAGACAGACGTGTATTGTCCGGGGAAAGAGTGAATGTTGTAGATTGTCCTGGTCCTAACAGTCCCCCATGCGGATTTCTGACTACTTCGCCGCCTTCCGCTTCGTATATCGCAGCCAGTGGTTCAATATTGCCACCTTCGGCAACAGCCTGTAATTCCGCAGACGCGGCTTTATCATATTCAAACATGGATTCTTGGCGAGTATCGTGACCAACTGCCAGAATGGGAGTGAGGTAAGTGCCCTGAGTAATGTTCGTTACGACTACTTCAACTACTTCAACTACTTCGGTTTTTCCCCAGCGTTCCCAAATTTTCCAATCGACATTTTTCATTTTTTCGCATCCAACCAGCGAGATGCTCATTAGAATTGCTAGCCCAATTAGTATTTTTTTCATGATGCCCTCATGTGGTTAAGCCAAAATGCTTCGCAATTGATCTATCTTTTCATATACCTGCTTCTGATTTCTTATCAACTTTGAGGATTTTGTGAAGGAAGTATAAAACTGCGGTAAATATAACACGGTATGGCGATTAGATGAGACTTCATTGCTGCGGATTTTGCGTCTTCACGGTGTATTTTCTCAAGCGATATCGCACCCATTTCCGTATCAGCGAAGCAAGCGTGGAATTACAAAATACATACTCTCCTATTTCCTAACTGATGTTCAATGTTTAGTTGAACCATTTTGTGAACCAGGTGCAATATCAATAGCTGCCATTTCACATGAGCTAGCTAACAGATTGGTACTCAATGACCTAAATAATCCACCAATGCATTTATGTGCAGAAATATTTGATAGGGACTACAAGGCGCGCAGTTCATTGGTCAAGCGGGTTGAATGCTCGATAGCGGCTGACTTCCCCACCACCAGATAATTGCCATTCGAGTCGTCAGTCGCGCGGTTCTGAAGGTGCAACTGGTCTGAAGGTGCAACTGGTCTGAAATCAAAGATATTTTTCGTTTTTAGTGAAAATTATTGAATACGTTTAATTTCCAATTTGAGTGACGTATTTTTATCATTGAAAGGCTTTCCTTATCAAAATTTATTCCTTCAAACAAATATATGACTGAAGTAACCTACAGCACATATCCCACACAAATTAGTGTAGCAGTTCGCGTATGTCGTAACTTAATGGTATTATGCAACTGTCATAAGTTTCGAAGAAACAACACTTAAAACGATATATTGGATTGATAATGAAAAAATTTATTAAAAGTTTGGTAGCCGGCGCGTTGTTGCTGGTTGGAAGCAATACTGCATTTGCTGCTTGCGGCGATGTTCAGATTGCGGCGATGAACTGGGCATCCGCTCAATTGATCGCAAATGTTGACAAATTGATCCTTGAAAAAGGTTATGGCTGTAACGTTGAACTGGTACCCGGTGATACCATGCCATCGTTTACCTCCATGAATGAAAAACAGCGGCCGGACGTGTCTCCGGAGCTCTGGATCAATGCGGTACGAGAACCGCTTGGTAAAGCTATAGAAGCGGGCACCCTGCATTCGGTCATTGAGGGGCCGATCACGGGGCTTGGTGAAGGTTGGTGGATTCCACCGCATACCGCAAAAGCTCATCCTGAATTTAAAACTGTGTTGGACGTACTGGAGCGACCGGATTTATTTCCGGATGCCGAAGATCCTTCAAAAGGCGCCTTCATTGGCTGTCCAGCAGGTTGGGGCTGTCAGTTGGTCAATATCAATCTGTTCCGTGCTTTCAAAATGGAAGAAAAAGGCTGGAAATTGGTTGATCCAGGTTCGTCAGCAGGCTTGGATGGTTCAATGACCAAAGCAGTTGATCGCGGCGAAAACTGGTTCGGTTATTACTGGTCACCAACCTCCTTGATCGGCCGACACGGTATGGTGAAGCTTGATTTTGGCGTGCCCTACATTGGTGACGAACACTGGAACGGCTGCATTGTGAAGCCAGAGCAGGATTGTGCTGATCCACAGCCATCGGGTTGGACAGAATCTGAAGTTCACACTGTTGCGACCGATGAGTTCAAGCAATCAACGACTGCCGAAGTCTGGGCATACTTTGGAAGTCGCGTATTCCCGGGTGAACTCATGAATGCTTTGCTGGCATATATGGACGCCAACCAGGTGGACGGAGCGGATGCTGCAGCGAAATTCGTAGAAGAACATTCCGATGTTTGGGGCGCTTGGGTTTCCAGCAGTGCGAAAGAAATGATGATGTAGAAACTTCAACAGTTTCTAAATTTTCATTTTTGAAATCATTTTCAAAAAGCCCGTCTGAGTAATTCCGGCGGGCTTTTTGTTTACAAGTAGAGGCAGTTATGGAAAGTTTATTGAGGTTCCCCAGTATGGATCCGCAATCCATACGAGATTTGAAGAAAGCGATAGATGCGGGATTCCGCGGGTTTTCACGCGAGTTTGGCGAAGCAATTGAAAACTTTTTTGAACCCTTGTTGAGGTTTCTGGTTTGGTTTGAAAGACTATTGATCGAATCCCCTTGGCCGTTGATAATTTTGATTTTAGCTACGCTCGCATGGTATGGATCGCGTAGCATGAAAGTTGTCGTCGGCTGCATCTTATCATTTATCGCAATTGGTTATCTTGGCATGTGGAAAGACACTATGTCCACGTTGGCGATCATCTCGGTTGCGACACTATTGTGTATTTCCATTGGCATTCCATTAGGAATTCTGATGGCCCGTTCAGATCGTATACAGGCCGTTATTACGCCAGTTCTAGACATCATGCAGACGATTCCCGCCTTTGTTTACTTGGTGCCGGTTGTGATGCTGCTCGGAATTGGCAAGGTGCCTGGCTTAATCGCTGTGTGCATTTATGCCATTCCGCCAATCGTACGATTAACTAATCTTGGAATTCGGTTGGTGGAAAAAGAGGCTCTGGAGGCTGCCGACGCGTTCGGGGCCAACTACAAGCAGAGGCTGTTCGGGGTGCAGATCCCACTTGCGCTTCCAAATATTTTCGCAGGTGTCAATCAGACAATCATGATGGCGCTCTCCATGGTGGTGATCGCGTCAATGATTGGCGTGGCAGGTCTCGGTGTACCAGTGTTACAGTCCATCGCAAATCAGTATCTGGCCTTGGGGCTGATGAACGGATTGGCCATTGTTGCGTTGGCGATCATTTTTGATCGGGTTTCGCAGAAGTTCGGTGAACGCATTCAAGATCATCGCAAGGAATCGCATAAATGAGTGAAGCCAAAATCAGAATTGAGAATCTGTACAAAATCTTCGGCCCCAATCCGCAGTCGGTTTTGGGTGATGTTCAGCAAGGCATATCGAAGCAGGAACTGCTTGAGAAACACAGTCATGTTCTTGGATTGAAGGACATCAACATTAGTGTTCCCGAAAGAGAAATTTCGGTAATTATGGGATTGTCGGGTTCGGGCAAATCTACCTTGATTCGCCATATCAATCGCTTGATTGAACCCACTTCGGGCCGGATTGTGATTGACGATCAGGATGTTCTGGGAATGAGCAAGGATGAGTTGATCGAATTTCGAAGATTTCGAGCTTCCATGGTTTTTCAGAAATTTGGTTTGCATGTCCACAAAACTGTCGCGAGTAATGTTGCTTACGGTTTGACAATTCAGGGCACGCCGGAAGCGGAAGCGAAAGAACGTAGCAAGAAGTGGCTGGATCGGGTAGGACTCTCCGGATTTGAGGATCACTATCCATCGCAACTGTCGGGTGGAATGCAGCAGCGCGTTGGTTTGGCGCGCGCACTGGCGACTGATGCGCAGATATTGTTGATGGATGAAGCCTTTTCCGCACTCGACCCGCTGATTCGTACGGACATGCAAGGCGTGCTCTTGAGTCTTCAGGAGGAACTGCATAAAACCATTGTGTTCATCACACACGATTTGGATGAAGCGTTGCGTATTGGCGATACGATAGCTATTCTTCGCGACGGTGCTGTTATTCAGCAAGGAACCCCGCAGGAAATAATTCTCCATCCAGTTGACGACTACATCTATGATTTTATTAAAGACATTAACAGAAGTCGCGTTATCCAAACCAGGTCAGTTATGACACTGGGTGAAGCCGTCGTCGACAGCAGTCTCACTCTGTTACATGATCTAGTGCTGGAAGAGGCGATACAGTTGGTGACAGCAACAAAATCAATGCAAGGCAATGTCGTTGACGAAGATGGTAAAGTGATTGGGAGTGTCAGTCTCAAGCAGATTGTTGATGGTATCGCTCGCCCGGCCGCGGCCAGTGGGGATGATGTTCAATATCGATAAAGTTGCTAAATCTGGCTCTTCATGAGATTAAATATTTGTGGAAGTTGAGACGGAATAGTGCTAGTATTATCAAGAGGCCACACCAGTTCGGTGAAAGGTCACGGCAATGGCTTTACCCGTGAGCGAGAGCGGGTGGTTTGGTTGGCAGAATTAAATTAAAATGAAAGTACGCACCGTACGCTAAATCGTTCTAGGATTGGACATATATGCTTGAGAATACTTCTGAGGAAATTCAAATAAGAATAGAAAAATTAAAAACGGAACACAGAGACCTTGACGACGTTCTAAAAAGATTGTCGGAGGATCGCAACGTTGATGAGTTGCAAATCCGACGCTTGAAGAAACGCAAACTGCAACTCAAGGACTCTATCGCGATATTGGAAAATCAAGCATTGCCAGATATTTCTGCTTGAAAATATAAAAACACCTGAATTGAAGGATTACCCCTTACCGTTTTAGTAGCGGTAGTAATCCGCTTTGTAAGGGCCCTCCACAGGAACACCAATATATTTTGCCTGCTCGTCAGTCAGGCGGGTTAGTTTTGCGCCGATTTTATCCAAGTGCAAGTGGGCAACTTCTTCGTCAAGGTTTTTGGGCAGTACATAGACTTCATTTTGGTATTTGTTGGGATTGGTCCATAATTCAATCTGGGCTAGTACCTGGTTGGTAAACGAATTTGACATTACAAAACTTGGGTGGCCGGTTGCACATCCAAGATTGACAAGCCTACCTTCAGCCAGCAATATCAACCTCTTACCGCAAGGAAAAATGACATGATCGACCTGAGGTTTGATGTTTTCCCATTCGAGTTCCCGAAGCGAAGCGATATCGATTTCTCCGTCGAAATGACCGATATTGCAAATAATTGCCTGGTCTTTCATGGTAAGCATGTGATCCATTGTAATGACGTGCCAGTTACCGGTTGCGGTCACGAATATGTCTGCTAGCGGAGCTGCTTCTTCCATCGTTACAACTCGATAGCCTTCCATTGCGGCCTGTAACGCACAGATTGGGTCAATCTCGGTAATCAGGACATTCGCCCCCTGCCCTCGCAGAGACTGTGCGCACCCCTTGCCAACATCGCCGTAACCACATACAACAGCAATTTTTCCGGCGATCATGACATCGGTCGCCCTTTTAATCCCGTCCAGCAATGATTCACGACAACCATACAGATTGTCGAATTTGCTCTTGGTTACGGAATCATTGACGTTGAATGCGGGACATTTCAGTGCATTTGCTTCCATCATCTCATACAGTCGATGAACACCGGTTGTTGTTTCTTCTGTCAAGCCTCGCACATCGGACATCAGTTCGGGATACTTTTCATGCATGATCTGCGTTAAGTCGCCGCCGTCGTCAAGCAGCATGTTGGGGCGCCAATTGTCAGGTCCGAAAATCGTCTGTTCAACACACCACCAGTATTCCTCTTCGGATTCTCCCTTCCAGGCAAATACCGGTGTCCCTGTCGTGGCAATCGCTGCGGCTGCATGATCCTGAGTGGAGAATATGTTGCAAGATGACCAGCGAACATCGGCCCCTAACTCCTGCAGTGTTTCGATGAGAACTGCTGTCTGAATCGTCATATGTAGACACCCTGCAATTCTTGCTCCACTGAGTGGCTTTTGACTAGAATAATTTTTTCGGGTAGCCATGAGACCTGGCATTTCGGTTTCGGCGATCGCCATTTCCTTGCGACCCCACTCGGTGAGCTTCAGGTCAGCGACTTTAAAATCTTCTGAGACTGACTTCAGTGCTACTGGCATTTCTACTTCCTCTAGAAATTGAGATGAGGTTTGTGGTTTGGCGAGCTAACTTGCTGCTTGTTTCAAGGCGTCTGCCTTGTCGGTGTTCTCCCAGGAAAACTCTTTTTCTGTGCGCCCGAAGTGACCATAAGCTGCGGTTTGCTGATAAATCGGTCGCAACAGGTCAAGACTGCTGATAATCAGTTTTGGTCGAAGATCAAACACACACTCAACGATGGTTGACAGCCTCTCGTCATCTAATCCGGGTTTTCCGGTACCAAATGTATTAACCATCAAGGACACCGGTTTGGCTACTCCAATTGCATAGGCAATCTGTACTTCACACCGTTCCGCGAGTCCTGCTGCCACGATGTTTTTTGCTACGTATCGCGCCGCATAAGTTGCAGAGCGATCAACTTTGGAAGGGTCCTTACCTGAAAACGCGCCGCCACCATGCCGTGCCATGCCGCCATAAGTGTCGACAATAATCTTACGACCTGTAAGACCGCAGTCTGCTTTCGGGCCACCATCAATAAATTTTCCAGTGGGGTTGATCAGAATACGATCTTGTGGAGGCATCATGCTTTCAGGTATTACGGGCTTGATGATTTCTTCGATTACGCCTTCTCGCACCTGCTCTGACGAGATGTCTCCATCATGCTGCGTTGAAAGCACGACCGTGTTGATTGAAACCGGACGGTCATTTTCGTAGACTACGCTTACCTGAGATTTTGCGTCGGGACCTAGCCAGTCGAGGACGCCATTTTTCCGAACTTTTGCCTGCCGTCGTACCAGTTTGTGTGCATAGGTGATCGGCCAAGGCATCAGCACATCGGTTTCGTTGCAGGCAAATCCGAACATCAGTCCTTGATCGCCTGCACCTTGTTCGGTGTCATCTCCTTCGCCCTCGTTGACTCCTTGGGCGATATCCGGCGATTGTTTGTTCAGCAGATTTTGAACTCGGACAGTTTTATAGTCGAATCCCTTTTCATCTGAATCGTAGCCTATTTTCTTAATGACATCGCGGACAATGGCATCGTAGTCAGTATTGTCGGCAGCAGTTGTGACTTCCCCGGCGATCAATGCATGGTGTTGAATTCCGGATTCTTCGCTGGATGAACTGGTGGATTTCACTAACGTTTCACAAGCGACTCGGCTATTGGTATCTTGTGTGAGCAGTGCATCAAGTATGGCATCGGAAATTTGATCTGCCATTTTGTCGGGATGTCCTTCGGACACCGATTCCGATGTAAATATATAGTTACCTAGCATTGATTTAGCGGAATAGAAGTTTGTAAGTGGAAAGTATGTTCAGGGAATTATACGCAAAATTAGTTACCTCTCCCTTCACATTGGCTTGCTAGTTCCTGCCAGCCAATGCCATTTTGAGAATATTAACTAAGCATTCTCGTCCGTTGTTTTGTCAATCACTATCTTGCAGATTGTGGGGGTGGGTTCAGTACGTTTTGGTAGTCTTTTTATCATTCGTGGCTGATGCGAGATTGGAGATATTGCTGGGGAATTACTCCTCCAAAGTTCTTTCTGGCAGTGCGATTGGGCCATGTCATAGTTCTTTGATCTTGCGAGTAACTGTATTTCTGCCCCAGCCCAGTATTCGCGCAGCCTCCCCTCTGGAACCATTGCTAAATTTAAGAACTGTATCAAGCATGATTCGTTCAATTTCCTGTCGAACTTCGCCGTCCCCCTTTGTGAGATCGCTCTCCAGTAGAAGTTCAATCGCCAGACGAAGCGAGCGTTCCCACTCCGCATCCTCACCTTGATTTCGAGCACTGTATCGACACTGTTCGATTTCCGGTGGCAGGTCGCGGGGAGTTAAAATTTTGGAAGGGCTCATGATCGTGACCGAACGGCAGAAATTTTCAATTTCCCGAATGTTTCCAGGCCATGAGTATGCTGTCAGACACTCCATGGCATTATGTGTAAGATTCTTCACTTCGACGTTCAACTGATTCGCGGCTTGCATTAGAAAAAAGTGGATCAGCTTTTCAATGTCATTACCGCGCTCGCGAACAGGTGCCAGCGCAATCCGAACGACATTCAGTCGGTGAAACAGATCGCTGCGAAAGGCGTTCTTTTCCACCAGTTCTTCCAGCGGCTGGTTAGTTGCGGCGATGATGCGCACGTCAACGGAAATTTGATTCACGCCGCCAACTCTGTAAAATTTTCCTTCGGACATCACCCTGAGCAGCCTGCTTTGCAGGTCGTGCGGCATGTCACCAATTTCATCAAGAAAAAGCGTACCGCGATCGGCCTGCTCAAATCTTCCAATACGCCGTTGATTGGCTCCGGTGAACGCACCTTTTTCATGGCCGAACAGTTCTGATTCGAGTAAATCTACTGGAATGGCTGCGGCATTGATTGCTACGAAAGGCTGGTTTTTCCTGACGCTGTTTTCGAACAGGGCACGAGCCACAAGCTCCTTTCCGGTTCCAGATTCGCCAGTAATGAGTACGTTGAATTGTGAATTTGAAAGTCTACCGATGGCTCGAAACACCTCTTGCATTGGAGCAGATTCCCCAATCATGGTGGTGGATTCGATTTTTTTGGATGTGGCTTCATCCAAATTGCCTTGCTGTTCATCTATCACGCGTTGAATCAATGTGACAGCGACGTCAATATCGAAAGGTTTTGGCAAGTGTTCCCGTGCGCCCCTCTGAAACGATTCGACGGTAGTGTCCAGGTCGGAATACGCGGTCATTACAATGACCGGCAGACCCGGTATTTTTTTTTGAACTTCGTCAAGAAACATCAATCCATCCATGCCTTGCATGCGAATGTCGGTGACGATGACTTTTGGGCGCTCTTCGGCAAATGAATCCAGTGCGTCGTCGGCACTACAGAATGTTCTTGAGTCAATGCCATTCTTTTTCAACGCTTGGGCGAGAACCCAGCGAATGGACTGATCATCATCGATGATCCAAACCGGTTCCGAAGCTAGTTTCATGCCGCTACCGTGCCTGATTCTACGGTAGTTCGTTCTGTCAATTCCTGTTGATCCGAGAACTTCAGCAGAACCGTGAAGCAGGTTCGACCTTGAGTGCTTTCGCAAGTTACCATTCCACCGTGTCGGAGGATAATCTGATGAACGATTGAAAGGCCAAGTCCTTCGCCGTGTGGTTTGCCCGAGATCATCGGGTAGAAAACCTGATCAAGCAAGTCTTCAGGAATTCCGGGGCCGTCATCCTCGATGTCTATTCGTGCTGCATTCTGATAACGGACTTTCCCCAGAGTAACCTGACGTTGAACCCGTGTACGGAATGTGATCGTACCCGAATTACCAATCGCTTCCATCGCGTTTCGAGCAATATTGATGAAGACTTGAATCAACTGTTCCTGATCGCCGAGAACCGCAGGCAGGCTTGGATCGTAATCGCGAACGATCTGCAGGCCTTCCGCGAGCGCGAGTTTACGGACATGCTCAAGCACTTCGTAGATGTTTATCTTGGATAGAAGAAGCGGAATCTGTGGGCCGGACATATCGTCCACCAGACCGCACAAACGATCGGTTTCCTTGATGATGATTTGAGTGTAGTCCCTCATTTCCGAATGGTCATTGAGCTCTCGATCGAGCAGTTGCGCAGCTCCACGAAGCCCGCCAAGGGGATTCTTGATTTCATGGGCGATCGCACGAATCACTGCCGTATTTGCGTTTTGTCCGATTTTCATAGCGTTTCCCAACAACTGTTTCACAACCGCGTGCACCTCGTTGAATTCCAGTATCAGACAGATTGACCCTTCAATCGAGGCAGGGGTTAGAATGCAGTCTACAAGTTTCAATTGATGATTTGCATCAACCAATTCGGTTTGACGCAAGGTGGTCGGTTGCGAAGTGTGCAGACACTTTTTCAGAACTTCAATGGCGTTCGGCTGCTCAAAGTAACTGAGAATGCTGTCTCCCAAAGCATAGTTTTCGCTGGAATCAAGCAGAGATTGAGCAGATGGATTGATCAGTACAATCTTTAGATTGTCATCACAAAGGACTATCGCGGTACTCAACGCATAAAGAACTTGCGGAGATTCCCGGACCTGCTGGGCGAATCTGGACGACTTGGAATGCAAACTTGTTTGCAAAGTCATGGAACTGGTCTCTCCCTCCTTGGCAGAATAACGCTGGTTGTCCAATTTCCATGCACCTAATCTTTCGAGACCTGGAAGTCCTGCGAAACTGCCAGATCTCGAAGATCAAAGAGGATGTAGTCAAATGAACAATTGAATTATGTCTGTGGTTATCGCAGACGATCCCTCGTGCTTAACCGCTATAGTACATCTCGAACTCTAACGGATGCGTCACCAGCTGCATGGCTTTAACGTCTTCCGTCAACAGCTCAATATACGAATCAATGGTATTGTCGGTGAAGACGTTTCCGGCTTTGAGGAAGTCTCGATCACTATCCAAAGCTGCCAGCGCCTCAGCCAGTGAAGCGGCGACATGGGGAATTGCTTTCTCATCTGCACCGGACAGTTCATACAAGTCAACTTCGGTCGGCAGACCCGGATCAATCTTGTTCTTGATACCATCAAGTCCTGCCATCAGCATTGCTGAATATGCCAGATAAGGATTCGCCAAAGGATCTGGGAATCTAATTTCTACGCGTCTTCCAACTTCCGGTGAGAACGGAATTCGGCAGGATGCCGATCGGTTGAAGGACGAATACTGCAACAGAACAGGTGCCTCGAATCCTGGAACCAACCGTTTGTAACTGTTGGTTGACGGATTGGTGAAAGCATTCAGTGCTCTAGCATGCTTGAATATGCCGCCAATGTAGTAAAGCGCTTCCTGACTTAGCCCGCAGTGCATGTCGCCGGCAAATAACGATTTTCCATCCTTGAATAGAGACTGATGGGTATGCATGCCTGATCCGTTGTCTCCAACCAGCGGCTTGGGCATGAAAGTAGCTGTCATTCCATGAGCCGCGGCGACATTCTTCACGCAGTATTTGTAACTCTGCGTATGGTCCGCCATTTTGATCAAGGTGTTGTACTTGACTCCGATTTCAGCCTGTCCAGCGGTACCGACTTCATGGTGATGCTTTTCCACGGTGACGCCCATGTCCATCATCGCCTGACACATGGCGGCTCGCAGGTCGCTCATTGAATCAATCGGCGGTACTGGAAAATATCCGCCTTTTACGCCAGGTCTGTGTCCAAGATTCGGGCCTTCATCAAAATCCTGTGCACTGTTCCAGGCACCTTCATATGAATTGATTTCATAGAATACACTGTCCATTCCGCTGGCCCAGCGTACCCCATCAAAAACAAAGAACTCTGGTTCAGGTCCAAAATACGCAGTATCCGCGACGCCTGACTCAATGAGGTACTTTTCCGCTTTCTGCCCGATGCTGCGTGGATCCTTTTCGTACCACTCGCCTTTGATTGGATTGTAAATGCTGCAACGGATTATGACAGTTGTCTCCTGTGCAAAGGGGTCGATAACGGCGGAATGCGGGTCCAGTCTCATTGCCATGTCTGACTCATTGATCGGCTGCCATCCGGCAATAGAAGAACCGTCAAACATGATGTCTTCTTCAAACAATTTTTCGGAAAAATTGGACACCGGCCATCCCAGGTGCTGCACCATACCTCTTGTATCGGTAAAGCGCATACTGATGAACTTGGCGTCGCTATCCTTGATTATTTTCATGACGTTCTCAACTGACATTAATACACCCTCCTGAAAATGAATTAGTTGAAAATAACTGTTAATTTATCAGCAATTATCGTGCCAAAAATATGCAGAGAATTGGCAATCCAGCACATATGAAATGCACCAATTTAGTGCATTAATGGAGATTATGCACCAAAATGATGATTATTGAGCGATGTGCTCGAATATTTTGGGGATTGCGTGACTCGAAGTCGGCAAGGGTGCGAACACCTGCTTCGGATTCGGCGAGCTACGGAACGGCTTATTTTATTACACTGCGTACTCTTAATTATTCGGCAGAAATTTACAGTTGTGCGGAGTCTATGGATTGAGCTTGCTTAGTCACACACCTGCAAGCGAACGATGGACTGATTTCCCAGATTTTCCGCAGAGAGTACTTTGTGTCCGTGAATTCGGCACCAGGCCGGAATATCGACAAGCGCACCTGGGTCGGTACATACGACCTCAAGAACCTGGCCGCTAGTGAGGGCAGAAACCTGTTCCTGGGTACGAATCACTGGCATCGGACAGATCAGATTTGTAGCATCCAGCGTTTGATCTACACGTACCATGGCTGCGGAATCTCTGCTGGTTTCATTGGAGAGACGGTCAGCATGCGTTCGTTGCCCTCCAGGTCGGTAAATTGAACCATTACCCGGTCGGCATTTCTCGAGCTGCCGAATCGGGTAATCAGCCGGGCTGCCATTTCCACATCTTCATCGGGAATTTGTCCATCGACGAGAGTCATCGGGCCGGAATGACTCGTAATTGTAAAATGCGCGAACTTGGAACGGTAGCCATTCAGATACTGGGTTTCACCCGAATCTCTGGCGATGATGAGCTTCCAGTCGGTCTTGGGGCGCAGGTGCCGTCCGACTTTGAGAAGCATGATGTCGTCGAGTTCATAGTTTCTATCGCTTCGGTGATCCCAAAAATCCTGCAGTTTTCGTGAATACGATTCGTCGGTTAGAAAACAGCATCCGCCGGCCGGTTGCGAGTATTCGCTGATGCCAAACTGCTCGGCGAGTTCCATCTGTGATTTGCGGCTCCGTCCGGAGATTTCGTAGAGCTTGTCTCGTTCTATCCAGCCGGCCCGCTCTGGCAAAGTTGGCGGTAGTAGCTTTGCGCTTAACGGGCGAAGCAGTCTATCAAAGGCTCCCGATTCTCGTGCCACGACCGGAAAAGTGCTTCGTCGCTGCGACTTCGGTCGCTGTCCGAGAACCTCGCCCGTGATAATGAAGTCAAATTCATTCACTTCCATCCACTCTTTAGCTTTGGCAACCATGAAACCCTTGCAGTCGAGACATGGATTGAGATGCGCGCCATATCCATGCTTCGGGTTGAGGACAATGTCTTTATAGGGTTCAATGGCTTCAATAATATGCAGTTTGATGCCGATCTGTTCGGCCGACCAAAGAGCATTGTTGCGCTTTTGTTTCTTTCGGTCCTTGTTGCGAATTGCGTGGGTATGTCCTTCGACGCAAAATCCGGTAAAAATATTCAGCCCCTCGACGTGAATATCCTGCTCGAGCATAATTCGTGCAGCCAGCATTGAGTCCAGTCCGCCTGATATCAAGGCTACTGCTTTGCGTTTTATCATCTTTGTCATTTTTGCGTTGAAGTGAAATGTGCGTGACGGATATTGTACTTCCTGAACCTGACGTTTGCCTGTTCCTGGTACAGCAACAGGCAAATGAATCTGATAAATTTGTGTTTGTATGTGAGCAGCGGATACAAAGACTTATCCTGTATGCAGTTTAGGAGCGCTGGTACAAATCTGCATCCACTTGTGTCTGAAGAGTTTGTCACTGTCAGACTTCCCATGCCATGGCATGATTCTCGACTGGGAATTTGATAGCGTATAATTACCAGCACCAATTCTGGCAGTTTTCACCGAATACTGGCTGTTCTGTGTGCTGCAGAGAGAAATCAAGTTCCTCAAGCAGCCAGTTTTTGCAATCCAATTAGCCACTTACGAATAATTTTCCTTTGAATTTCCAACAGATCATTTTTGCTTTAAATCAGTACTGGGTAGAACAGGGCTGTGTTATTTTACAACCCTATGACATGGAAGTGGGTGCTGGTACATTTCATCCTGCAACATTTTTAGCGGCGATTGGCCCGGAACCATCCAGTTCCGCTTATGTACAGCCGTCACGTCGTCCCACGGATGGAAGATATGGAGAAAATCCGAATCGTATGCAACACTATTTCCAGTATCAGGTCGTGCTCAAGCCATCACCTGCGGATTTTCAGGAAATCTATATCGGGTCGCTGGTAAATCTGGGAATTGATCCACTTCACGACGACATCCGATTCGTCGAAGACGACTGGGAGTCTCCAACGCTCGGTGCTTGGGGGTTGGGCTGGGAAGTTTGGCTGAATGGCATGGAAATTACTCAAGTCACATACTTTCAGCAGGTTGGAGGACTTGAGTGTCGGCCGGTGACGGGTGAAATCACTTATGGGCTTGAGCGAATTGCAATGTATGTTCAAGGCGTCGATAGTGTTTATGACCTGAAGTGGAACGACTCGCTGAGCTATGGAGACATCTATCTGCAAAATGAACAGGAACAGTCGGCCTACAATTTTGAAAAAGCTGATACGGATGTGCTCTTGAATCAGTTTGTAAATTTCGAAAACCAGTGCAACGAGCTTGTGGCACTCAATTTGTCACTGCCCGCTTATGAGCAAGTGCTTCGAGCTTCGCATACATTCAATCTTTTGGATGCTCGACGCGTCATCGGCGTAACCGAACGAGCTCGCTACATCGGCAGAGTTCGCAATCTTGCGCGTAAGGTCGCTGAGGCCTATTACGCAAGCCGGGAAGCCAAAGGTTTTCCACGTCTATCACACCATGAAAAATCTACAGCTACAGGGCTGCGTTCAGAGGAAGTGCCTGGGTCCGATGTCTGGCCTGAAGCTCCGGCAACCCTGCTGTTGGAGATTGGTACCGAGGAGTTGCCGCCGGAGGCAGTGAATCGTTTAGGTTCCGAGCTTGAACAAAATCTCAAGCAGGAGCTGTTGGTTGCCGGACTGATTGATTCGCTTGAGACGGATTCAAAGTGGTATGCCACACCGCGACGTATTTCGGTTTCAGTTGATAAGGTCGAACCACGTCGAGAAGATACTGAGGTCGTGAAGCGCGGGCCGCCTCTGCAAAAAGCGTACGACGATCGAGGCGTGCCGAGCGCAGCGGCAGTTGGATTTGCGAATTCATGCGGTGTTGATACCAGTAAACTGATCTCCATTGAAACGGAGAAAGGAAATTTCGTAGCCTGTCGATTCATTGAACCGGGTCGTGAAGCTTATGAGCTGATTCCGAGTTGTGTTCAAAAGGCTGTATCGGGATTGTCTATTGCCAAGAAAATGCGCTGGGGAAATTCCGAGAGCGAATTTGTGCGTCCGGTGCACTGGGTTGTCCTACTGCACGGGAAGAGTGTGGTGCCATGTGAAATATTCTCCATTTCGTCTGCTTCTGAGAGCCGAGGACATCGGTTTCACTGTCCCGAAGCGATCACGATTCGGGATGCAGACAGCTATCTAGATTTGCTGAATTCGACAGGCAAAGTCAAGGCTGACTGGGGTGTTCGCCGCCAGACCATACTAGAGCAAATTCGCCGATGCGAGAAGAGCGCAGGCGGCCTGGCGATGAATGATGAGTATCTATTGGATCAGGTGACAAATCTAGTCGAGTGGCCATTCGCTTTTTGCGGAGAATTCGATCCGGTTTTCCTGAATTTGCCGGCCGAAGTACTGGTCTCTTCCATGCGTAATCATCAGAAGTATTTTCCAGTGTTCGATGCAGGTGGTAAGTTGCTGCCAAAATTTATCGGGATTGCGAATATTGAACCTGCAAGCGAGAAAATAGAGCGACGAATTGTCAAGGGAAATGAACGTGTCTTGCATGCAAGACTGTCTGATGCGAAATTTTTCTGGGACCAAGACCGCAGCACTACACTTGAGCAGAAAGCCTCTTTGCTTCGGCATCTTATGTTTCATAAAGCTTTGGGTTCAGTGCTCGGCAAGTCGGTTCGAATGGGTGAACTGGCGTCGTACGTTGCCTCAAAACTCCGCGCCGACGGAACGGCGGCACTTCGTTCGGCTGCTTTGTCGAAAGCAGACCTCGTTACAGAAATGGTCGGGGAGTTTCCAGACTTGCAGGGGAGCATGGGACGATACTACGCACAGATCGAAGGTGAATCACCTGCGGTTGCCACGGCAATTGGTGAGCACTATTCACCCCGTACTGCGAACGATGCACTACCGCAATCGGAAGTCGGCAGAATTGTCGCAATTGCCGACCGAATTGATTCTCTATTGGGATTGATGGCTGCTGGCGAGAAAGTAAAAGGAGATCGAGACCCTTTTTCGTTGCGGCGCATGGCTCTGGCCGTGCTGAGAATCATCATCGAGTGTGATGTTGATCTAGACCTGAATGCCTTGTTGCATGAATCAGCCAGAATTTACACAAAGCAAAACTCAGTAGCGCCCATCGAGGTTGAAGTTACTCCTGATGATGACACGGTAGCCGGCGTGTTTGAGTTTATGCTGGAGAGACTTCGCAGCTATTATCTGGACCAAGGATTTTTGGCAGATGAATTTGCTGCGGTATATGAATTAAGGCCAACGAGACCACTTGAATTTGACAAACGACTTCATGCAGTGCGCCAGTTTCGGGAACTTGCGGAGTACAGCGATCTGATCGCTGCCAATAAGCGCATCAGCAATATTTTGCGCCAGAGCGGCGAGTTGAAAGGTGTGCAGGTGAAACCAGAATTGCTGGTTGAGCAATCCGAACTGCAGTTGTATGAACAGGCGATGAATTTGAGCAAACAGATTCTACCTTTGATTCGAGCCTCGGATCATGGTGAAATTCTGCGTAAACTTGCAGTACTGCGCGATCCCATTGACAGCTTCTTCGATGATGTCATGGTGATGGTTGAAGATAAGCAAATTCGCCGAAATCGGGTTGCCCTGGTTGGGTTCGTAAGTCGGCTGTTTCGAGAAGTAGCAGAAATTTCATTGCTGCAGCCCGTGAAGGTGAACGGATGAATCGAGATTCGTATCAACAGATGTTGGCAGTCGTTCAGAGTTTCCACGACAAGCATGACATGGAAAACACCGGAGGACACGACCTCAGATTTCGGGTTGCATTGATGTGCGAGGAACTCGGAGAAGTGTCGGCGGCGATAACAAAAGGCAAGGGCAAGGATAAGTTGGCTGAAGAGTGCGCGGATTTGCTGATTTTGCTACTTGGGACCTCAATTGCTTCTGGATTTGATTTGAATGATGCATTCTGGCAGAAAATTGCACGAGTTTTGGAAAGAAAAGGCAAATTTGTGGATGGAACTCTGCGCATTTCAGACTTTGATTCGTAGTTTTACCTGCTGAACAAGCTGCATCAATTTTGGTTGATTTGAACCATGTCGATTTGAGAGAGCAGAAGTGATTGGTGCGTTGCGTGCATTCGTTTTTTTTACCAGCATGGTCGTTGTCACGCTGGTGTTTTGGCCCATTGCGGTTGCCGTTTATTTCTGCGAAGCAAAATTTCGTTCCCGGGTGATTGGCCTATGGGCACATTTCGTGATTTGGCTTTTGAGAATCGTGTGCGGGCTTCGCCATGAAGTTGAGGGCATGGAAAATTTGCCTGCTACGCCTGCAGTTATATTTTCCAAACATCAGTCCGCTTGGGAAACCATTGCATATCAGACCATATTTCCTCCTCAAGCCTGGGTGTTGAAACGGTCATTGCTATACATTCCATTTTTTGGCTGGGGCTTGGCTGCTACACATCCCATCAAAATTGACAGGGCTACAGAACGAAGAGCGCTTGATCAAGTCGTTCAGCAAGGAAAGAAAGTACTGCAGGAAGGGCGCTGGGTTGTCATCTTTCCCGAGGGAACGCGAATAGAACCTGGCCAGCACGGTACTTATTATGCAAGTGCATCTCTACTCGCAGTGCGCGCGGGTGTTCCGTTGGTACCGGTAGCGCACAATGCGGGTGATTTTTGGCGCCGAAGAGAGTTCAGCAAACGCCCCGGAGTGATACGCGTACGAATTGGGGAACCGATTCTTCC
>JAKZRU010000013.1:0-15808 GCA_047517965.1 Gammaproteobacteria bacterium | reverse complement strand
GGTGGTGCTGCCGGATGACATTCGGGTGGTGATGCCCGGAGACAATGTACATTTGACAGGGAATCTGATCAAGCCGATTGCGATGGAAGAAGGTTTGCGTTTCGCGATACGCGAAGGCGGCCGAACTATCGGGGCCGGTGTCGTCTCTAAAATTTTGAAATAGCTTGATACGGTAGCTAGGTTTTTAGGCCAGTAGCTCAATTTGGCAGAGCAGCGGTCTCCAAAACCGCAGGTTGGGGGTTCAAGTCCCTCCTGGCCTGCCAAATATGGCAGGTACTACACGGAATGACGAACATAATCGATAAAATCAAGGTTCTAGGAGCCATATTCATCGTAGTTGCTGGAATTGCAGCATTCTATACGTTGGATGGGTCTTCGCAATTATTGCGCGTCGGGCTGCTTATTGTTAGCATCATTGCAGCGGTGGGTGTTGCATTGCTATCGACACCAGGACAGGATGCATGGGATTTTGCCAAAGGTGCGCGAGGCGAGATTCGGAAAATTGTTTGGCCAACTCGCAGGGACACTATCCAGTCCACTATGATCGTGATCGTCATGGTGATTTTGATTGGATTGTTTCTGTGGCTGCTGGACATACTTTCATTTTGGGTGATATATGACTTGTTTCTTCAAATCGGGAATAGATAGATGGCTGACAGTGATCTGAAAGAAAAAATGGATTCCGACGAGCAGGGTTATGCGCAAAGTGTTGCCGATAAGGATAACGGGAAACGATGGTATGTACTTCATACGTATTCTGGGCACGAAAAACGCGTTGAACAATCGCTTCGTCAATATATTGAGCGAGAAAATTTCACTGATAAGTTCGGCCAGATTTTGGTGCCGACCGAAGAGGTCGTGGAAATGCGTGGTGGACAAAAGCGTACGACTGAACGAAACTTTTATCCTGGTTATGTGTTCATCAATATGGAAATGTCGCCGGAGTCTTGGCAGCTTGTGAACAGCATTCCGCATATATCGAGCTTCATTGGCGGGAAAACCCCTACGCCAATCTCTGAAAACGAAGCGCAGGCAATTATTGATCAGGTTGAAGCCGGAGTGAACAATCCGAGGCCGAAGTTCTATTTTGCACCCGGCGAGCTTGTTCGAGTGATCGATGGTCCTTTTGAAGAATTCAATGGTACCGTTGAAGATGTGAATTATGAAAAGAGCAAATTGCGGGTGTCAGTGACTATTTTCGGACGCTCCACACCCGTAGAACTTGATTTCAGTCAAGTTACAAAGAGCTGAAAGGAAACTTGTCGAACTAGGAACTTGAAATGGCAAAAAAAATTACTGCATATGTCAAATTACAGGTGCGCGCTAAGGAAGCCGCCCCGGGACCGCCGGTGGGTCCAGCGCTTGGCCAGCACGGTCTGAACATTCCGGAGTTCTGCAAAGCATTCAATGCCAAGACACAATCGCTCGAATCCGGCATGCCTATACCTGTAGTTATTACAGTTTATTCGGATAGAACGTTTACTTTTATCACCAAGACACCGCCAGCATCGTATCTGTTGAAACAGGCGGCTGGCGTAGACAAGGGCAGTGCTGAACCCAATCGAGACAAGGTAGGAAAAGTCACGCGGTCCCAGCTGGAAGAAATCGTGTCGCTGAAGAATCCAGACTTGAACAGTTACGATATGGATCAGGCGGTGCGAATCATCGCGGGCAGTGCGCGCAGCATGGGCTTGGAAATCGAGGAGGGACAATAATGTCGAATTCCGGAAAAAGAAGCAGAGAATTTGCGGCTTTGGTCGATCGTGCCAAAGTATACGCGGTCAACGACGCAGTAGAACTCGTCAAGAAAACTGCATCTGCGAAGTTTGATGAAACAGTTGAAGCGGCGATTCAGCTTGGTGTTGATGCAAGGAAATCGGATCAGAACGTGCGAGGCTCGGTAATTTTACCGAAAGGCATCGGCAAGTCGGTGCGGGTCGCAGTATTCGCTTCGGGAGCTAATGCCGAGGCGGCCAAGGAAGCAGGAGCCGAAGTTGTCGGTCTGGACGACTTGGTTGCACAGGTGAAGAGCGGGAAGATTGATTTTGAAACCTGTATAGCAGAACCCGATGCAATGAAAACAGTAGCCTCTGTTGGCCGTATATTGGGGCCAAGAGGACTCATGCCGAATCCCAAAACCGGTACCGTTCGATCTGACATTGCTGAAGCGGTTCGAGAGGCCAAAGCGGGTAAGGTGGATTTCAGGATAGACCGAGCCGGAATCATTCACTGCCGAATTGGCAAAGCTTCTTTTGATGCAGACGCGCTGACGGAGAATCTGAGGGAATTGCTTCGTGCACTGAAGCGTGCGCAGCCGTCGGCAGCCAAAGGGCAGTACATTCGCAAAGTCGCTCTTTCTACGACGATGGGACCTGGCGTTCGAGTCGATGCAATTGAACTTGCGCGTATATAAACAATTGTTCGAATTGAACAGATCACTGCCGACTATAAAGCTATGAACGAAAATCTTCAACGAAAACATCAGATTGTGGACCAAGTCCACAAAGAACTGCAATCTGCCAATCTCGCGATACTGGCAGAATTTCGCGGCGTTGATGTTGCGAATATGAGCAACCTGCGTCGTAAGGCTCGGGAAACAAATGTGCGAATTCAAGTAGTGAAAAATTCGCTGGCACGGCGAGCAGCAGAAGACACAGACTTTGAATGTCTGATCGACCATTTCGTCGGTCCGGTTGCCTTAGCAACTTCTGAAGACCTAGTTGCAGTTGCAAAGACCATAGCGAATTTCTCAAAAGAGAATAATACGTTCACTATTCGAACAGGAGCGTTGAATGGCGAATTGCTGTCGGAAGAGAAGCTGGAGCAAATTGCCAGGCTACCAAGTCGAGAAGAGTTGCTTGGCAAACTCGCTGGAACGCTTGCTGCTCCAATACAACGATTTGTGAATGCCCTGAACGCAATTCCAACCGGGCTGGTACGAGTGTTGGCAGCCGTCAAGGACTCGAAAGAAGAACAGTAAAGAACTCAAGAAAGTTCTCGATCAGAATCATTTTTGTACGAATTTAATCCACTACTTTAGGGGGTAGTTTTAATGTCTTTATCAAGGCAAGAAATAATTGAAGCCATTTCGGACATGTCAGTGCTAGACCTATCAGAATTGATTAAGGATATAGAAGACAAGTTCGGTGTTTCCGCAGCCATCGCTCCCATAATGGCAATGCCGGGCGCGGGTGCAGTTGCAGACGCAGCGGTGGAAGCAGAAGAAGAACAGACGGAGTTCTCGGTCATATTGACTGCCGTCGGCGACAAGAAAGTGAACGTCATCAAGGTCGTTCGCGGCGCAGCAGGGCTTGGACTGAAAGAATCCAAAGATCTTACCGAAAGCGCTCCTGCCACAATTATGGAGGGCATGTCGAAAGAAGACGCCGAAAACCTTAAGAAGGAAATTGAGGAAGCTGGCGGATCTGCGGAGATCAAGTAAGCGATTGTCGATAAAGCATCGCAATCCAATAAACGACATTCTCGTTTCCATGCTGTTCGCGGCTCTATTCAAGATAGAGCCCGCGTGCGCTTGTACATAAAAAATACACCAGACCAGGCAGGCACCTACTTCAAATGAAATACAGTTTTACTGAAAAGAAACGAATTCGGAAAAATTTCGGCAAGCGCAAAGACGTGTTGCCTGTGCCATATCTTCTAGAAATTCAGAAAAGTTCGTATAAGCAATTTTTGCAGGCTGATGTCGCAGCTGATAAAAGGGAAAATATAGGGTTGCAAGCCGCATTTAATTCTGCGTTTCCCATCACGGACAGCAATCAAACGATGGAACTCCAGTTTGATGAGTACAGACTTGATGATCCCATTTTTGATGAAGGTGAATGCCGGCAACGCGGATTGACATACCATGCACCGCTCAAGGCGACTTTGAAACTCGTCAGTTTCGAACGTGTTGAGTCCGGTGCAAATAAAGGCGAGCGACGAGTTAAAGACGTCAAAGAGAGCGAATTCGTCTATATCGGCGATATTCCGTTGATGACCGAAAGTGGCTCATTCATCATCAACGGAACAGAGCGAGTTGTCGTATCTCAACTGCATCGCTCTCCAGGTGTATTTTTCGATCACGATAAAGGGAAGTCCCATGCGTCTGGAAAACTGCTTTTCAATTGTCGGGTGATTCCATATTGGGGGTCGTGGCTGGATTTTGAATTCGACAGCAAGGACTACCTGTACATGCGAATTGACCGTAGAAAGAAAGAACCGGCCACTTTGCTTCTGAGAGCCATGGGTTACGATGTCGAAAGAATACTTGAAGAATTCTATGACTTCGATACTTTCAAGATTGCCAAAGACGGCTCATTGACGCTGCTGCTGAACGACCCTGTAAAACTTCGCGGACAGGTACTGGATTTCGATATCAAGGACAGCAGCGGCAATGTCATTTTAGAGAAGAACAAACGGATCAATCAGGCTAATGTCCTAAAGATATCAGCCGCTCGGGTGAAGAGTTTCAAGGTTTCACATTCCTATCTGGCTGAACGCACCTGTGCAAAAGACACCATGTCTAACGATATGAACGCCGATACCGAAACATTCATTCTGAGGAAAGACAAGAGAATTACGATGTCTTTGGATCGAGTGCAGCGATTGGAAGGGGCTACGTTTGACTTTGATTTGGTCGGATCTAACGGTGATGTGCTGGCTGAAAAGAACACTCAGATTGATATGGAAGCGATCGACAGAATCAAAGAATCTCGAATAAAGCGTGTGGTTGTACCAGATTCATACTTGGTAGGCAGAAAGGCTGGTAGCGTCCTGTCAGATTCGGAAACCGGAGAGGTCCTGATGAAAGCAAACGACGAGTTCGATGCGGAAGGCGTTATTCTGAACAAACTTCGCAGTTCCAGTATTACCCAGTTCAAGCTCGTCAGCCAAATTCAAGACTTGCCGAAAGACAATGTCATCATGCGTGCAAATCAAAAATTTGACGATGACGGATTGATGGTTCGACAACTACTGGCAGCTGGCATCACCGAATTTCAGACTATCTATACAAATGAAATCGATCGCGGTCCCTACATTTCCGAAACATTGCGATTGGACGGTAGCCCAGATCAGAGGGAAGCGAAAAAGCGAATCTATCGTATGATGAGACCGGGCGATCAGCCAACGGATGAAGCTGCCGAAAACATGTTTCAATCTCTGTTCTTCACACCTGAACGATACAACTTGTCAGCGGTAGGAAGAATGAAACTCTCGCGCAGACTGCACCGGGATTCCATCACTGGACCGAATTATTTGGAAGAAAAGGACGTCATTGATGTCATGAAACTTCTGATTGACCTGAAAGATGGTAAAGAAAAAGTAGATGACATCGATAATCTGGGGAATCGACGAGTTCGCTCCGTTGGGGAGCTCGTAGAAAACCAGTTTCGAACCGGTCTGGCACGGGTGGAGCGCGCTGTTCGCGAGCAGCTAAATCAACCGGATGTAGATCGAAAAATTCCTCAGGAAATGATAAATTCCAAACCGGTTACGGCTGTTGTCAGGGAATTCTTTCGATCCAGTCAATTGTCTCAGTTCATGGATCAGATTAATCCGTTGTCCGAAGTCACTCACAAGCGCAGAGTAACGGCACTCGGTCCAGGTGGCCTATCGCGCGAGCGTGCAGGATTTGAAGTTCGAGACGTACATCCAACCCACTATGGACGGGTTTGTCCAATTGAAACGCCTGAAGGCCCGAATATCGGCCTAATCAATTCGCTCGCCATGTACGCACGCATCAATAACTACGGATTTCTGGAGACCCCTTATCGAAAAGTCAGAGGCGGTAAGGTTTCAACCAACCCCAAAGATGTGCATTATCTGTCTGCGATTGAAGAAGGCGATTTCGTGATTGCTCCGACCGGTGTGGCATCCGGAGAAAAAGGTCAACTCACCAAGGAATTGGTACCGAGTCGAAGCGGTAATGAATTCACGCTATCAAGTCCGAACAATATCGACTACGTGGATGTAGCGCCGGCCCAGATTGTATCGATCGCAACCGCGTGTATCCCATTCCTCGAACACGATGATGCCAACCGTGCATTGATGGGTTCGAACATGCAACGTCAGGCAGTGCCGACAATTCAGACCGAAACGCCTTTGATTGGAACAGGTACGGAACGCACAGTGGGCGTAGAGTCTGGTGTTACCGTAACTGCAAAGCGAGGCGGTATCGTCGATTCAGTCGATGGAGGTCGTATCGTGATTCGTGTCAACGAGGAAGAGATTAAAGATCAGGATTCTGGTGTTGACATTTACAGTCTGATCAAATACCGAAGATCGAATCAGAGTACCACCATCAACCAGCGGCCGCTGGCTAACGTCGGTGATCGAATCCAGCGAGACGACACTATTGCCGACGGACCGGCAACGAACATGGGTGAATTGGCACTCGGCAGAAACATTTTGGTTGCTTTCATGGCTTGGAGTGGTTACAACTTCGAGGATTCGATCGTGATATCGGAGCGCTTGGTGCAGGACGAAGTCTACACGACAGTACACATCGAAGAACTTTCCATTGAAGCACGCGACACTCGCATGGGGCCTGAAGAAATCACTAAAGACATTCCGAGTATTGGCTATGAAGCGCTTGGCAAACTTGATGATCATGGAATCATTTACAACGGAGCTGAAGTCAAGTCTGGCGACATTCTTGTAGGAAAGGTTTCACCCAAAGGAGACGTCCAGCCAACGCCGGAACAGAAGTTGATGTTCGCAATATTTGGCGAGAAGGCATCGGATATTAAGGACACCTCTCTCAGAATGCCAACTGGCATGTCGGGAACGGTAATTGATGTTCAGGTATTCACCCGGGAAGATCTTGAGCGTGATGGTCGTGCTAAGGAAAATATCGAGTTAGAGAAAGATCGTATTGAAAAAAACTTGCACGATCAGCTGCGTATTGAGGAAGACGCTGCATTTGACCGCATCGCTGCACTGCTCGAAGGACAAATTGCTGAAGGCGGCCCCAATGACTTGAGCAAAGGATCGAAGATTACCAGCGAATACCTTGCTGGTCTGAGGCGCAAGAATTGGTTTGAAATTCGTGTTCGAGATGATGAAGTTGCACGTAAATTTGAATTGATCCGCGCTCAGATCGAGGAGAAGAAGAATCAGAAGGATCAGGAGTTTGCCAGCAAGAGCCAGAAATTGGATCAGGGAGACGAGTTAAAAGCAGGCGTTTTGAAACGCGTAAAAGTGTTCGTAGCCGTGAAGCGCAGACTGCAGCCTGGAGATAAGATGGCCGGGCGCCATGGTAACAAAGGAGTCATTTCCAAAATTGTTCCGATTGAAGACATGCCGCATCTTGAGGATGGCACAACCGTTGATATCATCCTGAATCCGCTTGGAGTTCCTTCTCGAATGAATATCGGGCAAGTGCTTGAAACGCACTTGGGTTGGGCTTCCCATGAAATCGGCAGACAGATTGGCGAGATGATCGACAATGGAATCAAAGCACCGCAGATGAAGAATCACCTTGAGAAGTTTTATACATCGCCTTCTGAAAAATCGGTGTTGAAATCTCTCAATACGAAACAGGTCATGGAGCTTGCAGGAAACCTCAGAAATGGTTTGCCGATGGCAACGCCGGTATTTGACGGTGCAACCGAAGGCGAAGTGAAGGAAATGCTTAAACTCGCTGGTCTGCCAGCCAGCGGTCAGACAATTCTCTACGACGGGCGCAATGGCGAGGCTTTTGATCGGCCAATCACTGTCGGCTACATGTACATGTTGAAATTGACGCACTTGGTTGATGACAAGATGCATGCCCGTTCAACAGGACCTTACAGCCTTGTCACTCAGCAGCCGCTTGGTGGAAAGGCCATGGGTGGTGGACAGCGATTCGGTGAAATGGAAGTGTGGGCACTTGAAGCCTACGGTGCCGCTTATACCTTGCAGGAAATGCTTACGGTTAAGTCGGACGATATGTTTGGTCGATCAAGGATCTACGAAAATATCGTCGGTGGAACCCATCGCATGGAAGCAAATACCCCCGAATCATTTAATGTGCTTGTAAAAGAGATTCGGTCATTAGGACTGAATGTTGAAATGCGTCCTACGAAGTGAGTGAAATGGCAGCGAAACGTATAGAAAAAATTTATCCGGGAGGACTAGATGAAGAATATTGAAAATCTGATGAGGCGACCAGGAAAGATGGATGATTTCGATGAAATCCGCATTGGACTGGCCTCACCCGAAAAGATTCGAAGCTGGTCTTTCGGAGAAGTTAGAAAACCGGAAACGATTAACTATCGAACCTTCAAACCGGAACGCGATGGGCTGTTTTGTGCAAAGCTGTTTGGTCCTGTGAAAGACAATGAATGTCAGTGCGGGAAGTACAAACGATTGAAACACCAGGGAGTGGTGTGCGAAAAATGTGGTGTTGAGGTAACGCTTTCCAAAGTTCGTCGAGAAAGGATGGGGCACATCGAACTGGCAAGCCCAGTTGCACACATCTGGTTTTTGAAGAGTTTGCCATCTCGACTAGGTCTTTTGCTGGATATGACCGTTCGTCAGATCGAACGGGTTATGTACTTTGAAGCCTACCTCGTGATTGAACCAGGTTTGAATACATATCTGGATCGTGGCCATTGCATGAGCGAAGAGGAATTTCATGAAGCCTTTGAAGAGCATGGTGGTGAATTTGATGCGCGCATGGGTGCTGAAGCCATTCGCGATCTGATAAAGAAGATAGATTTTCAGGAAGAAACATTCAGGCTTCGGAAGGAGCTGGATGAAACTAAATCCGAAACCAAGATCAAAAGGCTCACAAAGCGTTTGAAACTGATTGAATCCTTTATTCAATCCGGTAACAAACCTGAGTGGATGATCCTCCAGGTTCTGCCGATTCTACCGCCTGATCTTCGTCCACTGGTGCCGCTCGATGCAGGGCGTTTTGCTACTTCTGATCTGAACGACCTATACAGACGTGTCATTAATCGCAATAACCGACTCAAACGGTTACTTGATCTGAATGCACCGGAAATCATCGTTCGCAATGAGAAAAGAATGCTTCAGGAAGCGGTGGACGCACTGCTTGACAACGGTCGCCGCGGTAAAACGATCACCGGCGCGAACAAGCAGAAGCTGAAGTCGCTGGCCGATATGATCAAAGGCAAACAGGGTCGGTTCAGACAGAACCTGCTTGGAAAACGAGTGGATTACTCCGGTCGTTCCGTGATCGTTGTTGGTCCAACTCTCAAGCTTCATCAGTGCGGCATTCCGAAAAGAATGGCGTTGGAACTGTTCAAGCCGTTTGTCTATTACGAATTGATCAAACGCTATCCGGATCGTTCCAACATAAAACGTGCGAAAAAAGCAACTGAACAGGAGATTCCAGAGGTTTGGGACATTCTGGAAGAGGTGATTCGAGAGCATCCAGTGCTCCTGAATAGAGCACCAACGCTTCATCGACTGGGTATTCAGGCGTTTGAACCAACGCTTGTAGAGGGCAAGGCGATCCAACTGCATCCGTTAGTCTGTACCCCATACAACGCTGACTTCGACGGCGATCAGATGGCAGTACACATTCCTTTGACGGTTGAATCACAGATTGAAGCGAGAACCTTAATGATGTCGACCAACAATATTCTATCGCCGGCAAATGGTGAACCGATTATTGTTCCTTCACAGGATATCGTATTAGGTCTGTATTACCTGACTCGGGATGCGGTAAATCAAAAAGGTTCCGGCAAAGTGTTTGCTGATGTAGCTGAAGTTCGACGTGCCTATGAGGTCGGTGGAGTATCCCTGCATGCCGATATTCGCGTGCGAATTGTCGAATCAAAAATCGATAGTGGTTCGCTTCGCGAAACGAGCAAGTTCTACGATACCACGGTGGGTCGAGCGCTGCTTTCGGAAATTCTGCCTGCCGGAATGGATTTCGCGCTGATCAACCGTATTCTAAACAAGAAATCGATATCGGACATCGTCAATGAATGCTATCGCCACGTCGGACTCAAAGAAACTGTTGTTCTGGCGGATCAGCTCATGTATCTAGGGTTCGAATTTGCGGCGAAAGGCGGCATTTCGATCTGCGTGGACGATATTGAAATCCCCGATGACAAGAAAGCCATTCTAGAAGCGGCTGACAAGGAAGTTGAAATCGTTCAGAAACAGGCATCCTCGGGGTTGCTTACAGATGGTGAACGTTATAACAAGGTCGTAGATATCTGGGGAAGGGCTAGCGACAAGGTAGCGATGTCCATGATGGAAAAATTGCGGACCGAACCAGTAATCGATAAGGATGGTAACGAGACAGTGCAGATGTCTTTCAATCCGGTTCATGTGATGGCGGATTCCGGTGCGCGTGGTTCGCATGCGCAGATTCGACAACTGGCCGCAATGCGTGGCCTGATGTCGAAACCGGATGGCACCATTATCGAGACGCCGATTAAGGCAAACTTTCGCGAAGGGCTGGATGTTCTTCAATACTTCATTTCCACTCACGGAGCGCGTAAGGGGCTGGCGGATACAGCACTGAAAACAGCGAATTCCGGATACCTGACGCGACGTTTGATTGATGTGTGTCAGGACCTAGTCGTGACTGAAAGTGATTGCGGTACCCCAGTTGGAATTCAGATGGAGGCTTTAGTCAAGGGCGGTGAAATAGTCGTGCCATTGTCCAACAGAATTTTGGGACGCACCGCAGCGGTTGATATCAAGTCTCCGAGCAATGGGGAAATACTATTGTTTGCTGGAGAGATGATCACGGAGCGAGTCGTCAAGATAATTGAACGGCATGCAATTCACCAGGTTCAGGTGCGTTCTGCGGTCACTTGCGAAACCAAGTATGGAATTTGTGCAACTTGCTATGGACGAGACTTAGGCCGAGGTCATCTGGTAAATCGAGGGGAGGCGGTCGGCGTGATTGCCGCACAGAGCATCGGCGAACCAGGCACACAGCTGACCATGCGGACCTTTCATATGGGCGGTGTTGCCGAAAGAGAGCAGTCTTCAACTGGTATTACCGTTAATACCCGAGGAGTCTTGGAATTCGACAGAATAAGCTACATTGAAAATTCACGCGGCAACTACATCGTGAACACGCGTTCTGGTGAATTGAAAATTTTGGATTTAAACGGCATTGTCGCAGAACGATATCAGGTACCGTACGGAGGGGAATTGTTTGTAAAAGACGGCGCATCGGTGGTTCCTGGTCAGACGATTGCAAGCTGGGACCCGCACATTCACCCAATCATCAATGAAGTGAAAGGAATCGTGAAACTGGACAACATTGTCGACGGCTTGACAGTATCTCAGTCGACCGAAGAATTGGACGTCGGGCAAGATGCGAGTGGTAAGCATCCTTTTTATACCGTTCTAGATTCCAAATTAGGATCAATTGAAGATCGCCCGGCAATCCGGCTCGTTGACGATAAGGATCAGACGATAATGCTGCCGAACACCAATCGCGAGGTGAGATATTTGCTTCCGATAGGAGCTCAAATTCTTGTTCAACACGATGCGGAAGCCTCTGTCGGTGATGTATTGGCTAGAATTCCGCATGACTACGATTCGACACGAGACATTACAGGTGGTCTGCCGCGGGTTGCCGAACTGTTTGAAGCAAGACGCCCAAAGGATCCTGCAATCTACGCTCGATACACTGGTGCTGTTAGTTTCGGTGAAGAAACGAAAGGCAAAGTCAGACTTATCATTACGGAACCTGATGGCACCGAACACAAGGAACTAATCGCCAAAGGGCGTACATTTATGGTGTTTGACGGTGAAACAGTCGAACGAGGTGAACAGATTATTGATGGTTCCCCAGTATCTGCCGATATTCTGGAACTGAAAGGAGTTGAAGAGCTGACCGCCTATATCGTTCGAGAGGTGCAGGAAGTTTATCGATTGCAAGGCGTAACCATCAATGACAAGCATATTGAAGTGATCGTTAGACAGATGCTCCGAAAGGTGCGAATCGAAGAGGCTGGTTCTACAATGTTTCTGCCAGGCGAACTTGTGGAGCGTTCACACTTCCTTGAGATGAATGAAAAGATTCGCGAAGAAAATGAAAGTGACGCAGACTCACATAAACAGGAATCCGTTGCAGTTCGAGTGCTGTTGGGCATAACCAAGGCTTCACTGATGACTGAGTCCTTTATCTCGGCTGCATCATTCCAGGAGACCACGCGGGTTCTGACGGATGCTTCAGTTAACGGCAAGGTAGACAATTTACGGGGACTGAAAGAGAATGTCATCGTTGGGCGACTGATTCCAGCCGGAACCGGTTTGGTTCATCACGAAGAACGTAAACGCCAGCGTCGGCAAGAAAGCCTGCAAGCGGAAGAGTTCTCAAGAATGTTCGAAGATGCTGATACGAGCGACGAAGCAGTTGCTGAAGACGAGGGACTGGTCACACTGGATGACAATGCTTTCGAAATTGGGTTGGGGAAAATTTAGAGATTGATTCCATCGTGCAACAAGATTGAAAATAAATAACAGATTTATTAAATTCGATTTGAAATTTTTCTGAAAATAGGCTAATATTATGTGGTTATTGGTTAACTGCCATGCCAGTAGTTAACCAACAGGACAGATCGGACACGGTCTGTCTTTTTCTTAATGAACATGTTTCCGATTACTACTTTGGCTGTACTAGACAATGCCGACGATAAATCAACTGATTAACAAACCGCGAAAAAAGCAGACTAAAAAGTCGAATGTGCCAGCACTTGAGGCTTGTCCGCAAAAGCGTGGAGTTTGTACTCGTGTATATACCACTACACCGAAAAAACCGAACTCTGCGTTACGTAAGATTGCGCGTGTCCGATTGACAAATGGATATGAAGTAACTACCTATATCGGTGGTGAAGGTCACAATTTACAAGAGCACTCGGTGGTGTTGATTCGCGGAGGAAGGGTGAAGGATCTTCCAGGCGTTCGTTATCACACCGTTCGGGGTGCGCTGGATGCTTCCGGTGTTGATAGCCGAAGGCAGGGACGCTCAAAGTATGGTGCGAAGCGACCGAGAGCTTAACGACGAGATTTTTACAGATTCACGCTGATTAGAAGACGAAATCATGCCAAGACGACGATTGGTACCCAAAAGAAAGATTTTGCCAGACCCCAAATATCAAAAGGTCGCGGTAACGAAGTTCATCAACGCATTGATGCTGGATGGAAAGAAATCCGTTGCTGAAAAGATACTGTATCGAGCATTTGATGAAATTTCCGGTAAAGGTGTCGGACAGCCTCTCGAAATCTTTGAAGAAGCTTTGGAAAATGTTCGACCCACGGTGGAAGTGAAAAGCCGCCGAGTTGGTGGTGCCACCTATCAGGTGCCGATCGAAGTGCGGGCAATCCGTAGAAATGCGCTGGCAATTCGATGGATTATTGAAGCGGCCAGAAAGCGTCGAGAAAAGTCCATGGCATTGAGACTGGCTGCAGAATTGGTAGAAGCCTCCAAGAAAACGGGGGAAGCATATAGAAAGTGCGAAAACACCCACAAGATGGCAGAAGCTAATAAAGCTTACTCCCATTTCAGATACTAGAACGATCACTGGGTAATAAATTCGAAATGGTACGGAAAACACCATTAAAGCGTTACAGAAATATCGGCATCATGGCGCACATTGATGCAGGTAAGACGACTACGACGGAAAGAATTCTGTTCTATACCGGCATTTCTTACAAAATTGGAGAAGTGCATGAAGGCACGACTGTTATGGATTGGATGGAACAGGAGCAGGAGCGAGGAATCACGATTACCTCAGCTGCGACTACTTGTTTCTGGAAAGGTGCGAGGGAGGAATTCGGTGAGCACCGTATCAATATTATTGACACACCGGGACATGTCGATTTCACCATTGAAGTTGAACGATCACTGCGAGTTCTTGATGGTGCGATTACTGTGCTTTGTGCAGTAGGTGGGGTCGAACCTCAGACCGAAACTGTATGGCGTCAGGCTGATCGGTATGGAGTTCCTCGCCTGATATTTATCAACAAGATGGACCGACCTGGTGCAGATTTTGAAAATGTGACGAAACAGATTCACAAGTACCTGGGTGCGAAAGCAATTCCCATGCAATTGCCAATTGGAGCGGAAGAAAAATTTTCCGGTATTGTGGACATTGTCACGATGAAAGCCTGGTATTGGGATGAAGGCACGATGGGAGCCAGATACTTCGTGGAAGAAATTCCAGAACACCTTGTTACGCAAGCAAAAACCATGCACGATAAGCTGGTTGAAGTGGCTGCCGAAGCGAATGACGAGTTGACGGATGTTTGGTTGGAAAAAGGTACGCTTGATGAAGATCAAATTCGCGAAGGCATTGCTGCTTTGACGATCAGCAATTTAATCGTTCCTGTATTCTGCGGATCAGCATTCAAAAATAAAGGCGTCCAATTGCTGCTTGATGCGGTTATTGATTACCTTCCCAATCCGACGCAAGTTCCGCCGATTTTAGGTACGGTTGACCAGCAAAGTGGCAAGACAGAACAGCGGTTGCCTGATGATTCAGAGAAATTCGCCGCACTTGCTTTTAAAATCATGACCGACCCATTTGTCGGGCAACTGGTATTTTTGAGAGCCTATTCCGGAACGCTGAAATCGGGAGATTCTGTGATCAATGTAACAACCGGCCGGAAAGAACGTATTGGTCGCTTGTTGCTGATGCATGCGAACGAGCGGGCGGAAATCAAGGAGATCAGAACTGGAGATATTGTTGCAGCTGTCGGATTGAAGAACGTTTCAACAGGCGATACGATTTGTGAACGCGGTGGCGAAGTTGCTCTTGAGCAAATTGAGTTTCCAGAACCGGTCGTATCTCAGGCAGTAGAACCTAAAACCAAAGCGGACGAGGATCGACTGGCAACGGCGCTTGGCAAGTTGTCGAAAGAGGATCCATCGTTCAAGGTGCATACAGATTCCGAATCAGGTCAGACGATCATTTCGGGAATGGGTGAACTGCACCTGGAAATTATTATTGATCGCCTACGGCGTGAGTTCAATGTTGTAGCGAATGTCGGACAACCTCAGGTTGCCTATCGTGAAACAATCACCACGGCCATTGAACAGGAAACTCGACACGTGCGCCAGACTGGCGGCAGGGGCCAATATGCACATGTCTTCATTAAACTGGAGCCTCTCGAGCGAGGCGGTGGGTTTGAGTTCGTAGATAAGATTGTTGGCGGTGCCATACCGAAAGAATACATTCCGGCAGTCAAGAAAGGGATCCAAGATGCGATGGGTTCCGGTGTTATCGCTGGTTATCCTGTGGTCGATGTCAAAGCGACTTTGTACGATGGTTCATTCCATGAAGTGGATTCTTCTGAACAGGCATTTCGATATGCAGGCACTCAGGCATTTCGAGACGGTGTATTACGGGCACATCCACAACTTTTGCAGCCTTTCATGTCGGTGGAAGTTGTTACTCCTCGGGAGAATCTGGGGCTAGTTACTGGTGATCTGAACTCCCGTAGAGGAATTATTGAGGCAGTTGAAGACGTAGCCAGCGGTAAGGTGATACGCGTTCGAGTGCCGTTAGTCGAAATGTTTGGCTATGTTTCTTCACTGCGTTCGTTGACGCAGGGTAGAGCAACCTATTCGATGGAGTTTAACGCATATATGCCTGTATCTCTTCGAGAAGCAGGCGTAACCTTGAAAATGGCGAGTTGACAGACTCATTTTTAACATTTAATTCAATTGAGTGAATTAGCGTGGCGAAAGAAAAATTCAAAAGAACAAAGCCGCATGTAAATGTAGGCACGATTGGTCATGTTGACCATGGAAAGACAACGCTGACGGCAGCCATAACCAAGGTAATGGCTGCAAAATTCGGTGGTGAATTCAAGGCGTTTG
>JAKZRU010000012.1:0-2873 GCA_047517965.1 Gammaproteobacteria bacterium | reverse complement strand
GCGCCTCGAATCGCCGCCGCTGTTCATCGCGGCTTACGGAGAACCAGTATTTGAATAGATGAATGCCACTGTCGGCTAGCATTCGCTCTAGTGCTGGAGTCTGCCGCATGAACTCCAGATACTCAAGACGAGTACAAAAATTCATGACTCTTTCTACTCCTGCACGGTTGTACCAGGAGCGGTCAAAGAGAACCATTTCACCTCTAGTCGGCAACTGCTGAATATACCTTTGAAAAAACCACTGGCCTGTTTCTTTCTCGCCGGGTTTGGGCAGTGCGACTACTCTTGCGTAACGCGGATTTAGATGTTCCATGAACCGCTTGATCGTGCCCCCTTTTCCGGCTGCGTCTCTTCCTTCAAAAATCAGAACGACTTTCTGATTACTATTCTTGACCCAGTTCTGAGCCTTGAGGAGTTCAACTTGCAATTCTGCTTTTAGAGATTCGTACTGCTTTCTCGTTAATTTTGTTTTGTACGGATAGGCCTCAACAACCGATGTGTCATCATGTAGGGGTTCTGCTTCAACTATTTGCATATTCATAACGTGACCCGAGGAACCTTTGTAACGTATTGTGTTCAGCAGAATGTAATTTAGCCTACTTACCTGCCATCGTTCAATTATTCATTCAAATCCAAGATTTTTAATCGAACTTTTACCATATATAACATATTGTTAAACAAAGAACAAAATTGTAAAAGCAGATTTAGTTATTCTCTAATTTGTAGTGAAATTGACGGAATCCAAGCAATGCTAGGACTATTTCCCTTTCCAGTTCGCTTCACGTTTTTCAGCAAACGACTTCGGACCTTCCAATGCGTCTTCCGACTTCATCATTCGCTGATAACCTTCGAACTCGCCAGCATGCAACATCCTGTAGCATTCCTCAATATCTGCATGTTCAGTTTCACGAAGAATTTCCTTGACCGCTGCTACGACTAGTGGCGCACCTTCTGCCATCGTTCGAGCTAACTCACGCGCACTGTCCATAAGTTCAGCTTCCGCGACGACTCGATTGACCAATCCCCAATGCATGGCTTCCTCAGCTGACATTCTACGTCCTGTCAACAGCATCTCTACTGCGATCGCTCTCGGGATTCTCTTTGGCAATCGGAATGAAGCCGCATCTGCGACGACTCCGACTTTGATTTCAGGCAGAAAGAACTGAGCATGTTCCACTGCAACGATTACATCCGATGACAAAGCAATTTCAAATCCGCCTCCGACTGCATACCCGTTGACAGCAGAAATTACTGGCTTTTCTAAATCATGGAGTTCCGTAATTCCAGCAAACCCACCCGGGCCATAGTCATCGTCAAAACCTGCGTTACCGTCCGCCACTTCCTTCAGGTCCCACCCTGCTGAAAAGAACTTGTTTCCTGCTCCAGTAATAATTGCAACCCGCAGATTCGGATCATCTCGGAAATCACAGAGGACTTCCCCCATCTTGCGACTGGTATGCAAGTCTATTGCGTTTGCTTTCGGTCGGTTGATTGTAATTTCAAGAATCGATCGATCTCGATTGACCAGCACGTTATCGTCCATCTATCTACTCTATCCTTTCGTTCTGTTGTTCATGCCACATTGTTCTGTTCTTGATCCAAAACCGGTTCAGTATAGTAGGGTAAATCATCGATTCTTGGCTGCCAGGTGCCGTTGTCAATGCAGGTTCGCACATGATTGGCTATCTCTTCCATTGTCGCAAACCAGACTCTGCCGCGATTCAGCATTTCCTCGATCATCTGTCCGATTCGATGACAACGAGCCAAGCGAGCGGACACGAACGGATGCCACACTGCGATCCAGAGCCCACCATACTCGTACATCGCCTCGAACTCAGCCATGTAGACTTTCATTGCCTCATCGGGAGATTTGATCGGCATCTCGTAGCCAAAGTTCGGTTCATGTACATAGGGTGGCCAATCATCCATCCCCCAGTGACTGGGCAATTCTATGACTTCGCCTTTGTCTGATCTGAGTATATAGGGTATGTCATCACCCATTAAACTGGCATCGTATTTGAATCCATGTTGAACAAGATTATCCAGCGAATTCATGGAAAAATTGTACAGGGGAGCACGCCATCCTCTAGGTCGCTGTCCAGTCATGCGTTCGATCACCTCAATCTGACGTTCAAACCAATACTGTTCATCTTCAGGACTCAGATGATTCGGATTTTCGTGAATATAGCCATGTGCACCAATTTCGTGTCCGTCTTTCAAAATGACATCGACTAGGTGTGGATAGTGTTCCATACACCATGCCGGATAGAAGAAAGTCTGTTTGATTCCGTATCTTCGATACAGTTCGATCAGCCGCGGCACGGCAATTTCATCATATTTGAGCCATGACATTGTCGAAATCATCGTCGGCGCTTTATTCCTGTGCTCCAAGTGCAAGATGCTGTCCGTATCAATGTCAAATGTGATGGCACATGCGACTTTACAGCCGTTTGGCCATGGAACTGGATTGCTAATCAAGATTTCCTCCTTTGACGACAAACTTGTTTACGTTAATCAGTAAAACCCCGCTAATAGATCCACAAATAAATGCTTGTTGAAAGTTGATAAATGAAATGTTTAGAGTGAGTTACGACACAATATTAATCACATTTCTCGCAGTCAGTTAAGAAACGAACAAACACTCGCTAAAAAGCAAAATCTGCGTCATACACGCAGATTTTGTTTTCTAATTTCTCGCTACAGTGAATTTTATTCGACAGTTATCGTTATGGCTTCCGAAGCAACTGGAGTTGCATGCGGAATATGTAACCAATCACCCAACAGCAACTGCAGGGTGTGCTGACCTGAAGACAATTCAACGATTGTTTCAGTCTGACCTTTCCCAAAATGCAGATTATTTGCATCAGAGGGAA
>JAKZRU010000011.1:0-20559 GCA_047517965.1 Gammaproteobacteria bacterium | reverse complement strand
TGGATAGTGGAGAAGCCGAGAAAAGAGCAGGTGCTTACGGTATCCAGGGTAAGGCAGCGGAATTTGTGACACGACTTGAAGGTTCTTGGAGTTCGGTGATTGGATTGCCGATACGGGAGACAGTCAGTCTTCTGCGGGATGCAGGAGTTCTAGTGCCGAACTATGATCAAGCGGCGCTACGAGTAAAGAATGAGTTTACCGAACCGCCGGTTTGGCGTGGGCAGTACTACATCTGAGTTAGTATATATACTTACTGATATCTACAAGCAGAATCCGTGGAAGTTCGGATGAAGAAACTAACACCCCGCACCAAACAAATTCTCAACAGAATTCTCGAATTCTCCATGAGAATTATTGCGCTGGCAAGCAGTGTGGTCGTTTTATTCGGTTTTCTTGCTGCTTTGCTGATAGTGAATTTCAATGTATTCACGCCTTGGCTGCTAGGCGAAATTGCTGAGAGATTCGAAGGCAATTTCTCCTTTGACAGTATTGAACTGGGGTGGCACGAGTCGTTTCCAACCTTAGAAATTCATAATCTTTTGGTAAAGCGAAATTTTGACAGTGACTGGCTCGAGTTTTCTGCTGAAAGCGCAGAACTCCGACTTGCTCAGCCATTTTTCTCAAATGAAGGCTGGCAAATAGCGTACGTCGGTGTTGTCAAGCCTCGGCTATTAGGGCAGCGATCCCTTGTACAAGAGAAAGATAAACCTGTAGCGGTTCAGAAACGTGGTGCAAGCGTATTAATCTGGAGCTACCTTCCTTCACTTCTGCGCATTCATCAGATTTCAATTCAGGAGGGAGAGTATGACGTTGTTTTGAAGTCGGATAAATTTGACGTGAATGCCTTAGGTCAATTTAATGTTGAAAGCGGTCATGGAGACAATGCTAATTCAATTACGGGTTCGCTAGTAACTACTTTGCACAATGAATCTGAAGTTAAATTCAGATTCGATCTTACAGATTCAACAGACGATATGAACACTGTCGGGCTGCACATTAATGCCAAATCTGTCGATGCGGCTTGGCTGGCGCTCATTAGTGGCGGCCTCTTGAAGGAAAGAAATTTTGACTTTGCAAACGTTACCACGGTGATTGATGCAGACATTAATGGGTTGTGGCGAGCCGGATCATTGGAGTCGGTTGATTGGGTCGTGGAAGCACAAGACTTAGAGTTAGACGGCACGATTTCCAACTCAAAGGAAACACTTGTTACGAGTACAGGCAGCTGGCGGTTAAACCCAGATGAATCTAGTCATGTCGAAACCACTTTTGAGTTGGCCTCGCTCGATTTTGTGGCACTATTGAAGCAGCACCCAGGCGTGTTTCCGCCTCGTTTTCACAATTACGTGTCGGAACGACTCTATTCTTTGTGGGTATCTCGTGCTGCAGGCAGTTTTTCAGGCGATCCCATTCAATTGATCAAACTGGATAGGATGGATAATCTTCTGGTAGAAGGGGATTTCGAAAACCTGTCTCTAATATATGGCAAGAAATGGCCTCCATTATTCGATGGAGAAGGCACATTTGAATTTCGTGCTAGGCGATTTGACGCGATCTTGGCAGAAGGCACTATCCACGAGCAACCGTTAGAACATACACTGGTCTATGTGGAGGACTTTACTCTGCCAGATCCCCTACTCACTGTAAATACTCAACTCCCGGCTTCAATGCCACTCGTTTTTGTGCTCTTTGGACCTGAAGGCACTGTCAATCCGGGTAAAACGGAAGGCATTGTCAGTGGTTCGGGTACCAGCGAAATTTCATTAGTTATTGAAATTCCCCTAAAAAGAGGAAAGGAATTTAGCTTAAACGGCACTGTTACACCAGTTGACGATGTTTCGGTAGTTACTTTTCTAGGACCTCAAGTTACTGATATTGAAGGCAAGGTATATTTCAATCGAGCAGGCTTAACGACAGGTGAATTGAGTGGGGAATTTCTCGGTGGAACAATCAAAGCCAATTTCAAAGAATCCGGGCCCTTAGGAAATGTCGTAATAACTGGGAGTGTTATTGGTAATTCAGACGTGCAAGATCTTGAACCAATTATCGGTGCGGCGCTTACTTCCCGTTTGAGTGGATTCTTCCCATGGAACGTTGACTTTGAGGTTTGGCCGGAAAAAAAGAGCATTGTATTTACGACGTCATTTGTTGGTGTTGAGTCGCAACTGCCTTTCCCTATGCAGAAGGAAGCGGAATCAGAAATGCGGTTGAGGTCTATTATTCGAGCCATTGGCCAAACTGAGCGCAGATTTGAATTCGAAATGGATAAACGGATTGGTGGTCAAGTGCAATCGCTGATCAGCGGGAACCTTCTGGCAAAGCGCAAAAACCGAGTGTGGGGAATAGATTCCGGAGTGCTTGGTGTTGGCAATGCCAACCCTCCGAAAAAGGATGAATCAGGAGTTTTGATTGCTATCGATTTTCCAATCATTGATATTGAAGAATGGGTGAATCTGATCAGGCAAAACGAAGGAACAAGCGAACTGGGCTTTGCCAATCTGAAATCGGTACAAGCAAAATTTGATAAAGTGTGGTTGGCAGGAAAACGCGAGTTGAACGGCGTAGACCTGTCTGTAGAAAAGTTGGCAGAATACTGGGGAGTCACAATCAACTCCGATGAGCTTAATGGTCAGGCCACCTATCGAAATTCCGACTTTCTGCACGAAGGCGAAACTCCGCTGATTGTCATTCAACTTTCAAAATGTCATTTGGACGCATCTCAAACCGGTCCTTCGGAGCGGTCTATTGATCCGCGCGTTTTGCCGGCGATGGAGATCACATGTTCAGATACCAAGTATGGTCAGTATGATGTTGGAGAAAGTAAAATTATTGCAACACCAACCGAAGACAGCTGGAATATCACCTCCGCAAATTTCAATTCGCAAACGTTTAACGTGACAGCCACTGCAAATTGGAAGTATTCGAACTCTTCGGTTATCGATTTCAATTTTAACTCCGTAAATTTTGGTCAGTCAATGGAACGACTTGGCTACCCTGGCACGTTTGATGGAGGGACTGCCAAGGCGTCAGGCCATCTTGAATGGGATGACGCTTTTACTAAATGGTTGCCAGAATTGACATCGGGCAGTGTCAATTACAGTGCGCAGAGTGGCGTAGTGACTTCCGGATCATGGACAGACCGGGCGGGTGGTGCTGCACAAAAGTTTGTTGGAACTTTAAATTACGAAACTTTGTTGAATCGTCTGTCAGTGGACGTGTCTGATACCTTAAAATCTGGCATTGCTTTTGATCGCCTTGGAGGAAGAGCAAGCATTAAAAATGGTATTATCGAGGTGCAGGGGGCGGTACTCATCGGTCCATCTGCCGACATCGCTGTTCGGGGAACAACTGACTGGATCACCAAACAGCATCATTTGAAGGCAGGTGTCGATCCCCAAATTGGCAATTCCTTAACAACGTTCGCGACTTTAATTATTAATCCAGCTACAGGATTGCTAACTTATCTTGGAAAGAAGGTTTTTGAATCTCTGAAAATTGATATATTCCCGCTTCAGTACGAGATAACTGGGTCCTGGGCGGAACCCGATGTCAAGCTGGTCAAGGCTAAACTGTTAGCACCGAGTGATTCCAATTGAGTTTAATGAAGTTATTTCTTCAATATATTTTTCTAGGAGCATTGTTTGCATCAACTGCAATTCAAGCTCAAACTGATTTCGAAGTCCAAGTCGCTCGCTACGATTGGCCTCAGAAAAACTCAGCGGATGCCATACTCCAGATTCCACAATTAAGAAGAGCGATTGCTAGATTCATTGAAACTGAAAATGCACAGTTGATTGTCCGTTATCCTGGCGGTGACGCAGGCAACGAGTGGGCGATCCAGCTACATGACAATTTTGTAAGCCTTGGCATTGAATCGAGTCGTATTTCATTGGAACCTGGGTCCGGCGTGGAAGAGACCATTTTGGTAATTGTTTCCAGCGACGAGTATCGATAATGTCTCGAGTCGCTGCAATTCAGATGAATTCCAGCGACGATGTTGAACAAAATCTTCGACTAACATCTGAGCTGGTAAAGGAGGCGCAAAAACAATCCGCAACACTGGCCGTTTTGCCGGAATGTTTTGCAATGATGCCGAAAGACCATGGCCAGCGGCTTGGGTGTGCCGAACCTGCAGATGGTGGAGGTCCCATTGTAGGCTTTCTTTCGCAGCTCGCGATTGAGAATCAGATGTGGATTCTAGCTGCAGGAGTGTTCGTAAAATCCGATTTGCCTGAAAAGGTTCGAAACACTTCGTATTTATTTGATGAGCAGGGCCGTCAGGTTGCTCGTTACGACAAAATGAACCTCTTCGATATCGTTTTATCGAGCGGCGAGCGGTACGCCGAATCAAGCTACACCACGCCAGGAGATCAGATTGTAGTTCAGTCTACACCGGCCGGAGTCGCCGGGCTTACCGTCTGCTATGATGTCAGGTTTCCGCAGCTTTACAGGAAGCTGGTATCAAAAGGAGCAATCTGGTTTGCCGTGCCGTCGGCATTTGCATACACCACTGGGCGAGATCATTGGGAAATTCTGCTCAGAGCCCGTGCTATTGAAAATCAAGCATACGTAGTGGCGCCTGCACAGTGGGGAGTACACGCCAGTGGGCGAAGAACATATGGAAATTCGATGATTGTGGACCCTTGGGGTGACTTTGTAGTTTACAACATAGATGAAAATGGGGTATTGGTCACAGACATCTCCCCCGACTATGTGGAAGAGATTCGGAGCAAATTTACTGCATCAAGTGAGTAATGAAACCTTTTAGTCAGTAACTCTGTCTCACGGTATACGCCATGCCTGTTTTGTGAATTGCTATAATTTGCTAGCCGGTCTTGCATTTATTAGGCTGACTTCAGTCAGTCTCGAAATCATCAGCTTAGATTGCACAGATCCCGAAACTTCGGGTTCTTCACTTTGCTATAAGTGTAGAAGGCAATTTAACTACTGTTATGCATGAATTTTGAGTGCTATGAAAAATTATATCGACACAGCTCGAACCACTCTGCTTGAACCCGCCGAAGTAGGCGAACGAGAATTGGATGTGTTGCTCGGGAAAATGGTGGGCAAACACATTGATCACGCTGACCTCTATTTTCAGTATGCCCGGCAGGAAAGCTGGAGCCTTGAAGATGGGTCCGTCAAATCAGGCGCTTTCAGCATCGACAAAGGCGTCGGTCTACGGGCGATAAGTGGTGAAAAAACCGGATTTTCCTGTTCTGACGACTTGAGCTTGCCAGCATTGACTCAGGCTGCAGTGTCGGCTCGCGGCATTGCACACGGCCTTGGGTCGGATGCACACGCGGCGATACAACGGCAATCGGCAGAAGTACCAATACTTTACCAGCCTGACGATCCTCTAAACAGTTTGTCTGATTCCGAAAAGGTGCGGTTGCTTGAGCGAGTTGAACAGGACGCCAGAAAACAAGATCCAAGAGTCAAGGAAGTTATGGTGAACCTATCTGGCTCGCAGGAGATTGTTCTAGTTGTACGTAGCGACGGAAAGATTTGTGCGGATGTGCGTCCATTGGTGAGGCTGAACGTTAGTGTGGTAGCGGAACACAACGGGCGTCGGGAACAGGGTGCATTCGGCGGTGGTTCCCGCGAATCCTATGATTTTCTGATGCAGCAGGACCGTGCTCTTGAATATGGCCGTGAAGCTGTACGGCAAGCATTGATAAACTTGGAGGCCGTTGATGCACCGGCCGGTACGATGGTGGTTGTTCTCGGTCCCGGATGGCCGGGGATACTTCTTCACGAAGCAATCGGACATGGGCTCGAAGGCGATTTCAATCGTAAAGGGACTTCCGCTTTTGCAGGCCGTATTGGCGACCAAGTGGCATCGAAACTCTGTACCATTGTTGACGACGGAACTATTCAGAATCGAAGAGGTTCACTCAGCATAGATGACGAGGGAACGCAATCACAGAATACCGTTCTTATTGAAAATGGCATTCTTGCTGGCTATATGCAGGATCTGACAAATGCGAGATTGATGAATCAGACGCCAACCGGCAATGGCCGTCGTGAATCTTATGCCCATTTGCCAATGCCGAGAATGACTAATACCTACATGCTGCCGGGTGCGTCGAGTCATGAGGAAATCATTGAGTCTGTAGACAACGGCTTATACGCAGTGAGTTTTGGCGGGGGACAGGTCGACATCACTTCCGGTCAGTTTGTTTTTTCTGCTACGGAAGCATATCTCATTGAAAAGGGAAAAATTACCAGACCCGTAAAGGGTGCGACTTTGATTGGCAACGGTCCGGACGTTCTCACCAAAGTCACAATGGTGGGCAACAACCTGCAACTTGACTCCGGCATTGGTACCTGCGGCAAAGAGGGGCAAAGCGTTCCGGTTGGAGTGGGACAACCAACACTACGCGTCGATGGCCTAACCGTCGGCGGCGTTCAGATGTGACATTACGATGACAGCAAAGAGTATCCAATCCACCGTAGATCGCGGTGATGCAATTGATTTATCGAATATTGTCGCACAGGCACTGGATTGTGCCTCGCGGTTTGGTGTGGATGCGGCATCTGTGGGAGTCGGACAGACACAGGGTTACGAACTGGGTGTTCGCATGGGCGAACTGGAGACGGTTGAGCATCATAACGGTGGAAATCTGACTGTTACGGTGTACTTGGGAAATAAAAAAGGAATTTCTACAACGAACGACTTTAGCGGCGCCGCGATTGCAGATACGGTGCGGGCTGCCCGTACGATTGCGAAATATACCGCTGATGACCCCTGTAACGGGTTGCCGCCAACTGATCGTTTGGCTCGACAGATTCCTGAATTGGAGTTGTATCTGCCGTGGAATGTCGATCGCGACCAGGCACTTGAAATGGCTCTTGCCTGCGAAAATTCTGCTCTATCCAGTGATTCCAGGATCATGAATTCAGAAGGAGCAACATTTGGAACTTCTATAAGCGAGTCAGCGTTTGGCAATAGTGACGATTTTCTCATCCATCAACGCACGACTCGCCATGATATGAGTTGCTCTGTTGTCGGAAAATCTGCTGCTGGCATGCAGGGCGATTATTGGTTTGACTCTGTACGCGACCCGGCATTACTGGATTCACCGCAATCCATTGGATTGATGGCGGCGAAAAGAACTTTACGCAAACTTGATGCGAGGCAAATCAGTACCTGCAGAGTGCCGGTACTGTTTGAAGCGCCCATAGCGTCCAATCTTCTCTCGTACTTAATCAGAGCCATCAGCGGCCCCGCGCTTTATCGAAAGGCAAGTTTTTTGCTGGATAGCATCGGACAGCAAATATTTCCGCCATGGGTACGAATTCACGAGCAGCCGCATTTGAAGCGAACCTTGGGTAGTGCGGTAGCCGATGCTGAGGGCGTTGCAACGCAACCGCGCGATATTGTTTCAGATGGCGTGCTGCAAGGCTATGTTCTCGGATCATACTCGGCGCGCAAGCTTGGACTTGAAACAACCGGAAATGCCGGTGGCGTTTTCAACCTGACCATTGATTCAGGGAAGCGCGATTTCAACGAATTGCTGAATTTGATGAATCACGGAATACTGGTGACCGAAACTATGGGTTTCGGGGTCAATACGGTTACAGGAGATTATTCGCAGGGAGCGCGAGGCTTTTGGGTTGAAAATGGCGAAATGAAATATCCAGTTGAGGAACTGACAATCGCGGGAAATTTTCGCGACATGTTTCGGTCATTTGTTGACGTTGGAACTGATGTAGATTTGCGCGGCAACTCGAGAACCGGTTCGATTTTGATCGAAAGCATGGTAGTTGCCGGCAAATGAATCGATTCTGTGTTAGTAGATGAAATGACCTGCCAATAGTTTAAAATTATCTCTTTGTTTTAATTTATCCAGAATTTAGTATGCCGATTTACGAATACGTTTGCAGAGCTTGTAATCACGAGCTTGAGATAATTCAGAGTATAAAGGAGAGTCCGCTTTCCGAGTGTCCTTCCTGTAGCAAAAAAACTTTGCGCAAGAAGATTTCTGTAGCTGCCTTTCATCTGAAAGGTACAGGATGGTATGAAACAGACTTCAAAAATAAGGCAGACGAGAAAAAAGATAAATCAGATCAACCTACTGCCGATGCGTCTTCTGAGAAGAGCGAGTTGAGTTCTGACAAGAAGTCTTCAGATAGCAAAACGTCCATTGCAGACAGCGCCTCAAGTTCTGGTGCAACTGCAGCCTGAGCCATCACATACCTTGAACAGTTCCATGCGCACGCACCTCTGTGCGTCAGTTCTCGAGTCCGATATTGGCAGTGAAGTTCAGGTCTGCGGATGGGTAAACAGCCGTCGCGATCATGGCGGTGTGATTTTCATCGACCTGCGAGATTCCAGCGGCATCATTCAGGTCGTTGTGAATCCAGAGAAAACTGAGAGTTTTTTGCATGCAGAATCGGTTAGAAACGAATATGTACTGCAGGTTTGCGGGACACTACGCATGCGTCCCGACGGAACCGAGAATCCTTCCCTTCCAACCGGCAAAATTGAGGTTGTAGCGGACTCAATCGTCATATTGAATAAAGCGGAAAATCTGCCTTTTCAGGTTGATGAAGGAGATGTCAATGAGGCGTTGCGTCTGAAATATCGATACATTGATCTAAGGCGCGGAAAAATGCAGCGCAACATACGGCTTCGACATTCACTCATCCGAGAAATTCGTTCGTTCTTGGATCAGCGCTCATTTACGGAAATTGAAACGCCGATGTTGACGCGTTCCACTCCGGAAGGCGCTCGCGACTATCTGGTTCCGAGCCGTGTGCACACCGGATCATTCTACGCACTGCCGCAATCCCCTCAGATGTTCAAGCAGATGCTGGTAATTTCAGGTTTCGAGCGCTATTACCAGATTGCCAGGTGTTTTCGGGATGAAGATTTGAGGTCGGATCGACAGCCTGAATTTACCCAGCTTGACGTTGAAATGGCTTTCATCAACGAGTCAGACGTAATGAATCTGATGGAAGAAATGTATATTCGGATTTTCGATGTCGTAGGCAAAATTACTCTACCTGCCAAGTTTCCGGTACTGACTTACTCTGAATCCATGCTTCGGTATGGAACCGACCGTCCTGATCTTCGAATTAATCTGGAACTCGTTGATTTGACAGAGTTGATGGCGAGCGAGGAGTTTCAAGTATTTCAGCGTGCCGCAAATATGCAGGGCGGGCGGGTCGCCGCTCTGAACGTACCTGACGGCAGCATTTTATCCCGCCAACAAATTGACGAGTATACCCGTTATGTTGGTGAATTCGGCGCTAAGGGCCTTGCTTACATCAAGGTAAATGATCCGTCACAGGGAACGGAAGGATTGCAGTCCCCCATTCTCAAGTTCTTGTCCGATGCGACTGTTGCACAGACTGTGAAGCAATGTGCAAGCCAATCCGGAGACATCATCTTCTTCGGAGCGGATTCCGAAAGTGTTGTCAATGCAGTTCTCGGAGCATTGCGGGTTCGCATCGCAGAAGATTTAGAGTTGATTGAGCCGGGCTGGCAGCCGATTTGGATTGTAGATTTTCCACTCGTGGAATTCGATAGCGATAATCAACGCTGGCATTCGCTGCATCACCCGTTTACTGCACCCAAAGAGGAGCACGTTGACTTGCTTGGAGAAGACCCAGGCGCCATACTGTCCCGTGCTTATGATCTGGTTTTGAACGGCGTTGAAATCGGTGGAGGGTCAATTCGAAACCATCGGCTGGACATTCAGCGCAGGATATTTGAAGTGTTGGGGCTTTCTCAAGAAAGCATTGAAGCCAAGTTCGGATTTTTGCTGAACGCACTGACGAGTGGAGCGCCACCGCATGGGGGTATTGCCTTTGGACTGGATCGAATTTCAGCGCTTCTGTCAGGCGAGAGTTCAATTCGCGATGTGATCGCATTTCCCAAAACGCAAAGAGCTTACTGTCCTGTTACCGATGCGCCGAACGAAATCAGCAGCGAGCAGTTGAATGAGCTGGAGCTTCGCATCAAATCAACAGCAGCGATTATGAGTCAAGTGCCCGGCGAAGGGGGTTAATCACACAGGAGCTGGGAATTTGTCGCAGAGTTCAGAACCCTTGTACCGTCGGCCCGAGTCGGTATTGCTTGTGGTGTATACCCCACAGAGACAAACTCTTCTGCTCAAAAGAACTTCACCCCGTAGTTTCTGGCAGTCTATCACCGGCTCTATGAATTGGAGCGGTGAAACCCCAGTTCAAACAGCGCTGCGAGAACTCAGGGAAGAAACCGGCATCAAAGTCGGCGAAGACGATATCCACGATTGGCAGCGCCGGTTCAGATTTCTAATACCGAGAGAGTATCGGAATCGATACAGACGAGAAGATCGGATGAACATGGAACATGTACTGTCGGTCTGTCTGCCGAATGTTGTAAGCGTAACATTGCAGTCGTCAGAACACACCGAATACCAGTGGCTGAGCATTGAAGCCGCGCAGGATGTTGTCTGGTCCTGGTCGAATCGAGAAGCATTGCTGATGGTGAGCGAATCCTTGCCTGACGGATGATATTGTACCGATTGCTTTTGCTCCCCAACTCACAGCTAGGAACCCGGGTAAAAGAAGAAGCCCTGCTAGTGCAATGTGTTATACATTTTAGCTATTTCACCCAATGGGTGGCAGGGGTAATGAGCTTATCTACTGTATAAACCCGCATCCACCAATAATTTCTAACGCTGGTTTTGGGAGACTTGTTTGATTTGAATTTCTCTGCGGAAAGATTCAGGAGCTTGGTTACAGATAAATAAATTCACCTGGCAAAATAATTTGCCTGCAGTCTACAGATTCCTATCATCACTTTCGTTTTGGAATAGTTCTGTTACTCAGTTCGACGTTGTTTGCACGTATCTGACAGATTTCTGAGAAATATCAAATCCAATACGAAGTGTCTGTAGTTAGAACAATCTGATTACTGTGCCTATTGTCGGTAACTTTCGAGAGTTTAGCATCAATCTACATCAAGCATTCCAATGAATGAATTAATTTATTCACTATATGAATGAATATCATCTATAATGCAAATCAATAACATTTACAGAATCAACAAAGTCAAACAGTTAAATGTACAAAACTCCCCTGCCGCGATCAATTACAAAAATTCTGAATTTCCATCTCAATACTATGCCCGCAGTTGTTCTTTCTGGTGCAAGACAGACGGGCAAGAGTACTCTTGTAAGGGATATCGGCCAAGACACACGAAAATTCTATTCGCTAGACGATATTAATGTTCTTGATATGGCTCAAAATGATCCGAAGTCGCTGATTAGCGAATCCGACCTGATAACACTGGATGAAATTCAGCGAGAACCAAAACTGTTGCTTGCTGTCAAGCATGACATTGACCTTAACCGACAGCCAGGTCGATTTTTACTTACCGGCTCTGCCAATTTATTGCTAATGCAGAAAGTCTCCGAATCACTGGCAGGCAGAGCAAGTTATCTGAACTTGTGGCCTTTGACACGACGGGAACAACTGGGACAGGGAAGTTGTGGAATTTGGGAACAGTTGATCGGTAATGATGAAAGAACTTGGATTGACGTGATCGCTGCCGATAAAACCGACATGGAAGACTGGCGAAGCTTTGCACGCCGTGGTGGATTTCCCGTTCCTGCAATCCATCAAAATACTGTTGAAGAACGTCAAATTTGGTTCAATGGTTACATGCAAACCTATCTTGAGCGCGATCTTCAGCAACTGTCGGTTATATCGGCTTTACCTGATTTTCAACGATTGGTTCGAGCGGTATGTTTTCGCTTGGGCGGACTTTCTAATCAAACGGATCTCTCGCGTGATACTTCAATTCCTCAACCGACAGTTCATAGATACCTAAATTTGCTTGAGACATCTTGCATGCTCGTTCGATTGACTCCCTATTTCGTAAATCGTACGAAACGCCTTGTGAAATCACCAAAGCTCTATTGGTGCGATGTTGGAATGGCGTTACATATTGCAGGTCAAAATGAACCTAACGGCGTTCATCTTGAAAATATCGTTCTGCAGGACTTGCTAACTTGGCGCGCTGGCAGAATCGATCGCGCCGAAATTCACTATTGGCGTACAACTCTGGGCGAAGAGGTTGATTTTGTTGTTGAAGCAGGTGGGCGGGTTTTGCCGATCGAAGTCAAAGCGAGTAAACGACCGCATATCGGTGATGCAGCCAAGCTGCGGATTTTTCGACGGGAATATGGTAATCTCGCTCGTTCCGGATTGCTGTTGCACACCGGTGACGAATTGTCATGGCTTACCGATGATGTGCTGGCAGTGCCGTGGTGGCGAGTAATTTGAATGAAGAATCACAGCCAATTTAAGCTCAATTAATTTCTAACGCGGATTTTGGGTTGCTGATTTGCAATATTCACCCCAATCGAAAGTGATAAAATAAAATTTATAAAGTCAAATCACTTTTCTTCTTATGGCCGGACATAGTAAATGGGCGAATATCCGGTTTCGAAAAGCCGCACAGGATAGCCGTCGCGGAAAACTTTTCTCGAAACTTATCAGAGAGATCACTGTAGCTGCGAAGTCCGGAACTCCCGACCCTGAGGGTAATCCTCGTCTTCGTTCTGCCATTGACAAGGCGCTTGCCGCTAATATGGGTCGAGACGTGGTCAATCGGGCGCTGCAACGCGGCTCAGGAGATTCCGGTGGAGATGGATATCAGGATGTTGTATATGAGGGCTACGGTCCTGGCGGAGTTGCCTTGTTAATTGAGTGCTCGACCGATAATCGAAATCGTACCGTCAGCGAAATTCGTCATGCTTTGTCAAAACACGGTGGAAATCTCGGTACCGAGGGGTCGGTATCCTATTTGTTCAATCGAGCGGGTTCCGTTCAGTTTGCTGCCGGAAGCGACGAAGAACAAATAATGGATGTGGCTGTATCGGCTGGTGCAGATGATATCGATACTCTGGATGATGGCTCGATCATGGTGTCAACACCAGTAGATTCGTTTTATGAGGTCGTTGAGGCAGTCGAAATAGCCGGACTGGAGTACGAAGAGGCGAACATTGAGCAGCGTCCGACTACTTCCTTTGAATTAGGAGATGAATTAATGGAGCGTGTTGTCAATCTGATCGATGTAATTGAGGAGCTTGACGATGTCCAGGATGTCTATACCAATGCAACATTTACTGCAGATTGATGGATGACAAGGATACTGGGAATTGATCCAGGCTCTCGGGTAACCGGTTACGGAGTTATTGAGTGCAGTTCCGACCGCATTAAGCACGTCGGTAGCGGTAGCATCAAGTTGCCAACCGGTGATTTGCCGGGACGTTTGAGTGAAATCTATCACCAAATTACAGATGTAATCTGTAAGTATGAGCCTCAAATTGCAGTAGTTGAACAAGTGTTTGTTTCTGTCAATCCTCATTCTGCACTGCTGCTGGGGCATGCACGTGGAAGTGCAATTGTTGCGTGTGCAGCAAGCGAACTCGAAATTCATGAATATGCTGCGAGGCTGATCAAGAAATCAATTACCGGCAGTGGTTCAGCCGCAAAGGAACAAATTCAGTACATGGTGCAGATGTTGCTGAGTTTAAAAAAGATGCCCGACCAGGATGAAGCAGATGCGCTGGCTGGCGCCATTACGCACTATCAGCATATGCCGATATTGGATTCGGCACTGAGATCGCATCGTCGTAAAACGCCCTTGCAGCGGATTGCGTCAGTTAATTGATCAAACAGCGAGCGCGTTGTGATTGGATATCTGCGTGGCTCCATCCGGCAAAAGCAGGCTTCGTGTGTCTTGCTGGATGTGAATGGAGTGGGCTATGAGGTTAACGTTCCAGCAACCGTTATACAGGAAATGGCTGATATTGATGGACAGGTGGAACTTCACATACATACACATGTACGAGAGGATGCTCACACGCTTTTTGGATTTACAGGTCAAGCTGACAGGGACTTGTTTCGGGTGCTGATAAATGTGAGTAAAATTGGACCGCGAACAGCGCTCGGAATTCTATCCGAAATGAAAGTGTCCGAAATCGTGGCATGCGTCCAACTTGAAGATCCTAGATCACTTGAAAAAGTGCCAGGAATCGGTCAAAAAACTGCTACAAGACTGCTGCTGGAACTACGGGATAAAGTCAGTCAATTCCCGGTAGACAATTTCGATGTTCGGGACTCGTCAACCGCGGCCAGTAACATCGTACTTGAAGCAACTGAGGCACTGATTGAACTGGGGTATTCTCACCGGGAATCAAGACGCGCGGTACTGTCAATTCGAGGCAATGCCGATAGCACCGAACAGGCAGTCGTACTCGCGCTTGCTTCTCTGACTACAGTTTCGTCATGAACGATAGCATTCGACCAATCTCGCCAGCGCAGATGGATGAGACCGAGGGGGAATTTGATAGAAGTCTTCGGCCGAAAGTGCTTGGTGAATTCATTGGGCAGAGCCAAACAAAAAAACAACTGAAAATATTTGTCGAGGCTGCTCTCCAACGTGGAGAAGCACTGGATCACGTCCTGATATTCGGGCCGCCAGGTCTTGGCAAGACAACCCTCGCGTACATTATTGCGAACGAATTGAAGGTTGATTTAGTACAGACTTCGGGACCCGTGCTGGAACGTCAGGGCGACGTTGCCGCGATGCTTACCCGGTTGCAGTCCGGGGCTGTACTGTTCGTCGATGAGATTCATCGACTGAACCCGGTTGTAGAGGAAGTGCTGTATCCCGCAATGGAAGATTACAGAATCGATATTATGATCGGCCAAGGACCAGCGGCGAAATCAATCCAACTCGACCTGCAGCCATTTACGCTGGTAGGCGCTACGACAAGAACCGGCCTTCTTACTTCTCCGTTGCGCGACCGATTCGGTATCGTGCAGCGTCTTGACTACTACAGTACCGATGACATCGCAAACATAATAATACGCTCTTCAAAAATTTTATCCATCGATACCGACTCTGATGGCGTTGAAGCGATAGCGGAACGCTCTCGCGGCACACCACGCATCGCCAATCGGCTATTGCGTCGAGTACGCGACTATGCACAGATTGAAGGGAGTGGGAAGATTGATCGATCAACAGCGAAGTATGCACTGGAAATGCTGGAGGTGGACACCTGCGGGCTGGACGTGCTGGACCGAAAATACTTACAGATTCTAGTTGAGAACTATCAGGGCGGACCGGCTGGTGTGGAAACACTTTCGGCTGCTATCAGCGAAGATAGAGGAACGATCGAAGATACGATCGAACCTTATCTGCTGCAACAGGGCTTCATTCAACGTACACCGAGGGGCAGAACAGCTACGCCAAAAGCGTGGAAGCACCTTGGAATCTCTCGCAAACATCATACACTTCTGTAAATGAACAAACGCCTTTTAGTACAATTGGACTAACGGAATTGGAATCTGTTTAATTGAATGTCGTCTGAAGAATTTTTCTCGAATTTTCGAGTGTACTACGAGGATACGGATGCCGCCGGAGTGGTTTATCACGCAAATTATTTGAAGTACATGGAACGCGCAAGAACGGATTGGTTTGCCAGTTTAGGCTGCAAGCCGCAACAGCCAAAGGATTTATTCGGCATAATTTTCGCCGTGCGCTCGGCTTGCCTGGATTTCATCAAACCAGCGAAGTTGGGAGATTTATTGAGAGTCTCCGTTACTCCTGATTTAATTCGTGGTGCCAGTATGACTATATCGCAAACCATCTCGGGTGAACGAGGTTTGCTCGTTCGGGGAAGTTTTCGCATTGCATCACTAGATGCTGTTCGATTGACTGTTCGTAGAATTCCCGCAGATCTCAAGCAAAGGTTGACTTAATGGAATCTTCACTCGAACTTGTTCCAACAGGAAATACTCTCTCTTTTATTGAACTGATTACGAATGCAAGCGTTCTGGTTCAATTTGTCATGGCGATTCTGGTTTTGGCGTCATTGGTGTCTTGGTCGATGATTTTCTATAAGTGGTTTACCTTGAAATACTGGACACAGTCAGCCGATGAGTTTGAAGGGAAGTTCTGGTCAGTGGGCGATCTCAGTTCGTTGTACTATGATTGGGAAGGTCGCAACAAAGATGCTGGCTCAATCGCCGAAGTATTTATGGAAGGCTATCTGGAACTTAGTAGGCTGTTGACGCGTCAAAATATAGACAGAACGGAAATTGTCGACGGCGTGCATCGTTCAATGCGTGTTGCGCTGAACAGAGCTGAGGAAAGAGTCAATTCAAATTTGTCGTTTCTCGCTACAGTTGGTTCCACTAGCCCGTATATCGGGCTGTTTGGTACAGTTTGGGGCATTATGAATTCATTCAGGGCACTTGGTTCATTACAGACGACTACCATTGCAGCAGTCGCCCCGGGAATTGCAGAAGCCTTGATTGCAACCGCAATGGGCCTCTTCGCTGCAATTCCAGCAGTGATTGCTTATAACCGTTTTTCCTATCAGGCTGATCGATTACTCAGTCGATACGAAACCTTTACCGAGGAATTCCTCAGTATTGTCAATCGCCAGTACGCGATGAGGTAGGGCCAGTCATGAGAACGGTTGCTCGACAGCGCAGACACAAGCAGATGAACGAGATCAATGTCGTTCCATATATCGACGTTATGCTGGTTTTACTGGTAATTTTTATGGTAACAGCACCTTTGTTGACGGAAGGCGTGAAAGTCGATTTGCCGCAAGCAAAGGCGAAACCGATCACATCGGACGAAAATATTCCGTTCGTGGTTCATGTCAATAAAGACGGCGCCTACTATGTGAATCAGGACGTTGACAACACAGTTACACTGCAGCAGATTCAGTTGAAAGCGACTGCCGTAAAGCGTGCAAATCCAGACACGACATTTTTAGTGCGCGGAGATGCAAACGTAGATTTCAATTCGGTCATTCAGGCGATGGTTGCTCTGCAGATTGCGGGTGTAGATGATGTTGGACTTGTTACCAAGAATCCGGTAGGTAAATAGCTCTGAAGTGAAAAATCGGAATCCAAGGAATTTTGGCACTAAGTCAGTCCTTTTGGCGCTGCTCGTTCACGTCGCTATTGTTCTTGCAGTTGGGGTAAATATTTATTTCGAACAAGTCATTCCCTCAAATACACAGAGCAGCAAGCCCACCGAAGCGCCAATTCAGGCGCATGCGATTTCCGAACAGGCAATCGAGCAGGAACTTGAACAAATTCGCTTGAAGGAAGAGCAGGAGCGACAAAAGTTATTAAGCCAGAAAAGGGAACTGGAAGCGGTACGTAAGGAACAGGAGCAGATTGAGCAACAGCGCGAGCGAGAAGAAAAACAGCTCGCGATGATTGAATCTCGCAAACTAGAGGAAGAGAAACGCGTCCACGAATTGGAGGAGCAACGTCTTAAGCAGGAAGAAGAACTGCGTGAGATTGAAAATGCCCGTCAACAGGAAGCTGAAAAATTGGCTGAGCTGAATAAGCAGCGCGAGGAACACTTAGAGAAACAGATTGCGCAACAACTAGCAGAGGCACAGGCTGCGGAGCAGAAACGACTGGCCGAAGAGACAAAGAGACAGGAAGAAACCCGGCAGTTGGCACTATTGGAAGAGCAGAAACAGAAACTGCAGTCCGAGCTTGACGCCATGAATCAGGAGCAATCGAACAAGGAGACTCTGCTAAAAGAATTGGAAAAGCAAGAACAGGAACGTTTGCAGAAACGACAGCGTGAACAGAAGCTGGTTGAGCAAAAGCAAGCAGAGGCACAGACTGCGGAACAGAAACGACTGGCTGAAGAGGTAAAGAGACAGGAAGAAGCTCAGCAGTTAGCACTGTCGGAAGATCAGAAAAAACTCGCACAGGCCCGGGAGGAAGAGAAAAGTCGTCGAGCCGAAGAAACCAAGAGAGCCGAAGAAGCTGAAATGCTGGCACTTGTTAAACAGCGCGAAGAACAATTGGATAGGCAAAGACTAGAAGACGCCGAAAGAAAAAGACTGGCTGATGAACGCAAGAAAAAACAAGAAGAGGAGCGATTGCGGCAGGCTAAGCTGGAAGAACGGGAAAGACTAGCAAAAGTGGAGCAGGAACAGATTAGAGAAGAAGCGAGACGAAAGCAGGTTGAAAATGATGCGATCGCAGCATTTAACAAATATGTGCCGCAAATACGACAGAAAGTTGTCGAAAACTGGAATCGTGTTACACAAAAAACTTTAAAAACTGGCGTGATCGTCGAAATTGATCGTAGTGGTGGTGTTCAGTCTGTTACTATTACCGAGTCTAGTGGTTCCAATGAATTTGATCGTTCTGTGTCATTAGCCATTAGAAAGGCTTCGCCACTGCCGATTCCTGACAATTCGGACTTCTATGAATATATTCGTAAGTTTCGTTTTGTGTTCGACCCTTCAAGAAACTCAAGCTAGCCATGTTGAAAATATGCCGTAAACTCCTGATTGCAATCGGATTGCTTGCCGTATGCGTAAATTCGTATGCATTGATAACAATCGAAATCGATGAGGGTGTAGAGCGTGCTGTTCCAATTGCAGTCGTTCCTTTTGGAGTGGATGAAGGAATTGAACTGGAGCATATCGTGGATGACGTAATTCGCAACGATCTTGCGCGAACCGGGCGATTCGATCCGAAACCTCCGATTGAATTCTTGAGCTTTCCAACCACCATTGATCAAATCACGTTTAGTGACTGGCAACTGATCAAAGTTGACTATGTGGTAATTGGTTCAGTGAGTTCCATGGGTGATGGTAGTTATAAAGTGATTTCACGCCTTTTTGATGCCTATGAGCAAAAGCAGATATTCGGCAACCAGTACATGGCGGAGGCATCTCAATTGCGCAGTATTGCCCATCAGATCGCGAACAATGTGTACGAAAACGTGACTGGCAGCAAGAGTTCCTTCCACAGCAAAATTGCCGTCACGGCGAAAGCCCAGTCTTCACAGGGACAACCTGAGCATAGACTTTACGTTGCTGATTACGATGGACATAATTCGCAAATTCTGCTGAAAACAAACGATCCGATTCTTTCCCCGACATGGTCACCCGATTCCAAGCAGATTGCATATTCCATTCTGAAGGCGCATCAGACAAAGGTTTATATTCAAACCGTGGCTACTGGCGACCGGCATGTAGTGGCGGAATTTGAGGGACAGAACAGTTCTCCGAGCTGGTCCCCCGACGGGCAAAAGATTGCTTTTGCAAATTCAAATAAAGGCAACTCGGAAATCTATATTCTTACTCTTGAAGACGGCACGGTTACGCGAATTACCAATCATCGCCTAATTGATACTGAGCCTGCTTGGTCGCCGGACGGGAAATTTATCGTTTTTACATCGAACCGAGGCAAGAATGCTCAGATTTACAGAATTCGGGCGAGAAAAAACGCCAATGCCGAGCGAATTACGCTCGAAGGTGAATCTAATTCAGGCGCCCGCTATTCTCCCTCTGGCAAACAATTGATACTGATTTCCAACCAAGGCAATGGCAATCAAGTAGCGATTTACGATTTCAAGGTGCAAACAATTAAAATCGTTTCATCAACAACCATTGACGATTCAGCAAATTTTTCGCCAAATGGAGACATGTTGATATATATAGTGGAAGGAGAAGACAGGCACATCAATATTCTTTCCCCAGACGGCAAGATGCAATCACGAATTCAGGGTGTTGCAGGGGCGGTTAAGCAGGTTGCTTGGGAAAGTAAGAATTAAATCAGTATTTTAGAAAAAATAACAGGAGCAAAATTAAACATGCAACGATACACAGTGTTGATTGGAACGCTACTAATTTCATTGGCAATGTTAGCCGGTTGTGCCAAAACAGGTGTTGACACAGAGGGAGTCGATCCTGTTAGCACGGATTCGGACGTGGTGGACGTGGTGGAGACCTCCAGTGTCGACAATTCTGGCAACGTGATCGAGTCCGAAATTGGTGATGCGGCAGTTGCCTCAGATTCGGATGAAAATGTTGATAACCTTCTGGATCAGAAGACAATATACTTTGAATTTGATGATGCTAAAGTCAGCGAAGATTCGCAACGTATGATTCGTGCCCATGCAGAAGTTCTAAGCGATTATCCTGATGCCAGCGTGGCTATTTCAGGGCACGCAGACGAGCGTGGTACCCGCGAGTACAATTTAGCATTAAGCGGTCAGCGAGGCGAATCCGTAAGTGCCTTTTTTCAGGAATTCGGAATTGACAGTTCCAGAATTTCAGTTGCATCGTTCGGTGAGGAAATACCTGCTGTTGTTGGTTTTGACGAATCGGCTTGGAGCCTGAATCGAAGAGTTGAGTTTGAATACGTATTGCCCAATTGATATAAATTTTAAGAAACGCGTCTGCGTAGTGCTAGATACTCTATTCTTATGAAATTGTCAGAATGTTTTTGTTCCCGTTGGACAGCTGTGGCACTGGCGATGGTGCTCATGTTCACGGGATGTGCACCGGTAGAAACTTCTTCATCAGATGTAACTGCGACAGTAGAGACAGTAACAATTTCGGATGCTGGTGTTGCCTTAGCACCATCTGCTCTGATGCTTGCGCAGGTACAGGAAATGTCTGATGAAATTGGCACCTTGAGAGACAGAGTGGAAATTCTCGAGTTTGAACTTGATAAGTCCAAACAGAGGCAAAACCAGCTTTATGATGA
>JAKZRU010000010.1:0-48495 GCA_047517965.1 Gammaproteobacteria bacterium | reverse complement strand
GCCGGAGGTATAGTAGGCCAGACATCTACTTGCTTCAATCAGCGACTTCATTGTCATCAACATTCGCCGAACATCCGGATGGTGGATAATTGTGACCCGCTCTTTGGATCCTGCCGCACTCCCTTGAACTCGCTGTTTTGCGTAGTCGAGGGCCTGTTGATAAGCCCGCTCTGCTATGGCTAATCCTTCCACGCCGACTGCATGACGAGCCAGATTCATCATGGTAAACATATATTCAAGGCCGCGATTTTTCTCGCCCACCAGATAACCCACTGCACCCCCATTGTCACCGTATGACATGACGGCAGTCGGGCTCGCATGAATGCCCAACTTGTGCTCAAGAGAAACGCATCGCAGGTCGTTTCTCTCTCCAAGTGACCCATCTTCATTCACCATAAATTTAGGTACGATGAAAAGTGAAATCCCCTTAACACCCTCAGGAGAATCCGAACACCTGCCCAGCACAAAATGAATAATGTTCTCTGTTAGATCATGCTCTCCGTAGGTAATAAAAATTTTCTGGCCTTTAATTCTGTAGTGATCTCCCTCAGCAACCGCTCTCGTACGAATTGCCGCCAAATCTGATCCCGCATGGGCTTCAGTGAGGTCCATCGTGCCGGTCCACTCGCCAGATACCAGACGTTTCATGTACAGCGACTGCTGTTCTTTCGAACCGTGCAATTCAAGCGCTCGAATCGCTCCCTGAGTCAGCAGTGGACACAGGCCGAATGACATATTTGCAGAGTGCCACATTTCCTGAACTGCAGTGGCCACCAGCCACGGCAAACCCTGCCCGCCTTGGTCCGGATCAAATGCCAAACCATTCCAGCCAGATTCAGTAAACTGACTATAGGCTTCTTTCCAACCAGGCGGAGTAGTCACCTCACCATTTTTACAAACTGACCCATGCTCGTCGCCTACCCGGTTCAACGGTGCAAGAATTTCTGAGGTAAATTTAGATGACTCTTCGAGAATCGCGGACACCAGTTCTTCATCCATGCCAAAGTAGGCATCCAGACTGAGAATATCCTCAAGTCCAGCAACATTGTTTAATACGAACTTCATGTCCGTTAGCGGTGCACGATACTCTGACATTCGAATCTGTACCTCGTCTTACGTATTGTTCTTGAAAACGGCTTACTCTATTGTAATCGTATTCCCAGCAATGATGATATTGCAGGAGCGAGCTGTAACACCACTCATATAGTTGGAGAAAGGGTATAGCGCATTGGCGATAATGCGCGGTCAAATCATTTACGATTTTGACTAACTATTGTGCTAAGCACAATTTTTGTGGAAGAGCTGTAAAATATACGACAATATCTGACATATTAATTTAACTCGCAAGGAATTTGCGTCATTTGATGTCTATAATCTTGATTCACTCTTAGATCTACAAACGCTTCTACCGAAAGTGGCAATTCGTTTCATACATACCTCAGACTGGCAAATCGGCAAGGTGTTTCGCTTTGTCGATGTAGAGACAATGGGGCTTCTGCAGGAAGCTCGGCTCGCAGCCATCACGCGTCTCGGTGAGATCGCAAGGCAGCAAGAAATAAGTCATGTACTGGTTGCCGGCGATGTCTACGACATGGAAAACCTTTCAACCCGATCGCTGAACCAGCCACTGGAGCGCATGAGAGGGTTCGATCAGGTACTGTGGCACCTCCTACCCGGCAATCACGATCCGCAGAGAATGAATGGACTTTGGGACCGTCTGCTGAGACGGGGGGTGCCGGACAATGTAAAGATTTACACCGAATCCAAGCCCGCGCGGTTTGATAAAGAATCCATGGCAATTCTTCCAGCGCCACTCCACCACAAACGCTCGTTTCATGACACTACCGAGTACATGACTGAAGTGAATCTTCCGTCACGCATTACACGCATCGGACTGGCTCATGGCTCAGTGACGAGATTCGGTTCAAGTGATCAGAATACCGCCAACTACATTGATCCAGCGCGTCCGCAATCAGCCAATCTGTCATATCTTGCGCTCGGCGACTGGCATGGGCAAAAACAGATTAACTCGCGTTGCTGGTACAGCGGAACCCCAGAAACAGATGCGTTCGATGTAGAAAATGGAGGCAAAGCGCTGATCGTCGAAATTGCTTCTGCCGCGGCTCCACCAGAAGTTGTTTCGATCGAAACCGGCAGTTATTCGTGGAGGCGTTTGTCTGATCGAATCAACAGCCAAAATGATATAGACATGTTGGAACAAAAACTGAGACAACTCAGTGACAGTCTTGATCGGGTGTTGGTTGACCTGACGGTAGAAGGGGCGCTTTCACTGGAAGATCGCAACTGGTTTCACGAACGAATCGTCGAACGGACCGCTGCTGCGTTCTGTCATGTCCGAGTGCATTCGCAGCAGCTGTTGCCGCAGCCGACGACGGAAGATCTGAATCGCATCGATACAAGCGGCTTTGTCAGAATTGCCGCGGAAAATCTGAAAACCATTTCTGAGACCGGCAGCGAGGATGAAAAGAACCTCGCTGGGGAAGCTCTTCAGCGTCTATATCTTGAACTGATGAAGGAAGAAGCGTTGTCGTCGTGAAGATTCGATCTCTTTCAGTGAATCAGTTTATGAAGTTTGACCGGCCGACAAAGTTGGAAGGCCTGAGCGACGGACTCAACGTGATTGTGGGCCCGAATGAAATGGGCAAATCCACATTGCTCGCGGCGTTGCGAGCGGCATTCTTTGAAAAATACAGCTCAAGATCAAAAGAGATCAAAAAACTGCAGAACTGTCACAATTGGGCTGCGCCGGTGGTGAGCGTCAGTTTTGAAATCGATGGCGGTCTTTATGAAATCAGAAAACGATTCATGAAGAAAGCCTATGCAACACTCATCTGTCATGATGGAAGAAATTTGGAAGGAGATGCAGCGGAGCAAGAGTTGCAAAACCTTATCCTTAGCGGCGGAGCCGGAAGTTCTGGAAAGAGCGGGGATTCTTTTGGAATGTGGAACGTCCTGTGGGTTCAGCAAGGCAAGTCTTTCGCTCCGATAAACCTGTCAGATCGTGCAAGATCAAGCCTCCACAACGCTCTTGAAACCGAAGTGGGTACGGTACTCGGCGGAAGACGCGGGCGGGAACTCCCGAATAAATTTGAAAATCACCGTAGCCAGTTGGTCACCGCTACCGCAAACCGTCCCACAGGTCGCTACAAATATCTCATTGAGCAGAGTGCGAAGCTGGAAAGTGAAATTTCTGAATTGAATGACCGTCGGAACGAACTGACTGAATACCTCGAAAATTTGGAATCCGCACAGGGCAAATTGGATCGATTGGAGTCAGACAATAGTGAGGCTGATGATTTGAGAGAAATCAATCAGGCGCAAATCAAACACCAGGAACTTGCTAGACACGAAGAGAAAATGCGCACTGCGAGAAGCGAACTGGATAGAATGTCCAGCGACCTGCAACGGCTGGAAAACGAAGCTAAAGAGTATCGCCGTCTGAATGAAGCAATCCGTGATGCAAAGAATCGTCATGAACTTGCTAGTCAGGAGATCGAAACACTGCGAGAGAGGGAAAGAGTAAATGTTCAGCAAGTTGAATCGGCAGGTAAATACTTGCAGGAAGCAACAGGCAGGCTGGAAGAATCAATAGAAAAAGAGCAAAGGGCGTACCGTGTTTTGGCTGTCGTTCAGTCTGGTGCCGAAATACTTGATCTGGAACGCCGCTTCAAAGATTACAAGCAGGCTGAGGAGCGCTATCAGGAAAACTTGCAAAGAGCTACATCAATACTCGTGGATGATGAATCGATCAAACGAATTCGCACTGCCAAACGCGTGTTGGATATTGCTGAATCAAGCATTCAGCAGAGTGCGACACGGATTCAGTTTGACCTCGATGAGGATAGTGCATCAGGAATCGAAATCGAAAGCCAACCGCTTCCATCAGCGCAGCAGGCGTATGACATTATTGAGAAAACTGAAATCTCAATTCCAGAGCGCGGCAGAATCTATGTTCAACCGGCGGTAACCGATCAGGACAGTCTTATCGCGAATCAGCGCAAAGCGAGCCACACACTTGAAAGTGAGTTGCGCGCAGTGCAAGCGGATTCAGCCGAACATGCGGAACAGCTTCATGTTGAACGTCAAGTGCTCACACAGGCAGCTGAATCAGCGCGTCAGGAAGCGGTAAGGCATGCATCAAATTCCGATAGTGATTCAGTCGACACGCAGACACTTGAAGAGCGAATTAATAAAATCAGGCAGACTTTAGAGAATGAGAAGAACGCGTTGGGAGTCAGTGATCTGCCTTCTGTGCGCAAAGCTGAAGAATATCTGCTGAAGATGCGCAATGGTACCGAACTTGCGCGTAGCGATGTCTCTGGATTGCAAAGAGAACTGGACACCTTTCAATCAGCATTGTCAGAAATTAAAATTCAAATCGCCACAGTTGAATCGAATCTTAAAAACATCGTAGATCTGTCGAAGAAGCTCGAATTTGAGCTAAGTCTGGCCAATGAGCAAAATTCTGAATCCGAAGTCCAGATTAATATTCAGGCAATGAACAAAGAAATCTCTGCTCAACGGCAATTGGTAAATCAGCTGGAAGCTGAATACGAAGAGTCGGACCTGAATATGCTTTTAGTGCGCATTGATCGGCTAACGGCAAAAATTCAAAACAGGGAGAAAAAAAGAAACGATCTGACAATACAGGTTGCCAGCTTGAAAAACACTATTGGAAATCTCGAGGGTGCCGGAGTCGATGAGAAGATTCAGCAGAAACAGCGCGAGCGTGAGATGGTCAATGAAGAATTAACTAGGTGCAAGCGGGAAGTGGAGGTGCTTGACCTGCTTTTGTTAACGCTTCGCGAAGCTGAACGCGAGGCAAAAAGAACATTCATGTCGCCGGTGATGAAGCGAGTGCATCCTTATTTGAGAACACTGTTTCCAACCGCCGAACTGACGATGGACGAAAATCTCAATATTGTCGATGTCAAAAGACAGGGTAGCGAAGAAAATTTTCAGTTGTTGAGTATCGGAACTCAGGAGCAAATCGCAGTGCTGATTCGCCTTGCATTCGCCCAAATGCTCGTTGAGCAAGGACTTCCCGCCACCGTGATACTGGACGATGCTCTGGTTTATTCAGATGATGTTCGAATGGACAGGATGTTTGATATCCTTAACGCTGCGTCAGAAAAGATTCAAATTATCATATTGACATGCCGGGAAAAACTATTTGAGGGACTCGGAGGCGATGTGCTGTCTCTTAAGCCTGCGGATCAGGAAGATTTACAGTCTGCGTGAAATCTGAGGCTGAATTTCCCAAGTATGAAACCTCATGCACCGTAAATTTAGATGGCTTATCAAGGAATGTGGAATCCAATTCCTATTGGCGCCTCATTCTGCGAAATGGCTTTGAAATTAGTTCGTTCTGTTCAAGATGATGTTCCGAGCAGTTATGATATTGCAGGTGAAAGTTATGCTTCGAGAACATGTCAGATAACAACTGAATATGCCTGCAGCTAAGAAGCCAAATCCCCGAGAATTGCTCCTTCATCTGTATCATACTGCTGTTGCCAGTGCTTCCGCGGAACATTGTCTGCCGGTTCATCTGGATGCAATCTCGCATCGAAAAATTCATGTAGTTGGAGGCGGAAAAGCAGCGGCTGCAATGGCCAAAGTGATTGAAGATCACTGTTCAGGTGAAATCTCTGGCATCGTTGTAACCCGCTACGGACATTCGGTTAATTGCAGTTCAATAGAAGTCGTCGAGGCTGCTCATCCGATTCCAGATCAGGCAGGACTGGCAGCAGCACAGAAGATTGTCGGATCAACCTCCGCTCTTGACTCTTCCACTCTTGTAGTCTGCCTTATTTCCGGTGGCGCTTCGGCGCTATTGTCTCTACCGCACGAACAAGTTGGTCTTGAACACAAGCGTTCAATTACTCGAAAATTGCTTCTTGCTGGCGCCAGCATCCATCAAATAAACTGCGTTCGTAAGCATCTATCTGCCGTAAAAGGCGGCCGGTTGATGCAAAATATTTTTCCAAATTCTGCACTGACTCTGTGTATATCCGATGTTGTTGGTGATGATCCGTCCACAATTGGTTCAGGCCCCACAGTCCCTGACACAACCACATGCAGCGATGTGCTGGATGTTCTGATGGACTATGAAATCGAAACGCCTGCAAAGATACTCGAGTTGCTCAAATCTGGAGACCTTGAAACTCCCAAACCCGGCAATTTGATCTTTCAGGAATCCAGTGTGGAGATCATTGCAAAAGCTTCGGACTGCCTGAATGCAAGTGCTGCAGCTGCACAAGAGGCTGGAATTGAAGCGATTGTCTTGGGTGATTCAGTCGAAGGCGATTCTGCTCTCGCAGCGCGAAATCACGCCTCCTTCATTAGAGAGCTAATCTCAGAGAATCCCAATGGAAATCCTTTTGCAGTGCTGTCAGGCGGTGAAACTACTGTAACGGTAACTGGCCAGGGCAAAGGTGGTCCAAATACTCATTTTGCATTGGCTCTGGCTGTGGAATTGGAAAATCTTGATTGCGTACATGCGATTGCCTGCGATACGGATGGAATTGATGGAACGGCAGACAATGCGGGGGCGATTGTCGACCCAACGACACTTAAGCGAGCACGGGAAAAGAACCTGAATGCGCACGAGTTTCTAAAAAACAATGACTCCTACGGCTTTTTCAAGCAAATTGGAAATTTAATAACAACAGGACCGACACTTACCAACGTGAACGACTTTCGTGCAATTTACGTCGAGCCTGGAAAGAACTAACCTACTGCTTTTGCCAGTTCCTCTTTACGAATCTCCTTATATCGGGCTTCTAGTTCTTCTTTTACAGATGCAACAACTTCCTTGGCGCTTCCTTCCACTTGGTAAGGTTTCCCCTTTTCCCATTGCATCAGGTATTCGTCAGTTCCAGCGAGTTTTTTCTTCATGGCTATCAGGTCGATAAGTTCTTGAAAACGTTCACTTAGTAGTTCTTTGTGTACGCCATCAGCATCACGCGCTTCTACCACTGACGGAATGTCCTTCCAGTATAAGATTGTTACTTTCGCCATTGGGTTTCCTTTTGATCTATCAAAAAATTAATTTGTATCAGTTTGAATTTTCAAAATTGTAATTGACTTGCAATTCCAACAGCTGAGAAATCGCAAAAAAACGGAAAATTCCAAAATTCCTGCTCGTGTCGAATATACAATACTCGGCGAAACAGGTATTCGAACAATTTTACCTATTCGAACTGAATTTGTGTGTCTGCAATGCAACCTAAGCACCAAACATATGTAAATAGAATAAAATAATTGGCGACGTTAGATAACAATTTATCCAAAGACTTTCTCATGTGGGCAAAACGATTTCCGGTTCCAGAATTTAACCGATATGAACTGAAGAATCTGGACTGGACTCCTCCAGAAATCCAAGATAGTTTGACTCAGACCGACCTCGGCTGTGTTGCCGTTAACTGCAATCGAGAGTTTTACGAAAATTTCACTTTCAAAGGAGAGCACCTCGTCGCTATCGCATGTAAATTGCCAAATCAGCCCGTAACAATATCCGGAAATTCATTTGCATGGCCAATTCATAGGGCCGTAATTGCTGATTCGCTTGATGCCTACACCTGCAATTTAGTGGCTGACTGGACAACACCAAGACCCATGAACACCCGATTTGGACCTGACGGTGGAATAACCGTATCTTCTTCCCAAATCTATATCCTGATTGGGCATAAATTTGCAGATCATTGGATCTCGAATCGTATCATGCTGGACAATCAATGGGCCGGTTCAACCGGAAACGGATTTCGAGTGCTTTCTTCAAGCGAAAACGAAATCAATGACTTCCACGATGCTGTAATTTATTTCGAGTGGTAGCAGTCTGTCTGCTATTACTCAACTGCGAGCGGAATAATCCAACTCCTTACTGACCAAAGTTAATTGCTACCAGTCTCATTTCTTTTGATTCACCACGGTTGATTCTACATTGTCGAGTTCCATGAATACTGCACTAAGACAACTCGTACACGGATATTCAATCGAAACTACCCCAGGAACCGCAACAAAGATTCCGGATTATCGTTACATTCTTTCGCCAGGTACGACTGTCTATGTCACTTTGCTTCCGGGTTCAACAATCGATGATACGTTGTCGATCTGCGAAAGACTTGTATCAGAGGGATTCAATCCTGTTCCACACTACGCGGCTCGACAGATTCCAAATCGAAAAAAATTGGAAGATTCTCTAATGAGATTTCGTGATGATTCCGGAGGAACACAGATTCTAGTGCTTGCCGGCACTTCAGCAACTCCCGTTGGAGATTACGAAAATTCCATGCAGCTTCTCGACACCGGGCTGTTTGACAAAATGGGCATCCAACGAATTGGTGTCGCTGGGCATCCCGAAGGAAGTCCCGATATATCCAAAGCGCAATTGGCACATGCGATTGAGTGGAAAAACGCTTTTGCCGAACGCACCGATGCCGACATGCATATCGTGACCCAATTCTGCTTTGAAGCCGCACCGGTAATTGAATGGGAACGACAACTTGTGGAATCCGGAAATACTTTGCCGATTCACATCGGCGTTCCTGGTGTCGCAACGATTGGAACCTTGATTAAGCATGCGGCGACTTGCGGTATAGGAGCCTCTGCTCAGTTCTTGAGGAAACAGGCACGAAACGCCACCAAGCTATTGATGAATTCGACACCAGAACGTTTGCTGAGAGAACTGGCAGATAACCGCATACAAAATCCCGACAGCATCATTAAATCGCTGCATGTCTATCCGCTCGGTGGCCTTCGCAAGTCAGTGGAGTGGTTTGACAACATTCAGTCGGAGCCTGAATCAGGCAAAGTAAACGCTGCTTGACCGGCATCATTCCCTATTTCGCAAATTAGGACTGAACGTGAAATCTACACGTAATCTATTTCAATTTCTTGACCGTCCACTCAGAAAGAATCAGACGGAACAACTACCGAACTTAAGAAATGCCCTGACGGGTGAGTTTCTGGGTATCTTTGTCATGGTGTTTTTCGGTGTAGGCGTCGTTCATGCCGCAGTAATTTCAGGCGCTCAAGTCGGTATGTGGCAGGTTGCTGTGGTCTGGTCAGTTGCTGTCACACTCGGAATTTACACGGCCGCTGCACTCTCTGGCGCACACATTAATCCTGCCATCACGCTTGTCGTCGCAGTCTATGACGGATTTCCATGGCGACGAGTTATCCCGTACTGGGCGGCACAGATTGCCGGCGCAGCGTTTGCCGCATTCATTCTGTACCTCATGTATGGAGATGCTATTGCCGACTTCGAACACGCTCAAGGGCTAGTTCGAGGCGAAGCGGGGAGTCAGCTGAGTGCAATGGTATTCGGGGAATATTTTCCCAACCCGGCGGTATTTGGCACCACGGAACAAGCCTTCAATACAGTTAGTGTAAAGACTGGCTTCATCGCGGAGATGATCGGTACCGCGATGCTGGCATTCATCGTTTCAGTCGTTACCCACGGCCGAAATTACGCCAGACCGCAGTCTGCAGGAGCGGCAGTTGCCATTGGTGTAGGAGTTGCAGCAATCATATCTGTGGTTGGCCCGCTAACGCAGGCAGGATTGAATCCAGCTCGGGATTTCGGACCTCGGCTGATTGCCTATTTTGCCGGTTGGGGTGATATTGCCATACCGGGACCTCGAGGCGGATTTTTTTATGTTTACATTTTGGCACCGCTGATCGGTGCGCTCATCGGTGGAGGCATTTATCGATATGTTGCCTCCAGGCTCCCTGAAAATGGTAAATGACCTCTGATTCTTCCTGCTCCAAAGACTCATTAACTGCATCCCACTATCATAAATTTCTTCTGTTCAGATACGATATAACAATTAATATGAAATAATATATTTATAATATGCAATCTGGTCGAATAGCATGAAATCTCTCGTTTGTGGTCAAACGGAAACATTTACTCTGGAAATTCCAGAACCGAAAACTGATGCCGTCCTGAAAATTCACGGCTATAAGGATATGGAAAAAGTTCGCCGAGCAATTCGTGCCGCTGCGCAAACAGCAATACAGGTGTTTATTGAAAACACTACGCCAATGGTTAGTTATCGAGTTGTCGATATTCAATCGATTGACGGTAACGTACTTGCGCTCGGTGATGATATTAATCTAAAGAGTCCGATTTTTATGCAGTATCTGAGCAATTCCAGACAGGCCGTGGTATTCGCATTGACCGTAGGCAAAAAAATTGATGAGCGAACAATCGAGTGGATGGAGCAGGATAAACTGGTTGAAGCGCTGTTTCTTGAATCTGCAGCTTGGCTTGGAGTTGAAGATGCCACCAAACAGTTTGTGCTGATCGTCCGCAACTGGGCACAACAGCATAAACTTAGAATTTCCCGCCGATTGGGGCCAGGATATTCCTACCCTATCGATGGCAAACAGGTGGAATGGGAACTGCACGATCAGAAACCGTTGTTTCAATTGCTGAATGATGATGTAAACCTTCCGGTTTCGCTTCTAGAAAGTTCTGTAATGCTGCCCAAAATGTCCCGTTCTGGCCTGTTCGGCCTGATCCCACAATAGTCCAGCATCAACTCGCAGCTGACTATGAAATTGCAAAACGACGGTCTCGTCATCATTGGCGAGAACTTTAATGCCACTAGAAAAATCAAGGCTTCAAGCCCACGCGTGCTGCGTGAAAATGGGAAATGGTATATCACCTATACCCATCTGGATAATTCTCCTGGCCGTCTGGACGTTACCGCAACGATTCCGGAAGATCCAAATGAGCAAAAGATTTTCGCAATTCCGCACATTGCCGAAGCCTGCCGTCAGAAAAATATGGAGTACATCGTCTGGGCGATTCGATCTCAAGAAGTAAACGGCGCTCACATTATTGATCTTTGCGTCGATGAAATGTCAGTCTATCCAGAAGAGCGTTTTGAGTGGATGAGGTGGCTGGTGCAAACTGCCCAATCGATCACACCCTCCATCGTTTCGATTGATTCTTCGGATTCCAATACTATTTATGCGGGGCTTGAAGCGCATGACGGCTCCATCAGCAGACCTGCAATCAACTCGTTCAATCTTGAAGACGGGAGACAGGTGTTGGTTGATATGGCTCGTGAAAGAAACGCCGTACTGTTCGCAAATGCCAGCGGCAATCGAGGTATGCCGCAAAACGCCGAAGAGCGTATCGAAAATCTCGAAAAATGCATGTCGATGATGGAAACGGGCGGAATTGCAATGGAAGACCGATTGCTGGATCCGCTGGTGTTTCCGATCGGTGCCGGACCAGATTTTGGGAACCACTATCTCGATGCAGTTCGGGTCATGCGCGAGCGCTATCCGAATGTTCATATTTTCGGTGGGCACAGCAACGTATCTTTCGGATTGCCGCAACGCAAGATTCTAAATAATGCATTTGTAAGTCTTTCCATTCTGGCGGGTTGCGATGCGCTGATGATCGATCCAATCATGAATCCAGTCAAGCCATTCGACGACTTCCGATTCGCAACCAATTCATTAACTGCAAAAGATGAATACTCTGTGAAATACCTGAAGTACATCCGCTCCCTGAACAAATCTGTCAAAAAAGTGTCAAGAAAAAGGTAATTCTTGACTCAACTAAATAAATTTAATATATCAGTTATATATTTATTCGAAAGTTTCCGAAAATTGAGGTGCAATTGAAATGAAAGAACTACTGCCACGAGAACGTTTCACTCGTGCCGTGCGCCACGAAAAAGTGGATCGTGTTCCTCTGCTGTATCGGATGAAGAGTGAAGCCAAAGAAAAAATCGCCCGAATATACGGTGTGACAAATACCGGAACCGGGTTAAAGCACAATCCTGAACTTGAACTTCGACTCGGTAACGACGCCATCATCTATCAGATTGGCATCAATGCTCAGTTTTCACATCGGCCCATTAAAATTGGCGAAACCTGGCACAATCATTTTGGCGTCGGGTATGGCAAAAGCGGACTGAAGGTGCGCACTGAAGAAGAACATGTGGAATTCATGAAGACACAGGAATTCTGGGGACCCGCCAAAGTAGTGCCCGAAAACTTTCCGAACCATCACCCTATTACCTCGATGGAAGAGTTGAAAAACTATACTTGGCCGGATCCAGCAGACCCGGAACTCCTCGACCCAATCAAGACTCTGTTGGAAGAATATCAAGACGACTATTTCATTATCGTTGATCTTTCCTCAACCTTGATTGAAGCTGCGTACGCTCATCTGGTTGGAACGCAAAATTTCTTCCTTATGCTGTTTGATCAACCCGAATTGATCCAAGGGGTACTGGACGGACTGACCGAATACTACACTGAGCTCGGAAAAAATGTAGTCGATCTTGGCATCGACATGATTCGAGTGGGCGACGATGTAGGTGCCCAGCAGTCAATGATGATTTCTCCGGTACATTGGCGAGAGCTTGCCAAGCCGAGATTCGATTACATGTTCAAAGAATTTCGTAAAACCAACGAAGACATATTCATAAAACTTCACTCCTGCGGTGATTATTCTCCAATTATCGGCGACATGATCGAACTCGGTGTTGATCTTTCCGGCTTGATGCAACCGACCGGCGGCAATAAACACCAAGTCGAATTGAAACAAAAATACGGTGACGACATCGCTTTCATCGGCGGTTTTGACGTGCAGCGTCTGTTACCGAGAGGCCAGGTGGAAAATATTCGCAACGGCGTGTGTGAAGTCATGAAAAATTTGGCAACCAGTGGTGGCTACATATTCTCGCCATCGCACTACATTCTCGCAGATGTTCCCATTCAGAACATATTCGCCATGCTTGAGGCACAACGCGACTTCGGAACCTACGGTAAATATCCTTTAAATTAATTTGCAATAGCGAATCGAACGATGTTTGAAGAATTCGACGATGAACCTGTATTAGTCATTCCGGAAGGTTGGGAAAGCCGAGCGCCGGAAGGCTGGGAGTGGCAAACTCTCTGGGATGCAGTTGAAAACGGTGATCACATATATGCGGACGAACGGGTGCGGCAGAGCATTGACGCCAACATTGATCCGCGAGTAATACTGGATGACGGACTGTTCCCAGGTTTTGATCTACAAGCGGATCGATTCAGTGCTCAGATCATATTCATTCCAGAAATGCTGATCACTGCCCGAGCCATGAAAGCTGGACTTGCGCTAATCCGCCCGTTACTCGCTGCCAATGAAGAAAAGCCGGTAGGTACATTCGTCATTGGAACCGTTCTTGGAGACATGCATGATATCGGCCAATCAATCGTTACAATCATGCTTGAAAATGCCGGGTTCAATGTAATCAATCTCGGTACTGACGTACATCCGGACCGATTCATAGAAACTGCCCGTCAGGAACATGCTGATCTTGTAGGATTTTCGGCACTGCTTTCTACAACGGTATACTATCAAAAAGTGACTATAGAAGAATTTCAGAACGCCGGACATCGAGACAAAGTGAAGATACTGATCGGCGGTGCTCCTACAACCCAGGATTGGGCCGACGAATGCGGTGCAGACGGATGGGGCAAAGATGCTGTCGACGCGGTACGACTCGCTTTAAGACTCGTAGAGGAACCTCGCGCTTCCTGGACTTAATATGCTCGAAAAATTCGCTGTTACATTTACGACCGCCGCTGAAGGCAAAGGCGTACGTACCGTCCATGTGGCAAGAGATGCCACAATTCTGGATGCTGCCCGCCAGGCAGGCATCGCCATTGACGCTACATGCGGCTCCAGAGGTCGATGCAGGAGTTGCCGCGTAAAGATTCTGAGAGGCGACACCCCTCCCCCTACCGTACAAGATGAAATTCAGCTTGGGCACGACGAAGTTCTTGAGGGATTTCGACTTTCCTGCCAGACCAGAATGCTCGGAGATACCATGGTATTCCCGATGCCGCCAAAGGCAGAGGAAGGTCATCAAATCCTGGCATCCGGCGATGCCAATTTAGACGACTCTCATGTACATCTCGACTGCGGAGTGACTAAACATATCGTGACAGCGAATGCTCCTGTCGAGGAGCATCACCAGACCTCTGATGTCGAAGAAATTCTTGCTGTAGTCCCCAATCTGGCAGATCAATCGATGCCGCTTCACACAGTTCGAAAAATTCCACAGTTGCTGCGTAAACACGGTGGTAAGCTTACAGTAACGACCTTCAATGAAAAAGTGATCGATGTCGAAGCCGGCGATACCAGCGATCGCATCTATGGAATGGCATTCGACATCGGAACGACAAGCGTAGTTGGAACCCTGTTAGACCTCCAGACTGGAGAGCAACTCGCATCGGCTGGGGGTATGAACTCACAAGCGGTCTATGGCGGCGATCTCATGTCTCGAATTGCATACGCGCAGTTTGATGAGAAGAAACTCGCAACCCTTCGAGCAAAAATTCTCAATCAAGTCAATCAGTACATTCGCCAGTGCAGCGAAGAAGCAAAGATCAATCCTGAACAAATTTACAAGATTGTGGTTGTTGGCAACACATGTATGCACCATATCTTTCTTGGAATCGACGTCTCTTATCTGGGACTTGCACCTTATGCTCCTGTCATTCGGGAAAGTGTGATACGACCAGCTCTGGAGCTACCGCTGAAAGCTGCGCCCAATGCACAAGTGTGCTTGCTTCCGATAATCGCAGGCTTTGTCGGGGCGGATACGGTAGGTTGCATTCTTTCAACCAGGATACATGAAAGCGATGAAATTCGAGTTTTGGTTGATATCGGCACAAACGGCGAAGTGGTTATGGGCTCGCGTGATCGACTGACCGCCTGTTCGGCTCCTGCGGGACCGGCTCTTGAGGGTGCACAGATTAGGGACGGAATGAGAGGGGCGCTGGGAGCCATCGAAAGAGTGGATGCCGAGCATGATTTAAACTGTGCCGTTATTGGCGATGTGCCTGCTATCGGAATCTGTGGTTCCGGCTTAGTTGATGCAGCCGCAAAAATGATTGATTCCAAAATCATGGACAGCAACGGAAATATGCGCAAGCGCGAACTGGAACAATTGCCAGAACCAATCCGCAAAAGACTGATTAAAAACGGTAACGGCTCTGCGGAATTTGTGTTAGTCTGGGAGATTGAGTCAGGGAAGAGTAAAAATATCGGTATCACACAAGGCGACATTAGACAATTGCAGTTGGCGAAAAGTGCAATCTACTCTGGAATTCGCATGCTGCAATCAGTGATGAATATCACCGACGATGAAATTCATCAACTGATGCTTTGCGGTGGATTTGGAAACTATATTAATATCGAAAGCGCAAAAACCATTCGGCTTCTACCTAACCTGCAACACGAACGAATTTCCTATGTCGGAAACGCTGCACTACTAGGTGCACAGATAGCACTACTGTCGGAAATCGAACGCAATAAGGCGAGTGAGATTGTCCATCAAATTGAGCATGTAGCACTAGCGGCACGACCAGACTTTCAAGATATTTTTGTTGATTCTATGGCATTTATGGGGGTACCCTTCCCCTCCCTCTCCAAAACAAGTAGCCGGCAACGGCGGGAGCACCGCGAACGACAAGCAGTATAATCGGAGTATGCCAACTCAGTTTTGGAGATAAGAAAGCGCTTTGGATAACGTGCCTAAAGTACACTTGTTGTTTGGATTTTTAGGTGCCGGCAAGACCACGCTGGTAAGAAATCTTCTTGAAACCTCAAATTCCGATATACCAACCGCTGTCATCGTAAACGAGTTCGGTCAAGTCGGAATTGACGGCGAATTCTTGCAAGGAAAGTCAATCGACACGATTGAACTTCTTTCAGGCTGTATCTGTTGTACATTGAAAGGCTCTCTACTCAACGCAATAGAAGAGCTTGCTTATGAGAAAGGTGCTGAGCGTATCATCGTGGAAGCGACGGGAGTTGCAGACCCGGAAGACATGCTGGACGACTTGGAGGACCCGTCAGTCATTGACAAATTTGACGTTGCCCCGATCGTTACAGTAGTGGATGCAGCCAATTTCTACAAAATCCGCATGGTTCTGGGCGAATTTTACATATCTCAAATATTGAATGCAGATATAGTAATTCTGAATAAGATAGATCTTGCCCAAGATAAATCGATAATAAATGTTACCAACCAACTCAAGGAAATCAACCCAGATGCGGAAATTCGTTTCACCGAATTTTGCGATGTTGATTCAAGTTTGATATTCTCCGATTTAAAGACCACGCAAATTGGAAAAACCTCAGAGCATGGTCACGAACGCCATCATCATCACGAACACGATACTATGACATCTTTCGTATTGCAGCCCTACAACAACTTATCGCACTCCGCTCTGAAACAATTCTGTGATAAATTGCCGGATAATGTTTGGAGAATGAAAGGGCACATGCAACTGGATGGAGAACCTTCTCTTGTACAGTATTCAACAGGACAACTCGATATTTCTGAATCTGATCCGAGATTACATTACCGGATGGTGGTTATCGGTCAGAATCTTAATGCCCAAAAAGTAGCGTCAGGTTTGGGTGAACCGATTGTAGTACAAGATACGTGAATACAGATTCTACTGAAAACCAATCTTCAACGTCACTAGCTGAAAAGGCTTATGACGAGTTGATTAGACGTATTACTAGACTGGACCTGCCTCCCGGTATCGTTCTTGCGGAAAAATCCCTGGTAAAAGAACTGCAAATTGGGCGTACACCGATTCGTGAAGCCTTGCAGAGACTGTCGATGGAAGGTTTAGTCATCCATCGATTGAACCGTGGGATGTTCGTGTCTGAAATTACCTACTCGGACGTCCAGGAAATCTATGAATTTCGAAGCCTCATTGATGGCCATGCCTGCCAGCTCGCTGCTCAACGGGCAACACCTGCTCAAGCGGCAAAACTAATGGAAATTCATGGAGTTTTGGTACAAGCAACCAAAGACGACGATATTGATACTTATGTTCAACTCGACAGAGAGTACTATTCAATTCTCTCGGAAGCATCAAAAAACTCCTTTCTGGTAGAAACCATACCGAGAATTTTCAATCTGCACTTGAGATTATGGTTTTTTATATCCGTCAAAATTGGTAACTGGCATTCGATTGCGGAAGCACATGAAATTATGACGCATGATGTTGCAGAAGCCATTGCACTGCGAGACGCTGACCGTGCGGAATTAGCAATGAAAAACTACATTTCACAACGCCACCAAGACCTTCGCCGAGAACTGTAACCGCGAGCGTAAGCAGTCCATAGTCAGAAGCTACTCGAAATGGTGCATGCTGTGACTTTATTGATCATATCCTGAGCCCTCAATTCTACTATCAATAAACTCTCGCAACGCATTTGCAGTATGCGACTGCTTCGATTTCATCACCCTTGACAATTTCCCCTGGGTAACCACTTTTCCGCCAAAATTACCTCCTTCCAGACCTAGGTCAATGACCCAGTCTGCTTCAGCAATTACATCCAGGTTGTGCTCAATAATTACTACTGTGTTGCCTGTATCTACTAACGCATGAATTACCCGAATCAGCTTTTCAACATCTGCTGCGTGCAACCCAACAGTCGGCTCATCCAATACATATAACGTCTTGAAACTGCTGTCGCCTGAAAGCCCGCTGAACTTGACTTCAACGCTACGAGGCAAAGACTTCGACAACTCTGATACCAGTTTTATTCTTTGTGCCTCACCACCGCTCAAGGTCGGACTTGGTTGTCCTAAAGTCAAATAGCCGAGACCAACGTCAACTAACAATCTAAAAACACGTTTCAGCGATGTCAGCGACTGGAAGAAATCTCCGGCTTCTTCCATGCTCATACTCAAAACATCTGCAATTGATTTATCACGATAGCGAACTGAAAGCGTTTCGCGATTGAATCTTTCTCCATTGCAGTTTTCGCACTTTACTCTCACATCTGGTAAAAAATTCATTTCAATTTTCTTCTCGCCCTGCCCTTTACATTCCGGACAGCGACCTTGATCGACATTGAATGAAAACCGGCTCGCATCGTATCCGCGAAGACGTGCTTCCGATGTTTCTGCAAACAGTTTCCGGATCGTCTGCCAAATTTTCACATAAGTGGCTGGGCATGATCTCGGAGTCTTTCCTATTGGAGTCTGATCGACTTCCAGCACTCTTCCAAACTGCTGCCAACCAATAATTTCCTTACACCCGTCCCAAGTGATGGTGCCCTTTGATTTACGATTGCGCGCCAACGCATTGATGAGGTTCAAATAAAGCACTTCCCGAACCAGTGTGCTTTTGCCACTGCCACTGACTCCAGTAACACATACCAGAGATTGCAGCGGAATCGTTGCGTTGATTTTTCTCAGATTGTGCCGCTCAGCACCAACGATCTGAAGTGCACATTTCTGGTTTGGTGGCGGTCGGTTCCTAGGCATTGGATGCTGCAGCGGCGATTTCAACATTTTGCCTGTGACCGAGTTCGGGTTGTTTTTAATTTCCGCTAGAGTGCCGTGTGCGACAACCGAACCACCTCGAATTCCTCCTCCAGGACCCAGATCAATGATGTTGTCAGCCGAGATGATAGTTTCCTCATCATGCTCCACAATTACGATAGTGTTACCCTTGTCTCGAAGTGCTTTCAGTGCCGAGAGGAGTCTTCTGTTGTCACAAGTGTGTAACCCAATGGTCGGTTCGTCGAGAACATAACAGGCTCCGCAAAGACTTGAACCCAACTGTGACGCCAATCGAATTCTCTGGGCCTCTCCGCCACTTAGAGTCGGTGCCGAGCGACTAAGCGACAAGTAGGAAAGACCCACCGAATCCAGGAATTCCAGCCGTGCATTCAGTTCCGAAAGAATGTCTTTGGTCGCGAGTTTCTCGCGCTCCGAAAACCGAAGTTTCGACAATGTATTTCGAGCTTCTCGAATGGATAACCCTGCGAGATAATCAATTGTCATGCCTTTGAATTTCACAGCAAGGGCTTCGGGTTTCAGTCTCTTTCCGTCACATGCCTTGCAAATCGAATATGAATTGGCATCGACATCAATAAATTCATCGCCTACATCATCACCTGCCAAGGTTAGACCGGTTCCTACGCATGCATCACACCAACCATGATGCGAGTTGTATGAAAACAGCCTCGGATCCAATTCGTTAAAGGATCGTCTGCAACGAGAACAGGATCTGGAATTTGAAAAAGAATCAAGTTTCTGAATTCTCTCACTCACACTGAGAGTGGAGGAAACAATTCGAATATGTCCTCTGCCCACATGCAGTGAATCTTCCACTATCGAACGAATCTCTTGCAGATTTGACTGGGCTAAATTTAGAGTACGAATCGGCATGTCTATATCATGCTCACGGTGCCGATCAAGGCGCGGCCATTTCGCGGTAGACAGTAGCTCCCCATCAACAAGCAAGAACTCCACGCCTTTTTTGTTTGCGCTCTTTGCGATATCAGTGTAGTACCCTTTCCTCCCGACGATAAGTGGAGCAAAGATCGAAATCGTTTGATTCTTGTATTTCTTTCGAATTTGTTGAACGACAGATTCAATAGACTGTGAATCTACTTCTACCTCACAATCAGGGCAGTACTGCACGCCAAACCGAACAAACAATAACCGAATGTAATGATAGATTTCTGTGAGCGTAGCAACGGTACTGCGACGCCCGCCACGACTGGTACGCTGTTCGATCGCGATTGTAGGGGGCAGTCCAGTTACTGCGTCAAAATCGGCCTTTGATGCAGGCTGCATGAACTGCCGTGCGTAAGCGTTCAAAGTCTCCAGATAGCGTTTCTGCCCTTCCGCAAATAAAATATCGAAAGCAACGGTGCTTTTGCCGCTTCCGCTCATTCCGGTGATGACTGTAATAGCGTTGTAGGGAATAGACAAACAGATATTCTTGAGATTGTGCTCTCGAGCATTCCTGACGTAAATTTCACGATTTGTAGAATTTGGTATTTCCGGTAGAAACGACACAGAAGATCGCCCATTTAAGCGGTTGTTGTAGTAGTCTTTTAGTGCCTCTCCCGTAGGCGTGATAGCCTCTCGCGCTAGATCTCTTGGTGTGCCTTCGGCAATAACTACACCTCCGAGTTCTCCGCCTTCCGGCCCAAGATCAATTATCCAGTCAGAACTCGAAACCAAATCAAGATTGTGTTCGATCACAACCACTGAGTGTCCGTTATCAATCAATTTGCGCAATGAATCAATCAGCTTTGATACGTCGGTAAAATGCAATCCCGTGGTTGGTTCGTCGAACAGAAATAGGATTTGTTCACCTACTCGACTACGGCGACTTTCGCTTTTTGCGACATGAGCAGCAAGCTTGAGTCTTTGCGCTTCGCCTCCACTCAAAGTCGGTACCGGCTGGCCGAGTTTGAGGTACTCCAACCCTACATCAATCAAGGGTGCCAAAGCATTCACAATTGGTGCGTCATCAAAGAAGAAATCAACTGCTTCCGACACAGTCATGTCCAAGATGCCGACAATCGATTGAGGCTGCCACTCAGCTTTCGAGTTGGGATTCAAGTTCGGTGGGATTCTTACATCGCAAATTTCCGATTGGAAACGAGTGCCATCGCACTCTGCACAACGAAGATATACGTCACTTAGAAATTGCATTTCGATACGCTCAAAACCGCTTCCTCCACAAGACGAACAACGTCCAAGATCCGTATTGAAACTGAAGTATCCAGCGGTGTACCCCCTGTGTATGGCCAACGGCAATTTTGCGAACCGCTCACGAATTGGGGTGAGTGCACCCACATAACTCACGGGGTTGGAACGTGCAGTTTTTCCAATCTGGGACTGGGAAACCATGACAATATCGGAAATCTGTTCCAGTCCATCAATTCCTGAACATTTACCTGGTGTCAGTGTGGTTTTACCCATTTCGCGACAAACGCCTCGATATAGAACCTCATCAACCAACGTCGACTTGCCGGAACCGCTTACACCTGTTATGCAGATCATTCGATTCAATGGAATCGAAACATCAATGCCTTTCAAGTTGTTCTGCTGCGCCCCGCGAACCTTCAGGTGATTGGTTGCAGCTATGTTTGAAGCGGCAGGATATTCAGGTAGATAGTCTCCATTTCGTAAACAGGCCGCGGTTACCGATTCTTTGGATCCCAGCAACTCCTGGATTGTGCCAAAGTGCACGATATTGCCACCGCGCTCACCCGGCCCTGGGCCGAGATCAAGAATGCGATCTGCCGCACGAATCATCTGCTCTTCATGTTCAACAACAAGCAAGGTATTGCCAGCTGTGCACAGTCGGTGCAGAATCCTGATCACTTTGCCAATGTCTCTGGAATGCAGTCCGATGGTTGGTTCGTCCAGTACAAAGAGCGTGTTTACCAGCGTCGTACCGAGTGCGGTGGTTAGATTGATGCGTTGCACTTCTCCACCACTTAGTGTTCGTGACTGTCGATCTAGATTCAGATAACCCAGCCCTACATCCGTAAGGTAGCCAAGCCGTGCACGCACTTCAGCGAGCAGTATTTCAGTAGCTTCGTCGTAAGGCGGCGGAAATTCCAGTTCGCGGAAGAATTTCTCGCAGGCTGCAAGCGGAAGCGATGCAATGTCATGCAACGTGAGACCCGCCATTGACTCAAACTCCGAGTCAGACATCGACATCGTAGGATAGCGAAACTTGTGCTGATTCGGTAAGTTTTCCACATTGGAGCCCAATCGCCAGTTCAGCGCTTCCGGTTTTAGCCTCGCTGCACGACAGTGTGGACACTCTGAATAGGCCCTGTAGTAAGACAGAAACACTCGCACATGCATCTTGTGCTTTCTCTGTTCCAACCAATCGAAGAACCGTTGCACCCCATACCACTTTTTACTATACCAGCCGCCCTCTCCTTGAATAACCCAGTGCTTGTGTTCCGAACTTAACAGATTCCACGGAGTGTCCAATGGAATTTGGCGCTTCTCGCCATAGTTGAGAATATCTCGATAGCTCTCACTATAGACAGGTGAGTTAAAGGCTCGAATGGCTCCTTCTCTCAGTGTCAGAGATTCATTCGGAATCACCTGTCCATAATCAATGCCAATCACTCGCCCAAATCCGCGACACGTTTCACAGGCACCGATTGGTGAATTAAAAGAGAATAGATTCGGAAGTGGATCAGAATAGTCGACATTACAATTTGAGCAACGTAGCTTGTTTGTGAACTCTTGTCGAATTCCAACACCTTGACGATGCTCATTCAGCTGCTGAACGAAGCAACGTCCGTTACCTCGGTTCAGTGAAACTTCAATGGCTTCAATCACTCGGGATCGATTCTGGGAAGTTGGCTGAATTCGATCCTGGACAACATACACTGTGTCGCCTTCACGACTGGCAATCCTTTTGTATCCCTGACGCTGAAGAAATTCAGACGCATATTCGGTAGACAGGCTTTCAGGGACGGAGATTGGAAAGAGTATCTGAACCATGTCATTTTTGGATTCGGATGAATTGAATTTGGAAACGATTAGTTCAAAGATATCGTCGCTTGTGTAACGTTTGATCTGACTTCCGCAACTCGAACAGTAGAGCGATGCAACGCGGGCAAACAGCAGCTTTAGATGATCGTTGATTTCCGTCATCGTACCAACCGTTGAACGAGTTGTACGAACGGGATTTACCTGATTAATTGCAACAGCAGGCGGTACGCCCTGAATAGATTCCACTCTGGGTCGATCCATTCGATCCAAGAATTGACGGGCATAAGGTGAAAAGGTCTCGACATACCTTCTTTGCCCCTCCGCATAAATGGTATCAAATGCCAATGAAGATTTCCCAGAGCCACTCACACCCGTCACGACGGTCATTTCATTCAGCGGAATGTCTAGATCTAAATTTTTTAGATTATTTTGTTTGGCACCTCGAACCTGCAAGTAGTTATTCGTCTGATTTTGTTTGCTAGTTGGCACGTTGACTTTGCAGAAATATTTAAATTTAGTGCTTGAAAAAGTGTAATTCTATTTCTTAATGCTAGGCGACATTTAAGCAATTTCATTTCAAGCGGTTTGATGACAAATTACGTTGGAATCAGACTCAGAAAAGGGTTCAGGAACAGTAAATTTACAAATGAACAAGCAATCCCGAGAATTAGTTGGTTTAATGTTCCAACCGATTGACTGTATCGTCGTTGCATCGAATTCACGAGTTTAATTTTTGAAGATTATCAATCATGATTTATGTTCAGAAACAAAGGATTGAAGTGTTTTCTTCTGATTCTTTTTACACACTTACAAGAGCAACAAGATAAAATTCAGGATGACGCTATCAAGTGAGCCACTTCAAAATGCATACAGACCGTATCGGAATTGACGACATCCTGAGGGCACGGGAAAGAATTGCCTCCAAAATTCAGATGACTCCAGTTGTCGCCTCCTTGGCACTGGAAGAATTGTGCAACATGCCGGTTTTTATCAAGCTTGAACATCACCAGATAACCGGCAGTTTCAAATTGAGAGGCGCAACTAATGCAATTATGAATCTGTCGGCAGCACAGAAAAAGCACGGTGTCGTAGGCGTTTCAACCGGAAACCACGGTCGGGGGTTAGCTTATGCTGCACGACAAGCAGGAATTCGCTGCATTATCTGCATGTCCCGGCTGGTACCGCAAAACAAAATTGATGGCATTAAAGCACAAGGAGCTGAAGTGCGTATCGTGGGCAGTTCTCAAGATGACGCCCAAATCGAGGTAGATCGATTGGTAGCGGAAGAGCATTTGACCATGCTGCCGCCATTCGATCATTTTGACATCATTGCAGGACAAGGCACACTGGGGCTTGAACTGCTGGATCAACTGCCGGATGCTCGAACGGTCTTGGTTCCAGTTTCAGGTGGAGGCCTAATTTCTGGTGTGGCAACTGCACTCAAATCGACTCTCCCACATGTGCAAGTCATCGGAATTTCAATGGAACGCGGAGCAGCGATGCATACAAGCATTCAAGCAGGACAACCGATTGAGGTCCAAGAATTGCCTACACTTGCAGATTCATTGGGGGGAGGAATCGGTTTAGACAACCGTTATACCTATGCAATGGTTCGCGAGCTTGTCGATGACATCGTGCTCGTTACAGAGCGTGAAATCGCGGAAGCAATTCGCCATGCCTACTGGTCAGAGCGTCAAATACTAGAAGGTTCGGGTTCAGTCGGAATTGCAGCTTTGCTGTCCGGTAAAGTGGCACTTCAACCGCCTGTTGCCATAATCGCCAGCGGCGGAAATATTGATATGAAACTGCATCACCGGATTGTCTCGGGTGAGAATGTAGACGTGACAGAAGCGTAACTCAGCATGGTTTGCTGACAAATATCAGAGCCGCGCCTACGGCTATAATAATCTATAGCTTTTCAAGATGAGATGAATCGGAACTGACTCCAATTGAGCAGTAGCCACTCTCAATTAGGCAAATCTAGAACCCCAAATTGGTCGATTTGCATAAGTATTACCAGTCAACAAAACGACAAAATCAATGGACAACACAACTCTGCAACGCTCCCTTCTGACTGCAACCCATTGGGGCGCGTATCATCCCGTAGTTGAAAACGGCAAACTTGTCGAAATGAAGGGAGTTGAATTTGATCCCGATCCTTCGCCAATTTCCGAAGGTTGGATAGATGCTTATGATCACCCCGTACGAATCCAGCAGCCAGCTATCCGTAAAGGATTCTACGAAAATGGACTGAATTCGGATCCATCGCGCCGCGGGCGCGAGCCTTTCGTTGCTGTATCTTGGGAAACAGCTGAGAAAGTTGTTGCTGACGCACTGAAAAAGGTTAAATCAGATCATGGGAATGAAGCCATATATGCAGGTTCCTACGGATGGGCGAGCGCCGGAAAGTTTCATCATGCACCGAGTCAACTGCATCGATTTCTGAACTGTTTTGGCGGTTACACTTATTCTGTTAATTCGTACAGTTTCGCATCTGCAGAAGTCATTCTGCCGCATGTGATGGGTAACTTCTTCATTCTTCTGGTGAATGCGACAGCCTGGCCAACAATCATTGAACATACAGACATTTTTGTCGCATTCGGCGGCCTTCCACTCAAGAATGCACAGGTTGAATTCGGTGGACACGCACGACATGTACAAAGAGATTATTTAAGGAAGGCCAAAGAAGGCGGCGTCAATTTTGTGAGCGTCAGCCCGATTCGTGACGATAGTAACAAGGGGCTGGATTCCGACTGGTTACCAATTGTTCCCAATACGGATGTCGCCCTGATGCTCGGATTGGCCCATTCGCTAGTCGAAAATAATCTTCACGATCAAGATTTTCTGGAACGATATTGTGTCGGATTCAATCGCTTTGCTGCGTATCTAACTGGCAAAATCGACGGGCAACAAAAATCTGCGGAATGGGCTGAGTCAATTTGCGGTATTTCCGCAAGCAGAATTTGCGCTCTTGCAGAGCGAATGGCAAAGAGTCGCACCATGATTTCAGTCAGCTGGTCACTCACCCGACAGGAACACGGCGAGCACGCCTACTGGATGGCAATCACCCTGGCGGCAATGCTCGGCCAAATCGGATTGCCTGGCGGCGGTATCGGATTCGGCTACTGCTCGACGAATGGTGTAGGAAATCCGGTTGGGCGATTGCGGTTTCAAAATCTTCCGATCGGCAAGAATTCCGTATCCAGCTTCATCCCGGTCGCTAGAATTTCCGACATGCTTTTGAATCCTGGCGCACAGTTCGACTACAACGGCGGAAAATACCAGTATCCACACATTGAAATGATTTACTGGGCTGGCGGCAATCCCTTTCACCACCACCAAGACCTTAACAAATTGATCAAAGGATGGAGAAAGCCGAAATGCACAGTAGTTCACGATTTTTTCTGGACAGCCGCTGCTCGTTATTCAGACATCGTACTGCCTGTATCAACCATTCTTGAACGTACGGACATTTCCTCTTCCCCCCGAGATTCACATGCCGTCTACATGGATCAAATTCTGCCGCAGTTTGCAGATTCCCGAACTGATTTTGAAATATTCACTGGAATCTCCAGACATCTTGGAATTGAGAGTGAATTCACCGGAGGCCGAAGCGAGAGCGAGTGGATTGAATGGCTCTATGAGCAAACCAAAGAAAATCCGAATTCCGGAGGATCTGGTCTGCCAAATTTTAAGGACTTTGTGCGTGATGGCTGGTATCGAGTGGATGCCCCCGCAAAACCCGGAATCCTGCTGGAACCTTACAGGCATGACCCAGAAAGCAATCCCCTTCGCACACCAAGCGGGAAAATTGAAATTTTTTCTGAAACGATCGACTCCTACGGCTATCAGGATTGTCCGGGGCACCCAACCTGGATGCCCCCCTCGGAGTGGCTGGGCAAGGAGAAAATTGATTCGGATGAATTGCACATGATCTCGAATCAACCATCACCACGACTGCACTCACAACTTGACCATGGGAAATACAGCCGCGCTCACAAGTTCAATGGCCGAGAACCATTACGACTGCATCCCGAAGATTCGTTGAAGAGAGGCATTAAAGAAGGTGATGCAGTTCGAGTTTTTAACAGCCGAGGCGAATTTCTCGCAACAGCCAAACTTGATGAAAATGTTCGCATGGGTGTGGTACAGATTGCGACGGGAGCCTGGTTCGATCCGCTAGACCCAGAAGCAGACCGCAACGTTTGCAAGCATGGCAACCCCAATATGGTCACGCATGACCGAGGAACATCGAGCCTGGCGCAGGGACCGGCAGCGATGTCGTGTCTCGTCAAGATTGAGAAATTTCAAGGCGAAGCACCGGAAGTTACGGCATTTGTTCCGCCAGTGGTTGTTTTTGATAATATAGAATGACCACATCCAATCAAGTTACAAGAATCACACAATTCATGATAGGAGTGTATTTCGATGTCTGATTCAAAGATTTACGAAATTCCAAGCGAGATTGAAGCAAACTCGCACATTGATGCTGCCCAATACAAAGCAATGTATGAGCGCAGTATTTCCAGTCCTGACGAATTCTGGGCAGAGCAGGCAGATCAGTTCCTGCACTGGTTTAAGAAGTGGGATTCAGTCAGTGAATGGGATTTCAATACCGGACATATCCGGTGGTTTGAGGGAGGCAAACTGAATGCGGCTTACAATTGCCTTGATCGGCATCTGGATACTCGCGGAGATCAGATTGCCCTGATCTGGGAAGGAGACGATGCCTCCTTGGTGCGAAAATTCACCTATCGTGAACTCCATGCCGAAGTCTGTAGACTATCCAATGTATTGAAGGACAGAGGCGTAAAAAAAGGCGACCGAATCTGCCTGTACATGCCCATGGTTCCAGAAGCAGCAATCGCTGCTCTCGCTTGCGCTAGAATCGGCGCAATCCATTCAATCGTTTTCGGAGGATTTTCTCCGGAAGCACTGAAGGACAGAATTCTAGACTCAGATTGCCAGGTCGTCATCACTGCAGATGAAGGGCCTCGTGGCGGCAAGAACGTACCGCTCAAGAAAAATGCCGATGCAGCTATGGAATCCTGCCCTAACGTTCACACATGTGTCGTTGTACAACGAACCGGTAATGAAGTGTCCATGAAATCAGGTCGTGATATTTGGTATCACGAAGCCACTTCGGAAGTATCCGCTGATTGTCCTGCAGAAGTGATGGATGCTGAAGACCCGCTCTACATTCTCTATACCTCTGGCTCAACTGGAATGCCCAAAGGCGTTGTCCACACTACCGCAGGTTATCTTCTATACGTGACGATGACCTTCCGATACTCTTTCGATTATCAGGACGGACAAGTCTACTGGTGCGGTGCGGACATAGGATGGGTTACAGGACACTCATACATCGTATACGGGCCATTTTCCAATGGAGCAACCAACGTGATGTTTGAAGGCATACCCGTGTATCCCGATGCAAGCAGATTCTGGCAAGTCTGTGACAATTACAACGTAAATATATTCTACACAGCTCCCACGGCGATTCGTGCCCTCATCGGTGCAGGTAACGAGTATGTTGAAAAAACCAGTCGTAAAAGTTTAAGAATTCTAGGGACTGTCGGAGAGCCGATCAACCCCGAAGCTTGGGAGTGGTATCACGACAAAGTCGGCGAGAGACGTTGTCCCATCGTTGATACCTGGTGGCAAACCGAGACGGGTGGCCACATGATAACTCCTCTTCCTGGAGCAACTCGTTTGAAACCAGGATCAGCTACCAATCCATTCTTCGGAGTCGTTCCCTGTATCGTAGATTCGGAAGGCAATGAAATCGAAGGTGTCGCAGAAGGCGCATTGTGCATCAAAAACTCTTGGCCAGGTCAGATGAGGACTGTGTGGGGCGATCATGAGCGATTCATCCAAACTTACTTCAGTACGTTTCCAGGCAAGTACATGACTGGCGATGGTGCGAGACGCGATGAAGACGGCTACTACTGGATTACGGGCCGGGTTGATGACGTAATGAATGTATCCGGGCATCGACTTGGTACCGCGGAAATTGAAAGTGCGCTAGTTCTTCATCCAAAGGTTGCCGAGGCGGCAGTGGTGGGTTATCCGCATGCGATCAAGGGTGAAGCGATTTACGCCTACGTTACGACGGTTGCGGGAACTGTAGAAGACGAAGATCTTCGAGCAGAACTTTTTAATATCGTTCGCACCGAGATCAGCCCGATCGCCAAACCGGATATTATCCAATTCGCACCTGGATTGCCGAAAACACGCTCTGGAAAGATTATGCGCCGAATTTTGCGCAAAGTAGCTAGTAACGATATTGACGATTTGGGTGATACGTCTACTCTGGCTGAACCCGCAGTCGTGGACGACATAATTGAAAATCGGGTGCGCACCTAGTTCGACTATATGCCCATGAATCAAGGCTGATCTGATCGCTAAAGCGATCAGCCCATCGGGTTTGGATGGCGCCTGTTTACCTCCGCGATCGATTGCAATACTTCGGAGTCAAGGTTTAGATTGGCCGCATTGATGTTGTTTTCGAGTTGCGCTTGAGTTGTTGCACCGATTATCGTTGATGTCGTGAACGGTCGGGAACAGCAAAATGCAATTGCCATCTGACAGCAATCAACTCCGTGTCGTTTCGCAACTTCAAGATACTCATCAATGACTGGAATTACATGCTCCGTGTAACGTCCTCCTATATCTGGGGAGAAATTTCGTCTTGATCCTGCAGGGGTTTTATCTCCTTGATACTTGCCGCTAATTATGCCTGCTGCCAATGGAGAAAACGCCAATAAACCGACATTTTCATTGATTGAAAGTTCGGCTAAATCCAGATCGTATTTACGATCAAGCAGATTGTATTCATTTTGAATACTAACGACTTTGGGCAAGCCATTCAGCCTGGATATCTCAATGAACTGGGAGGTTCCCCAGCATGATTCATTAGAGAGTCCGATAGTTCTGATTATTCCTGCTTCAACAAGCCTCTGAAAACTCTTCAGCGCTTCAAGAACATATTGGCGTGTCTCTTCGACGTTCTGGCTAGATGGATCAAATTTCCAAGACTGACGAAAGTGGTAGGAATCACGATTTGGCCAGTGAATCTGATAAAGATCTATATAGTCGGTTTGCAGTCGCTTCAGGCTGTTTTCCACCGCAATTTGAATGGTTCGCCGTGAAATCGGAGAACCGCCCCGTATCGAACTCGAACCCGGCCCTGCGATTTTCGTTGCAATGACGACATCCTCCCGATTTTTTCTTGAATGCAGCCAAGTTCCGATAATTTCCTCAGTTCGGCCCGAAGTCTGGGCTGAAATGGGATTAACTGGATACATTTCAGCGGTGTCAATAAAGTTTACGCCGTTCGCCAATGAGTAATCCATTTGCGCATGCCCTTCTGCTTCAGAATTCTGTGTGCCCCATGTCATGCTACCAAGGCAAATCTCACTTACCTTGATTCCGGAATTACCGAGTTCGTTGTATTTCATTAATTTTGCCTTTGAGTAGTAAATTCATTGCCCTGCTCGATTCCACCTGATTCAACTCTATTCACAGAAAACAAAATCAACAGAGTTGACAGCCTGGAAGCTGAAAGAGAGGTCTGGAACCAAAAAAGCGCATTCATATTTGCTCTTTTCAATAAAATTGGAGCACACACAATTTGCGTAAAACAAATTGTATTCATTATTAGTTTTAGTTGAAGTTTAAAATTTTCTAAATCGTACCAATTTTGAATTCACAGTGTTATTCATCACTGGAATTTAGAGTTTTTCCGTTCGATTTGAAGCAACAGCCTGGGAGTTCAAGTTGAGCGACATATCACAAAGAATCCAAAGAGTCCAAACTCCAATAATTCCAGAAGTCGCGGACCTCATTAATTTGCATCCAGGAACAATTTCCCTAGGCCAAGGCGTCGTTTACTACAAGCCTCCGATGGAAGTTTCGAAAGGGGTCGCAAAGTTCATGGATTCCAATTCCCACCACTATGAGGCTGTTGAAGGGTTGCCAGAACTACGCGAATTGATCTGCTCCAAATTGCAACAGGAAAATCAAATTGATACTGACCAATATGAAACTGTGGTGTGTGCAGGTAGCAATATGGGATTTCTGAATGCGATTCTCGCGATCTGTGACTCAGGGGATGAGATTATTTTGCACAAGCCTTGGTATTTCAATCATGAAATGGCAGTTCGTATTGCGGATTGCGTACCCATATCCTCAAATATCGAGGAGACCTTTGGACCACCCAGTCCGACTGAACTCGAAAATTTGATCACACCACATACTCGGGCAATCGTCACAATATCACCGAACAATCCCACCGGTGCGGTATATGATGCTGTTGCATTAATAGCAATCAATGAACTTTGCGCCAGAAGAAATATCTATCACATCCATGATGAAGCGTACGAATACTTTTGCTATGGAGATGCCATACACTACTCGCCTGCATCCGCAAGTTCCGCAGCAGGACATACAATCTCGCTCTTTTCGACAAGCAAAAGCTTCGGATTTGCAAATTGGCGAATTGGGTATATGCTGATTCCATCCAACTTATTTAAATCTATTCGAAAAATTCAGGACACGAATCTCATCTGTCCACCGGTAATCAGTCAGTTTGCTGCAATGGAGTGCTTGAAATTAGGACGAGATTTTTGCACACCGAAAATTTCCAAAATTGCTGCAGTTCGGGAGTATTTTGCGGAAAAAATTTCATCTATACAGGCAATCTCTCATGGTGAACTGGCTGGTGCTTTCTATGGATTTCTTCAATTACCGGAAATAGGAATGAGTGACATGGAGATCGTCGAATATCTAATCAAGCGACATAAAGTCGCTGTCATTCCGGGAAGTGCATTCGGAATCGAAAAATCCACATGCTTAAGAGTTTCTTATGGTGCCCTTGAACCTAAGAACGCAATCGAAGGAATTGACAGATTGACAGTCGGCCTCAAGGAATTGCTAGCAGGACTCTAAATGCTAGAAAGATTATCCGCCCTTTAGCGGAGGGATGATTTTGACATTATCGGTATCTTGAAGAAAGTGCGTCTGACGATCGGCTCTAGCCAACACTTCATCATTGACAGAAATGATATATGGCTTATCCGCGGGAAGCCCCAGTTTCTGAATCAACTGAACAACCGTGAGATTGTCCTCTGAATTTATTTCAGTTACATTGTTTTCGGAATTTTCAGGCAGATACTTTCCTAATGTACCTACTAATTTGACAGTGAGCTGCATGAATTAACCGCCCGACAAGCCCAATCGCTCCAAGGTTTCTTCGGTAGGTACCCCGTCCGCTGTCCAGCCACGCAGTTCATAGTACTCAGGCAACATTCTACCCAGCTCGTTGACTTTTCCTTTCGCCATACCTGATTTAGCAGGATCTTTCAGGAGCCTCTCCGGCAATGAATCGTCGCTCTTTGATAGTCCAGCTGCCAGATTGAACTGTCGCTCCAGATTCCAAATCCGCTCTCCGGTTTGATACAGTCGCTCGACTGTCCAATCCCCTTCACATGCAGCATCGATCTGGGCCTGAAAATCTCCGATATTCCAACCAGACAGTGTAAACCAGCACAATCCTGTAGAGTCGATCAGCGATATTTTGTCCTGTGATCTCTTGCAAGGCAATGCCTTACCTTCACCAGTCTGGTCTTCCATGTCCGGTCCAAAAACATCGTGTTTCATGTGACAGGCCCCTCTGCTGCTAGTCGCATAACCGAGACCCATTCCCTGCAGTGCCCGAGAATCGTAACCTGCAAACTCCTGTCCCTTCACTGTCATTGAAAGCTCTGGATGACCGTATTTTTCACACAGGCGTTTGGAGCCCAGCCCGATAACTTGTCCGAAACCTTCATACTTGCCGGTTTTCTCTGCCATTATGGTTAAAGCTTCAGGATTACCGAAATTAAGAGGAACTCCATCGGTATCTTCGTCAGTAATTACGCCCATTTCATAGAGCTCCATGGCGGCCGCCAAAGTACCTCCAAAGGAAATTGAATCCATGCCGTGCTCATTCATCAGGAACCCAGCAAAGGTAAGCGCATCGATATCGTCAATTCCGCAGTCTGGGCCGAATGCAAAAGCAGTTTCGTATTCAAGACCACCACTAGCGTGCCAGTATTCCGGACGATTGGAAATCGTAAAGTGACCTTTGTCAATATGAGAAATTCGGCCACAAGCGATTGTGCAACCAAAGCACGCTTTGTTGGCCAGTAGATTTCTGTGGCCATTTTCATGAACTTTCGTCATCGCCGCAGGATTAATTTTGTCCACGCCTTCGAACTGAACCTCATTGAAGTTTCGAGTCGGTAAGCCACCAAATTCCTGCATGGCGTCGATCATCGCATTGGTACCGTAGTCGGTCAACTCATGGGCATCGCTACTTGCTGCGAGTTTTGCCTTGGTCTCCTTAACGACTTCCATAAATCGTTTGGGATTATCCACAGTTACGCCAACGGTTCCACGAACTGCAATCGCCTTGAGATTCTTCGACCCCATGACTGCACCGACTCCGGAGCGACCCGCCGCTCTATGCAGATCATTCACAACACAAGCGTATCGAACTCCTCTTTCGCCTGCGACACCGATCGATGCGACTTTCATCAAAGGATCCTGATGGTGCGACTTCAGCCAAGCTTCAGTCTCCCATACCGACTTACCCCAAATTGGATCTGCCGAAATAATTTCTACGGTATCGTCGTAAATCTTGAGATAGGAGGGTGCAGGCGCTTTTCCTTCCAAAATCAGTAGATCGTATCCTGCAAACTTGAGTTCCGCACCGAATTTTCCGCCTGAATTAGAGCATGCAATTGCATTTGTAAGTGCTCCTTTGGTGATTACAGCGTAGCGACCCGAAGTCGATGACATGGTGCCGGTAAGCGGGCCTGTTGCGAATATGAGAACGTTACCGGGATCAAGAGCATCAACAGAAGGATCCATATTTTCGTAGAGGTATTTGGAACCCAAACCGCGCTCACCCAAGTACTGCTGCGCCCACTCCATATTCAGCGGTTCGGTTTGAATGTTTCCTTCAGTGAGGTTAACCCTCAATACTTTTCTCTGCCATCCCATCGGACTCTATCTCCTTCACAAAATATAGTTATTCGGCATCAGGCTGATTTTCCGGTGCAGCCTTTTGAAATTCTTCCATGGACCTGCAATTTGCATCAATTTGAATCAGAATTGGATATTCGCTCAAATCACAATTGAAGCGTCTTGCATTAACCATCTGCGGGACAAGACAAACATCTGCCATCGATGGACTATCACCGAAACAGAATTTTCCGTGTTGTCCAGCATTTGAAAGTTTAGCCTCCAGTGCACAAAACTCTGTCGCAATCCAGTACTGGTACCACTCCGTACGCTGTGCATCATCCAAGCCGAGATTATATTCAAGATATCGCAGCACTCGTAGATTGTTCAGTGGATGAGTGTCACAGGCGATTGACAATGCAATTGCTCGAACAAAGGCACGGTCGGCTTCGTCTTGCGGCAATAAGGGTGGATTAGGATACTTGGCTTCCAGGTATTCAAGGATCGCTATGGATTGTGTCAGGACCGCACCATTGTCCTCGAGGACTGGCACGAGTCCCTGGGGGTTCAACTTGCGAAACTGTTCGCTTTGCTGTTCATTACTTCGTAGATGAAGAAATTTATCTTCATAGACAATATTTTTCAGATTAAGTGCAATTCTGACGCGATATGCCGCCGAGCTTCGAAAGTATCCGTGTAATTTCATTTAATTTTCTGCTAGCAAATTATTTCTATAACTTTATTTTAGTTTGAAATTCTGAATTTCAGACGAGATCATTAATCGTATACCGCTTATCCTGTAATCCGAATCACAGCAATATAATCCATTTTTCAATCAATCTTATTGGTCACGGTTGTTCGACGGGTAAGAAACTACGGTGACTTGTTGTGATTTGAATTGTTATTCACTCATCTTGTGACAGATTCTTAACAAAATCACCAGGCATTTCCCAAGCACGTAAATTGTTGTCAGAATCTCGAATACCCCAAATTCTGGTTTCATATCCGTGAACACAGAGTTGATCTGAATTGTAAATCTTGTGAGTAACGGTAAATGTCTTGCGGGAATGTGATTCAATTCTGCTCGTGATTAAGAGATGATCTCCCCATCGCATGGGTTTCCTGAATTCTGCATGAGTTTCGATCAACGGATATCCGACGATTTCGTAACGTTCAATCATCTCCGCTTGTCCGAATCCGTGATGTTTCATCATGTCATGGCTGCTTTTGTCAAACCATCGATAGATATTCGGATAGAAGACAATTTGAGCAGGATCGCATTCACCCCATTCAACCAAATGGTTCCATTCAAATTCAATCATGGATTGACCCCCTCACCAAAATTTGTAACTCGTAACGACTAATTTTCCCGTTTGCAGTTCGCGGAAATTCTTCTACGACACGAATCCAGCTAGGATGCTTGATTCTAGGCAAATTGTGCTCAACGTGTTGTTTCATTTGAAAAAGGGCATCATCAAATTCAAAATCACTAGCCGGCACGAAAAACAGTGCAGGTCGGACCATGCCAATTTCATCAGCAGCACTTACAACAGCAACATCAAAAGCAACATCGGATTGCATTGCTACTTTTTCAATTTCACGCAAATACACCCACTGCCCTGATACTTTAATCAGCTCGTCTTCACGTCCCATGTGATACCAATTTCCCTTGCTGTCTCTACGATACAAATCGCCTGTAATGAAATAGTTGCTGACAAGTCTTTCTGCTGTGTCTTGATCACGATTTGCGTAATGAGTGAACATATACGGATGGGAAATGTGCAATATGGCTTTTTCCATTGAATCATCTGCAAGTACATTCTGACCATTGACCAATCGAGTGTTCACTCCATACAGTGGTTTGCCCACTGAACTTGGTGGGGTTTCACTCGGCTCGCCAGCGAATGCCAGAAATAGCGTCTCGGAACAACCATATGCGTTGATAATGGTTCTGCCTGTACGCCGTTTCCACTCATCCTGAATTTCCGCCGGCAAATGCTCCCCTGCAGATATGTAGTGCTGCGGTTCAGAAAAAAACTGTGCGCTTCCGGAATCAAACTCATCAAGTAAACCTCGATAGATACTGGGTACTGAAAACACAACTTTTGGCTTTTCTCTAGCAACAATGCTACGAACATCGTCTAATTTCACCCACTCAGGATGCAGATAGACAGTAGCACCAAGTCTCAATGGTACCAACAATCCATTCGCAAGCGCATACGCAAACGAAATTCTGGAAGTACAAAATAACAAATTGCCCGGAACAGTTTCGAGCGTGTTTGCATGAAAGTCGCAACAATCGGTAAAGTCTCGGTGCGTATGCACAATCCCTTTGGGTTTGCTGGTTGAACCGGATGAATAGACCCACAAGGCTTCATCCTGCGCATTTCGACTTGCTGTTTCCGATAGTTGGAACGAAACTGATGGAACTGAAAAATTATCCAGCAGAATTGGAACAAAATTACAGTTCTGGTCTTCGAACAATTTCTGACAAGTCTTTTCTGTCCGTGAATCATAAATTAACACACGAGCATCGCTGTCCTCTATAACATACTTCAATTCATCAATGTTAAGCCGCGTCGAAACCGCAACCGCTACTGCACCTGTATGCAGTGTGGCTAAGTAGAACGAAACCAGAATGGAGGTATCGGAGCACTGAAAAACAACTCGTTCACCGGCCTTTAATCCGTGGTTTTTCAAAACAGAACTCGCGAATTGAATTCGTTCAAACAATTCGAGATAAGTCCAACTGCCTGATTCCCATTTGATCGCAGTGTACGAACCAAATTCTGAAAGTCGATCAGAATTGAAAATCTGTGTGACTATGTTCATGTGGGTTCAGGCATGTTCTAATCTCACGAAGTCACTCCACTGCTAGTGCTGACTAGAATTTACGGCAGATTGTGCAACGACTTGACTCCTGGAACATACCAGTAGCTACCAGAAACCGGTGTCGAGAAATTAGTGAGCTGGTCATGTAAGCCGTCATCAGTTACTCCATACATTCGTTCAAGCTGAATCTGAATACGGCTCAGATCACAGGAGAACGCAACAAAATGCAAACCCCTGTTCTGAAGGTTACCGTGAGGAACACTGCGGCGTACTATCTTTTGCTTGACTCCGTCTACAGTTGCATCCGTCCGACTGACATGCGAATCATGCGGCATTCTATCTTCATCTAATTCAACACTGTCAGGTTTTGTTCGTCCAATTACCTTTTCCTGTTGTGCGAGTTCCAATTCGTTAAAGGCTGTTAGGTTGTGAATCCAGTTTTGTGTAAGCGCGAAACTACTTCCATTTCCGTTCGGAATCAAAGCGGCCTCTTCTGCAGCTTCGTCGACTGGGTTTTCGGTTCCGTCAATGAAGCCTGTGTAGTCGCGGTTCTCATGCCGACTAAATCCCATCACTTCCAAATAGCGACTGGCGCCTAGATTAATGAGTGTGTTATCCAGATTCAAAGCAGCATCAAGATTCCAAGAATGGGAATCACCATGAAACCATACCCAAAAATCACCCTGTGTTGATGGTACTGTTACTTCATCTCCACGAATTTCAGTAAAGGGTTTATATGAACTTGCAACTTTCTCATTGGATATCGCGTTCCACAATTCCGCACTGAATCCAAACAACTCATGCCGGCTGCGAATTTCCGCAGAATCCTGCTCAGAGCGAATCAGTCGGTTCAATTCCCTAAGATCACTAAATTGCTCAAACGAATATTCAACATGAATATGGTAAGGAACGGTTTCAGTAAGAATTCCGGGCTGAACTATCATTTTAGCAATCTATAAAATTATATATATTTAAATAAATCAACAAACTATAAGATATTATTAAACGACTTACTAATACATGACGAACTGTCCATTCGACACACATAGTGGCCACTTTCCCATACCAAAAATTTCGATTTTTCTGGTGAAACAGCCTGCTACCCCAGGCTTAACAATCGTCTCCAAAAGGTACCGATAAACCGCTTCAATCGCACATCCAGCACCAACTCGAGCCAGGTATTTGTCGGATTTGTTAAGCTGCCTGTTTGCGCAGTCCATCACGTGATTGGAAATTTTCTCAGTAATCATTTTCATCGGATATTGATTTGCACTCAGTGAGTCAAAATTTCCAATCATCTGAAGCAAATTCTGGTAACTGTCTTCTTCCGCCTCAGCCCATTCAGGGTCATATCCTCTCGTAAGATAGTCTTTAACTTCGTTAGCATCGAACACATGCCGAATGGGATAATCCTTTAACCCCAATTCTGAAAGATATTCAGAAACCAGTTTTTTTTCCCACTCCTGTTCTCGGTTGCCAACTCGGCAAAACCAATCTATCGAATCAACTCTGCCAACAGTGTTCAGACCCTTTTCGAAACTGTTCACCGAGTTACCCTTTTTCAGGCATCTGGAGTGCCTCGCAGTTCTCTCCAAAGTCCCAATTTTTGCTGAACCGGTCGATTGGAAAAACTGAACAGATAGGAATCTGTTGCAGGAAAATGTCGAACTTCCGTCCAACTCGGCACAATAAATGTATCTCGTCTACTCCAATTCAAGGTTGTATCGCCAACTATGGAATACCCATTGCCTTCGGCTACTGAAAATATCGTGGCATCTGTGGATCGATACGGAGCTGTTTCTAAATCTTTCGGCAGCAGCTGCATGTAGGTTGCCATGGTCGGCATTGCATGATCGCCGGTCACCGGGTTGACGTATCTTGACTTCAGTCCGTGACACTCATCCCACTGTTCATTCGTACGCATTTGATCAAGAGCTTCGTGTGTTCGTGAGTATGGATAATTAAACACTGGTGAGGTATGAGATTTGCGCTCGTAATCTACAGGCAGAAGCCCGGAACCGAATCGTGCCATAGCGTCTCCAACCGGCCTGGTTTGTGGAAATTCGTCGTCTGGATACTTCTCGAAAAATGAAGCATCCAGCATGCTCACCAGCGGAATATCAAGTCCATCCAACCAGACCATTGGCGTCTTGCTTTTATTGCCATGATCATGCCACGACCACGAAGGCGTGATGACAAAATCACCCTCTTCCATGATCGTCTTTTCTCCATCAACCGCAGTAAATGCTCCACTACCTTCTACAATGAATCGAAGTGCCGACTGAGTGTGGCGATGTGCCGGGGCAATCTCGCCAGGCATAATTAACTGCAAGCCGGCATATAGGGTTTCAGTAATTCGAGATTCACCCGGCATACCTGGATTTTCCAAGATCAAGACCCTTCGTTCGGCCTGCTTTGCAGTAATTAGAGATCCAGACTCCATGATCAGTGGACGTACTTGATCGTATACCCATACGGCTGGTTGGCAACGGCTTTGTGGAACCGGTGTAATCAGACTACTCAACACGGTCCACAACGGAGCCAGATTCTGATTCGGCAAACGCTTGTAGAATTCTCTCAGCTCAGGGGTATCTGGAACTTCAATCGTCATTGCAATATTTCCAGTCAGGCACTCGCGGGAATATCGGGCAAGCTAAGTCCGAATCTATCGACAATTGTTTCGTGAATTCTATTGGCATAGTCTTGTGCCATTGCTTCGTTGGTCCTCTGCTTGATCCCCCACTTTCGATAGATTCTGTTGTTTTCCGACTGTGGGCGTCCAAAAAACTTGTGCATCATCGGATAATATCGATCAACTACATCCTGAACATCAGATCGCCCTTCATCGGTTTCAAGAATTTCCGCAGTGAAATCCAACCCGAACTGTACATGAAACTTCTCTTCGGGCATTGTCATACGCGCTAATTTCCTGAGCGGTACGAAAGAACAATGTATCAGGTCCTCCACTTGGATAACTTCTGCCATGTCCGCGAGGATTTTAATTACACAAAACTCAGCCCAGGACTCAAGATCAAATTCAAAAATTGATAGTGGTTGTTTATGTTCCGGTGTCATCTGCTGCGATTCGATGTTCAGTTCCTGCCCAAGCTCACTGAATCGCACATGGTGTCCGTATTCTTCCATTGCAATCCGACAGGTTAGCCATTTTGCATAAGGTGAAGGAGCAAGTGCAACCGCTGGTTCATCGAACACTCGCGCGCCATGCAATTCATTGACGGCGTGGCTAATAACAATTTTTTCCACCGCAATTCGAAACTCTTCCGGTGCATCGCGGAATTCCTCACATGTCTGTACTTGCGCGCCTGGCTGTAAACTCATAGGTAATCTCGCTTATTAAATTGCCGGTTCTGTATTGAATTCTTCCAAATCAGATAGAAGTTCCGTGAATTCAGGTTTCATTTGTCTCTGCATAACGTCCGCAACAGAAGCCGGACTCCAATGTTGTTCATCAATTATGGCTTCGTTGATTGGCCGCGGCTGAGAAAACAACATGACTTGCCTGCCGCGAACGGCAAATAACTGGCCGGTTATGCCTCTGCCCAATTCCGAACACAGCGCAGTAACGACAGTTGCAACATTTTCTGGCTTTACTTGCAGAGCATGTTCCTTGTAAATTTTCTGCTCTTCATTTACCGGAACGATCATGTCTGTAACTCGCGACCGTGCAAATGGAGCAACAGCATTTACATGGATTCCAGAACGCAACAGATCGAGAGCTGCCGCACGAGTCAATCCCATCATTCCGCTTTTTGCTCCGGCATAGGACGACTGACCGTAGTTGCCGTAGAATCCGGCAGTTGAAACGATGTTCACAACTCTTCCCCAAGTATAAGGATCGTCTGCAGGTGCATTTTTTGCCTGCTCTCGCAAAATTGGAGTTGCTGCTGCGAGTACATAGTAGGCGCCAGCTAGATTTACACGAATAACTTCTTCAAAATCGCTCGGCTTGGCCTTAAAGATGAAGTGATCTCGCAGAATCGCTGCGTTGTTGATGACAAGGTCAAGTCGCCCCCAATTTTCAAGTACAGTCTTTACCGCCTGCTGCGCTGACTCAATACTCCCAATATCCAGAAAACAGCCGATTGCCTGTTCGCCTAGTGAATTTGCAACAGCGTCCACAACGGATGGATCTGGTGCTGACCCGTCAATCTCTCCTCCATTGTCTACGATGGCTACTTTTGCGCCATGCCTGATGAAGTCCGCTGCAATTGCTCGTCCGATTCCCCGAGCACCGCCTGTTACCAGGGCAACTCGACCTTCCAAATACATATCGTCCTTGGGAGCAATCATCGTCCCTGATCCGCTTCAGTAAAAAATGGATCAGCATGAATATTCGTTTGATCTACACCCAATTTTCGCAGCACATCGGTGCAACTTCTAACCATCGGTGGAGGACCTGCAAGATAAGCCTTGAAACCACTATCCTGTTTGAAGTCGTTTTCTAAAATTTTAGAAAGCATTCCAGTTCTAAATTCGGTTGCGTCTGTGGGAGATGACAGTACTGGAATATATTGAAATTTATGATGATTTTCATCTAAAGACTGAAATATTTCGGTGCGATAAATGTCCGATTCGTCCCGAACTCCGTGATAGAGGTAAACCGCCCGATCAGGATGCTTTTGAATTGCTTCCAGTGCGATCGGCTGTATTGCAGAAAGTCCAGAACCGCCAGCAATGACAAGAACTGGTCCGTCGTGTATTTCTCGATAAAACATATTACCATGCGGGCCTTCTACTTGAACCATTTCTCCCGCTTCCAGGTGATCCCATACAAATGGACTGACGATACCCCCTTCAATTCTTCGGATATAGAACTCAAGAGTGTCATTAACATGACTTGCAATTGAATATTCTCGCCGGGGATAGCCTTCAAACGTGATATAGACGAACTGACCAGAACTAAATGTGAATGGTCCGCCGCTTTGGATATTGAGCTTGACACTTGCAATATCACTTGTGAGTTTTTCGACATCAGTCACTCGACATTGCAGGTCTCGAACCGGATGAACTGCAATATCATCCAGTTCACACCAAGAAACTTCGCAATCGGACCACGGCACCGCACGACAAGCTAGAATCAAATCATCCGCATACTCCTCGTCCGACAACGCAAATTCAGAATATGGAGAAAGTTCTACTTCACCGAAATGAATTCGAGATTTACATCCGCCACAGTTTCCAGCACGACAGCCGTGTGGATAGTCAATACCTGCAGCGAGTGCTGTCTCCAGGATGGTCGATCCGACCTCTACATTAACCGCCTGTTCAGCCTGACGGATGAATACGCTGAACATCAAACCTCAGGGAAATATTTTCCCGATTGAATACTACTGAAACCGGCAAATTTCGTCGTTGATGTTACCAGTCTGAAATCGCCTTAGGAAATTCTTGTTTTTACTTGCGTTTGGTTAGTTTAAATTTCTCTCTGGCGGCTTCAGGTCCGACAACTGACGCTCCCAACATTTCGATGATCTTGACAGCCTTTTCGACAAGCTGTCCGTTGCTTGCCAGTTTTCCGCGTTCCAAATATAGATTGTCTTCAAGTCCCACTCTCGCATGCCCGCCGAGCAATACTGACTGAGCAACCATTGGCATTTGGAATCGGCTGATGCCGAATGCGGTCCAATTTGCTCCCGGAGGAAGCATATCGCGCATGTTCTTCATTGCGGCCGTGGTTGCCGGTGCTCCATAGGGTATACCGAGACAAATTTGATAAAGCGGCGGCTGATCGACCAAGCCTTCTTCAATCATCCGGTTTGCCATCCACACATGGCCAGTATCAAACACTTCCAGTTCTGGCTTTATTCCGACGCTCTGTATATGCTTTGCAGAAACACGAAGATGAGCGGGAGTATTGATCATCAACAGGTTACCTTCTCCGAAATTCATCGTGCCGCAGTCTAGCGAACAGATTTCCGGCAACAGTTCATCAATATGCGAAACTCTTTCGAGCGGGCTGACAAAATCGGTACCGGGACCTGGATCCGTTGGCACTTCGTCACCCACTACGTAATCGCCTCCCATACCGGTGGTCAGATTGATTACAACGTCTACACCGGAGGCTCTTATTCGATCTACGACTTCCTCGAATAGATGGTGATCTCGTGCACCAGCGCCCGTTTCGGGATTGCGAACATGGATATGCGTGATCGCTGCCCCGGCGTTCGCTGCCTCAATACAGGAATCGGCAATCTGTTTTGGTGTAATCGGCAGGTCTGGATGTTTATGCTGCGTTTCACCTGAACCTGTTACTGCACAGGTGATGACTACTTCTTGGTTCATTTCCCCTCCATAGTGAACTCTTAATTTGAATCAACGTGGACTCATGTATGCGCGTGGTAATCGGATTGGAAACTGTTCGCGTAGAACAGCGTCAGTCGCATCGTCTATGTAGCGCGGATAGTGGCTCGACAGAATTTGGTTAACAAGGCTCTGTGATTTCTGGATGATATCGGTCGAACCCTGTTCTGCCCATTCTTTCGGGCTGGTACGATCGCCTACTTCCGGATACACATAGTCTTTCTGCATCAGGTTTATCGTCTGGTCATGCCCTAGATAGTGACTGGGACCATCTACGCAAACGTCGCGCATAACTTCGATTGAAATTGACTCGTCGGTGACTTCAATTCCTCGCACCGAACGATTAACGGCTCCGAGCATATCGTTATCGATTACAAAACTCTCCAGGCTTACTCCCAGCAGACTCGCGTGCATTCCAGCAGACTCATAAACCATGTTCGCACCACAGTGTCCTGCCAGTGAAGTCGTGTAACCCTTTTCAAACCCTGATTGAGCATCCGGCAGTTTTGAATCTGCCATTCCAGCCGCAATGCCGGTTGGCAGATCATAGAACCTGCCCATCTGACCGCAAACGGCCATTAGAATTGCCTGCTCTCCGCTACCTCCACTCATCGCTCCTGTTCTAAGATCAGAAACAAACGGCCAGATTCCGAGAATTGCCGGGTGACCTTTGCTGATCGAATTCACGTAGACTAGGCCAGCTAGTGTTTCTGCCACTTCTTGTACAACAGCTCCTGCCAGTGACGCCGGACTGGTCGCACCTGCTTGCCCAGCAGCAAGGAGCAGAATGGGCATTCCTGCACGTACCGTATTTTCCAGCACTGCGCAAGCATCTTCAGCAAAACGAAGTGGTGGAACGACAAAACACGAAGATGAACTGACAAAAGGCCGCGCACGCCACTGGTCCTCTCCACCGGCAACAATGTGAAGCATCTTCATCGTTTCATCAAAGTGTTCCGGAAGCACCCAGCTCGTTCCGACATGTTTCGAAGTGCCGGAAATGCATGCGTAACAGGTATTCAAATCCAGTTCATAGGGGATTTCCAAGTCTCGACAGACAACGGAACGCTGAAAGAAATGTATGTGTTCCATTGAATCAACGATTCGGGCGATATCATACAGATCGGCCAATTTAGACTCTCGATACTTCCTGGTTTCGAGATCAACGACATGTACAGCGGCACCAGCAGTGCCAAAGTAAATTCTGGTATCGGAAAGATCCAAATCATGTTTTGGGTCCCTTCCGCACATAACATAGTTTCGACATGCATCCGCGATGGTGTCTTCTACCAGTGAACGAGGAAACGTAAGCCGTCCTTCGCTGGTGTATTTGCCGCCAGCCTTGGTAACCAGCTCAATGCATGATGGTATGGCTTGCGAAATTCCGAGATTTTCAAGCACGTCCATAACAGCTTCGTTGATTTTCTGTACTTGATGCGGAGCCAAAGGCTCGAATCGCCCGCCTCGCATGCCTGGTCGCACTGCTTTATCTTCTTCCGCTAGCGGTGCTGCACGCAGAGCCGTCCGAGCAGCTCTTCCTCCAAGTCGCCTTGCTTCTGCCATTTTTAGGTCCTACCAGTTAGAGGGGCTACATAGTAGCTATAGCGAGTCAATAAGTGTTCAGCTTTATGTCTGTTCAATCAAGCAACTAACAAGTCTAGTCCGTGCCGGCTTAGTTTTTGCGAACCGTTTTCGGTTACGCGAAATGTCTCGCCAAGCGTCATCGCGAAAGAGTTTTCCGAATCAAACAGAATCATGTGTAGAAAATATACCATGTTCGGCTGAATTACAGCCGGATTGTCCGCATAGAACATTGGCCAATCCATCCAAGTCGGCGCAAATGTGGTGCCTAAACTGTATCCACAAGCATTCATTCGGATATTTCGGAACCCATTTGCGTCCATAACTTGCGCATGTGCAGTGAATACTTCCCCTGCAGTCGCCCCCGGTTTCAGAGTGTTCTGGCAGGCATGCATGCCTTCTTCGCAGGCTTGGTGCATGGCAAGTTGTTGTGGATTTGGATTTCCTACAATAATCGTGCGCATCAAGCACGCGTGGTAGTGACGATAGACGCCAGCGAACTCAAGAGTCAGTTGATCACTGTCAGAAAGATGGCGCCTGCCGGTATGATAGCGGCAAAGCAACGCGTTCTCTCCGGATCCCAGAATGAATTCATTGGCCGGATCATCTCCTCCTCCGCGATAAATGGCTCCGTGCATGGCAGCTAATATGTCGCCTTCAAATACCCCTGGGGCGGTCAAGCGGATCGCCTCATCCAAAGCATCATCAGCTAGTTCAGCAGCTCGCTCTACATAGACAATTTCAGCCGGAGATTTTATGACCCGCAGACTACTAACTAGATCTGACGCATCTTCTAGTTCGCAATATTCGCAGAGAACCGAATTGATACGATTCCAAAGTTGTACAGTCAACCCATAAGCGTGAAACTCAATACCTAGACGCTTCCCTCTACATTGGAAATCGTCAAGCATTGCGACGAGATCTTCTGCCGGATTGTGTCCAGCTTGATCTACCCACACGCGAATATCCTGAATTGTGGAAGTGATCTGAGCCTGCAAAAAATCGGGTGTACGAGTTAATAGAGAGTACTCCCCGCTAGAGTCAAGATACAGGCATTGAAAAAAGCAATAACCGAAAGTGTCGTATCCAGTCAGATAGTACATGCTTTCCTGTCTGAAAATCAAAATTCCATCCAGACCATCCTGTTTAAGGCGTAAAGTTACTTCTTGCCTTCGAGACTGATATTCTGTTTTTGAAAACTGTATTGTCATGATAAGATTCGCGTCATGGTTCTAGTGGAAGAAAAGCACATATTATCCATCAAATTGAAATTTCACTAGCCACCTAATTGGTGGTACATTAGTGAGATTTTCTCCACTTGGCAAAGAACAAATTTCTTTCGCTTCGGAGTGCTGATATTATAAATTCGAGAGCTAGAATTGACGTTATCCATTCTAGCGAAACTGCCTATTGAGACCAACTCTCCTGAGCGAGGTAAATTCGATTTTCGAGAGTGCATATAATGCTTGGAATTATGAGATTAGCATGCCAACAAAGAGAATTTTCATTACGCTCCAACTTCTAATGAAGCGTTGAACAGAATGCCTAATACACTATCCAAAGAAAACATTCAAAAATTCCACAAAGATGGCTTCACTTCCGCTGTCAGGGTGATGTCTGAACGTGACGCCGTCGAATATCGCAATCGGCTTCAAGCGATTGAATCGGTAGTCGGAAAATTGGAAGGCGGTAGAAGACTCAAGTGCCATCTACAGTACAAATGGGTATCTGACCTGATTCGAACTCCCTCAATCGTAGACAGAGTTCAAGATTTACTAGGACCCGACATCCTGTGCTGGGGAACCGACATGTGGGTCAAAGAACCGAATAACGCCAAGTTTGTGTCCTGGCATCAGGACAGTGAGTACTGGGGAATTGAAGGTGATCAACTACTCACCGCCTGGATAGCGCTATCACCAGCAACCGTAGAAAACGGATGCATGCGCATGCTGCCAGGAAGCCATCTGAAAGAAGGACTCCCGCATGAAGACACTTTTCACGAAGATAACATGCTGACTCGCGGCCAAACAATCTACCAAGGCATAGATGAAAGCAAAGCAGTTGACATAGAAGTTGGCACTGGTGAAGCAGTGTTCTTCACCTATCGCATTGCTCACGCATCACATCCTAATCGAGGAAACGACCGTCGCATTGGTATTGCCATTCGATATGTCTCCCCAGTCGCCAGGCAGCTAAAATCCGACTGGGACAGCGCGACACTAATTCGTGGTGAAGACAGATATGGCAACTTTGTTCATGAACCTGAACCGACAATGGACTTTGATCCGGTTGCACTGGAATTTCACAAAAAATCTAACGAGAATTATATGAAGATACTCTACTCTGGTACTGACTGGGCGACTCATAGAACTTGAGAGTTTGATTGCTGTTCCTAGATTCTCATTAGTGCTTATATTGAGTAATTTCCGAATATCACTTACCTGACAGTGTTTAGCTAACTATCATAAAATTAATTCGATGCTCTTAATCAACGCCAATGAAGTCCACCAAACTTGCGTCTACCCAGAACTTGTGCGCGCGTTGGAAAAATTCCATCGAGAATCCCCTGCCGATCTGAAGGACATGCTCCTGTCGAGCATCCAGGTAAATCCAGCTGCAGAAAACCACGCGCTATTTCGAGCGGCTTGGGACCATGGGTCCGCTCTTGGCTTGAAAGCATCCACAATTTTCCCTAACAACACAATTGAGTCAGACCTGCCCGCTATCCATGCCATGTACACGCTGTTTGATGGAAAATATGGCATTCCAGTGGCAGTTATCGATGGAACTTCGATGACTTACTACAAAACAGCAGCAGACTCTGCGTTAGGTTCAAAAATACTCGCAAACAAGAAAATCACGTCAATGGCAATGATCGGTGCGGGGGCTATGGCACCACATTTGATACGAGCCCATTGTGAAATTCACCGTTCAATTCAGACTGTGACAATCTGGAATCGAACCGCCTGCAAGGCCAAAGAGTTAGCCAATTGTATCGATATTCCGAATGTCAAAATTCAAGCGAGTGAAGACATTGAAGCAACAGTATCCAATGCACAGCTTGTAAGTTCTGCAACCATGACCAAGGATCCGATCATTTTCGGCGACTGGCTAGGACCTGGCACACATTTGGATCTCATCGGAGCATACAGGCTCGACATGCGAGAAGCGGACGATGGAGCAATCCAAATATCCAGAATATTTGTGGATTCGCGTAAATCAACGATTGGGGAAATAGGTGAAATCACAATTCCAATGCAAAGCGGAATCATTGGTGCAGACGACATTCTGGCCGACTTGTATGAACTTTGCTCCGGCGTAAAGCAAGGACGAGAGTCACAGGAAGAAATAACGTTATTCAAGAATGGCGGTGGTGGACATCTTGATTTGATGACCGCACAATATATCTACGACAAACTTCAATAAACACTCAGGTTAATCTTGATTCTTTTGATGAAGGATATTGGCGGCAACTTGTCGGGCCTCATCTAGCGTATTAACCAATTGCTCTTTTGGTACATTATCCAGAATATTGAGAGAATCCAAGGTCTCCGCAACCGGCCCCCTAGCTCCCATAACAATGCAATCTGTCTGTTCTTTCGTAGCAGAGTCTATCAACTGTAGTACGAGCATGGCGGCACTGTCATCAAGACTCGTAGTTTCCGAGAAATCAAAAATTACGACTTCATGGTCCTTGATATCGGCACTGATTACAACCACAAGTCTATTGGCAGATGCAACTGTGAATCTTCCCTTGAGCGCTACCAGGCCGACCCGTGCTGAAAACATGTCGGCCTCATCTAATCCTTCAAAATCAGAGAAAAAAGTGGTGTCCAATAGTGGTACAGAAGTAACGCTATCAAGTTCCAGCCGTTCCAATTGAAGTGCGTGGGACATTCCTGCTGCAATCAATCCAATTGCCACCCCGGTCACCAAATCGACAAACACTGTAAGCCCTAGAGTCAACAGCATGACGAAAAGGTGTTCCCGCTGAATTCGGTGCATGCGAACCACCATTCGCCATTCAATGGTGTCCCATCCGACTTTCATCAAAATTGCCGCCAAGGCAGCGAGCGGAATTGGTTCTACGAATCTTCCCAATCCCAGCACAAGACCCAACAATAGTATTGCGCACAGTGCACCTGACACTTGAGTTGATCCGCCAGCCCGTATGTTGACAACTGTGCCCATGGTGGCACCAGCACCGGGCAGCGCCCCAAAGAGACCGGCAACTATATTGCCAATTCCTTGACCAACTAATTCTTTATTTGGATTATGTTGGGTGCCGGTCAGTGAATCTGCGACTAAGGAAGTCAAGAGGCTGTTTATAGAACCGAGCAGAGCAAGAATCAGTGCGGGTTCTATCGCTTTGATCAAGAAAGCGAGGGGAGGCAGTCCAATCTGCAGTGATGGC
>JAKZRU010000009.1:0-53698 GCA_047517965.1 Gammaproteobacteria bacterium | reverse complement strand
GTGTAGTTAACTGCACTACATAGTTTTTCGTTTAAGTCTGCTTGCATTCAACACAAGACTGAGTCAGCATAGAAAATTCTTTTTACCAGGCTACAGTTGGGAGTTAGGCTGCAACATATTGTGTAAGGTAAATCGTTGCGCTATGATCGGATTCAGGCTACCGCGAATCCACATGTCCCCACCAAGCGCTCAAGGCGCGGTATTTTCAATCGTTGCTCCCAGCTGATCAGCACCGCTTCATTTAGTACCATCGTGCTCAATAAAGCAAGATGAAGGGTACTGGATGTTTAATTGACACTTATAGTAACCAGAATTCTGAAATTAAACTAGCTTGTCCCACGGCGTTTTTCCGGAGAAGAACGCGTCCAGATTATCCAAAGCGCGAAAACCCATGGCATCGCGGGTTTCAAATGTGGCGCTGCCTATATGGGGCAGCATGAATATGTTTTCGTGCGCTGAAAATTCAGGGTTGCCACCAGGCTCGATACGAAAGCAGTCCAGTCCCGCGGCAGCGATTTTTCCCTTTCTTACCGCGCAGAGCAGGGCGTCCTCATCAACCAGCGCACCTCTGGCGGTGTTGACCAGGATCGCTCCGTCGGGCATTTTATCAAATGCTCTTGTATTCATCATATTCGCTGTTTCTGGCGTTGCTGGGCAGTGTAAGGAAAGAAACTCGGACACCGACAGAAGCGAAGCCAATTCCTGATGATAGATTGCCCCCTGTTCCAGTCTGGGGTCGAGTCGGTTCCGATTGTGGTAGTGTATCTCCATCTCAAATCCCCGAGCCCGTCTGGCCACCACTTGGCCAACTTTGCCCAAACCGATGATGCCCAGGCGTTTCCCTGTCACCTGATGGCCGACCATAAATGCAGGACTCCAACTGTCCCACCGGCCTTCTCGGACCAGCTTGTCGCATTCCGCGGCCCGTCGTGCGGCTCCAAGCAGCAGCAAAATAGCAATTTCGGCAGTTGCATCGGACAGTACATCTGGGGTATTCGTAACAGTGATGCCTCGATTTCGCAAAGCCGTAAGATCACAATGGTCAACGCCCACGGAATAGTTTGCGATAATTTTCAGTCGGTCACTCAGCTGCGCGACTACGTCCTTGTGAAAAATCTCGGAGTGGCACGGCAGAATAGCGTCCACTCTGTGACTCATTTCCACAATGCGTTGCGGAGAATTGACGCTGTCCTCCGCATTAAGGATGACGTCGTAGTCTTTTCGGGCGCGGGCTTCGGTGTTAGCTGAGAGTTTGCGGGTTATCCACAGTACTGGCTTAGTACTCATTCCTTTCACGAATTCTCTGCTAGATGGGGCTGGGACGGCCTAGTTTCCATCTGAGGAATCGTTGTCGCGCTTGCGGATGCATTCATCCCAGAAGTCGTATGCCACCATCGGCAGAACAATGGCGAGGATAATGGCGAATGGTAACCCGCCCCAAAAACCGGCAAATCCGATCGAAATACTGTGTGACAGTCCGATAACGAATACGAACATCAGTAGTAGCCCAGCCAAGCCAGACAGTATCTTGACGAGTCTTGAATTCATCAGGCGCTCCTGAGAGAAATATTACATCAATTATAGAAGAGATTTGGGCAGAGCCACTTCACTTACCCTGCAAGGCATTCAATACCCAGCGCGTAGTCCTGAACAAACGGTCATCCTCGTTTGTTCCACCGACCAGTTGAATTCCAATGGGCATGTCGTCTATGCCTTCGAGTAAAGGCAGTGATATACATGGCAGACCGGTCAGCGTCCAAATCGTACAGCAGATTGGATCGCCCGTACCTTGTTCATAAAGCGGTGCTTCCCCCAAGGCCGATGGCGTAAGAATTGCATCATAATCATTAAACAGCTGGCTAAACCATTTTTCCGCAGCTGGAATTACATCAAGTGCATCAGCGTATTGCTGACTGGTTATTTTGTCAGCAGATTCGAGCGCATTGCGCATCGTATTGGTCAGCATGCTTTCATGGTTTTCTCTCACGCTCTGGAGATTTTGGCTCAATTCATAGCTGTAAATGACCCGCAAACTTTCAATCAGTCCGGCAAACGACTGCGGCGCTGGAATTCGGTCGACCTGTTTGCCCAGTGCGGCCAGTAATTCCAGAGTCCCCTCGTTAACAGAAGATGAATACCGGTTGGCGTATGGCAGATCGAACCAGGCAAACACGGGCTCAACCGGCGGATCAGAGTCGAATCCTTCCAACGTATGGGGACGCGGTTTCAAATAACTCATTGAATCCGCTGCATCATAGCCACCTATGGCATCACCAAGTAACGCGAGGTCACTCGGGTGCAGTCCGAACACGCCGATTTGATCCAGATGAGAGGAGGTTGCCAACACTCCACGGCGCGAAACAATGCCCCGCGTGGGCTTGTATCCGTAGATTCCGCAGTAGGAAGCGGGGCGTATGGTAGAACCGTTTGTCTGACTGCCAATCGCCAACGGAACCTGCCCGGCGGCTACCGCCGCCGCAGAGCCGCTGGAGGATCCGCCTGGACTATAACGGAGATTATGGGGATTCCTGGTGGCGGATGCGTGCATATAAGCAAATTCGGTGCAAACGGTTTTACCAAGAATGACCGCACCTGCTTCCTTGAGTTTTTCCACGATTGCAGCGTCGGATTCCGGTTGACGGCCTGCAAAGACAACACTGCCCATCTCGGTGGGGAAATCAGCTGTATCAATAATGTCCTTAATGCCCACTGGGATGCCGTGAAGGACTCCCGTAGGCTGCCCACGCCGTCGAATTTCATCCACGGTGCGAGCTTGATCCAGGGCATGTTCTCGGTCCACATGAGCCCAGGCGCCGATCTTTTCGTCGGTCTGCTTGATTACGTCAAGGCAGTGTCTGACCAGACTTTCCGAAGTCAGAACTCCCTGCTTGATCAGCTGAACGTACTCTCTGGCTGGTTTAGTCTGAATCAAGTCGGAGGCGTTCATCTTTTCCAGCTCCTGTCGATTGACAGGGCGTTAAGGAATATAGACCCCGAACAGCGCATCCGGCAGCCATAGCGCAAGACCCGGGAACATGTACATCACAAACATGCAGAATATGACAATGGAAAGGTACGGCATGATGCCTTTGAAAATCTGCATGAGCTCGATTTCCTTTTTTAGCACGCCTTTCAAATAATAGGCAGACATCGCCATAGGCGGGGTCAGAAACGAAGTCTGTAGGTTGAGTGCTACCAGCATTGCAAAGAAGTAGGGGTTGACACCGAAAGTGTCCAGCATGGGCAAGAAAATTGGCACGAAAATTATCAATATTTCGGACCACTCAAGCGGCCAGCCAAGCAGAAAGATAATCAACTGCACCAGAATCAGAAACTGCCAGGTCTGCAAATTCATCGCTAGAAACCAGCCCTCAATAACATCATGCCCGCCCAGATAGGAAAAGACTGAGGCGAAGGTCCACGAACCTACAAACATCCAGCACACCATGGCGGTTGCTTTCGCAGTCAGGAATACCGACTCCTTTACCTTGGTCCAGGTCAAAGAACGATAGAGAACTGCCAGCACCAAACCTCCAAGAGCACCCATGGCAGCTGCTTCGGCAGGAGTGGCTAGTCCCCCCAGGATGGAGCCGAGCACCAGCATGATCAGCAGAGTCAATGGCACGAAAGAAACGAGCAACTGGAAATAGATTTCCTTTCGAGTGACGGAATCATCTACAACGGGTTTGGGCGCAATGCTCGGATTCACCATCACGCGGAAAATAACATAGAGAATATACATGCTGGCCAGTAGCAGGCCGGGGAATACGGCGGCGGCATACAGTCGCAGTGGCGAAAGTTCAGCGATGGCGGCATAGACGATCAGCATAATCGAGGGCGGGATCAAAATACCAAGCGTTCCACCGGCGCATATTACGCCAGCGCTGAAATCCTTTCGGTAGTGCGCATTGACCATTGCCGGAAAAGCCAGCAAACCCATCAGCGTAACAACTGCACCCACAATTCCGCTGGCGGTCGAAAATATCACGCACGTGATCAGTGCCGCGATCGCCATGGAGCCGGGCATGTTTCTTGCGGCCAGCTGCAAGGATGAAAACAGTCGATCAACAATGTTGGAACGTTCGACCACGTACCCCATGAACAGGAACAGTGGTATGGCGACAAGGGTATCATTCTCCATTACAGAATAGGTATTCTGGTTGAGAAGATAGAAGATTCGATTGTTGAAAGCATCCGCGATGACTTCAATGGAGCCCGCTTTGTAGTAGGCAAAGTAGCCAAAGCCCACGCCCATGGCGATCAATGTGAACGCAATAGGAAAGCCTAGCAGAACCAGGACGATAAACAGTCCCAGCATAAAAATTGCAACTTCAGGATTGGTCATCTTTAGAATTTGTTGGAATCAGGTCGCAAATTGGCTTTGAACGATTGGTATTGCCGAACTACCTGTCCGCGGGTCGAGCCGCCCGTTCCATCAGCAGTGATTCGGTTTCTTTGACGTCTTCGAGCCGGGCAGGCCATTCGCTGGTGCGTATGGCTTTCCAGCAGCGCAGCAGTTCTGCGATTCCCTGAATGATCAGCAAGCCACCAGAAAGCGGAATAAGGGTCTTAAAGAAATAGATCTGTATTCTTGCCGGACTGTTCCAGCTAACTTCCTTGTAGCGCCAGGAATCAGCTGCGATTTCTGTGCCAAACCAGAAAAGTGCCAGCATTCCAGGAAAGAAAAACAGCAGGTAAAGAATGAAATCAACGGTCGCCTGGACTTTTACGGGAAAGAGCCTGTAGACAACATCGCCTCTTACATGAGTGTCCTGGGCAAGTGCGTAGGGTCCAGCCATAAGGAAAAGCGCTCCGTACATCTGCACCATCATGTCGAACGCCCAGACAGTCGGAGAGTTTAATACATAGCGAACAAAAACTTCGTAGGAAACGGAAAACGTCAGTATCAGGATACACCAGCCAAAAGCCCTTCCAACCCATATGCTGAGGCTCTCAATTCCATAGATGAGTCGGGTGATCATTCTTGTTCTGACGTGGTTGTAAAGAGTCGGATTTTAGCAGAGATGAATCGGGTAGGTTGACTCGACTTTCGTTTTTTAATTCCAAGCCACTCATCTGTACGTCACCCTGACAGCGTTGCCGCAGAAACAGAAAATTTCTACTGCCAGACTGTCTCCACTTGAGGAATCGGGATAGAAGCGGAAATTTAGCGCTAAAACATTTTGGAACGCCCTAAAACGTGTCGGTACAGCACTGATCGCAGCGCTGCAGTCTATACTTCTAATTAAATAAAAGCGGGGACCTTATCAATCCCCGCTTTCATACCACTACATTCGTAGCAGTTTCTTGAATTACCCAAAATAATGGGCGTAGGCCAGTTTATAGTCCGGCTGATTCAAATTGAGATAATTCATTACCTCTTTCGCATATGCCTTCTGGGATTCGATGACTTTTGCGAAGAAAGGATCGCTTTCTGACATACGCACCACAACAGAATCCCATGCTTCCAGCTGCTTTATCATCACTGAATCGGGTGTACGATATACGTTAACCCCTTGTTTGTCTCTCAGCTTGATAAGATCAGCCGCGTAGCTGCGGGTGTTGTGCCAGTAGAAGTTTGAGTTTTCGGCTTCCGAAGCATACTTCAGGATTGCTTTCTGCTCGTCTGCCAAGTTGTCGTAGGTATCTTTATTGAAAGTACACTCGAAGAATTCCTGGGACTGGTGAAAGCTGGCCAAATGGTAGTGCTTGGACACATCCTGCATTCCGAAGTCGCGGTCGGATGTCGGATTGTTGAATTCTGCAGCATCAATCAAGCCAGATTTCATAGCGGGCTGAATTTCGCCACCCGGCAACTGAACGACTGACATGCCCATTTCCAGCATTACGTCTGCAGCCAAGCCAACAGTTCGGTATTTCAAACCGATCATCTGGCTTGCGTCTTTGATTTCTTCCTTAAACCATCCCAATGGCTGTGCCGGCATTGGACTGTTGAAGAAACTAATTACGTTCAAGCCAAGATTTGCCATCATTTCGTCAAACAATTCCTGACCGCCGCCGTAGTAGATCCAGCCTAGGACTTCCTGACTTGACCAGCCGAAACAGGGGCCGGTTCCAAACAATGAAGCAACTGGAGATTTGGAATACCAGTAAGCAGGCACATAATGAGCCGCATCAAGCACGCCGCGGTGAACCGCATCCTGCATTTGGCTGGTTTTAACAACCGAGTTAACCGGTAGCAGTTCGATCTGCAATGCATCCCCAGCCATCGCATTTACGCGATCAACATAGGCCTGAGCATTCTTGAGGAAGATGCCTCCACCCCAGGCTGCCTGCATTTTCAAGGTTTGCGTTTGTGCTTTGACAATCGCAGGTGCCGCCAAGGTTCCCATAGTTGCAGTAGCAGCAATGGCAGATCCCTTTAGGAACTTGCGACGTGAGTTATCAGTTTTCATAAGTAATTCCTATAGTAAATTTGGAAAAAATAAAAAAATCCCCAACACCGCCAAGGTCTAAAACATCAGGACGTATGGAATTTAGGAAAATCAATTGTGTAATTGTGCAACGGATTATATACAACAAAATACTGTATACAAAAAATCGGCGATTCTATTATGACTCATAGTCTTATGACGATTGCACAACGATTTCTGCGCTTTCCTGCTGACTACGATAGAATTCGCCCAGAAGTTTTGGAATTTACGGATAAACTAGAGGATTATCGTAAACAATTCATGAATTAAACTGGGTAGAAGTTCTTCGTCTTTTAACATAGATATTAGTATTATTCTTTTGTTTTAAAATATCTTTTAAAATTTAAATTTTTTATTTTAAATGTTCCCTGAAGCCTGTCACACGATCGAGTGTACGATCTCATCATCTTAAAATTACCGATTAATTCAATCTTAAATGGTTAGAAGTGCAGTATTCAGAGTTCTAACACTTTGATGAAGCATACATTACATGAATAAAATTGTTTTAATGTTTGATATTAATATGTAAACATAGTTTATCTTTGTCATTTACACTGCTAATTTAGTTTGATCGTTCCATATAGTCGCCTGTGTCCGTATTGACTTTCACCCGATCACCTATGTTGATGAAAGTCGGAACATTGACTCTAATTCCGGTTTCTGCCATCGCTGGCTTGTAGGATCCAGCTGCAGTCTGACCTTTTACTACGCCTTCTGTGTCTATAATTTCCAGCGACACGTTATCCGGCAACTCGACTCCGATAGGAGAACTGTTGTAAAGGTTGATTTGCACTTCAAGGTCGGGAATCAAATATCCAACCTGGTCTGCCAAATCCTCGGATTCAAGTTCAATTTGTTCGTAAGATTCCATGTCCATGAAACAATATCTTTCGTTTTCAGAGTAAAGAAACTGCATGCGTCGATACTCCACATGGGCTTTTTCTAGTTTGTCATCGGAGCGAAACCGATCATTTCTCTTCGTTCCTGCTGAAATGTCTTTCAGTTCCAACTGAACGAATGCGCCTCCTTTTCCAGGTTTGACATGTGATTTTCGAAGAACCCTCCACAATGAACCATCAATCTCGAGAAGATTTCCGATCTTTGTCTCAAACGCAGAAATTTTCATGGCTTTCAGTTTTCTCCCGCAATTTGCTTTAATGAATACTTATACGTGCGGTAATATTGAATAAATTGTTTCTAATATACCAGTATTGGTAACCCAATCATTTGTCTCCTGATGACTCTAGAAATTGGTAAGCAAAAATTTGACGTAAATAAATTCCTCAAAGGTGTATCTACATCTAGCGGTGTTTACATCATGAAAGGCGCGAACAATTCTCCCTTGTATATTGGCAAGGCGAAGAATCTTAGAAATCGGCTTCGTTCTTATTTTCGCCCATCCGGTCTTTCTCATCGAATCGAAGTCGTGATGCAACAGGTTGTCGATATTGAAACTATCGTAACTCGAACTGAAACCGAAGCATTACTGCTAGAAAACAATCTAATCAAATCCAGTAAACCTCACTACAACATCAATCTTCGAGACGATAAAAGCTATCCCTACATTCGTCTGGATGATTCCCATGAATTTCCTAAATTAGGGTTTTACCGCGGAAGCAAAAAGGAGCCCGGGCGATATTTCGGACCTTTCAGTAGTGCCGCCGCAGTTCGGGAAACACTTGCGCAACTCCAGAAAGTATTCCCGGTTCGGCAGTGTCGAGATTCATTTTTCCGCCATAGATCCCGTCCCTGCCTGCAGTACCAGATACAAAGATGTACGGCACCTTGTGTCGGTCTGGTGCGCCGTGAATCATATGTGGAAGATGTTGATCAAGTCGTAAATTTTCTGATGGGTAAGAATCATGATTTGAATGAGTTGCTGATGAAGCGCATGGAAGACGCTGCAGCAATTCAGGATTTCGAAACCGCTGCGAAGTTTCGAGATCGAATCTCTGCAATTCAGCGGCTGAGAGAATCCCAGTCGGTAGAGGGTGGAACAACGGACGTTGATGTAGTTGCAGTGGCTTCTTCCGGTGAGTTGCTGTGCATTCAATTGGTGATATTCAGAAGCGGGCGAAATGTAGACTATCGAACTTATTTTCCGAAGCTTGGCATTGCGGCGAATCCTGAAGACGTTCTTTCCGAGTTCATTCCACAATACTATCTGGACCGTGAAGCGCCACCTCAGATTCTGGTTGACCGGCAGATTCAGGAAAGTGAAATCATCATTGACGCACTTAGGGAAAAAAGCGGACGGCGAACAACAATTCGATGTCCAATTCGCGGAAGCAAGGTAAAGCTGGTTGAAATGGCTAGAAGCAATGCTCAAGATGCCATTCGACGCCGTTTGAGTGAGAGAGAGTCTCTGGATAATCGCATGGCTGCACTCGTGGAGATGTTGAAACTGGATGACGTACCTGCCAGAATTGAGTGCTTTGATATTAGTCATACCGCAGGCGAGAAAACCGTCGCATCTTGTGTCGTATTTGATCAGAATGGCCCGGTGAAATCAGATTACAGAAGCTTAAACATTTCGAACATTACTGGAGGTGACGACTACGCTGCTATGGAAATTGCACTCAATCGACGCTATAGAAAAATCAGAGATGGTGATGGAAAACTGCCTGATTTGGTACTGATCGACGGAGGCAAAGGCCAGCTTCATTCTGCCCTAAATGTAATGGATGAACTGCAGATTTCCGACATCCGGCTTGCCGCGATCTCAAAAGGCAGAGATCGCAAACCAGGCAATGAACAGATCTGGGTTCCAGAAATTGACGAGCCTGTTGAAATCAACGAGACTGCGCTCCTGCTGCTTCAGCAAATTCGCGATGAAGCCCACAGATTTGCTCTAATGGGGCATCGCAGTCGACGAAATAACGCTCGAAAGAAATCGATATTGGAAGACGTGCCAGGAATAGGGCAACGTCGTCGCTCCAATCTGCTGAAACATTTCGGTGGCTTGCAGGGAATTGCCAACGCAGGTATTGAGGAACTAGAAAAAGTTCCTGGAATCAGTCCTATTTTGGCTGAAAAAATCCATTGCCAACTCCACGGAAAATAGTAAACACATGCCTCTGACGATTCCAAACATTCTGACCGTCGCGCGAATTATCGCAATTCCAGTTTTTATCATTGCCTACTTTCTGTCACCAGATCAAAAAAACACCGTTGCGGTTGCTATCTTTGTGCTCGCAGCATTGACGGACTGGTTGGATGGGTTTCTTGCTCGAAAACTTAAAGAAGTTTCTCCGTTCGGCGCTTTTCTGGACCCTGTAGCGGACAAGCTCATTGTATGCACCGCACTTGTGCTGCTCGTCTCCGACGACAATGTTTCCAGCCAAGTTTTGTTTCAGAACATTTTTACCATTTCAGTCATCATCATTGTAGGAAGAGAAGTAAGTGTAGTAGCGTTGCGTGAATGGATGGCCGAAAAGGGGCAACGTGCCAGCATTGCAACGTCCTATCTTTCAAAAAGCAAAACCTTTTTACAGATGCTCGCGATCGTATTGCTTCTCTATGGTCAGTCTATCAATGAATTTCCTACACTAGTGGTAGGTGAATTACTGCTTTATATAGCCGCTGCTCTGACAATTTGGACCATGTTTCTTTATCTTCGTAACGCCTGGCCGATACTTACGTCCAAAGAAGAGTAAGTACATTATTCATTTAGGAATTCAACAAGTTCTCCATAGCAGTTAATCTGATTGAATTACACGAAGTACCCACGATGCATTACGCACATCAAAATTATGTAGCTACTGTTCTCATACTAGTTGATATGGGGATACTAAATCACCTAAAATTAGGAAATATCCTGAAATGAGTGTTCGTTTTTCAAGCGGGAATAGCTCAGTTGGTAGAGCGCAACCTTGCCAAGGTTGAGGTCGCGAGTTCGAGCCTCGTTTCCCGCTCCATTTTTTGTATCATTTCACTTCGCATAATCGCCTGTTGAGGAAAATCCACTCACTTCCAATTGAATTGTGGCCGGATGGCAGAGAGGATATGCTGCGGCCTGCAAAGCCGTTTACGCCGGTTCGAATCCGGCTCCGGCCTCCAAACTACTAGTCAGGTAACACAATGGATCGGCCCGGGTGGCGAAATTGGTAGACGCAAGGGACTTAAAATCCCTCGGGATGATTCCCATGCCGGTTCGAGTCCGGCCCCGGGCACCAACATGTAGCGATGACAGGGTAGATTAAATTCACCTGGATTGGAAAATCTTGCTAGCCACCAGCAAGGGATTGAGAGGGTTCACTTCAATCTTGATATCAGCGAATCAACTAAAGCCTCAATTTCTTCTTCAATGATGAGGCTGTTCAGGCATTGGTCGGAAACAAATCCTTCTCGATTTTGGAATTTCAAGAGTTCCTGTAAGCCGTCATAGTAGCCGCAAGTGTTCAGCAATCCAATCGGCTTGTTGTGGTATTTCAGCGCATTCCACACCAATGCCGTAAACAGCTCCTCAAGCGTACCAATTCCACCTGGCAATGCGATAAATCCGTCGGAAAGACTGAACATTAGCCGTTCTCGCTCCTCAAGCGTATCCACATAGTGCATTTCCGAGACATCGCTTTCCGGTATTTCGATGTCCATTATGATTCGAGGAATGACTCCGATGACTTCTCCATTGGCAGATGAAGCCGATCGCGCGAGTTCTCCCATCAAACCGATTGAAGCACCACCGTAAACAATCCCGATATTCTTTGAGGCAAGACAACGCCCCATCCTTTGCGCTGCATGGATATATTGCTCTCGTTGTCCTGTTTGCGAGCCTAGAAATATGCAAATTCGCACGTGTTGGCAACTCCTATTTCTTGAGAAAAATGAACTAACTGAACACAGCAGAAGCGTTACCAGAAAGATCGGCAAATTCGAATTCAGTCAAAGCTCGGATGGCTAATATAATATAGTTAACAGATGAAAGGAATTGGGGAGTTGTTTTCTAGCAAATAAATGGCGAAACCTGTTCCTTTATTTTTATTTGTTAGCGATAGTTATGAGCGATAAAAATAAAGTCATTGAAAAGACTTATGTAACCGCCTCAGGACTATTTGAGGATTCCTGCAAATTAGCCGCTAGTGTTCTGGAAAGCGGCTTCCGCCCCAATTATTTAGTGGCACTTTGGCGTGGTGGCACACCGGTGGGTATTACCATTCAGGAGTTACTTGCGTATTACGGAATCAAGACAGATCACATTGCTATACGAACATCTCTTTATGAGAATATCGGACGCCGTTCCAGCAATATTCGAATACATGGTCTGGGCTATTTGATTGATCGAATCAATGTAGATGATTCGTTACTGATTGTAGACGACATATTCGATACCGGAATTACGATCGATGCGCTGATTGCTGAAATTGAAAGGAAGGCGAGAAGAAATACACCCAAAGAGATACGGGTAGCTGCCACCTGGTTCAAACCGAAAGAAAACCTGACTGATCGAATTCCGGATTACTACGTAAATGCTACCGACAAATGGGTTGTTTTTCCACATGAGCTGCTAGGATTGAACTTTGAGGAAATTCAGGCAAACAAGTCATACATTGCGAATGTGATGAAGAGTCTCGAAAATAACATCGATATCTCCCCGCAATAGTTTCATATCAATTTTATTCATCCACTATCTGTAGGCAAAATGGAAAAAGATCAAAATCAATCTCCACCAGACTTTCTGGTACATGACCGTGAAGATTCAGTCGGAGTTGTGGTCGTTGAAGAAAAACTATCGGGAAAAGTACTATCGGGCTGGGTCATGGAAACCGACGAAACCATCGCTATCACGGCAATTGACGATATACCTCTCGGACATAAAATTGCATTGACCGACCTCAATGAAGGTGCCGAAGTCATCAAATACGGATTTCCAATTGGCCGAACAGTCGCTCCGGTTCGTAAAGGCTCACACTTGCATGTACACAATACAAAAACGGAAAAATGGTAATGATGGATTTTAAAGAAATACGAGGTTACCGTAGGGAAAATGGTCGTGTTGGCATACGCAACCATGTCATCATTTTGCCGTTGGACGATCTTTCAAATGCAGCTTCAGAAGCAATCGCTAACAATATCAAAGGAACGCTTGCTCTTCCTCACCATTATGGACGGCTACAATTTGGCGAAGATCTGGAATTACATTTTCGTACGCTGATTGGGACTGGCAGTAATCCAAACGTAGCAGCCTGTGTAGTAATTGGCATTGAACCGGGTTGGACACAACGGGTCGTCGATGGCATCGCCAAAACTGGCAAGCCTGTCCAAGGATTTGCCATTGAGAAAAATGGCGATATCAACACCATTGCACAAGCATCCCGTACGGTCAAGGAATTTCTTCATTGGGCATCAGAACTTCAGCGAGAACCCTGTGATCTGAGTGATTTGTGGATTTCCCACAAGTGTGGTGAATCCGATACGACCTCCGGTATCGGTGCGAATCCAACCGTCGGAAATCTGATCGACAAGCTGGATCCACTGGGAGTCACGAACTGTTTTGGCGAAACATCGGAACTTACGGGTGCCGAACTACTTTGCAGAGATCGTGCTGCGTCCCTTGCAGTCGGCGAAAAATTTCTCTCGACCTGGCAAGCATACATGGACGAAGTGATCGAACCGAACAAAACCAATGACCTTTCCGAAAGTCAGCCAACCAAGGGAAATATTGAAGGCGGTTTGACGACCATTGAGGAAAAAGCACTGGGCAATCTACAGAAGATTGGAAAAAACACTTCGTATATTGACGTACTAAAACCGGCGGAAACACCGACCAGTGGGCCGGGACTGTATTTTATGGATACTTCTTCTGCTGCTGCTGAGTGTGTAACCCTGCAGGCTGCTGCCGGTTTTGTTGTGCATGTTTTTCCAACCGGGCAAGGCAATATCATCGGCCATCCAGTCGAACCTGTAATCAAACTCACCGCAAATCCAAGAACGGTACGCACCATGGGCGAGCATGTTGATCTGGATGTTTCTGGCATTCTACGCCGTGAGATGACTTTGGACGAAGCAGGCGACTTACTGATTGACATGACAATACGCACCTGCAATGGGCGACTGACAGCTGCCGAAGCTCTCGGTCATCGCGAATTTGTCATGACTAAACTCTATAGAAGTGCATAAAGGAATCAGATGGCGATCGTAAAACTGAAACAAGCCTCAGCTGGAGGTGGAGGTACTGCAGCATCGGGGGGAACTGACGATGTCCAGAAAATTGTACGGCAGATGCTACAGGTCATCCGAGAGGGTGGTGAACAAGCTGTTCTGGACTATGCGCGGGATCTAGACAATTGGACTGGACAAATCCTGTTGGATCAGTCAGACATTGATGCCGCCGAAAGGCATCTCAGCGATACCATGAAGCAGGATATTCAGTTTGCACACCAACGTGTAAAGACGTTCGCAGAACGTCAACTGGAAAGCCTTTCGGAGTTTGAGGTGGAACTGGCACCTGGATTGTTGGCTGGACAAAAACTGATTCCGATCAACACAGCGGGCTGCTATGTTCCGGGAGGGCGCTACGCTCATGTAGCCTCTGCAATCATGAGCATAACGACCGCAAAGGTGGCTGGCGTGAAAAATGTGATTGCATGCTCACCTCCGAAAGCTGGCGTTGGCATTCATCCCGCTATCGCATATACCGCATCACTGTGCGGAGCGGATTTAATCCTCGCCGTTGGCGGTGTTCAAGGGATTGCTTCGCTAACCTATGGTTTGTTTACTGGACACGCTGCGGACATCTTGGTTGGACCCGGCAATCGATTCGTAGCTGAGGCAAAGAGAATGTTGTTTGGGCAAGTAGGAATTGATTTATTTGCAGGTCCGACAGAAATATTGATCATTGCTGATGATTCCGCTGACCCCGAAATTGTTGCCTCCGATCTGATCGGTCAAGCTGAGCATGGGCCTGATTCACCTGCTTGGCTGATTTCTACTTCTCTACAACTGGGCGAGAAAGTAGCAGAACTGATTCCAAAATATATTCAGCGACTGCCGGAGCCGAATAAAAGCGCAGCAGAATCTGCGTGGAGAGATTTCGGTGAAATTTCGATTGTTGATACTAGGGACGAAGCGGTTGAACTGAGCGACAAGTATGCTGCAGAACACCTTGAAGTGCAAGCAGAAGATCTGGATTGGTGGCTTGAAAATCTGTCAAACTACGGTTCATTATTCCTAGGGGAAGAGACTACTGTTGCCTATGGAGACAAGTGTTCTGGAACCAACCACATCCTTCCTACCAGCGGAGCTGCTAGATACACGGGTGGATTGAGCGTCGGCAAGTTCATCAAAACGGTTACTTACCAGAAAATGAGTCAGGAAGCGAATCGAAGTGTCGGTGCGGTAACGGCTCGAATTTCAAGGCTCGAAGGAATGGAAGCGCATGCACTTACTGGTGATGATAGGCTTTCCAAATATTTTCCGAACGAAGATTTTCAACTGAATCAGTTAATTTGAGTGTGTAGTTGAATCAGTTTAACATCCAGAATCGAGTAGCTGTAGTGACCGGTGCTAGCTCTGGGATCGGGCTGGCAATAAGTCAAACGCTTGCGCAAGTTGGTGCCAGCGTAGTATTAGTTGCACGACGCTCGAATCTGCTAGCGCAAGAGACCCTTCAAATTACCAATCAGGGAGGGAGCGCAAAATGGGTCGATGTAGATCTAACGAATCGCCAAGAAATAAACAAATCACAGAAGCGAATCTGTGATTGTTTCGGCGCTCCTGAAATTGTCGTCAATGCTGCGGGGGTTAATTTACGGGAATCGGATGAGCAAATCAGCTGGGAGAGTTGGGATCAAACCATAAATCTGAACTTGAGTGTTCCATTTTTCTTCTCTAGACTATTTGTCGGAAGCATGAAAGAAGCAGGGTGGGGAAAAATCATAAATGTTGCTTCTCTTCAGTCATTGCGCGCATTCAGCAATGGTATAGCTTACGGAGCATCAAAAGGCGGTGTTGCACAGTTAACGCGAGCCATGGCAGAATGCTGGTCTTCCTATGGTATTAGCTGCAATGCAGTCGCACCTGGTTTCTTTAGAACGGATCTGACTGCGGCAGTATTTGATGATGATGAACTTTCTACTAAAATGGCAATGAATACTGCAGTAGGTCGAAACGGTCGTATGGAAGACTTACAAGGTCCAATAATTTTTCTTACATCACCTGCATCCGATTATGTAACTGGACAAATCCTTTTTGTTGATGGCGGATTTACTGCAAAGTAGAACACATGAATACCTTTGACGGATGAAAGCCCTCGTATATACAGCACCGAATACTGTAGAGTATCGTAACGAACCCCATCCCAGGCTAGTCCAGGATGAATCATTGATTCGAGTCGATGCAGTCGGAATTTGCGGCTCCGATTTACATGCTTATCTTGGCCACGACGGTCGAAGAGTACCACCTTTGATTTTGGGTCACGAGGTCTGCGGTACTGTCGTAGAAGGTCCAAATGCAGGTACGAAAGCTGTGGTGAATCCATTGATTACTTGCGGTGAATGTGATGATTGTCTAAACGGTTTAACCAACCTTTGCAATGACCGCAAACTTATCGGAATGAATCGTCCTGGTGCATTTGCCGAACTGATCGGAATCCCCTCAAAAAACCTTGTAGTTGTTCCAGCAGACGTCGATCCGGCTCAACTGGCAATGACGGAACCAGCCGCGGTATCTCTCCACGCAGTGCGATTGATTGAGAATTCTGCATCTCGCCCGGTTTCAGAAGGATCGGCTCTGGTTTTAGGCGGAGGTGCCATCGGAGTATTCTGTGTCTATTTCCTTAAGGATTACGGATGCAAGAACATCACATTGTGTGAAACCAATCCTCAAAGACGTTTAACGTTGGAGAAGACAGGTACCTGTACTGTGATTGATCCGATTAAAACCAGTCCAGAACCAAGTTCGTACGATTTCATACTAGATGCAGTTGGCAATGAAAATACTCGTAATCTGTCGGTAAGCTCGGTGAAACCCGGAGGCGTAGTAATTCACGTTGGGCTTAGTTCTGCAACTGGAGAAATGGACGTGCGGAGAATTACTCTAGCAGAAATTACCTTTATTGGGACATACACCTATACTGCGTTGGATTTTCGCGTCGCCGCCAGAAAAATCCAAAATAAAGAAATTGGACCATTGGACTGGGCGGATGAACGCCCATTGGCCGAAGGCTCAAAGGCTTTTCGAGAATTGATCCAAGGGCAGGTTGCCTCACCCAAAGTAATTCTTCGTCCCTAGATTGAATCACCTTGAGCTCAAGAGTCATTCTTTCCTTTCAGGAAGCCCAAAACCTTGCATCTGCAGCGCTTCGAGCGCATGGGGCATCACCTGACATCACAGATTGCGTAGCATCCGCACTAGTACTTGCAGATGCTGATGGCCAAAATTCGCATGGTCTGGTTCGCGTGTCTTCTTACGTTGAGCAGCTGCGTAGTCAGAAAGTCAACGGCCAAACTGAACCGTCTCTGACAAGAATCAACTCTTCAACCATTGAAGTAAGGGCCAACTGCGGATTCGCTTATCCTGCAATAAAACTCGCAGTTAATTCACTAATAGAATCATGTAGTTCTCAAGGAATCATGATGGCAGCTGTAATTGGCTCACATCACTGTGGAGTTGCCGGCCACCCAGTGGAAATACTTGCTCGCAATGGATTCATTGGAATCATGTTTGCCAATACTCCCAAAGCGATGGCAGCGGCCGGTGGAAAGCATGCAGTGTTTGGCACAAATCCAATCTCCTTTGCTTGTCCAAGAATTGAGTATGAGCCGGTTATTGTAGATCTTTCACTTTCGCAGGTCGCTCGTGGAAAGATTGTAGTAGCGGCAGAGCAGGGCAGGCCAATTCCTGATGACTGGGGAATGGATGCAAATGGAAATCCAACTACTGATCCTAAAGAAGTCCTTAAAGGCAGCATGAAAGCTTTTGGTGGTGAGAAAGGTGCTGCTCTGGCCATGATGGTTGAAATTCTGGCAGGTGCTTTCTTAAACAGCAATTTTGGATTTGAAGCATCCTCATTTCTTGATGGCCAAGGCAAACCACCGAACGTCGGGCAACTGTTAATTTGCTTCAACGCAACTCAATTCAATCCTGATTTTAATGAGCGCGTCGAGACGTTGATTGCTGAAATTTCAGAAGAGCCAAACACGCGAATACCTGGTATGCGCCGGTTTATTAATAGGAAAGCCGCGCTCGCTAGCGGAATCAGCTATCCAAATTCCTTAATTGAATCTATAAGGATTCTGGCGGGAGGGGGTTCGTACTAAGAACTGTGAAAAGAAGATACCTGCCTAGAAGGAATTATTTCTGGATTTGGTGGGACAGCTAGTTCATTAAATTCAAGTACAACTTCAAGCATTCCGGACCGGGTTACTGAAAGCCGATTCGGTATGAAACTAGGCATCATATCTACAAGAGATTGAGCTAAATATTCCGGAGATGAAATCAAATTCTGACTGGTAGCCTCGTAAATTATCTCTTTGTTTTGAGCCAATTCAAACCATCCTGGTGAGCCTGGAATTGTTTCGGTTAACCAAGAAATTGCAAACAATCTAGCACCTCGACGGCAATATGGACTCAAAAATGACATCAAACTAATAATATCGGTGCGTGGCAAGTAATTAAATAAATCCCAAATTAATATAACGCTAATGGAATGTGGGGGGTCGTGAAAGAAGATGCTGCGAAAAATTTTTGAATAATCCGGATTTGGATAATCCTTATCCATTAATCGACATTCAACATTGTTAGTGAGAGAATTGATTGCGTTTGCGACAACATAGATGCAATCTAGTTCGGACATAAAATTTACAACCGACTGCTTTGCACAAGACAAATCGAGAACGACATGCTTATCTTCGTTTTCAGCACTGATGTATTCAGTAACTAAATTGATTCCTAGTGATGAAAACTGCGACCGAGACATCCAAGACGCGGAATTTTTCTCATCATGAATTTGTTCGGAACTATGTAAGAATCTTGAAAACAAATTTTCGGTACACTGAGTAAATCTCTTACAAACCGTGGACAACGAGTGCGCAGTTTGGGATACTAAATGTCAAATCTATACGGACCTACGAGGAACTGAAGACTGTGAAACAGAAGGGGAGGTTACAGTCGGTCTACTCTGATCAGGATCTTTCGGTTTTTCTGTTGACACTCGTGCTGGGGCTTGCTCCTTTATCATCTCAATAGACCCATTGAATTGGCAAGATTTCTCAAGTATTACATTAGCCGTTTTAATATCGCCGTCAACGACTCCAGAAGACATGATATGCACTGACTCTGAACCATAAAGGTTACCAATGACCGTTCCGTGAACGATGATATTTTTAGCACTCAGGCTTGCCTGAGTCAATCCGGATAGTTCGACGGTAACTGTATTATTCGGGATATTCAAAGAACCTTCAAACTTTCCAGAGATTTGCACATCTGAATTTCCTTCGATTTTTCCGCTTGCGATAGCTTGTGCGCTAATAATGGTCTGTGAGTTGTCTGCAACTCTGTCTCGAGCATCAGCAGACATCCTAGTGGCAGGTTTTACTTCCATATCTAACTTCGATTCCATATTTTTACCCATATTTTCAGATTTTTCATCAGAGTGAGTTTCTTTTTTCCACATATTGGAACTCCTAAAGAGATTCAAAGAATTAAGAATTAATATCACGAACTATTCGCAAGGCAGATGAACCAAACGATGCGTGATTTGGAATGCAACATTATATGACAGTAACGAAACTGAAAATCTATGTAATTTTTCAATCTGTCAACTCCGCTAAATGATCATATTTCACGGTACAACTGAACAGTGTAAAACCTGATCAAAGGCCTAGGATCCCCTTGATTCCTAACATGAAAAATAAATCTGAAAGTAAATGAGAATGTCAATACATAAATATAATACTTTACATAATATACATTATACGAAATTACATAAATCTAGAATTTACGCTGAAATTCGTGTCTGTTGCCAAATTGTGAGGAAATTAAATATTAACCGTCAGAAAATGGCAGAGAAAGCCAAACTTTGTAACTACTACAGCTAGACAATGCAGTAAAATACCAGTACCTTACAATAACATGCAATTTTTTAGTTCAATATGGTTACTTTCTCACTAGTTCTATTTTGTACAATTTTTCTTCTTTGGCTTGTTTTTGGCAGCAGGCGCAAAAACAATGGCATCGGTGGATTTTTGTCTTGTCGAAGGATTGCTGGACTTGACGGAAGCGATTACCTGATTCGCCGTTACCTGCTCCCCCGAAATCGCTATTTCAATATCTATTTGCACGAATTCCTTTGCAGCGATGATGATCGAGCATTACACGACCATCCTTGGTACTCCGCCAGTATCGTACTTAAAGGGCAAATGATTGAACATCTTCCGAACCAAGGAACCAGGATGATCGAGAGTGGAAAAATCACAATTCGCGGTCCTCGATTTCAACACCGAATTGAAATCCCCGCTGGCGAAACCGCAGTTACTTTGTTTATTACTGGACCGGTCGTGAGAACTTGGGGGTTTGTCTGCCCTAAAGGCTGGATGTCTTGGAAGCAGTATGGAAGTAGCGGTGGCTGTGATTAGTTATCCTGATTGATTAAGAAAAAAGTCTCGGTTGCAGAGCAGTTTTGGAGTTTTCTTGCAGGCTGAGAAAAAATCTTTAAAAGATTGATCGAGTGTTTTGAATTTGTGGGCACCCCTCACATGAGATGGGAGATAAGCCGATATTAAGCAGATAACATAGAGTCGTATCAGAATCGACCCCATTAATATCCTCTAACGTGCGAGTACCCTACCCTGCGGTCAATATAGTTAAATAGGATCAATATTGAATAGCTCGAGAAAATTGTCGGTTGTAGCACGAGCAAATTCCGCCAATTCAATACCCTTGAGTTGCGCTAAAAACTCTGCTGTATAACGTACGTAAGCTGGTTGATTTTCTTTTCCGCGCTTTGGTACCGGAGCGAGATACGGCGAGTCTGTTTCAATCAACATTCTGTCCATAGGGATCTTTTTTGCGACATCTGCAAGATCCGTTGCATTCTTGAACGTTACAATTCCGGAAAACGAGATGTAGAATCCCAGCTCCATTGCCGCCTTTGCCATCGCATAGTCACCGGTGAAACAGTGCATCACTCCACCTGGACGATCAGCATTGCCTTCACGCAAAATGGAAAGGGTGTCGTCCGGCGCATCCCGGCTGTGCACGATAATTGGTTTGTTTACAGTACATGCCGCCTCGATGTGACGTGAGAAACGATCTCTTTGCCAGTCTAATTCTCCACTACTGCGGAAATAATCTAAACCTGTCTCTCCAATCGCAACAACTCGAGCATCGCTTCCCAATTCCACCAATCGTTCCACACTCGGGTCTTCTGCACCAACGGTATTCGGATGAACGCCTACGGATGGATAGATGTTTCTGTGTGATTCGCTGAGGGCTAGAATTTGAGGATAATCCTCAAGATTCACAGCGACACACAACATGTAAGCAACGTCCATTTCACTTGCAAGATCAACAAGCGATTCAAATTTCTCAGAAAACTCTGGGAAATCTATATGACAATGACTATCAGCAAATTGCATTTTCTTATTAATCTAATTTCTAAAGTAGCAAATATTGTAAATCTCGATCAAGGCGCCCGCTTAGGGCAGTGATTTGCCACGCAAACATCGCACGAGAGCTTTCTGAGGGTCAGCAATCTCATCAACCGATATGTACCAGTAGTCTTCCCAACCGATCTTAGGTAGTCCTGTGAACACCATTAGATTCAACGGATAACTTTCGCTGTCTGTACAACGGCGAAGGTCGTCTCGAAACAGAAACACCGGCTTATCCCAAGCGATGGCCATGCCGAGTTCCACCATCACACCCTCATCTGGCGGGCAACCGTTAACCACTGCGAAGATGGCATCGGCTTCGCGCACATCGTTAAGGTCAGCCTGTCCAACGCTGTATGCCCAGCCTCTGGTTGTTACGGGCGAATGGTTCCCATACCTCGACACCAACCGCTTCGAGCGCCTTCACAAGCACTGGCAGAGCGCTCTCGCGCAACTGTGATAAGAAGCCATATGGATTTGCTAGATACAAAGTCTTATTGGAAAGTATATTCACCCAACCTCCTGCATCCCGTCTTCAAGAAATTTTAAACGAACTTCAATTCGAACCAGTATTTGCTTTCTAGAATACATGTACATAACAATAATCTAATTTCTTGCGGTGGCAACTCTTCCCAGAGCGAGTAAAACATCTTCAATCGCGAGCGTTTTGTCCAGAGCACCTTCTCTGATCTGCTGTCTCAGCTGACCGATCAGGTCGTAAATGGAAAACAGTGATCGAGGGTCAATTCTACTAGCAACCTCCAGTAGATTGGCCTTTCTATATTTCGATTGTGATTTGCGAGTCAAATTCATTCGAATCAAATCACTTGCAAGCTGATGTAATTCATAGAGACATTCATTTTCACCTAATTTCAAGCCTTGTTCGGCGAGCGTTACTGCATCCTCATTCGAAGTTCCAATTAATGTCTGAATTACCTTTTCTAAAAATTTTTGAGACTCGAAAAGAACGCTACTCCTGGCATTTCTCAACCCAAGCAATGGCGCCCTATCTGTAGCCTTGATTGCGTCTATTTCTTGTTGATTCAATCCTTGCTGCACAAGCCATTGCTCGACATCATCGAAATCTGGATCAGGCAATCGAATATTTTGGCAGCGACTGGCTATTGTTGGGAGCAAATTCTGAGAATTCTCTGTGACTAGAATCAAGAAATTGTTCGGAGCTGGTTCTTCCAAAACTTTCAGAAGTGAATTGGATGCACTTGTAGTCATAGCATCCGCGGGAGCAATAACAAAGACTTTATTTCTTGAAATGTGTGCGGAAGTATTGGCTTCACTAATCAACGACCTAATTTGTGAAATTAGGATGGTAGTACGCACGGTTTTTCGCTTTGAGCGCGCTCGACTGTCATCCAAATATCTTTCTGAATATGCTGTCAGCACGGAATCCATTGAATCAAGCATCATTTCAGACGTAATTACATGAAGGTCCGGGTGCGTTGAAGCTGCAAATAATCGACATCCTTTACAGGTACCGCATGGATGCGGTTCATCACGCTCGCATAACAAAACCATTGCAAGTCTCGAAGCTAACTGAAACTTTCCTATACCTTCACTTCCAGTCAATAGAGTGGCATGCGGAAATCGTTCAAAGGATTCCGTAAAACTCGACCAGATTTCATGCTGCCATGGTAGCAATTGAGAAATGTTAACCATGATTTTGCATCAGAAACTTCTCAATTTGTAGACGAACATCCTTACAGACCTCTTCAACTGCTTGAACTGCGTCTATGTACTTGATTCTCTCAGAATTAGATTTTGCAATCAATTGATAGGCTTTGCGAACTCTTTTATGAAACTTTTTCGTTTCAGCTTCAAAGCGATCAGGAACACTTTCTACTCTGACGCGTTCCCTTCCTGTCTCCACATCCGCATCCAGCAACAGGGTCAAATCCGGGCGAAAGCCCTTCTGCAACCAGTCCTCAATTACTTGAATCCGCTCAAATGGTATCTCTCGTCCACCACCTTGATAGGCGTATGTTGAATCCGTAAATCTGTCACACAGTACCCAACGTCCTGCTTTCAGATTCGGGAAGATAATTTCCTCAAGATGCTGAGAGCGAGCTGCGAAAATTATGAGTATTTCAGCATCAGCAGTGATAGTGACTTCACGGCAAAGTATCAACTCGCGAAGTTGTTCACCAACATGTGTACCGCCAGGCTCTCGGGTAGTAACGATTTCAATTCCGTTTTCCGTAACTGCCGATACGATCGTATCAATTATTGCGGATTTTCCTGCACCATCAATACCTTCTACCGTGATAAACTTCCCACGCTTAACTTGATCACTCGACTGGATAGACATATAGTTAGGCGCTGGTTTTACTGTTTCAAAGTATTTCGATATTCCCGAACTGCCGTTAGATGTTCATCAAGCGTATCCGAAAATTTGTGTGTACCGTCTCCTCGAGATACGAAATAGAGAGCGCTCGTATCAGCAGGCTGGGCTGCCGCTTTCAGGGCATCTAGCCCTGGCATGGAGATCGGTGTCGGAGGCAATCCATACTGAGTATATGTATTGTAGGGAGAATCCATATTCAGATGAGATCTTCGAATCGGACTGTCCAGTCCTCCTAAGGCGTAGATGACAGTCGGGTCCATCTGCAATCGCATACCTTTTCTTAACCGATTCACAATAACTCCAGCAATTACAGGATACTCTGAAACAGCACTGGATTCTTTCTGAATAATTGAAGCAACGATTAATCCTTCATACGCAGTTTTGTAAGGAAGATCGAGTTTACGCTGATTCCACTCCCTTTCCAGGGCTGTGTGCATGGCATCATACGCAGTTTGTAGAATTTTCGCATCGGACTGCCCAGAATTGAAAACATAGGTATCTGGATAAAACCATCCTTCGGGATGTTTTTGCGGGATCTGCAAAGCATCCAGAATATTCTCAAATGCAACATCAGCGAGCGTGTGCTCAAGGTTCGACTTTGATCTCAATTCAGTTAAATAGTCCTTGAAAGTCCAGCCTTCGATGAACCGAATTGGATAAACGATCGATTTTCCTTCAACGATGTGGGCGAGCACTGCCAGCAAATTGAAATCGGATTCAAATCGATATTCGCCTGCTCTGAGCATTCGTTCGAAATTGCCCAATTTTGCAGTTAAGATCACCAACGGCGAGTACCTGAAAATCTCCTCCTCTTGCAACATTCGAGCAAGGTCGGTAGCATTCTGTCCAGATTTGAATGTAAATACTCTGTCCTCAGGAATCTCAAGGGGACGAGTAACCTGATATCCGGAAAACAAAGCCACTAGAAACACAAGCAGGGAAACTAGTTGAATGCTTCTCAACCAGAATCTCGCCCATACAACTTGATGCTTATTGCTAGTTGCCAATATTTTTCGATTCAGATAGCGAATCGCAAAGTATGAAGTCCGTATTACCGATAACGGTGATAACAGATCAATTGGTTAATTGAATTTTCGGAACGCAACGGTTCCGTTAGTGCCGCCGAACCCAAATGAATTGGAGATTGCATTTCTGATTTTCATTTCGCGTGCTCCGTCAGAAATGTAGTCTAGATCACATTCAGGGTCCGGGTCGTCCAGGTTAATTGTTGGTGGCGCCACTTGGTTATATATGGAAAGAACGGTGTATACCGCTTCAACTCCACCTGCTGCTCCAAGCAAATGCCCGACCATTGATTTCGACGAACTCAATGCCAAATCGTAGGATCGACTTCCGAACACATCTTTGACAGCCAATGTTTCAGCGATATCTCCCTGTGGCGTTGAAGTTCCATGTGCATTGATGTAATCAATTTCATCCGGATTGATGTTTCCATTTCTCAAAGCGCTCAACATGCAGCGTTTCGCTCCATTTCCTCCAGGTGCTGGACTGGTCATGTGGTATGCATCACCACTCATGCCAAATCCCGTCAATTCGGCATATATTCGGGCACCTCTTCTTTTTGCAAACTCCAGTTCCTCCAAAACCAATACTCCCGCACCTTCTCCCATCACGAACCCATCACGCCCTAAATCCCACGGGCGACTAGCGGCTTCCGGATCGGAATTTCTTCGACTCAGGGCTTTGGCACTTGCAAAACCTCCTACTGATGTTGGAGTGATGGCCGCTTCCGTTCCACCGGCAATCATCGCATCTGCATCACCGAATTGGATCAGCCTTGCCGCATCGCCAATGGCATGGGTGCCTGTCGAACATGCCGTTGTGACAGCAAGATTCGGCCCCCTTAACCCATGGTAGATCGATATGTTGCCAGCTGCCATATTCACGATAGACATGGGAATATAGAATGGAGAAATGCGACGTGCACCGGTTTCATTGAATTTGGTCGTCGTGGCTTCTATGGTGGTTACACCTCCTATGCCAGCTCCAATATAAACGCCTATAAGATCGGCATTTTCTTCCGAAATTTCCAGACCTGAATTTCTAATGGCTTCATTCCCAGCCACCATGCTGAACTGGATAAACCGGTCCATGCGACGGGCATCCTTTTCAGGTATAAAATCTGTCGGGTCGAACGAATCGACTTCACCCGCTATGGTGACAGAAAACCCAGAGGTGTCGAACAGGGTTATCGGGCCGATTCCGCTTTTCCCTGCCGTTATGTTCTCCCAGTTTTCCTCAACTCCATATCCAATAGGTGAAACGATGCCGAGTCCCGTCACTACGACGCGGCGATGATTCATCTGCAGTTAATCTGAATGCAGCAGGGTTGTAAACTGACGTTTATGAATTTCTCTAGATCGAAGGCGTAGTTCAAATGTATGGCTAGGACACACTTTCAATGTAATCTACAGCTTGCCCAACGGTCGTAATCGTTTCTGCAATTTCGTCAGCGATTTCAAGATCGAATTCTTCCTCTAACGCCATGACTAGTTCCACAGTATCCAGCGAATCCGCTTCCAAATCATTGATGAAAGAAGTATCTCGACTCACTTCAGGGGTGGGGTGTTTATCACTACACAGTTGGTCAATTACAAGTCTAACGACTCGCTCTTCAATTGTACCCTGTCCTTTGTCATCCATGTGCTATCTCCTCCGATTAGCAAAAGTTTTTGAACATGATAATGTTATCACGAAGTTTATAGATTCGTGCATCAGCCAAATTATTTTTAGACAGTCTCCCGCCTAGCGTCTAACCATTCCCCCATCCACATAGAGGGTTGTTCCGGTAATATAAGAATTCAGTGGAGACGCAAGAAAAGCAACTGCCTGCGCAACATCCTGCGGCTTTCCCATACGTCCGCACGGCACTTGGGCAAGCAAACTTTCGACAACGTTCTCATCCAGTTCGGCAGTCATGTCAGTTTCAATGAAGCCGGGAGAAACGACATTGACGGTAATATTGCGCGAAGCGGTTTCCAATGCCAATGATTTTGAAAATGCAACTACACCTGCTTTGGTAGCCGAATAGTGAGCTTGACCGATGTTTCCGACTGCTCCAACCACTGAAGAAATGTTGATTATTCTCCCCTGCCTCTGCTTCATCATATCTCGGACAAAGGCCTTGGACAGACGATAAACCGAATTTAAGTTGGTATCGATTACTTCTTCCCACTCTGATTCCTTGATTCGCACCAGAAGATTGTTTCGGGATATACCGGCGTTGTTCACAAGGACTGTAACCAATCCGTATTTCTCTTTTATTAAGCGGGACAGCTCGTCAATGCTGTTGGAATCATTTACATTTAGCTTCACTCCCTCGCCGCGAGTACTCGTCGAGTTCAAATATGCGGAAATACTTTCTGCACCCGCATCCGTAGTACCAGTGCCAATGACGATGGCATCGTCTGCAGCGAATTGTTCTGCAACTGCACGCCCTATTCCGCGCGTCGCACCTGTAACCAAACAAATTGTGTCTTTGAGCATTGCTGACATGATTCAATACGTTAAATAGGCTGCACCCCAAGTGAACCCGCCGCCAAAGCCTTCGATCAATATATTTTGACCTGATTTGATCCGACCATCGCGCACAGCGACATCAAATGCAAGCGGAATTGATGCAGCAGAGGTATTACCGTGTTGATCAACCGTCACAACTACCTTATCCATCGGTATGTTTAATCGTTTCGCCGTGGCCGAGATGATTCGAATGTTTGCTTGGTGCGGAATGAACCAATCAACATCTTCGATACCAACTTGATTCGCTTCAAGAGCTTCCACAGCAACTTTTTCCATGCACTTTACAGCAATTTTGAATACTTCTGACCCCTGCATTTGCGTATAGGCAGAACCGTTGACGATTTGATTTAAATTTTTTGACACGCCAGCCGGTACGCTTAGCAGGTCTTTGTACTGACCATCTGCATGCAGATGTGTGGAATGAATTCCTGGAGTATCAGATGCTTCAATGATCATGGCACCCGCTCCATCGCCGAACAACACACAGGTTGAGCGATCATTCCAGTCGATGATTCGCGAGAAAGTTTCCGCTCCTACGACAAGTGCCTTGGTTGCACTTTTCGTTCGAATAAACTTATCGGCTATATCAAGTGCATACATAAATCCAGCACAGACAGCCTGAACATCAAACGCCGGCGAACCTCTGATTCCAAGTCGCTGCTGCAACAGACAAGCAGAACTCGGAAATACTTGATCTGCGGTTGTTGTTGCCAGCACGATCAAGTCGATTTCAGAGGCATCAATCCCTGAAGACTCCAAGGCTTCATAAGTGGCCTGTTCCGCAAGGTCACATGTGGATTCGTGATCCTCAGCAATGTGTCTTTTTACAATACCGGTTCTTGCTAGAATCCATTCGTGGCTGGTGTCGACCGTTTTTTCCAGATCGTAGTTTGATACGATATTCGATGGCAGATAGCTGCCGGTACCGCAAACTCTGGTATAAATCATGCGGTTGCCTCGGCAGCCATACTGATTTCCTGATTAATCTTCGACGGCACATCATTGGTGATTTCCGTCATTGCTTTTCGCAGTGCATAAGAGAATGCGAGGGAATCCGCTGCGCCATGACTTTTGATGACCGTGCCTCGTAAACCAATCAACGCTGCTCCATTGAATACCCTAGGATCAATGCGCGCCTTTACGCTTTTCAGTGTCGGGCTGGCTATCAACGCAACAATTCTGCGAAGAAGGTTTCGTTCAAATTCAGCACGTATTGCATGCTGTATGAATTTAGACACGCCAGCGCCGGTTTTGATGGCAATATTACCTGCGAAACCATCACAAACAATCACATCAGTATCTCCAGTAAATATTGCATCGCCTTCAATATATCCCTGATAGTTTAACCTACTGGACTGAAATAGTTTTGCTGCTCCCTTGATGACATGATTGCCTTTTATATCTTCTACACCGATATTCAGCAATGCAACCCTAGGATTCGAAATACCTTCCATGTATTTAACGAACGTGGTCCCCATTATGCCAAATTGAAAAAGATGCTCCGAAGAGCATTCCGCGTTGGCACCCAAGTCAAGCAAATTGACATGTCCTTGAACTGTTGGAATCTGGCCGATGATTGCGGGTCGATGAATTCCAGGAAAAGTTCTCAGAACGAAATGGGCGATGGCCATCATCGCACCGGTGTTGCCCGCACTCACACAAGCCTTCACCCTGCCTTCCTTTACCAGGTCCATGGCAACGCGCAAAGATGAATCCTTTTTCTTTCGGAGCGCATGGGCAGGCGGCTCATCCATCTCAATCACTTCAGATGCATGGTGCACGCGCAGGCGCGGCGATTCTTGATGATTGCAACGGTTCAGTTGGCGGTGAATTTTATCTTCATCGCCAACTAGTACGAACTCGGTGTTCTCCAGTTGTTGCAGAGCAGTCAGCGTGGCAGGTACTGTTACCTCCGGACCGGTATCGCCACCCATCGCGTCAACTGCAATGGAATTTACCATAGCTAATTTCTGGAAGAATATTCGACAACAAGGAGTCGCTTAGTGCATCAGCAACTGCTGAGACTATTGGTAACTATTCCTCTTCTTCCGTAACTTTGGCCTCAGGCAAAACTCGATTGCCTCTATAGTAGCCATCTGCGGATACATGATGTCGTCGATGCAGTTCGCCGGTATCAGGTTCAATGGATAGTGTAGGCATTTTCAAGGCATTATGGGATCGACGCATGCCACGCATCGATTTCGATTTTTTACTCTTTTGTACAGCCACTGTGCATCCTCGCGAATATATCAGTATGACAATCGGGACTAAAATACAAAACCCACCGATGGCTGTTTGTACAAATCTTTTCGCTCGATTCTCTGAAATTCTTCATAATCTCTCGCCATGAGAAACAATTCCACAGCCGAACACCGCAGTCCCTACACTAAATTGGTAAATTTTACCAACCAAACTATTTTATCAAATTTTGCACAGAGTATACTGAATCCCACGCTTTTTCATTGCACTATGCGGGGAATTGCCGCACTCATCAGTAACTCCCGATTCACGCACCAACTTCTATCTCCTGAAATTCGATGCAAGTGAACAGTACAGACGCTTCACCCAGGCTGGTTCTGGCTTCGGCATCGCAGGCGAGAAAATCGGTTCTTAGCAAACTGAAAATTCCATTTGAGACGTTTACCCCATCAATCGATGAATCTACAATCAGTGGAGAAACTCCGACACAACTCGTCGAACGACTGTCGCTCGCCAAGGCAAGAAAAGTTTCGCAATGGTATCCCAATCATCTGATCATCGGTTCTGATCAGATAGCCGTTGTCGCTGGTAAGATGGTAGGTAAACCCCAGAATCGCGAAGCCGCGATTGGGCAGCTCACGGCTGCGTCCGGTGAGGCAGTAACGCTATTTACCGGAATTGCACTGCTGAATTCAGAATCGGGAAACACGCAACTTGACGTTCTGCCTTATCGTGTTGTGTTTCGTGAATTGAATCAATCCATGATTGAAAACTACATTGACAGAGATCAACCGTTCGACTGCGGCGGGAGTTTGCGTTCTGAAGGCCTAGGAATTGCGCTTCTCAAGGAGTTCGATGGAAGTGATCCGAATATCTTGCTAGGATTGCCTTTGATTCGATTGATCGACATGCTGGCCAATGAAGGTTTTCACCCCTTAAGCTCGTGAGGGAGGAGAATTGCTAGTCAGTCCACTACACTGATCAACCGGCAACCATCGTCATCTATCAAAACAGTCTCATCGCGTTCGGCCAGCTGTATCCGTACTAGCGATGCACCAAAACAGGGTCCGTTGATGCACTCGCCCGAAGAAGGTTCAAACATGGCACCGTGATTTGCACAGACGATGTATTCTGCGTCGATATCGAAAAATTCACCCCTTTCCCAATCCAGTTCAAGATGCAGATGCGCACACTGATTCAAGTAAGCATACGCAATTCCATTGTGGCGGATCACAAAAGCCGGGAATTCTGTGTGGTCAATTTCCACCTGAAAATTAACGCCTTTTCCTCCAGATTCAATATCGGAAGACTTACAGATTGCTTGACATTTTTGTTGTGAATCATTCATCCATCAATTTTCACCACATTCCAGTTTACTGAGTACATCCGTCAGTTCTGAAGGGAGATTGCACTCAATTTCGATAAATTCTTCAGTGACTGGATGCAGCATTCTGATTTTATGTGCATGCAGGAACATTCTTTTCAATCCGAATTTTCGCATCTCTTCATTAAACAGCTTGCTGCCGAATTTTCGATCTCCAGCGATCGGTCTGCCAATCTGAAGAGCATGCCGCCTAGCTTGATGGGTTTTCCCTGTGTGAAGTTCAATTTCGACTAAAGTGCATGAAGAATACTCCTTGATCGGAGTAAATGTACTGAAAGATGTCACTTGAGGCAGTTTATCACTTTTGAATTTCATCGTATCTGGCGAATGACTGGTTTCGACCGTTCTGACACCTTTTTCCCATCTTCCTCGTACCAATGCGCTGTATCGTTTCACAAGATTCGAATAATCTGATTCTCGTCGCCACAGTGTATGCAGGTCACGCAAGAACCGCTTGTCTCTAGCCAGTATCAAGATACCAGAAGTATCCTTGTCCAGTCTGTGAACAAGTTCGATGTAGGAAAAATCAGGCCGTTCGAATCGCATTGCTTCAATGAATCCAAAGTTATGCCGACTTCCGGCATGTACGGTTATGCCAGTCGGCTTGTCTACTGCAACCATATACTCATCTTCAAAAATGATATTGTTAACGGCTTTCTTGAGAGCCGGACTGACGCTGGCGGGAACCGCTTTCTCTGTCGTACGAACTGGTGGAATTCTAACCAAATCTCCGATCTTGAGTCGCTGCCCCGCTTTGGCCCGTGCGCGGTTAACTCGCACTTGACCCGTTCGTATGATGTTGTAGATATGACTGCGCGGAACACCTCGCAAGATACTAATCAGGTAATTGTCAAGCCGACGGTCATCGGAACCTTGATCGACTTCTACCATTTGGACCGCCGTATTACGCGATTGTGCTTGTGAACTCAATTTTTACCTGTCGTTTCTGCTCGGATATCAAATAACTCCAACAATATTAAACTTCAGAATATGTAGTCGAATAACCTCTTTTTCATATTAGCTGAATAGCACTCTCCGACACAATTCAGAGCAAAGGACATTGACAGAGTTCTTCGAGCTAAGACGTCTTACGATTTAGTTCTGAATTGAATGCAACAGCATCTTGATTTTTACTGCTATAATGGCATTATCTTTCTGACCTGAAGACAAAAGAAATGTTTTTGACATGCTTCAGGGGCAATCAACCGAATGAACAGAAAATCATGCCAGGGAAATTATCATTTCTCTGCTAAGTAGGAACATACAACGGTCAGAAAGCGTTCAATTTCATAGCCTTTCTCTAGCAACCGTCAACAACAGATTCTTCGTGACTGAAATGACACAGTCATGACTCGAACGTATAACCAAGCATCGCTCAGATAAATAATAATGGTGAAATTTCTTAGCTTTAATTCCGAATTTTTGTCGGACAAGTTAGCTGAAATTGCTGCATTTCCCGTGATGCTGTCAGAGGAATTTTTAAATGAAACGAATGTTATTCAATGCAGCTCACTCGGAGGAGTTGCGAGTTGCCATCGTCGATGGTCAGACCCTTGTTGATCTTGATATTGAGTTTGTCAATAGCGAGAGCAAAAGAGGAAATATATACAAAGGGATAATAACCAAAGTTGAACCAAGTCTGGAAGCAGTTTTCGTTGACTACGGTGCTCAACGACAAGGATTTCTATCACTGAAAGACATTTCCAGAAGTTACTTTTCCAAAAAACTCCCTGCGTCTACTCCGATGACGCAGGTCAAAATCCAGGACGCAATTGCCGTTGGCGACAGCACGATCGTCCAAGTGGAAAAAAATGAACGCGGAAACAAAGGTGCTGCACTCACCACGTTCATTAGCCTAGCAGGCCGATTCCTTGTTCTGCTTCCTAACAATCCGCGCGGCGGCGGAATATCTCGTCAAATCGAAGGTGTCGACCGTCATGAACTGAAAGAAATCATGGCACAGCTTGAACTGCCTGACGAACACTCCATCATCGCTCGTACAGCAGGTATCGGCCAAACAGTCGAAAACTTTCGTGCTGACCTGAATTACTTGATCAATTTGTGGAAAACCATCGAGATCACAGCGGAGGAGAGCGAGAAAAGTTTTCTCATTTATCAGGAAAGTAGCCTGATCGTCCGCACTCTGCGTGATTATCTGCGGGATGATATCGGACAAATTGTGGTTGACGATCCCACTCTCTATGAGGAGACCAAGAAGTTTGTCGATGACGTAATGCCAGCGTCCCATGTAGAAGTTCAGTTCTACAACGACACGGTTCCTCTGTTCTCTAGATATCAGGTAGAGCATCAAATTAAGGATGCCTTCGAACGAAATGTCCACCTCCCCGGCGGTGGAGTGATTGTTATTGAGCAGACTGAAGCACTGGTGACGATTGACGTCAATTCTGCCCGCTCAACAAAAGGTGCAGATATAGAAGAAACCGCCTTGCAAACCAACCTTGAAGCAGTTGACCAGCTCGCAAAACAGTTGCGAATGCGTGATATTGGTGGCTTGGTCGTAATTGACCTGATTGATATGACCGCACAACGAAATCGCAGAACTGTTGAAAAGAGATTTGTCGAAGCAATCGAGTCTGATCGAGCTCGAACCCGAGTCGGGAGAATTTCACAGTTCGGATTGTTGGAAATGTCCAGACAGCGATTGCGTTCTTCAATAGAGGAATCCAGTCACGATAAATGCCCACGTTGTAAAGGTAGAGGATTCATTCGGAGCGTTACTTCAAGCGCCTTGAGCATATTGAGGATCATTGAAGAGGATGCGTTGAAAGAAAACACAGAACTCATTCACGCGCATTTACCGGTTGAAGTGGCCACATTTCTGATCAATGAAAAACGCCAAGAATTGAGTTTGATTGAAAGGCGAATGGGAACTCGTATCGTGGTCATACCCACTCGGTCCATGCATACACCCGACCACCAAATCGTAAGATTTACGGCTGCTGAGCTGGAAAATAAAGAAAACGAAATCAGCTATACACTGCAAACTCCGAATAAGACGCCTGTAGTTTACAACTTGATACGTTCAGGAAGCGGAGACAAGCCTGCCGCAATCAGGCCGGATGACTTGCTAACTAGCACAAAATTGAATAAATCTTCTTCTACACCGCTACTTAAACGTGTCGTGAAGAGCATATTTGGCACTGGAAACCAGGAGAAAAAACCAGCAACAGATGTTGAACAGATAAAACCGCCTGATTCCAGCAGGAAATCCACTCCCCAATCACGTGGTAATTCGAGGCGTGGAGAAATGCGCAGCAAGGGTTCAGGTTCAAGAGGGAGGTCTCGGCCTACAGAACAAAACACCACGCAGACTCAAGGAAGGAAAGGACAGCCTGCGAAGAGAACCCCGAAAGTTTCCGGCAATGTGAAACAACCCCAGGAAAGCGGAACGCGTCAAGGAATTTCTGAAGATAAACCTCGATCAACTAGTGGAGTTTCGCCAAAGCGTGGCAATAGACAGAGCAGACAACCGAGGTCACGAAACCGAGAAACTGAACGTGACTCGACCGAGAAGGTATCTATGTAGGTCGGAGTAATTGTCTGGTTTCGGCAGTAATATATTTTATGGAATAAAAACCAATTCAAGCATTACCCTGCAGATAATGTTTGAACAATTTGGTCGATTACAGTGAGTCCAGATTTTTCTGCCATTCGTGCTTATATTCTTGGAAATGCGACTTTTTAGATTCCTCTAGCCAATTGCGTGTACGCAGAAGTTCTTCCTCGTACTGCTTAATCGAATAATTTCCTCGAATATATTCGAATCTGAGATAAATGAGATAGGTGTTCAAAGCGTCAATCTCGCAATAGTCTCGTATTTCCTGCAATTTTCCTTCGCAATAGGCGGAAAATACATTTGCACCCCCTACTCCAATTTTTCCAGGAAGCCCTATCAGTTTTGCAATTTCATCCAGTGCAGCACTAGCTCTAGGTTGAAACCGTGAAAGAACTTCCATAACATCTACATGACGCTTGTGAAATCGACTTTGATAGTTGTTCCATTTGAAGTTCCTGTCAAAATCTCCAGTATCCCAATATGTGGCACTCACTATCCCGTGAATCAGTGCTCGATATTGCAATACTGGCAAATCGAATCCCGAACCATTCCAGGAAACTAGAACTGGAATCTTTTCTATTGATCTGAAAAATGCTTGAATGAGTTCACTTTCGCTTGAATCAAGGTTGCCAAGCGACTTTACCAGAAAGTTGTTCTGGTCCCAGCGAACCACTACTGAAATTGCGATTACCTGATGCTGGTGTAAAGGAAGAAAATTCGTGTCTTCCACTTTTATACGACGAGTTGCCAACATTGCTTTGGCCGTTTCCTCCGGACCTATTCCTTGAAGATCATACATCTTCTGACCGCCGGCTATGTCTGGAATGGTTTCAATATCAAATACAACAATCATGATTTTTCACAGAAATATGAGGCAGAAAAATTCAGAATCTCACTTGAAAATCGCTAAATATTGCGATTAGCTCTCCTGCATGTACAAAACGTTCAATTGCGCCGATTTATGGCCTCTATATTCATTCGTTTCCAGTCGAAAAGCCAGTTGATAAGTTGTAAGTTCCGGTGGAACACTGTAGTGATGAAAATATCGAAAATAAATTGCATCAACAGTCTTCGAATGCCGCTGTGAATGAACTCTCAATTTCAAGTGTTCGTCTTTCAGCATCCGATACTCCACAATGTCAAACACCCCATCGAAAACAGGCGCTTCAAATCCCTGCCCCCATGGACCGCCGGTTCGAATCAGCTCGGCTGTTTCCAAATCAATTGAAACGATTTCCCCATCGGTTAGGATTTCATCTTTCCAGGAAATTCCATTTCGCAATTGTACGAGTTCTTTTTCGAATAAGGACTTGAAAGCGTCCAGAGTTCCTTCCTTAAGCGTCAATCCTGCTGCCATCGCATGTCCTCCGAATTGAACGAGCATATCAGACCGCTGTTTCGCTACATCTGCGATTACATCGCGAAGATTAATGCCTCGAACGGATCGGCCTGAACCTCTCAAGCATCCGCTATCATCTTGAGTAAAAACAATTGTGGGCCGGCTAGTGCGTTCTCTGATACGTGATGCAATGAGGCCCGCAATTCCATGATGCCATTTGCTGTTGAAAAGGCACACGCTTGCATTTGCACTGGCGAGATCTTGCTCCAGTGCCTCAACTTCGCTGATCGCTTCATCAACCATAGATTTTTCCAACATCTGACGTTTGATGTTCAGTTCATCAAGCTTGTAAATCAGTTTCAAAACCTCTTTTTGATCATTGCTGGCCAGACATTGAATTCCAAGACTGATGTCATCTAGACGTCCAGCTGCATTCAAACGAGGTCCAGCTGCGAACGCCAGATCTTCGGCTACAATTTTTCCAATACTCCGTCGGCCCGACTCCAATAGTACTCGAATGCCGATTCTGCAGCTTTCCGAATTGATGCGTACCAATCCCTGTGATACCAGGATGCGGTTGTTGTAATCCAGCGGAACAACATCGGCAATTGTTCCAAGAGCAACTAGATCCAGATAGCTGGCCATGTTCGGGATTCCGATGCCTTCTTTTTCAAACCAGTCTTCTTCAATCAGACGGCTTCGAACAGCTGAAAGTACGTAGAATATGACGCCTACTCCCGCAAGGTTTTTGCTGGGAAACTGATCATCCGGTAAGCGAGGATTAACAATAGCATCCGCCATCGGTAGGGTCTCACCGGGCAGGTGATGATCAGTGACAATTACCGTAATCCCGCGTTCCTTTGCGAGTTCAACTCCTCTAAGACTAGAAATTCCGTTGTCGACTGTAATTATAAGATCCGGTTCAGTCAATGCGATGTGTTCAACGAATTTTTCGGTCAATCCATAGCCAAATTCAAAACGGCCAGGACACAGGTATGCTACATGTCGTGCGCCGAATGCCTTCAGTACAAGATAGCCTAGTGCACTGCTGGTTGCTCCATCTGCATCATAGTCTCCTGTAATCAGAATGGAAGCATCTGCTTGTATAGCTTCGACGATGATTTCAACTGCATTATCAAGATTTGACAATTTCCCTGGAGGACACAATTTTGCAAGCGAATAATCAAGTTCACCTGGATCGGATACACCGCGATTTCGATACAACGGATCTAGAACGGGATGAACGCCCGGGAGAACGGCAGAAGAAACTGGCGATCTTCTAACAATCTGCTTCTGGGGTGTCAGTAGCGATGACGGCATCTGCTTGATTTATGTTAGTTCCTCGATTCGGATACGTGTAATTTTACCGATCACAGTTTCAAGCAATTCCAGTTGCTCCAATGCGAGGTTCATTTTCGCTTCAACGGTTGCCTGGGTGATGATTACAACTGGCAGAATATCTTCGTGTGTTCCAGAACTTTTCTGCAGGATTGATTCAATGCTGATTCCGTAGCCACCTAGAATTCGCGTCACATCTGCAAGAACTCCCGCTTGGTTAACTGCGTTCATACGCAGGTAGTTTGCGGTAACAATATTTTGAATTGAAATGATTGGCAATTCAGACAGAGCGTCCGGTTGAAATGCCAGATGCGGCACTCGATTTTCAGGGTCACTGGTCAGAACGCGAACAATATCAACCAAATCTGCCACAACTGCAGAAGCTGTCGGTTCGGCTCCTGCGCCAGCTCCGTAATACATCGTTCTACCAACTGCATCTCCGGTAACAAGAATCGCATTCATAACTCCATCGACATTCGCTAGCAGACGTTGATGAGAAATCAGAGCGGGGTGAACCCGCATCTCCACACCTGAGCTGCTTTGTTTAGCGATCGCCAGTGGCTTGATGGAATATCCTAGTTCTTCTGCGTAGGATATGTCTTCGCAGGTGACTTGCCCTATTCCTTCCCGATATATGTCTTCTACTCGCTGCAGAGGCACCCCAAAAGCAATCGATGCAAGTATGATAATTTTGTGTACAGCATCGACTCCTTCTACATCAAAAGTGGGATCGGCTTCCGCATAACCCAGTTTCTGTGTATTTTCTAGCATTTCCTCGAAAGAACAGTTATGCTCTTTCATTCCTGTCAATATGTAATTACTCGTGCCATTGATAATGCCGACGAGCGATTCAAGCCTGTTACCTGCAAGTCCTTCTCGAATTGCCTTGATAATCGATATTCCGCCACCAACTGCCGCTTCGAATGCTATTACAACTGACGATTTTTGTGCTGTCTGAAAGAGTTCTTTGCCGCGAATCGCAATCAACTCCTTGTTGGCTGTAACGACATGTTTACCGTTTTCCAGTGCGCGGATAATATAGTCGTAAGCAGGCTGCACTCCTCCGATCAGCTCTACGACAATATCGATGTCGGGGGAATCAAGAACATCGTAGGGATTGTCACTGACAGCAATTGAATTGACAATTGCATCCCTTGATTTATCTAGATTTCGGACTAGGGCACAGGATACTTCAATGCCTCTTCCAGCACGACGAGCAATTTCGTTTGAGTTCCGCGTAAGTACTGTCAGGGTTCCGCATCCAACGGTACCCAAACCTAATATTCCAATTTTTATCGGTAACATCTATATTATGTTGATTGGGGCAAATACCTTAGTGTATGAAACTCTAACTGCATAACTGACTGACTCTGAAATCTCTCGATATGGAACTGCATAGATCTGACATTCCCAGCTCGAATAGGATCAAACCACATAGTACAGGGGAGTTTCTCGTAAACGATGTATTGTATACACAGTCCATAATCGTATCGGCTGATAATGTCATCACTGACTGGAATCCAAAATCAGTCGCAGATCTCACGATTGAGGATTTTCAAATGCTCGCTGAATTTGATCCCGAAATCCTCATACTTGGAACTGGAAAAGACCTTGTTTTTCCCGACTTAAATCAACTTCAACCACTCGTTGAGCAAATGTGCGGGTATGAAATTATGAATTCGAGATCGGCATGTAGTACGTTCAATATTTTACTGGGAGAAGACAGAAAAGTAATTGCAGCACTTATTACTGATTGCCAATAGCTTTCAATTTTAAGCTTTGGGGAGAAATCGCAAGGGATCTACCGGTTTTCCATCCTGCCTTATTTCAAAGTGAAGTTTAACTCTGTTCGTATCGGTACTGCCCATCTCTGCAATCTTCTGACCTTGCGATACAGTATCGCCTTCTTTCACAACTACACGGGAGTTGTGTGCATAGACGCTTAATAATCGTTCACTGTGCTTGACGATAATGATCCGGCCGTATCCAATCAGCCCGGTTCCAGAGTAAACCACACGCCCATTAGCAGATACCCGAATTGGTGCGCCGTTTTCTCCTGCTATCTGAATGCCATTGCGCCGCTGAGACTGTGAAAACGTAGCAACAAGCTTGCCTTGTGCTGGCCAAATCCACCCGGAGGAGGATACCTGAGTGGAACCCACGATAATCTGCTGGTTGGTCTCATCGGCACTTTGCTCAATCGGCACGTCAACCGATGAAGTGGCTGATGAGGTAGAAGTGGTGCCTTCTTTCGGGTACAGTTTAATTACCTGCCCTGGATAAATCGTTGCCTCTGGATCCATGTTGTTCCAGACGGCAACGTCCAAATAGTTTTCTCCCGCGAGGAATGAAATTGAATAGAGGTTGTCACCCGGTCGCACGATCGTGGTACGGCCGGTATAGGTCGTTTCTGGCAACGGCTTTGCTTCTATGATCAGTTCAACATTTGTAAGTGGCGCCCGGGCAGTCGACCCGCAGCCACTCGTTAGTAGAATCAGAGCAATCAGCGAAAAGCTCAGTGACCTATTGAATTGTCCAGTAAACCAAACCAACAATCAGCAACAAACTTAAAATCCAAGCTATAGGCGAAGCAATATTTTTCATCAGTCTGTCAACTGAATCTCCAGCCCAATAGCAAATTCCAGAAACAGCGTAAAAACGCGCGGCTCTGCCAATCGCAGAACCGATGATGAACGGGATCATTGCCATGGCAAAAACACCCGATGCAATCGTAAAAACTTTGTATGGAATTGGCAGAAAACCAGATAACAGAACCACCCAAATTCCATATTCGTCATACCACATTCGCAACATTCCGAAATATTCTCCAAGCCCATACAGGTCAATCAACCATTTGCCAACGCTTTCATATAGATAGACGCCTACCAAATAACCAACGATTCCGCCTAAAACCGATGATGCAGTGGTAACTCCAGCAAAGTACCACGCCTTTGCTTTGTTTGCAAGAACCATGGGAATCAGTAGTAAATCAGGAGGAATCGGCAAAAAAATTGCTTCCGTAAAACTTAACCCTCCCAAATACACCGCTGCGTGTCGGTAAGAGGCTACTTTCAGAATGCGTCCATACATTCGTCCGGAGTATTCCACTGTATCCTGCTCCAAAATTAACTTAGGTAGATCACGCACCAGAACGAATTTGGGTGCCAGGTACCTGATTTGGAAAATAATCTTCGCAGGTGCCATTCCGCCATACATCAGCAGTTGAACAATGCAATCCACCGCCAAACGAGTAAACATTGCGAAAAGGTATCGGAATTACCTCGAAGCCAAGGGAGTCAAGCTGTTCAAGCTGATTGACTTCAGTTGCCTCGACGCAAACTGTTTTGTGATCGATGACCAGTACATTCATGGACAGCCACACGCTGGAGTAACACAGAGGCGGGGGTCTGTCATGTGCAGGCATCGCAGCATCAAGTATTTCCCAATCATTTGCCTCGAATATTTTTCTCTGCGAATCCGGGAGCGTTCGAACTGGATTATTGATAATCAGTCCCGGCCGGAGCGGCACGAATGTTGCATCGATGTGAATTGGATTCGGGTCATCTGGAAAATTTATGCAGTGCACTCGATGATCTGGGAAATGCCGTTGCAGCCATTCTGCTGCCTTTCGATTTGTCGTTAATCCGTGTTGACAGAACAGATCTTTACCCAAACGAAGCACATCTGCGGCATCGAAAAGAGGTTCATGTTCCGTAGTCACAAAATCCAGTTCCCGAACTCTGCGTTGCTGCAACTCAGGAGTGTTGTTGTCAAAGTATCCTAACTTGTAAGATTCGTCAGTCAGTCTCGGACGCGGAGCCTGCTCCCATCTGAACAGTGGGTCTTCGTTAAAATATTTCAACAGCAAAGGATGATAGGCAAGATATTCCCAATATCGGCACCTCATCATCATTGCCGCACTCAAAATTTCACTACCGACCGTGAGCAAGACGTCTCTTGGCGGCATGCATCCCAACAAAGTTTTAGTGGAAAAATCCGGTGTGTTTGCAGATTGATTCCATTGGACCGGAGTCGGGCGATCTACGATTATTCCATGAGTCTCCAGAACATGAGCAAAATAATCGAGTTCTTCATTCGCTTTCTCGACGGTTCCAAGCGCTCTAGGCCCCCAGAGTCCCCACATATCGCTATCTCGATCGATTTTCGCTTCAAGTGCAGGTTCCCAAGCCGGAATACAGCAATTGTCTGCACGACCAAGGATAACTCGTTTCAACGGGTCAAAATCATTCCATGAAGTGACTACGGTTTTAGACATAGATCAACACTCAATAATTAAAGCAATACAACATAAAATTAACATATATTCTTGTTTTTATAGAATGGTCGGGGCGAGAGGATTTGAACCTCCGGCCTCTTGCGCCCCATGCAAGTGCGCTACCAGGCTGCGCTACGCCCCGAAGCTAGAAAGACATTAGTCTACGACTAACGTATCCAGTACCTTGTTCAGCTCAGCAATAGCTTGGTCAATCTGTTCAACCACAGATTCACTATTCATTTCCGGAGCTGAATTGTTTTCCATTTTCAATTGCTGTCGCGCACCGCTTATTGTAAATCCCTTGTCGTAGAGAAGATCCTTAATTCTTCTAACGAGCTGAACTTCCAAGCGTGTGTAATATCTTCGCTGGCCGCGTCGTCGAACGGGCTTCAGTTCAGCAAATTCCTGTTCCCAATAACGAAGAACATGCGGTTTTATTGAGCATAGAGTACTAACTTCACCGATGGTGAAGTAATGTTTATTCGGAATATGCTGCTCAGACATGCGGCAATTACGAAATTAAATGAATAACTTGTAGTTCCGTCAATCGTCAGTAGAGGGCGATGCACGAAAATTCGCAACTCGCTGTCGAAGTTTGTTACTGGCCCTGAAAGTGACTACCCATCGCTCATTAATCGTGACATCAATTCCAGTCTTTGGATTACGCCCGGGGCGAGGCCGTTTGTGCCTGACGCTGAAACGCCCGAATCCTGAAATCTTTACTTCCTCATGTCTTTCCAGCGAGCATCGAATCTCCTCAAAGAAATTATCGACGAATTCCTTGGCTTCTCGCTGATTCAAACCCAACGTTCTGTTGATTTCATTCACTAGGTCTGACTTTACTACCACAAACTTGCTCATCTGACATTCCCGCCTACGCTCTCAATTGTGCACCAAATTGTTGACCTAATATATTAAGTATATACGCTAAGCTAGAATCTACTTCAACATCAGTCAAGGTTCGCGTATGCAATCTATACGTTAGTCGATATGCAATACTTTTTGTTTCTAAATCAATGCCCATACCAGAATATACATCAAAAAGGGTTAAGTTTTCCAAAATCTCCCCAGCACTATTCTTTATTGCGCTGGAAATTTCTGAGATAGGCAATTCTGAATTCACTAAAATTGAAATATCTCGCACTATGGCTGGGTAACGAGAGATTGGTAAATACCGACTAAGATTTCTTTCCGAAAATACCTCAAATTCAATTTCAAATGCAAAGACGGACTCTTCAACTCTGAATTCAGCCAGAACTTCTGGGTGAATCTGACCAACTACTCCACATTTTTTCTGATCAAGATAGATTACTGCGCTACAACCCGGGCGCAGTCCGTCATGCTGTTCAGCAACAAATTCAACCTGATCAGCTTTTCCGGTTAATTCAAACAATTTCATCAAATCGCCTTTTACATCAAATAAATCGATTTGTCGTTCTTCCATTCCCCACTGTCGAGGGGCAAACATTCCATAAGAAAGCCCGCTCAGCATGTTTACCTCTTCCTTTGGCAAAAACACCCTGCCCACTTCATATAGTCGTACACGGTCGTGGTTGCGCCGATAGTTCACCAGAAATGCACTAATCAGCCCAGGCCATAGACTTGTGCGCATTACTGACAGGTTTTCTGCCAGAGGGTTCGCGAGGGGTTTTGCATTCAATTTCGGATTTAATCTGCTTTGAAGCTTAGGGTCAACAAAACTATAGGTTATCGCCTCGTAGTAACCTTGAGAGTGCAACGTATTGCGTACCGTACTTTCCTTTATCGTGGCCTCACTGGTCCCTCGAAAAAAGTCGTCAAGGCTAAAGCTGATGGAACTTGGAATTTGATCATATCCATAGATTCTAGCGACTTCTTCTATTTGATCATGTTCCTCTTCCAGATCGAATCTGTAGTCATGTGGCAACACGTTCCAACCACCTTCGATTGCAGTAACCTCTTTGTTGACGGCACTTAAAATTGAGGAAATTCTGTCGTGCGAGATTGTCAGGCCTAGAACTCTGGCAATTCTCGATTCTCGAACGACGCATGTTTTTCTTTTCGGCAACCAAGCGTCATCTCTGATTTCCTGCAACGGACCAGGAACACCTCCGGTAATTTCTTGAATCAAATGGGTTGCCCGCTCAATCGCCAGAGCCTGTCCATAAGGATTCACACCCCGTTCGAAACGATGAGATGCATCCGTGTGCTTGCCGAACTTGGAAACTGACCTGCGTATGGCTTGCGGTGAAAAGAAAGCGGCTTCTAAAAAAATATTTTGCGTTTCAGGTCGAATGCCGCTGGATTCACCTCCCATTACTCCGGCCAGGCCGATTGGTCCATCGCGATCGGTAATCAGCAGCACCCCTTCACCAAGTTCCATCACTTCACCATCCAAAAGCGTTAGTTTCTCTCCGCTGCGAGAACGCCGAACGATGATTGCAGATGAATTGAATATTCCAGTATCAAATGCATGCATCGGCTGGCCAAGTTCCATCATCACATAGTTGGTGATGTCTACAACGGGGTGAATGCTTCGCAAGCCCACTCTGCGCAACTTCTCCTGCATCCAATCCGGAGTTTTGGCATCTGCGCGAATTTTCTCAATGAATCGACCGCAATAAGCCGGACAATCTTCGAAAGTATCCACCTCAACTGGAATTTGATTGGAAGATGCTGCCGGGATGGACCTCATTGGCGATGGTTTTGATTCACTGCCTATAAGTATGGCGACCTCATTGGCGACGCCGCCAATGCTTAGGCAATCGGCACGATTTGGAGTCAACTCAATGTCCAGCACATAATCCGGTAACTCCAAATAGTCGTCTATAGAAACCCCGACAGGGGCAATGGAATCTAGTTCCATCAAGCGATCGGAAGTTTCTCCCAATCCAATTTCTGATTCTGAACATAGAACTCCAGATGATAGTTCGCCATGAATCAGTAGTTTCTGAATCTCTTGGTCACCAATCATGCTTCCAATCAGTGCTACTGGATATTTTCCACCTGCGACTACATTTGGTGCGCCACAAACGATTTGCAGCAAACCGGTTTGATTGACATTGACCATGCAGACCTTGAGATTATCACGGCTGGGGTGTGGATTGACTTCTTGCACTTGGCCGACGACGATTTCTTCGCCACAAGCATCAACAGGTAAAATTGAAACAACCTCCAACCCTGCCATGGTCAACCTCTTGGAAAGTTCTTGGACGTCTAGACCAAAATCAATCCACTCCTTTAGCCAATTCGTGCTAACAAGCATAGTCGCCTTCTACGAATCTCGCATCATCTGAACTGGCTTAGCATGTCTATGTTATTTCTGAAGAACAATCGCAGGTCATTAACTCCATAGCGAAGCATAGTAAAGCGCTCCACTCCCATCCCAAATGCGTAACCCGTGAATTGTTCTGAATCAATCCCAACATAGGAATAAAGGGCTGGATGTACCATGCCACAACCTAATACTTCGAGCCAGCCACTTTTCTTACAAACATTGCATCCAGAGCCTTCACAGAACACACAACTGATATCTACTTCTGCTGAAGGTTCAGTGAACGGAAAATAGGACGGCCGAAACCTTAAATTCAAGTTCGTCTCAAAAAATTCGGTAACAAAGAATTCCAGAACACCCTTCAGATCGGCAAAAGTAGTTGTTTCGTCTACTACCAGTCCTTCTAGTTGATGAAACATGGGAGTGTGAGTGATATCCGAATCACACCGATATACCCGACCCGGCGCCACGACTCGAATGGGCGGCTTGTTTTTCTCCATGTAGCGAATTTGCACTGGCGATGTATGCGTGCGCAGCAGTTTGTCATCATGAAAGTAAAACGTATCCTGCATAGCGCGAGCCGGATGTTCTGGCGGAATGTTCAAGGCTTCGAAATTATGGAAATCGTCTTCAATTTCTGGGCCCACAGCAATATCGAAACCGATTCTTGAAAATATTTCCTGCATTCTGAAAATGGTCCGCGACAGAGGATGCGGACCGCCAATCGCAGTTTGTCGAGCTGGAAGCGTCACATCGACTTTTTCCGATGCGAGTCGATCATGCTCAGTTCTGCGACGAAGAACTTCACGCTTAGAGTTGATGTTCGATTCGAGCAGCTCTTTTGCTGCTTTAATTCTTTGGCCCGCAGCAGGTCGTTCATGCGGCTTCAGCGATCCGATAGACTTTTGAAGCGCGGTGATATTGCCTTTCTTGCCAAAGCATGAAACTCGCAAGCGTTCTAACTCGGAGTCAGAGTCTGCCGCTTCGATTTCAGAGACAGCTTGTTTGACGAAGTTGTCGAGATTTGAATAAGCCTCGGAATCAGGCATTATTCAAGTGGATGCGTAATCTTTGGGTGACGAATTCAGTTCTTAGGGTCTGGCAAAATACGCAATATGCTTATTCACCCAACTCCATTTTTGCTTTATCTGCAAGCAGTGAAAAAGTATCACTGTCGCCGAATGCTATGGCAGCAAGAGATTTGCGATCCAACTCTATGCTGGCAAGTTTCAAGCCTCTCATGAAGGTGCTGTAATTCAAACCGCACTCTCGGGCGGCTGCATTAATTCGCATGATCCATAGAGCTCGAAAATCCCTTTTTTTTCGTCGACGATCTCGATAGGCATACTGTCCTGCTTTGGTCACTGCCTGTTTCGCCACGCGATACACATTTTTTCGCGCACCGCGATATCCTTTTGCCTGCTTCAGCACCTTTTTGTGACGCGCTCTGGCAGTAACACTACGTTTTACCCTTGGCATTTCGAATCCTCTTGTTTATGCGTAAGGAAGCATCTGGCGAACTTTGGCAACATCCGCTGCATGCACCAACGTCCCTTTCCTAAGACCGCGTTTTCTTTTCGTTGACTTCTTGGTTAGAATATGCGAAGCATGGGAATGCCCACGCTTGAACTTGCCGGAAGCGGTTCGCTTGAAGCGCTTGGCAGCTCCCCTGTTGGTTTTCATTTTTGGCATGAGTTTGCTCGCCTTTAAAATTATCTACGTAAATCTAATATTTTATTGGAGCCAGCAGCATCACCATCTGACGTCCTTCCATCATCGGCTCCTGTTCAACCACCGCAAGATCAACTAGATCTCGTTCAACTCGATTGAGCATTTCAAAGCCCAAAGATTTGTGCTCGACTTCTCGTCCCCGAAATCGCATTGTGACTTTCGTTTTATTGCCTTCCTTTAGGAATTTCTGTAACCTGCCCAACTTGACGTCATAATCACCTATATCAGTACCAGGTCGAAACTTGATTTCCTTTACAACAATATGCTTCTGCTTGCGTTTGGCATCATGCTGTTTCTTGCTCGCTGAATACCGATACTTTCCATAGTCCATAACCCGACAAACTGGTGGGTCGGAATTCGGTGCAATTTCAACGAGATCGAGTTCCGCTGCCTCTGCATAATTAATCGCTTCTTGAAGCGAAACCACTCCAATCTGCGCTCCGTTTTCGCTGATCAGACGAACGTGGTCCGCCTCTATCTGTGAATTGATTTGGTGTAATGTTTTAGTAGCCGTAACTCTAATCTCCCGTTTTATTCATCTTTCCAACAGTGCAGGCATCACTGATCAGTTTAACAACTGATGCAATTGGCAACGAACCCATGTCTTCTCCAGATAAGGTTCGAACTGCAACTGATTCGTTCTCTACTTCACGGTTTCCAACCACCAATAGAAACGGAATTTTCTGTAATGTCTGTTCTCTAATTTTAAAACCAATCTTTTCGTTTCTTGAATCAAGAATTGCTCGTACACCGGCTTTTCGAAGTAGAACACCTATTTTACCCAAATATTCGTGCTGTGCCTCAGAAATATTCATTACAACAGCTTGCACCGGTGCCAACCATACTGGAAACTTCCCGGCGTGCTCTTCAATCAAAATTCCAATGAACCTTTCGAGCGAGCCTAGAATTGCTCGATGAATCATGACTGGTGTCTTCTTTGATCCATCTGCAACTACATATTGTGCTCCCAATCGAGCTGGCATCGAAAAATCAAGCTGAATAGTTCCGCACTGCCATTTTCGTCCAATACAGTCGTTCAATACGAAATCAATCTTTGGACCGTAAAACGCCCCTTCCCCAGCATAGGTTGTGAAAGTCATGGAACGCTCGGTCAATACTGATTCAAGAGCGCTTTCAGCGCGATCCCACAGTTCGTCACTTCCAACCCGTTTTTCAGGACGAGTTGATAAACCGACTGCAATGTCATCAAAGCCGAAATCCGTGTACACTTTCAGGGCCATTTCTATCAAATTTACCACTTCTGATTGAATCTGGTCTTCAGCGCAGAACACATGTGCGTCATCCTGGGTGAAACGGCGAACCCGCATCAGTCCATGAAGCGTTCCGGATGGTTCGTATCGATGAACATGCCCAAACTCCGCGATGCGCAATGGCAAATTTCGATAGCTTCTCAGCCCCTGATTGAAAATTTGGACGTGCCCCGGACAATTCATGGGCTTCAAAGCATATGCCTTATTTTCAATTTCGGTTGTGAACATATGGTCTTGAAAAGTTTCCCAGTGGCCAGATTTTTCCCATAGAGATCTGTCAATCAGCTGTGGAGTATGAACCTCGGTGTAATCGAATTCTTTTAGGAGATTTCGCATATAGGATTCCACGAGCCGGTACAGAGTCCATCCTTTTTCATGCCAGAAGACCATACCTGGCGCTTCTTCCTGGAAATGAAACAGGTCGAGCTCGCCTCCCAATTTCCTGTGATCGCGTAGCAGCGCTTCTTCAAGACGTGTCAGGTAGTCTTTCAGATCCGATTTAGAGTTCCAAGCAGTTCCATAGATGCGCTGCAACATTTCATTATTCGAATCACCGCGCCAGTAAGCACCTGCCACCTTGGTCAACTTAAATGCTCGAAGGAAGCCTGTGTTCGGTACATGGGGGCCTCTACAAAGATCGACAAATTCGCCTTGTCTGTATAGAGATATGACTTCATCTTCAGGCAAATTCTGAATAATTTCAGCCTTGTATTTCTCGCCCATGCCACGAAACAACGAAACCGCTTCGTCTCTTTCCATGACTGTACGGCTCACCAGCAACTTTTCCGATGCGATTTCATACATGCATTCTTCAATATTGGCGAGATCTTCTTCAGTGAATCCACGCTCGAATGCAAAGTCATAATAGAAGCCATCCTCAATAACTGGACCAATCGTAACTTGAGCTTGCGGGAACAGCCGCTTGACTGCCTGCGCTAGTAGATGGGCCGTTGAGTGACGAATCACCTCTAGTCCAGCTTCATCCTTGCCGGTAACGATTTTCAATAACCCGTGATCGTCTATTTCGTAAGACGTGTCCACAAGTCTGCCATTGAATTCACCAGCGACCGCAGCTTTCTGTAAACCCGCACCAATGTCCGAGGCGACATGATCAATAGTTATGTTGGACGAGTATTCCTTCTGGGAACCGTCTGGCAATGAAACAGTTGGCATTTAGAGACTATAGAAACAAGAGAAAATCGCACCGTAAGAAACGATTCCTTTGGTGCTAGAAAAGAATAGTTAATTATACGAAATGAAAGGAATTTTGTGGCAGATTAGACTCAAAATTACTTGAAAGTTTAGAAAAAATGGTGGGCGCACCTGGGATTGAACCAGGGACCTCTTGCATGTCAAGCAAGTGCTCTCCCCCTGAGCTATGCGCCCGAATTCTTGCTGTTTACAGTGACAGATAGGCTCCTAATTAGAACTGATTCAATTTTGAAAATCCGAATATAACACATATTATCCACCAAACCTGTTGCAAAATTCATCTAAGGAATCAATGAGGGATATACGCTGTAGGCTTTTATCAGCCGATTTTTTGAAGGCTTTCCTAGTTGGCATTGATTCTGAATTCCAAGAATTGATTGCTGAAAACATCTGCAACTCATATCCCTCACAATTCAAACCATGTTGAATACAATGCAGGCTTATGGGGGCGACACAACAAACGACTAACAGCGCTCAATGTGATTTGAACCTTTTGCAGGACCTTGTGCAATTTTCAGAATTCGGGACACACACTCAAATCGAAACTACCAACGGACTGAATTATTTCATCAATGAATTCTGGACCTCTCGGCAACGACAAGCCAACCGCATTCACGAAATCAGTTACCGAGCCTGTTTCAAGCCACAACTGCCGGCGTTTTTCATCCACCGCTTAACGCAACCAGGTAACGTCGTCTACGACCCATTCATGGGTAGGGGAACGACTCCAGTGGAAGCTGCACTTCTCGGCCGTATTCCTTATGGTAACGATATCAATCCCCTGGGTACGGCTTTCGCTGAGCCGCGCATCAATCCGCCATCCCTACAGGAAATAGAACAAAGACTGAAGCAAATCCCATGGCATGATTTTCACGAAATTGAACATGAAGAATTACTGACGTTTTACCATCCTAAGACACTAGCGAGTATAGAGGGACTTCGCGCTTGGCTTCTTGCCCGGCAAAAAAACGGTGAGATTGATTCATTGGATAAATGGATCAGAATGATCGCAATTAACCGTTTGACTGGCCACTCAGCAGGTTTTTTTTCTGTGTTCACGATGCCTCCGAATCAGGCAGTTTCTTTGAACAGTCAGAAGAAAATCAATGAACGTAGACGACAGATTCCACCAGTTCGAGAAGTACCAAACATAATTCTGAAAAAATCGAAGAGACTGCTTTCTCAAAGTCTCCCAAGTGCCGTCGAATACCTGTTTCTGACAGAACAATCTCACAATACACATCAGATTCCAGATAGCTCTGTAGACTTGACTGTCACCTCCCCGCCCTTTCTTCACATTGTTCAGTATGATTCAGATAATTGGCTGCGTTGCTGGTTTCTGGGAATCGATCCAAAATCGGTCCGAATTTCACAGATCAAGACGATTCCAGATTGGCAGGAATTTGTTGCAAGAACTTTGTCTGAACTGTCTCGAGTAACTCGAAATGGCGGGTACATTGCTTTTGAGGTAGGAGAAGTGCTGAAAAGCACTGTTCGTCTGGAAGAAATTGTTGTAGCGGCGGCTGAACATCTACCATTTCAAATTCTCGGGATCATGATCAATCAACAGGAATTCACCAAGACATCCAATTGCTGGGGCATTGTCAATAATAGTCTTGGCACCAACAGTAACCGTATCGTTTTACTTCGCAACAGGAAGTAGCAACAATTTCTGGCCTGCCTTTACGAGTTCGACTGATTTCGTGATTCTCAGAACAATTGCCGTGAGTTGTTCCGGAGTCTAGCTCAATTGGCTGCTGACAGGAATGCAACTTCCTTTAATTCCTTAATTTGATCTCGTACTCTGGCTGCTTGCTCAAATTCTAAATTCGCAGCAAAGGTGTTCATTTTTCTTTCCAGTCTTCTGAGCTCACGCGAAACTTGGGCTGGATTTTGCAGATCGATTTCGATTGCTTCTACCGTCTGATCAAGCGGTTCCGGATGACCTCGAAGTCGACGGTATTTGCCACTTCCACGCCACTGCACACCATCAATAATATCTTTAACATCTTTTTCAATACTTACTGGAGATATACCATTTATCATATTGTATTGACTTTGTTTCTCCCTTCTTCTACTGGTCTCATCCATCGCCTGCCGCATGGAATTTGTGACTTCGTCGGCATAGAGTATCGCTCTACCGTTGATGTTTCTTGCAGTCCGGCCGATTGTTTGAATGAGAGACCGCGCAGATCGAAGAAATCCCTGCTTGTCTGCATCCAGAATGGCGACCAACGAAACCTCTGGAATATCCAACCCTTCCCGCAGGAGATTGATACCCACAAGCACATCGAACACTCCGGCTCTAAGATCGCGAATTATCTCTACTCGCTCAACCGTTTCAATATCCGAATGAAGGTATCGCACACGTACCGAATGATCGCTTAGATAGTCGGTCAGGTCTTCTGCCATTCTCTTAGTAAGCGTTGTCACAAGCACCCTTTCGCTGACTAAAACGCGTTTCTGAATTTCAGATAGCAGATCATCAACCTGCGTCTGTGCGCCACGAATCTCAACGATAGGGTCAACTAAACCGGTGGGGCGAACGACTTGATCTATAAATTCAGGAGACTTTTCTGCTTCATAAAGTCCAGGAGTCGCAGACATGAAGATGATCTGGGACGCCTTGCTTTCAAATTCTTCAAAGCGCAAAGGGCGATTGTCCAAGGCAGATGGCAAACGAAATCCGAAATTTACCAGCGTCTCTTTACGAGACCGGTCACCAAGATACATCGCTCTCAGTTGTGGAATAGTAGCGTGACTTTCGTCTATAAAAACCAAAGACTTTCGAGGCAAGTAGTCAAGTAGAGTGGCCGGAGCATCGCCAGGTTTTCGTTCAGACAGGTGCAGTGAGTAATTTTCAATTCCAGAACAGTAACCAAGTTCTTTCATCATTTCGATGTCATACTGAGTTCTTTGCGTCAATCGCTGGGCTTCGACCAGCTTATTGTCCGCGTACAATTCCTTAAGTCTGTCCTCAAGTTCTTCTTTAATTCGAACAATCGCTTTGTCTACAGTGTCTTGGGCAGTAACGTAATGTGATTTCGGAAAAATCGTGTAACGTACAATCTTATCAAGCACTTCGCCGGTCAATGGATCGAATAGTGAGAGGCGATCAATCTCATCACCGAACAATTCAACTCGTACCACAGCCTTGTCGGAATCTGCAGGGTATATGTCAATGACATCTCCCCTCACCCTGAATGTTCCTCTGCGAAGTTCAGCATCATTGCGAGTGTATTGAAGCTCTGCAAGCGTTCGTAATATCGAACGCTGATTAACGATTGCACCCTTGCGAAGATGGAGAATCATCTTGTTGTACTCATTCGGATTTCCCAGACCATAGATGGCGGAAACCGTTGCGACGATAATGGTATCTTTCCGAAGCAGAAGAGCGTTAGTTGCCGACAGTCTCATCTGGTCGATATGATCATTAATGGAGGCATCTTTTTCGATAAACGTATCGGAGCTGGGCACGTAGGCTTCCGGCTGATAATAGTCGTAATACGAAACGAAATACTCGACCGCATTACCTGGAAAAAAGTCACGCAGCTCTGAGTATAGTTGCGCTGCAAGCGTCTTGTTGTGGGCAAGAACCAATGTGGGATAACCGATTACAGAGATTACATTCGCCATAGTAAACGTCTTGCCACTACCTGTTGCTCCAAGCAGAGTCTGAAACGATTTTCCGGCTTTGACACCGGCTAGCAATTGATTGATTGCTTCGGGTTGATCGCCGGCTGGTTGGTAGTCTGAAACCAGTTTGAACTCTCGCAAGACGCCCTCTCCAATACCAATTATTCGGCTATACTTATCGTGAACATAGCCTGTTTTTTTGTCCTTGAGAGAACAAAATGACCAACATCCCACTGTCGAATCGAGTCAATTCCATAAAACCATCCGCCACAATCGCCGTGTCCACGCTGGCGCGAGAACTTCGTGCAGCCGGCCGTGATGTGATAGGACTCGGCGCTGGCGAACCGGATTTTGCCACACCAGAAAACATTCAGCAGGCCGCCATTGAAGCAATGCGAAACGGCATGACAAAGTATACACCTGCCGACGGCATTCCAGAGCTGAAAAGTGCAATTGTTGACAAATTCGAACGTGAAAATCAACTCACTTACACACCAGCAAATATTATCGTATCAAACGGGGCAAAACAATGTATTATCAACTTATTAATTGCATTACTTAATGAAAATGATGAAGTAGTCATTGTTGCACCATACTGGGTTTCGTACACTGACATGACTGTGCTTTCAGGCGGTAAACCAGTTGTAGTAAATACCACCATAGAACAGGGGTTCAAGTTACAGCCACAACAATTGCGAGAAGCCATTACTTCACACACCAAGCTTCTCATGCTCAACAGCCCCAACAACCCGACAGGCATAGCATACACACGTCAGGATCTGGAGGAACTCGCAGAGGTTCTGTTAGAGAATCCTCATGTTTATGTCGTCACTGATGACATTTACGAACATATTTTGTGGAGTGGTGAACCGTTCTGCAACATCGTAAATGTCTGCCCTGATCTGAAAGACCGAACAGTGGTCGTCAATGGAGTGTCGAAGGCTTACGCGATGACTGGATGGCGCATTGGATTCGCGGCTTCACCGGAACCGATAACCGCTGCAATGCGAAAAATTCAGTCTCAAACGACTTCAAATCCAAATTCAATTGCACAGGCAGCAGCTGTTGAAGCATTGAACGGTCCCCAGGATACGATTCAGTACATGGCGGAACAGTTTAAGAGTCGGCACGATTTCGTCATTTCCAGCCTGAATCAAGTCAACGGAATGAACTGTCTTGCCGGAGACGGCGCATTCTACGCTTTCCCTGATTGTCGAGAAATCATCGATTCACTGGATGGCATTGATTCCGATTTAGCACTGTCAGAGTATATTCTGAATGAGGCTGAAGTGGCAATTGTCCCAGGCAGTGCATTCGGAGGCGCAGGTCATATCAGGCTTTCATTTGCAACTGATATGGAAACACTGCAGCAGGCAATGGCTCGCCTGCACGATTTATTTGGAAAACGCCGTTAAAATTGAACTGTAATTGCCCACCCTGACTTGCTCAACGGAGAGGTTTGCAATATATGCTTTTGCCTGATTGGAACGACGAACGCATTGAAGAGTACTTGAGAACTCTCGATTGCTGGAATGGCGAGATCAATGTAGAACCCCTA
>JAKZRU010000008.1:0-28100 GCA_047517965.1 Gammaproteobacteria bacterium | reverse complement strand
GGTGGTGCTGCCGGATGACATTCGGGTGGTGATGCCCGGAGACAATGTACATTTGACAGGGAATCTGATCAAGCCGATTGCGATGGAAGAAGGTTTGCGTTTCGCGATACGCGAAGGCGGCCGAACTATCGGGGCCGGTGTGGTTTCCAAGATCTTGAAGTAACACATCAACACGACAGTAGAAACGTAAAGTAATGGCAACACCGGCTGCAAGAACCGTAGATAAACAAAAGGTCCGCATTCGATTGAAGGCGTTCGATCATCGATTGATTGACAATTCTGCTTTGCAGATTGTCGAGACCGCTAAACGCACCGGCGCCATCGTGAGGGGGCCGATTCCTCTGCCAACGAAAATTGAGAGATATACTGTGCTTCGTTCACCGAATGCAGATAAAAAAGCTCGTGATCAGTTTGAAATTCGGACACACAAGCGAATCATGGATATTGTCGAGCCAACTGACAAAACAATCGATGCATTGATGAAATTGGACCTTCCGTCCGGCGTTGATGTGGAGATTAAGTTGCGCTAAGGAAGACAAGCGGAGAAGATCATCATGTCGGTAGGTTTAGTAGGAACAAAAATAGGGATGACACGAGTCTTTACCGAAAGCGGTGTTTCAATTCCGGTTACAGTGGTAGAAGTGCAGCAAAATCGCGTCACACGAGTAAAGTCAGAAGAGAAAGACGGATACAGTGCGGTTCAAGTTACAGCCGGAATCGTTAGCAAGAAACATGTCAGTGCGCCTTTGCAAGGAGAATATGGCAAGGCGGGAATCGAGCCGGGACGCGGCCTATGGGAATTTCGTCTGTCTTCGGAAGAAGCCTCGACGTATAGCACCGGGGACAGCATTGACGTGACTCACTTTCAGCCTGGGCAGAAAGTGGACGTTAGGGGAACTTCAATCGGCAAGGGATTTACAGGTGTAATGAAACGTTATGGATTCGGCGGCGGTCGCGCTACACACGGAACTTCAAAAGCGCATCGGAAGCCTGGATCAATCGGGCAAAATCAATCTCCGGGCCGAGTGTTTCCAGGAAAGAAAATGGCCGGTCACTCTGGTAATGAAAAGAAAGTCCAGCAGAATCTTGAAATTGTACGAATAGATGAAGAGCGATCTTTGTTGCTTATCAAGGGCGCCATACCGGGTGCAAGAAACTCGGACATCATCGTTACGGCTGCAATAAAAACGAAGTCTCCAGCGAAATAAAAAGGAAAAATAACATGCAGTTGGAAGTGTTTGACAAACAGGGAGCGACGGAAAAATCCATTGAAGTGTCCGGTAAAAATTTTGATGCGAAATTCAACAACGCTCTCATACATCAGGTAACAATTGCGTTTCAGGCCGCTGGTCGTGCGGGTACGCATGCTCAGAAAAATCGCTCTGCGGTACGTGGTGGCGGTGCGAAGCCTTTTCGGCAGAAAGGATCGGGAAGAGCGAGAGCTGGAACGAAGAGTAGTCCTCTGTACAGAGGCGGCGGACAGACTTTTGCTGTGGCACCACGAGACTATACGCAGAAAGTGAACCGTAAATCATATCGAGTTGCAATGCGCTCGATTTTGTCTGAAATCAGAAGACGAGGGAATTTGGTTGTCACAAACCACTTGGAGCTTGACTCTCCAAGAACAAAGGAAATAATGAATTGGCTTGTGAATTTAAACTGCAAGTCGGTATTGATCGTTGATGACAATGTCACGGACAATCTGCATCTGGCAACGCGTAATATTCCGAATGTTCATGTCATCGATCCGTCGATGCTTAATCCAGTGGATGCAGTAGCATGCAGAAAACTGCTGATGACTGAAAGTGCCGTAAAAGCGGTAGACGAGTGGTTGCAATGAACAAAGAAAGATTGTACGAAGTGATTCGTCATCCAGTAGTGTCAGAGAAGAGCACGACAGTCGGAGAATTTTACAATCAGATTGTTTTGGAAGTCGATCGCAGCGCTACGAAGCCGGAAATAAAAGAGGTAGTTGAAAAGCTGTTTAAGGTTCGTGTGCTTTCAGTTCAGGTTTTGAACAGAAAGGGCAAGCAAAAACGATTCGGGCAAACTATGGGACGGAAATCGGATCGGCGTAGAGCTTATGTTCGATTGCATGCGGATGACGACATTGATTTTACACAGACACTTGATTCGTAGATTTTTATCAACATGACACTCGTAAAGCAAAATCCGACGACGCCAGGCCGACGTGGCATGGTAAAAGTGGAAAACTTGGAGTTATACCGAGGAGCGCCTCATCGCCCACTTCTTGAGCCACTGCGGAAAACCAATGGCCGAAACAATGTTGGACGTATCACAGTTCGACATCGTGGTGGTGGACACAAGCGGCAGTATCGAATCATAGATTTCAAGCGCGACAAGGATGGCGTAGTGGCAAAAGTCGAACGGATTGAATACGATCCGAATCGTAGTGCGAATATCGCTTTGCTGTTATATGCGGATGGAGAAAGACGTTACATCGTTGCTCCACGGGGATTGAAAGTTGGATCTGAGTTGCAATCAGGGATCGATATTCCGATCACACCGGGAAATGCATTGCCATTGAATCGGGTGCCACAGGGTACCACGGTCCACTGCATTGAAATGAAGCCCGGAAAAGGTGCCCAAATCGCAAGATCTGCGGGTACTTCGGCGCAGTTTCTCGGACGTGAAGGCAAGTACGCACTGATGCGAATGCGCTCTGGCGAGGTGCGAAAGATTCATCTAGATTGTCGAGTTACGATAGGCGAAGTAGGCAATGAAGAACATGGATTGCGCAAACTGGGCAAGGCTGGCGCCAAACGCTGGCGTGGAATCCGCCCGACTGTTCGCGGTGTTGCCATGAATCCAGTAGACCACCCGCATGGTGGAGGTGAAGGCAGAACCTCTGGTGGCCGTCATCCGGTTTCACCTTGGGGAGTTCCGACTAAAGGGTATCGCACACGTCGCAATCGGCGAACTGGCAACATGATCATTCGACGTTCCGTCAAACGAAGATAAAGAGCGAGGCATCCAAAATGAGCAGATCAGTTAAAAAAGGCCCGTTCGTAGACCATTTCCTATGGGCGAAAGTTCAGGACGCACGCGCAAAGAATCGTCGGCAGCCAATTCGAACATGGTCTAGGAGATCAACTATCATGCCGGATTTCATCGGACTTACGATAGCCGTTCACAACGGACGTCATCACGTACCGATACTGATTACTGAGAATATGGTTGGTCATAAACTTGGAGAGTTCGCCCCAACGCGAACGTTCAAAGGGCATGCTGCGGATCGAAAAGCAAGATAGGAGACGATAGAAGTGCAGGTCAGGGCAATTTCACGTTATGTTAGGTCATCACCGTATAAGTGTCGCTTGGTTGTGGATCAAATTCGCCGCCTTCAGGTAGAAAAGGCACGGGATGTATTGGCGTTTAGCACAAAAAAAGCCGCAAAACTGGTGTTGAAAACGCTAGATTCGGCAATTGCCAACGCAGAAACCAATAACGATGCGAATATTGATGAACTTTATGTTCACTCGGCTTTTGTAGATCAATCGAAAATGTTGAAGCGATGGCGCCCCAGGGCAAGAGGTCGAGTCAATCAAATAAAAAAGAGAAACAGCCATATCACGATCGTCGTATCAGACGAATGACGGAGAGATAGAGAATGGGTCAGAAAGTACATCCGGTGGGTATTCGATTGGGTATCACGTCCGATTGGAGTTCACGATGGTATGCCTCGGGCAGCAATTATGCACGTAATCTGAGAGAAGATTTACGTGTCCGAGACTTCATTCACAAGAAGCTGTCGAATGCTGCAATCAGTCAAATTACGATTGAACGACCGGCACAGAACATGAAAGTGGTGATCCACACTGCGAGACCAGGAACTGTAATCGGCAAAAAAGGGGAAGACATTGGCAATTTGAGACGCCAGTTGACAGAAATCAACGGTGCACCTGTAACGGTTTCCGTCGAAGAGATTCGTAAGCCCGATCTGAATGCGAAACTGGTTGCAGAAAACATCTGCCAGCAACTGGAAAAACGCATGATGTTCCGCCGTGCGATGAAGCGTGCAGTGCAAAATTCCATTAGAGTCGGTGCGCTTGGCGTTAAAGTGATGATAGCTGGCAGGCTGAATGGGGCTGAGATTGCCCGTACTGAATGGTATCGCGAGGGTAGAGTGCCTTTGCATACCTTTCGAGCCAATGTAGATTACGGTTTGGCAGAAGCGCACACAACATATGGAGTGCTTGGCGTAAAAGTATGGATATTTACCGGTGAAGTATTCAAGGATAAACGTGGTAAATCACCAGAAACTGACAAACCTGCCAAAGAATCATAATCTAACTGAAAAATTATGTTACAGCCGAAACGAACAAAATTTCGTAAACAGCAGAAGGGCAGAAATCGAGGCCTGGCGACAAGAGGCAATCTTGTCAGTTTTGGAGACTTTGGACTCAAGGCGACAACGCGAGGCCGGATCACTGCCAGAGAACTTGAATCAGGTCGTCGAGCCATAAGCCGTTACGTTAAGCGTGGTGGAAAACTTTGGATTCGAATCTTTCCGGACAAGCCTGTATCGAAGAAACCCTTGGAAGTGCGTATGGGAAAAGGAAAAGGAAACCCCGAGTACTGGGTGTTCGTAATCAAGCCTGGGCACATGCTATATGAGATTGAAGGGGTTACTGAAATTATGGCTCGTGAAGCTTTTCGTCGGGCCGGTGCAAAACTATCTGTACGTACCACGTTCTCAAAACGACAGGGATTGTAATGGTTACTGCAAAGGAACTTCGTGCTAAGACTCGCGAAGATTTGAAGAAACAGTTGCTGGAACTGAGACGTTCTCAGCTGGAAACTCGTATACAGAAAAGTACAGAACAAATCGCGAACACGGCCAGAATCAAAGAAGACCGAAAAGCGATTGCGAGAATAAAAACAATTCTTAATGAGAAACAAATTAGTGAGTGAATGAATGCAGTCTGAGAAAGGAAAATCCCGTATGGTTCCAGGTGTTGTTGTCAGTGCCCGAATGGACAAGACAATTACTGTACTTATCGAGAGAAAAGTTGCGCATCCGATTTATAGAAAGTTCGTCAAGCGGATCACAAAGCTTTATGCACACGATGAAGACAATAGCTGCAAGGAGAATGACAAAGTTCTGATTCAGGAGTGCCGACCGTTGTCCAAGAAGAAGAGCTGGCGACTGGTGAAAATTTTGTGAAACAGTTCTGGTTGAATTTAGGGGAAGCTACATCATGATTCAAATGCAGAGTATGCTTGAAGTGGCTGATAACAGTGGAGCCAAACGAGTTCAGTGCATCAAAGTGCTTGGGGGATCCAAGCGTCGGTATGCAGGAATCGGCGATGTCATTCGGATCACAATTAAGGAAGCGATTCCAAACAGTCGAGTACGCAAGGGCGACATTTTTTTTGCAGTCGTCGTGCGAACTAAGAAAGGCGTACGCCGACCCGATGGTTCTTTGATTCGTTTTGATCGGAATGCTGTCGTCCTTCTGAACGCACAGTTACAGCCGGTTGGAACAAGAATATTCGGCCCGGTAACGCGTGAGTTGCGAACAGAAAAATTTATGCGCATTGTATCGCTTGCACCAGAAGTCATTTAATCTACGATTATGAAAAAGATCAGAAAAGGAGATGATGTCATCGTCATTGCGGGGAAAGATCGCGGTAAACGCGGCACGGTTCTCGATATTTCCTCAGACGGATTGCGCGCTCGCGTAAACGACGCCAATATCGTGAAGCGTCACACTAGACCGAATCCGAACGCCAATCAGGCTGGCGGTATCCTGTCCAAGGAAGCGCCGATACGGCTGTCGAATCTTGCTTTGTACAATCCTGCAACAGGAAAAGGCGATCGAATTGGATTCCGAAATCTAGGAGATGGAACCAAAGTTCGCTACTTCAAATCGAATGGCGAAGTATTGAATTAGGTAAATGACGAATGACTGAACTTACCAGACTCGAAAAATTTTACAGGGAAGAGCTGTTTCAAAAATTGAAGGAACAGTTTGCCTATGAGAACTCCATGCAGGTTCCCAGGATAACGAAAATTACCCTGAACATGGGAGTAGGAGATGCGGTTGCAAAAAAGGATAAAAATCTGATTCCTAACGCCCGCAGCGACCTAGAGATGATTGCAGGTCAAAAAGCCGTTGTAACAAAAGCCAAACGAGCAATCGCAGCATTCAAGATCAGGGAAGGATTTGAAATCGGATGTATGGTGACTCTGAGAAGAGATCGAATGTATGAATTTTTGGATCGATTGATATCCATTGCAATACCAAGAATTCGAGATTTTCGCGGGCTGTCGGCAAAGTCTTTTGATGGTCGAGGAAATTATTCATTCGGCATCAAGGAACAAATTGTGTTTCCGGAGATTAATTATGACAGCGTGGATGTGATTCGCGGTCTGGATGTTACCATTACCACATCAGCAGTCAATGACAAAGAGGCAGAAGCACTGTTGAGAGGTTTTAATTTTCCATTGAGGCAGAACTAAAGATGGCAAAAAAATCAATGCTGGCTCGTGAAGTCAAAAGAAAATACATCATGAAGAAATTTGTCAAGCGCCGGGCTGCGCTCAAACAAAGAGTGATCGATCCCTCGCTGACTTTGGAAGAACGAATGCAGGTAGTGATGGAATTGCAAAAGCTGCCTCGTGATAGCAGCAAAATCCGACAACGAAATCGTTGTGGACTAACTGGGCGGCCAAGGGGATACTACCGCAGATTCGGATTGGGGCGAAATAAATTGCGAGAAATCATCATGCAGGGTGAAGCCCCTGGTGTAACCAAGGCGAGTTGGTAATGCGGTTAAAACTCGAACACACACTGACGGAGAAGATTTCACATGTCAATGACTGACCCAATTGCCGATATGCTAACTCGCATTCGCAATGCACAACATGCGAAACGCGTCAGTGTTTCCATGCCTCTTTCGCGAATAAAAATTGAGATTGCGAAAGTGCTGAAAAAGGAAGGTTACATTCTCGACTATGATGCCGAATTAGACGAACAGAAGTTGAATATTAAGCTGAAATATTATCAGGGACGCCCAGTGATTGAGAGCATTGACCGAGTCAGCAAACCCGGAAGACGAGTATATCGAGGAATTGATGATTTCCCATCAGTAAGTGGGGGGTTGGGCATAGCAATTGTTTCCACGTCAAAGGGTGTTGTAACGGCAAAGGAAGCTAAAGCAAGCGGCAACGGCGGTGAAGTGATCTGCACGGTTAGTTAGATGGAGATTAGAATTGTGTCAAGAGTTGCCAAAGAACCTGTAGTGGTCCCAAGTGGTGTCCAAGTGGATATTTCTGGAGGGATGGTTGCGGTCAAGGGCCCCAAAGGAAGTCTGGATATGGCGCTACATCCGCTAGTTAAAATCTCTAGTGAAGAAAATAGTGTTGTAGTAAAAGCTCGGAATTCCAGCGTCAAGTCACGTGCTATGTCTGGAACATTTCGTTCACTAGTCAACAATATGGTTGTAGGGGTCAGTACTGGATTTCAGATTGACTTGACTATAGTTGGCACTGGCTATCGAGCACACGTGGATGGGTCTAATTTAGTCCTGTCGCTTGGATATTCACACCCGATTACCTATCAAGCGCCGGACGGAGTCACTTTTGAAATTAAGTCTGAAGCCAGTTCGCAGGTCGAACTCACGGTGCTAGGCATTGACAAACAGGTTGTTGGTCAAGTTGCCGCTGATATTCGTAGAATGCGCCCCCCAGAACCATATAAAGGTAAGGGAGTGCGGTATTCCAATGAAAGAATTCGTAGAAAACAGGCTAAGAGTGTTGGTTAGATAATGAGCAATAAGAAAAGTAACCGGTTACGTAGAGCTAAAAAGACCCGTGCACGATTGAAATTGCACGGAAAATATCGATTGTGCGTGCATCGCTCCGCGCAACATATTTATGCACAGATAATTTCGCCGGAAGGGGATCGCACAATTGTGAGTGCTTCATCCACAGAACCGGAACTGCGTAAACAACTGAAATATGGCGGTAATGTGGAAGCTGCAAAACTCGTTGGCACGCAAATTGCAGAACGTGCTAAAGATGCAAAAATCGAATCGATTGGCTTTGATCGCTCAGGACATCGATACCACGGAAGAGTAAAAATGCTCGCGGATGCTGCTCGAGAAGCAGGACTGACAATCTAGTATAGGAATAAGTAAATCAATGGCTATTAGTGAACATGATAATCTGACTCGAGACGAAATTAAGGAGCAATTGATCCATGTTCGTCGTGTTGCCAAAGTTGTCAAAGGTGGACGAATTTTCGGATTTTCTGCACTGACAGTAGTTGGAGACGGCGATGGTCGTGTTGGCATAGGAATCGGCAAAGCTCGAGAAGTCCCGCTGGCAGCACAAAAATCATTTGAAAATGCTCGTGGCAATATGGTCAGAATACACTTGAAAAATGGAACACTGCAGTATCCAATCATCGGTAAACATGGAGCAGCTAAAGTCGTCATGCGACCAGCGTCTACTGGAACGGGAATAATCGCAGGGGATACCATGAGATTGATTTTCGAACTCGCGGGAGTTCGTGACGTACTGGCCAAGGTAGTTGGGACAACTAATGCAATAAACGTCGCACGAGCAACAGTGAATGGACTCCAATCTATTCGCAGCCCACAACAGATCGCTGCAAAACGCTCTAAAAATATCTATGAAATTTTCTGAAGGCAAAGTCAGTTTGAAGTGTTGAATCATGGCTAAGAAAAAACAGGCAAGAATAAGAGTTAAGCTGGTTCGTAGCATGCATGGTCGTTTGGAAAGCCATAAAGCTTGTGTGCGCGGATTGGGATTACGTCGAATGAATCACATTCGTGAACTTGAGGATACCCCAGAGGTTCGAGGCATGATTCGCAAGGTTTCCTACATGGTCGAATGTGAAGAGGTGAATTGATGGAAGATCGAATCATTCTAAGCAGCACACCAGGAGCAAGAAAAAAGCGAAAACGAGTTGGACGAGGCGCAGGATCAACGCATGGAAGTACTTGCGGGCGCGGCGATAAAGGTCAGAATTCGCGCTCAGGCGGCGGTGTCAGAATTGGGTTTGAGGGTGGACAGATGCCGATCAAGCGACGGCTGCCCAAACGCGGTTTCCATTCCTTGACAACGAATTCAACTGCACAAGTCAGATTAGACGATCTTGCAAAATTTGCTGGCAAAATAGTGGATCTGGAAACATTGAAGAAAAACGGATTAATTTCCAAGAACGCACTGCAGGCAAAAGTGATTGCTTCGGGCGAACTCAAAAAAAGCGTAAAGGTAAAAGGACTTCTATTGTCGGCCGGTGCGCGTTCAGCGATTGAGTCCGCAAAAGGCAAAATCATAGAGGAATAATACAGTGGCAGCACCCAGACCATCACGACGACTCCCGAGTCTTGGAACTCTGAGTGAGTTAAAAATGAGAATACTCTTCATTCTTGGTGCAATGGTTGTATTCAGGATGGGCACCCACGTACCGGTCCCAGGAGTGGACCCAGTAGCAGTCGCCGCATTGTTTGAGCAAACGCGCGGGTCCATTGTTGACATTTTTAATGTATTTTCTGGCGGTGCTCTGTCCAGACTGTCGGTATTTGCACTTGGCGTCATGCCCTATATTTCGGCATCGATCATTATGCAAATGATGAGTGCGGTAATTCCGCAACTTGAGCAGTTGAAAAAAGAAGGCGAATCAGGACGAAGAAAAATAACTGAATACACACGCTATGGAACCGTTTTGCTTGCAACATTCCAAGGATTGGGAATTGCGATTGCAATTGAAGGTCAAGTCGCAGGCGGCAGTGCAGTCGTGCTAACACCTGGAATCGGATTCAAGTTAACGACTGTTGCGAGTCTTGTGACCGGAACAATGTTTCTTGTGTGGCTCGGCGAGCAGACTACCGAACGTGGTATAGGCAACGGAATATCATTGCTGATCTTTGCCAGTATTGTTGCAGGTTTACCTTCGGCAGTGGCGGGCACACTAGAGCTAGCTAGAACCGGTGCGTTCTCGCCTCTCGGAGTTCTTGTTCTTTTCGTAGGCGCAATACTAGTCACTGGGTGTGTGGTATTCTTTGAGCGCGGACAAAGGAGAATAACCGTAAATTATGCACAGCGGCAACAAGGCCGAAAAATGCTTGCCGGTCAAACCAGCCATCTGCCAATAAAAATCAACATGGCGGGTGTAATACCGCCGATTTTTGCATCCAGTATAATCCTGTTTCCTGTGAGTCTCGGCAGCTGGTTCGGCCAGTCAGAAGGCATGGGATGGCTGCAGGACATTGCGACAAGAATTGGGCCTGGGCAACCGATATACATGCTGTTGTATTCGGGATTGATTGTATTTTTCTGTTTCTTTTACACCGCTCTGGTGTTCAGTCCGAAAGATATGGCCGACAATCTAAAAAAATCTGGAGCATTCATTCCCGGCATACGGCCTGGTTCACAAACAATTAAATACATTGATACGGTAGTGTCTCGATTGACACTAGCAGGTGCGATTTATCTGGTAGTAGTCTGTCTGATTCCAGAGTTTCTGATTCTTCAGTGGAGCGTGCCTTTCTTTTTTGGAGGAACTTCGCTGTTAATCATTGTCGTCGTTATGCTTGATTTAATTTCTCAGGTGCAATCGCATCTGATGTCGAGACAATATGAAAGCCTACTGAAAAAGTCTGCCATATCTGGTGGACTGGGCATCACTCGATAATTCAACGGAGAACTGATATGAAAGTGAGAGCGTCAGTTAAGAAAATTTGTCGTAATTGTAGAATTTTCAAAAGAAATGGTGTGTTGCGAGTGAATTGCAGTTCAGACCCACGTCATAAGCAACGTCAAGGTTAACAACTGCGAATGTTCAAAAGATGTCATACATGATTATCGCTAACCGAGGAGTAGCAATTTGGCGCGTATAGCAGGAATTAATTTACCGATACAGAAGCATATTCGAATCGCATTGACTTCAATTTACGGAATCGGCATTAACACCGCGGAAGTCATTTGTGGAAATGCACAAATTCAACCTTTTAAAAAGGTTCGTGACATCACTGATGAAGAAGCAGAAAAACTTCGAGCTGAAGTTGCGAAGTATCAGATTGAAGGCGATCTCAGAAGAGAAGTATCAATGAATATCAAACGGTTGATGGACCTAGGGTGTTATCGAGGTATACGACATCGGCGCGGACTGCCGGTAAGAGGGCAGCGAACATCCACCAATGCGAGAACTCGCAAAGGTCCACGCAGGCCCATTAAGAAATAAGGTGCTAAAGTGGCAAAAACACGATCTCGAAAACGTAAAACGAAAATTAAACGCACAGTCAGTGAAGGAATTGCGCATATTCATGCGTCGTTCAATAACACGATTGTGACAATTAGCGACAGGCAGGGCAACGTACTTTGCTGGTCTACTGCAGGCAAAATGGATTTCAAAGGATCACGTAAGAGCACGCCATTTGCGGCTCAGATGGCATCCGAAGACTGTGCAAAGAGTGCCATAGATATGGGAATGAAATACATTGACGTTGAAGTCTGCGGGCCAGGGCCAGGGCGAGATTCCGCGGTTCGAGCACTGAATGCTACAGGCTTGGAAGTCAGCAGAATTACGGATGTTACTCCGATTCCTCATAATGGCTGTCGACCACCAAAACGTAGAAGAGTTTGACCGGAACTGAAATATGGCTAGATATACTGGACCGACATGTAAACTTGCAAGGCGCGAACAATCTGATCTCGGGTTGAAACGTCGAGGCGATTTTAGGTCTATTTCCGACAAGTGTCGGTTTGAAAAGCTCCCTGGACAGAAAGTGACATCTCGGCGTGCCAGAGTGACTGTCTTTGGCCGTCTGTTGCGTGAAAAACAGAAACTCCGAAGAACATATGGAGTACTTGAAAAGCAATTTCGCCGGCATTTTAAGGAAGCTTCTAGAAGGCAAGGATCAACGGGCATCAATCTGCTTCAGATATTGGAGTCACGATTGGACAATGTGGTATATCGAATGGGATTTGGCGTCACCCGGGCAGAATCACGTCAATTGGTGAATCACAACGCGATAGAAGTTAACAATAAACGTGTCAACATTGCTTCTTATGAAGTAAAGCCAGGGGATGTAGTGCAAATTCGTCAAAAAAGTCGTAATCAGGAACGAGTGATTTTTTCACTCGATATTGCTGACAGACTCGGCTTTCCACCATGGATAGAAGTTGATGTAGCCAGTTTTCGCGGAGTCTACAAGACTTTACCGGAACGAAGTGAACTGCCGAGTGAAATCAACGAAACGTTGGTTATCGGTTACTACTCCAAATAATTAGTATTGAATAAGGAACTTACAAAGGAAATTCATGTACGACACTTTTGATTTTCTCACTCCTCGCAGTATTTCTGTCGATCAAATCGACAAAAATCGTGCCAAAATTACACTCGAACCTCTAGAAAGGGGATTCGGGCACACTATGGGGAATGCCCTTCGGCGCATTCTTCTGTCATCTATGCCGGGAGCAGCAATAACCGAAGTGCAGATTGAAGGAGCTCTACATGAATTTACAGTACTTGAAGGCGTTCGTGAGGAAGTCATCGAAATATTGATGAACCTCAAAAATCTGGCGATCAGCATAGTCGGCAAGGAACGAGATGAAGTCGTACTTCGGTTGAGAAAAGAAGGCCCGTGTGTGGTCACTGCAGCGGACATTGAACTAACGCATGATGTCGAGATTGTAGATGAAGACTACGTCATTGCACACTTGCTCGAAGGTGCGGCCTTGTCAATGGATATGAAGGTAACTCGCGGACGTGGATACCGACTAATTGATACAGATGCCACAAGTTCTTCGACCACCATTGGAGAGATGAAGGTTGATGCTTACTACACACCTATTCGCCGGGTATCATATCTGGTTGAGAATGCACGTGTCGAAAAACGAACCGATTTGGATAAATTGATTTTGAATATCGAAACAAATGGTACGATTAATCCTATGGATGCGGTTCGTTATGCTGCCACAATCCTACATACCCAGACCAGCGTATTCGCTGACCTCGAAGAAACCGTCGAAATATTCGAAGTTGAAGAAGAGCCTCAGTTTGATAGGAAACTACTGGCACCGCTAGATGAACTTGAACTTACTGTGCGATCAGCAAATTGTCTGAAAGCGGAAAAGATTCACTATGTCGGCGATCTTGTTCAGAAGACCGAAGCTGATTTGCTGAAAACCCCGAATTTGGGTAAGAAATCACTGACAGAGATTAAGGATGTGTTGGCAGGTCAGGGCCTTTCGCTTGGACAAGCACTCGAACACTGGCCACCAATACAGTTGCGCCGAGAAGTTTCAGAACTGGATAGACTAGGGGAGTAAGTAGTCGTGCGACATCGTAAATCCGGACGACATTTAAACAGGACTTCCAGTCATCGCACTGCGATGATGAGGAACATGGCTGCATCGCTGTTTCGTCATGAACAGATCAGGACTACAGTGCCGAAAGCGAAAGAGCTAAGACGTTTCGCTGAACCGTTGATCACACTTGCCAAAAATCCTTCTGTCGCGAATCGTCGACTTGCTTTCGCAAGATTGCGTGACATTGAAATGGTTCAAAAGCTTTTCGACACGCTAGGTGAACGTTATCGTGCGCGACCGGGTGGATATACACGTATTCTAAAGTGCGGACACCGTACTGGAGATGCAGCTCCTATGGCATATGTACAGCTGGTCGATTCAGACGTAATTTGGGCAAAAGAGGAATAACCAAGTTATAAATTCTTCTATTGAATGAACCAGGACATAATCCGTATCTGTCCCTAACGTTCATTTCACTTCTGCATGATCATCTTATGCACTGACTACAAGAGTTCGATGTATACCGGTCAGGTATGCGCTCGAATTGCTTCGATCGACAGTAGAGTGACTGTGATCAATGCGATAGATGATTTACCGGCATTTGATATTCGCAGTTCTGCTTACTTGCTGAACGCTCTTGTTGCGCACTATCCTCCGTCTTCGGTGATACTCGGCGTCGTTGACCCTAGTGTAGGCAGTGAACGACAGCCTATTTGTTTCAAAATAGGTTTGAGGTGGCACGTGGGTCCAGATAATGGAATTTTCTCTCGAATACTGCGTTCTACAAACGAAAATCCGACTATTTATCGAATTGCAGAATTTGAGGCAAATTCATCCACTACGTTTCATGGCAGAGACATATTCGCTCCAGCTGCGGTCAAGCTAGCACAAGAAGAAGCCAGTCTGCAGGTGGAAAGATATGATCAATCAAAAACTCTCATGTACAGCCACGACTGGCCGTTTGAACTACAAGAGATAGTTTATATTGACAGTTTTGGAAACTGCATGACAGGAGTTTCAGGAAGTTCCATAAAATTGTCAAATACAGTGACCATCCGCAATACTGATTTCAGCTACGCAGATAAATTTTCTGATGTAGCGATTGGGCAGGGATTTTGGTACATCAATTCTATTGGTTTAGTGGAAATCGCTGCCAATCAAGCATCCATCGCAAACATGTGCAAGATTGCGGTTGGAACGCCAATGCGTCTGCAATGAGATTTTATGGTGTCAATATGAAGATCAATGTGAAAAAAGTCTTGGATTTCTGGTTTGCAGATAGCGTGGAATGCAGAGAAAGCTACCAAAAACGCAACGAACTATGGTTTATGAGTTCAGAATCATTTGATGAAGAAATTAGAAACCATTTCGAATCCTATCTTGAACTCGCAGCCAGCAGTGGTGGGTCACAATTGGAAGAACAGCCGAAAAGCACATTGGCTTTGATCATAATCCTGGATCAATTCCCTAGAAATATCTATCGCGGTACACCTCAAGCATTCGCGTATGACAACGATGCTTTACGGTTGACTTTAATGGCCATTGATACAGGAATGTATGAATCATTGTCATTTGTTGAGAGGTTGTTTTTCTTTATGCCGTTGCAGCATGCGGAAGATTTGGAGATTCAAAATTTATCGGTTCAGATGTTTCAACAGTTAATCCATGTTGCTGACAATCCGATTCACAAAGATGGTGCTGAGGACTCTTTGGTTTATGCAAATCTGCACAAGGAAATCATTGAGAAATTTGGACGATTTCCTCATCGCAATGAAATTTTAGATCGTCCTTCAACCAAGGCTGAACTAGAATATTTAGCATCGAGGGCAGAAACTTTCGGCCAATCAAAAAAGCAGTAAACGGAATTCAATCTGACAGCTATATGAATAAAGATTACACTACAGTAGAAAACATTAGCGATATTGATCAAGCAGTTGTAGGTGATGTTCAAATCACTGGTTTAAGTTCAAACAATGACCAAATCAAATCAGTAGCCTTGATTTGATTATGTTTTTTCGACTTGAAAAATGATGTCAACCAACTGCACACAACAATAATGATTATGACAGTCAATCCACTTTGGCCCATTCCACCCGTAGCATATCGAATTCACGGGATTCGCGACAATGACGTAAAAGATTGTCCGACAATTGAGGGAGAATCGAAGTACAGGCAGATGGATGTCAAAAGATGATCAGAATCATATACTATGACTTGTAACTAGAAAATTCACATATAAAGCCCAAATCTATTATTTTGCAAAATCAGAATTTCGGAAAGGAGAAATTCATGAAGAATACAGTTAGAGTAACAGTAACAGGTGCCGCAGGTCAGATAAGTTACAGCCTGCTATTCCGTATCGCATCGGGAGATATGTTGGGAGCGGATCAACCTGTAACACTTCAGTTACTTGACATTCCTCCGGCAATGGACGCACTTTCCGGCGTGGTAATGGAGCTTGAAGATTGTGCATTTCCAACACTTACAAAGATTATTGCTACAGAGAATGCAGAAATTGCATTTGGGGATGCAGAATTTGTGCTCATGGTGGGAGCTCGCCCGCGAGGTCCCGGAATGGAAAGAAAAGACTTGTTACAAGCCAATGCAGCGATATTTACCGCACAAGGAACTGTACTGGATGAAAACGCGAACCGAGATGTTCGAGTTTTGGTTGTTGGAAACCCTGCAAATACCAATGCATTGATTACCGCAAGCAAGGTTCGACGTTTGGATGCTTCACAGATTACGGCAATGACCCGCCTTGATCATAATCGCGCAATCAGCCAACTAGCATCTAAAACCGGAAAGCCTGCATCATCTGTTCGCCGAGTATCAATCTGGGGAAACCACTCGGCAACACAATATCCTGATCTTCATCATGCTACGGTTGATGGCGAGTCAGCACTGGATAAAGTTGGACAAGAGTGGATGGATTCAAGTTTCATCCCGACCGTCCAAAAGAGAGGAGCAGAAGTCATCGCAGCAAGGGGATTATCTAGTGCGGCTTCAGCCGGGTCATCAGCAATTGATCATATTCGAACTTGGATGCAAGGGACACAGGATAGAGATTGGACAAGTATGGCAATATTAAGCGATGGCTCATATGAAATTTCTTCAGGTTTGATTTACTCCTATCCAGTAATATGTCGAAATGGCGAGTATGAAATCGTTCAAGATCTTGAGATTAACGCATACAGCAAAGAGAAGATGAAAATTACGGAGAATGAGTTGATCGAAGAACGTGACGCAATACGAGATTTGCTCTAAGGTGGTAGAGTTCTCGGTTGTCATTCCGGTTTACAACCGAAAATCTCTAATTCGTCGAGCACTGGAGTCAGTCCTAAATCAATCCTATCCAGCCAGTCAAATTATTATTGTCGATGATGGTTCTACTGACGGAACCAGTAGCATGCTTCAATCGGAATACCCGCAGGTCACAGTCATCCGACAAGAGCATCGAGGTGTCAGTGCAGCTAGAAACAAAGGTATCGTCTACTGCAGGAGTGACTGGGTCGCCTTCCTTGATTCTGACGATGAATGGCACCCAGAAAAACTCAAAAAACAAGCTTTGTGGTTGAGTGAAAATTCTGGATATCAGGTCTGTCATTGTGACGAAATCTGGATTCGCAATGGGTTTCGAGTAAACCCGAAATTCAAGCACGCTAAAAGTGGCGGATGGATATTCCTGCATTGCCTGCCATTGTGTGTTGTCTCTCCGTCTGCTGTTGTGATCAATCGTAAAGTATTTCAGGAGGTTGGGGTTTTTGATGAAAGCCTCCCAGTTTGTGAAGATTACGATTTGTGGCTTAGAATCACCTCAAAATTTGCAGTTGGCTTTGTAAGTGAACAACTCGTCGTTAAATATGGCGGGCATATTGACCAACTGTCTAGAGCATATCCAGCTATGGATCGCTATCGAATTTCATCCCTGATCAATTTGCTTGAATCAAACCAACTTGGATTTGAATATCAGAACAAGGTGATTGAAGTGCTTGTCGAGAAAATTCAGATATATCTCAATGGAGCCCGCAAGCGGGGTAAGACAGCAGAAATGTTAATTTATGAGTCGATACTTTCCCGCTTCCTTGTACTGGAAAAGGTCTAAGGAATGTCTTCGCAGGTCAATCTGGTAGTCGCTCTGAAATCTGAGGCTTATCCACTGATTCATCACTTTCGGTTAAAGAGACAAGCATCTCACAGCACACACTTTCCAATTTATAGAAATAACCTTCTGGCACTAATCATTAGTGGCATTGGAAAAGAAAACTCCGAAAAATCTGTTGAATTTCTGGCAGATGTTCAGCAGTTTGACAATGCTACTGCATGGTTAAACATCGGAATTTCTGGTCACGGGTCACGCAATGTAGGGGAGGGTTATCTGGCCAATGTAATTGAAGATCGTTCTACAGGAAAAACACATTATCCTTCAGTCATCCGTGAATTCAATTGCACTACTGGAAAAGTCACTACAGTTGATCAAGTTGAATCCGAGTATCTGGAGGATACCGGATACGATATGGAAGCGTTTGGTTTCTATTCAGCAGCTGTCAAGCAATCGACAATGGAAATCATACATTGCTACAAGGTTGTATCAGACAATAAATACAAATCTACGCTTTCGCTAACACGTCAAGACGTTTCTAACTTAATCAACACTCAGATTCACGCAATTGAACATATCTGTCGCATTTTGCAGAACCTGTCCGGATCCCTTTCGGTTCGTGAATCAAAATGTAATTTATCTGCACCATTTCTTGAGCGTTGGCAGTTTTCAGTAACCCAACGTCACTTGCTGAATCGGCTCTTGCGTAAATGCAAAGTCTTGGATATAGATGTTACAGTAGAATCGAATTCCGTTCGGCACTGCATGGATTCCAAAGCTGTGATGCAGGTCATTGGGAACAAGTTAGATACATGCTGGAATTCGTAGGCTGGCTCTGTGTACAACGCAATTTATGTAGAATCAGAAGTTCTTGAGCAACCGCTCACGCAAACTATCGTTAGTCGATTTCCGGCTGCAGACATAATCGAATGTGAACGATACACCGAGATATTCAATCGTAGGGGGCAGGATTTTCGAATTCAAAAACAGAATCTTTCTTTGATTTTAGCCCGTAAACATGAGAGTCATGTTTTACCTGCACCAAATGGCTATGGAGTAGGCGGAAAGTATAACTACTATTTTTCAATGATGTTGAATTGCGTATACGACTGCCGTTATTGTTTTCTGCAAGGAATGTATCAGTCAGCACATCATGTAGTGTTTGTAAACTATGCTGATTTTTCATCTGCAATCGTATCGACGGCTTCAAATCATGATGACAATGAGCAAGTCTGGTTTTTTTCTGGATATGACTGCGACAGCCTTGCAATGGAACCAGTTGTCGGAGCTGCGGCATATTTAATGGAATCCGTTAAATGGAGAACCAACAGTTGGCTGGAACTCAGGACCAAGAGCACGCAGATACGATCTTTACTTGACTGTGAGCCACTGCCTAATGTCGTTGTAGCATTCAGTTTGACTCCAGATAGAATTTCTGTAAGTCTTGAACATAAAGTGCCAAAAGTTGAAAAGAGATTAGCGGCAATGCTACGACTTCAAGAACGAGGTTGGAAAATCGGACTTCGTTTTGATCCTCTGATTTTTGCATCTGATTACAAAATCCAGTATCGAAGCCTGTTTGAAAATCTTTTTGAAAATCTGGAATTGGATTTGCTGCATTCCGTAAGTGTTGGTGTGTTTCGACTGCCGAGGAATTTCTATAGAAAAATTGAACGCCTCTACCCGGAAGACAAATTTATCGCTCAGCCTTTTGTACAACAAAACAGGCAAATTAGCTATCCCGGCCAGATTGACTCGGAAATGAAAGACTGGTGTTATCAGGAACTCAACAAATACATTGACCAGAGAAGAATTTTCTCTGCTGAAATTTTGAGTGAATCACTATGAACTGTACTACTTTGGTTACAGGAGTTAGCTCCGGCATCGGATTCGCCATTGCACAGCGATTGTTAAAAGAAGGGCATGCAGTATTAGGAATTTCCAGGCGACAGGTTGAAATGGGAAATCCAGAGATTGAAAATTTTACGTCCATCTCACTTGATTTATCAGATTTGTCTAATCTGAAAACTGAATTACCCAAATTAATAGAACAATATTCAGAAATTTCATCGATCGTGTTTTGTGCAGGTTACGGCAGATTTGGTAATTTGGAAGAGTTTTCTTTTGACCAGATTCAGCAAATGATAAACATGAATCTTACTGGGCAGATTTTCCTGGCGAGAGCTTTTTTACCGCAGATGAAAAGTAAATGCTACGGCAATATTGTATTTATCAGTTCCGAGTCAATTTTGTCAGGAGGACGACGTGGTGCGGTTTACACTGCCTCGAAATCGGCAATTCAGGGGCTTGCCAAATCACTGAGGAACGAATGCTCGTCGAAAGGAATACATGTGGGTATCGTTGTTCCTGGAATGGTCAAGACTGATTTTTATAGCGACGCTGAGTTTACACACGGTGAAGACCCAGAAAATTTCATCGAGCCAGAAGATGTGGCAAATGCTGTTTCACTAATGCTCAACTCACGCTTCGGTACTGTCATTGATGAAATCAGAGCAACACCTTTGAAGTCAGTAATTAAACGCAGGAAATTCTAATAATTTGAGATAATTGTTCTGAGTTGTGAATCTTCAATTCAAGTATTAAATAATTTCCAACCAAAACATGACTGCAGCGCATAACAGAACAGTCTCATGGTAAATATCGCAATTTCAGGAACAGCTGGACGAATGGGCAGAACACTCGTACAAGCGGTTCATTCGACCAAAAATACAAAATTAGCACTGGCGCTTGAACACAGCAGCAGTACTGCCATTGGTATGGATGCAGGCGAGCTTGCTGGTTTAGGAGAACTAGGAGTAAAAATCACGGATGAATTTCATTCGGACATGTTTGATACGTTAATTGAGTTTACGACTCCTGAAGCAACCATGGAGCATGTAGCTGCTTGTGTTAATGCAAACAAGGCAATAGTAATTGGTACAACCGGACTTTCGTCCGATCAAAAATCGGAACTTCAAGAGGCTTCACAGTTGATTCGAATAGTCGCTGCACCCAATATGAGCGTTGGTGTCAATTTGTGCTTGAAACTGCTGGAATTGGCAGCTAAAGCATTCGGAGATACTGTTGACATCGAGGTGATCGAAGCGCACCATCGAGCCAAAGTAGATGCTCCATCAGGTACTGCTCTCAAGATGGGCGAAGTGGTAGCAGATGCGCTCGGAAGAACATTAGAAGAAGATGGCGTATTTGCACGTCACGGCAGAACCGGCCCGAGAGAAAGAAAAACCATCGGTTTTTCAACCATTCGAGCTGGAGATATTGTCGGCGACCATACCGTCATGTTCGCAGGAGAAGGGGAGCGAGTGGAAATTACGCATCGCTCCAATAGCAGAATGACTTATGCTCTAGGTGCAGTGCGCGCCGCCGAGTGGTTATGTGAAAAGCCACCAGGCTTGTATGATATGTCTGATGTGCTGGGGTTGAACTGATTGATCGAGATTAAGGCAATCAACTGAATGGCGCCAACCCCATGATCATGTTGACGTAGCATGCAGCGAGTTCGATGTAATCGGAATTGGGTAGTGAGAAGAAACGAAGAAATTCAGCCGTGCTGACACGCCCTTCGTTGTAGTAATACATGATTAACTCGCTGACTGGATGAAGCCGCAACGGGAAATTACAGAGGTGTAGTGCTTCGGTGTAATCCATGTACGGAACACAATAACAGATTTTTTAATTTAATACAAAGTAATATTCTTTGTTATGAATGAGATAGAAACGAATTACATTTCGATTATTCACCTCAAATCAACTGCTCAGTGGTGTAGTTGGAGTTGACGAGAAGAGCATTACTCGCACTTGAAGATGGCACTGTATTTGAAGGTTGTGCTTTTGGCGCAACCACTAGTGCTGTTGGAGAAGTGATATTCAATACATCCATCACAGGATATCAGGAAATCATTACTGACCCTTCTTATGCGAAACAGATTGTAACCCTTACCCATCCGCAAGTCGGCAATGTAGGCATCAATTCAAACGATATCGAAGCGAATGTAATACATGCTTCATCATTAGTCATCAAGAGCCTTCCGAAACGAATCAGTAGCTGGCGTTCAGAATCATCACTGTCTGATTTTCTGAAATCTAACAATATCGCTGGCATCTATGGCATTGATACCAGAAAACTGACACGCCTGATCCGTACAAAAGGTGCTCAGAATGGCTGCGTAACGACTGAAGTCAATATCAATCCTCAGTCAGCTATCCAGAAGGCGAGAGAATTCGAAGGACTCAAAGGTATGGATCTGGCGAAGGTCGTATCTGCCAAAACGCCTTATACGTGGAATGAGGGATTGTACGATGTACATACTGGATCTGCGGAGCATACTTCACAAGTTATCAGTCAGTTTTCAGTAGTCGCCTATGACTTCGGAATTAAACAGAATATTCTACGAATGCTTGTTGATCGTGGCTGCTCGGTAACGGTGATACCAGCCGAGACGCCATTCTCTGAATTGCCGGAAAACATCGACGGTATCATTCTTTCCAATGGACCTGGTGATCCCGAACCGTGCATTTATGCTATAGAGTCTATCAAGCAAGCGTTGCAGCAAAACATTCCAATTTTCGGAATTTGTCTAGGGCATCAGTTGCTGGGGCTTGCATTGGGCGCTCATACCATGAAAATGAAATTCGGTCATCATGGTGCTAACCATCCAGTAAGAGACTTATCGACAGGAGAAATCATGATTACAAGCCAAAACCATGGGTTTGCAGTAGACGATGATTCTCTTCCTGCCGATGTTGTAGTTACTCATCGCTCTTTATTTGATGGAACAATTCAAGGACTACGACACACCCGACATCCTGTGTTTTCGTTCCAAGGACATCCGGAGGCCAGCCCTGGACCGCATGATTGCAGGCATTTATTTAATCATTTCATCGATCTAATGAAGGTGAGAAAGAACCAATTTGAAATGAGACGAGTCAGTGCCTAAGCGAACCGACATCGAGTCAGTCCTGATTATCGGAGCTGGTCCGATCGTGATCGGGCAAGCATGTGAGTTCGATTACTCAGGAGTTCAAGCCTGCAGGGCGCTTCGAGATGAAGGATACAGAGTCATTCTAGTCAACTCAAATCCTGCAACAATCATGACGGATCCCGAGTTTGCCCATTCCACATACATTGAGCCAATACGATGGCAGTCGATTGCTGAAATCATTAAAATAGAACGCCCTGATGCAATTCTTCCGACGATGGGTGGGCAGACCGGATTGAACTGTGCTCTTGATCTTGTTCGCGAGGGTGTGCTGGAAGAGTATAGCGTTGAGTTGATCGGTGCGACAAAAGAGTCCATTGACAAGGCCGAAGATCGTGAGAAATTCAGGGAATGTATGAATGAAATCGGGCTTGAATCCGTTGACGGATCGCTTGCGCATAGCATGGAAGATGCATTGCACATTTTAGATGAACTTGGCTTTCCAGTAATAATTCGCCCTTCATTTACGCTGGGAGGTACCGGAGGAGGTATCGCTTATAACCGTGATGAGTTTACCGATATCTGTATGAGAGGCCTGAATGCCTCACCAACCAACGAACTTTTGATTGAGGAGAGCATAACCGGATGGAAGGAATTCGAGATGGAGGTTGTTCGAGATCACTGTGACAACTGCATCATCGTTTGTTCAATAGAAAACTTTGACGCGATGGGACTGCATACGGGAGATTCGATCACCGTTGCTCCAGCACAGACACTGACTGATAAAGAGTATCAACGCATGAGAAATGCGAGTATAGCAGTTATGCGGGCTATCGGTGTTGATACCGGTGGTTCAAATGTTCAGTTCGCGGTGAATCCAGAAAACGGAAGAATGGTAATCATTGAAATGAATCCGAGAGTTTCTCGATCTTCTGCTCTCGCTTCAAAGGCTACCGGTTTTCCGATTGCAAAAGTAGCTGCAAAACTGGCGGTTGGATACACACTTGATGAGCTGCAGAATGATATTACTGGAGGTGCGACGCCGGCATCGTTCGAACCTTCCATTGACTACATTGTGACAAAAATTCCACGATTTGATTTTCAGAAATTCCCGCATTCTGACTCTACATTGACAACACAAATGAAATCCGTTGGCGAAGTCATGGCTATCGGTCGAACATTTCAGGAATCACTGCAAAAAGCAATTCGCGGGCTTGAAATCGATTCACACGGTTTTGAAACCCAACACGACATCAGCGATGATAATGCCGAAGTTGCAGATGAACTGATCAAATCACGGCTTCGAATACCCGGTGCTGAGCGACTCTGGTACATTGCAGATGCCTTTCGATTCGGATTTACAGTTGAGGATGTAAATCGTTTCACAGGCATTGATCCATGGTTTCTTGCTGAGATTGAAGATATCGTCACAATTGAATGTGACATAGCAAGCAGCAAAGGAAAGTTTAACGTCGCAGACTTTAGATCATGGAAGCAGAAAGGGTTTTCTGATCGAAGAATTGCAGATTTAGTGAACTTGGAAGAGAAAGCCGTTCGAGCATGGCGGTATGCTCACAGTATTCATCCGGTGTACAAGCGAGTGGATTCTTGTGCAGGTGAGTTTGATACTCCAACGGCATATATGTATTCCACCTATGAAGAAGAGTGCGAATCCGAACCCACGAACGATAGAAAAATAATCGTTTTGGGAGGTGGCCCCAATCGAATCGGGCAAGGTATTGAATTCGACTACTGCTGTGTTCATGCTGCGATGGCTTTAGGAGAAGATGGTTACCAGACCATCATGATCAACTGCAACCCGGAAACAGTATCCACGGACTATGATGTCTCGGATCGACTGTATTTCGAACCACTCACTGTTGAAGATGTTTTGGAAGTGTGTCGTATTGAAAATCCGGATGGTGTAATAGTTCAGTATGGAGGACAAACACCACTCAAGATCGCAAAGGAGCTTACCGAAGAAAATGTTCCAATTGTCGGCACTTCAGCAGATTCGATTCACCAGGCAGAAGACCGGAAGTATTTTCAGTCTCTGCTTCACAAACTGAAATTGAAACAGCCTCCAAATGCTACTGCGAGTACCGTCGATGAAGCCTTGGCTGCGGCTGAAAACATTGGTTACCCGCTTGTCGTACGTCCATCCTATGTACTCGGGGGCCGTGCAATGGAAATCGTGCGAGATCAAGATCAACTGAGTGCCTACATGAAAGCTGCAATTGATGTCTCTCATGACTCACCGGTCCTCTTAGATCAATTTTTAAGTGATGCAATTGAAGTTGATGTAGACGCTGTTTGCGATGGGCAGGATGTCGTTATTGGCGGTGTAATGGAACACATAGAGCTTGCAGGGGTACACTCTGGAGACTCTTCCTGTTCGTTGCCTGCATTTAATCTTACAGATGAAATTCAACACAAAATTCGAGCGCAAAGCCGCGATTTGGCCTACGCTCTGAATGTTGTTGGTTTGGTAAATGTTCAGTTTGCAATCAAAGGCAACGACATTTATGTACTGGAAGTAAATCCCAGAGCATCGAGAACAGTGCCGTTCGTGTCGAAGGCGACAGCTGTTCCACTAGCCAAAGTGGGGGCACGGTGTATGCTCGGACAAACTCTGAAAGAGCAGGGCATCACTCGGGAAATTATCCCATCGTTTTATAGTGTGAAGGAAGCTGTCTTCCCATTTGAAAAATTTCCTGGGGCTGAGCCAATATTGGGACCGGAAATGAAAAGTACAGGCGAGGTCATGGGAATTGGGAGAACATTTGGAGAGGCTTTCTGGAAAGCATATCACGCTACTGGCTTTACTATTTCTGAAACAGGAAATGCTTTGTTAAGCGTTTCTGGCGATGATCAATCCGGAATTGTCGAGGTTGGTCATGCGCTCATAGAAAGGGGATATACGCTTTACGGTACTCAAGGTACGGCAGAGCTACTTCGACAGAATGGTATCAGTATCAGTCGAGTGAATAAGGTGCGAGAAGGACGTCCGCACGTGGTTGACATGCTAAAAAATGGCGAAATAGATTTAATTGTGAATGTTCCGCGCAAGAAAAAAAGCGTAGCGGATTCCGAGACGATTCTGAAAGAGGCTTTAAAACGTAAAGTCGCTTATTTCACCACCATATCAGCAGCCAAAGCGATCTGCGCTGCGTTTGGCAACTCGAAACAGTCTACAACCCCATACCGATTACAGACACTTCATAAAGAAATTGCCGCTACACAGCTTTAACTGTGTGCAGCGGCAATTCCAAGCCCATTCTGGTTCAATTGAAATTAAACCAGAAGCATTCTACAAATATTTACTCTCTGCCTCCGAAGATTCCTAGAATATGAATCAAACTCAGGAACAGGTTGTAAATTGAAATGAATAAAGTAACGGTTGCCATGATGTAGTTCGTTTCACCGCCATGAACAATTGCGCTGGTTTGATAAAGAATCAGCCCAGACATTAGCAGTATGAACATCCCGGATACTGCGATAGACAGAGCCGGAAGGTTAAAGAATATGGCCGCGAGCGACATAATGAAAGCCGCAAGAATTCCAGCAAACAACATCCCACCAATAAAAGCGAAATTCTTTCGAGTCGTTAATGCATAAGCGGAAAGACCCAAGAAAATTAAGCCAGTTCCTCCAAATGCTGTCATGACAATTTCACTGCCATTTGGAAATGCAGTCAAATAGTAACTAATGATTGGCCCCAATGTGATGCCCATGAATCCAGTAAGTGCAAACACAAACACCAAACCCAAGACAGAATTTCTGAACCTAGTGGTTAAGAACAGCAAGCCGAAGTATCCAACTAGTGTCAGAATGAGCCCTGGATGCGGCCAATTCATATAGACTGACAGCCCTGCGGTTACAGCACAGAACAATAGTGTCATTGACAACAGTATGTAGGTGTTCCGAAGAACCCTATTTACCGTAACGCCAGTTGTCCTTTGAACAAGTACTTGTTCGTTAAATCTCATGAGCAAAACCTCCTCATAAAGTAGATATGTTCATTATAAGCCCCGTTTGATTAATTTCAATACACTCACGTAAAACTAATAGTAAAACCTACATCTTAGTAGGTGCGGCTGCCGCCGAGTTAATCGACCAGGCAATGCCGGCACCGGGTAGCATCCGAGGCTACCTGATCAGCGCCGTGCTCAACACCTTCATGCTGATGAAGCATGAAGGTGGCAATTGTTTTGATGACATCCGAATTTTGCTTCAAGAATCAGAGCTGATGAATCTTCTGGGCTTGAGTTATCTGCTAATCGCCAAGACACTTGGCAACTGGCTGCGCCGTTTTGGCAGTTGTAAGCCATCGATGCGAGCCTTGGGTGAAGTCAACAAGCTGCATGCACCACATTGCCGGCGGGTGATGCTTATTCCAATAACAGAAGGAAAACGGCCGGTGGGTACTATGTCCGAATGTCTGTTTCCATCTGTCGCCGCACGCTCTCGCGCCATACTGTCAATACGCCCGCACCACCGATTAGTATCATTCCTGCAATCGCATTATTCGTGGGCAAGGTATCAAAAATTACCTTCCCCCAGAAAGTCACAAACAGTAAATAACTGAAATCAACTGGCACAAGCCAACTGGCGTCAGCTGTCTGGTAAGCCCTGCTCAGGAAAAGATTGCCGGTAAGATTGAGAATCGCCGTTACCGCGGCGATACCCACGACAACCCACGTCAATAACGGCCATCCAACCGCCACGAAAGGCGCTCGTTCTTGCAGCTCGACGGGCAGGGGAAACAGGGATAACACCACGATCCCGAGTATTCCGGAAGCAAAAAAAGCGATCCCTACCGCGAACACCATGGCCAAGGTATTCTCCCCGCGGCATGCCCGGCGAATGGTCAAAATGTTGGCCGCATAGAAAAATCCTGCGAGAATAGGCAGGGCTTGCAATAACGAAAAGCCAGCTTCCCATGGCGACAAGACTAGTGCGCCGCCAGCGGTGCCGAGAACCAGCGCTGTCAGGCGCCAGGGACCTAACCTTTCGCCAAGCACCGGGCCAGCCAGCAGAGAAACAAACAGTGGATAGGTATAGAGCCCTGCCGCCATTTGTGTGAGATTGAGGTAGGGCGCGCCGGAAAAGAAACAGAACATGCAAAGCGTCATCAGGAAAGCCCGCAGGTAAACTGCGCCAGCCCGCCTGGGTCTTAGCAGGTAAAGACCCCCGCCTGTAATAGCCAGAATAACAGCAAAGAAAAGGTTGCCAGTCGCCCGGAGTGCCTGGAACTGCCAGTAGGATGTCTGGAGCGAGACATCCTTGATCAATGCGTCCTGAAATGCCAGAACAAATACACCGCTCAGCAATAGCAATAAGGCCAGGAACGGCCGATCTCTCGTAGGATTGCCAAAAAGTGAGCGCAAAGATCAATAACGGTTTTGTTTCAATGATCGCGGCGACGCCGCTTCAATTCTTTTCCCAATTATCGAAATCGAACATCTTTCCACGTTGCTAGCGCAATTCATGTCCACCGAAATAACCCCTTTTTCGAGACTGTAAACACGCTTGAAATTCAGGCAATTGGAATTGTCCAATGAACTCGATCATCAAGCATTCTTGTATCGCCGATCGGGAATGGTCATTTCCAGTTGCGGTTCACCTGTGCCGCGCGAGAGACTGGGGCCAGGTTTCTGCCATTTCCGGCAAAAAAAACATAAAGCGCAATTTCAATCTCACTCCATTTGGTTCCCTCGCAAACTGCCAAAGAAATCTCGGCGGCTTC
>JAKZRU010000007.1:0-10938 GCA_047517965.1 Gammaproteobacteria bacterium | reverse complement strand
TTCAATAGTGACCATGCCCGATTGAGTGCCGCAGGTCCGTAGTAATCCGAATTCCACCGAACAACGTCACAAGCGGAATAGCAAACACCGCATCCAATACATTCAATCGCTTTGTTCGCCGCTCTACGCTTAGTGCTGTCGGGTTTGATCGTAGCAAATTCTTGGGCATCTGTAGAGTTATGCCGAATAGTACTCGTTGCAGATTTCCATTTATCGAAGAACGGGTCCATGTTGACAACCAGATCCTTGATGATCGGGAAATTGCTCAGCGGGGCAATATCAATTTTTCCTGCACCGTCGTAAATGGAAGCCTGGGTGCGGCAAGTCCATCGAGGAGTGCCGTTCACTGTCATTGCGCAAGTGCCGCACATTCCAACTCGACAGGAGAATCGATAGGAAAGTGAACTGTCCAGTTCACGCTGAATATAGGTTACGACATCGAGAATGGTCTGCTTAGCTGAGCGCGGTACAGCATACGATTGATAGGAGCCTGCTTCGGCACCGCGCCATATTTTTACGTTTAGTGTCGCGTTCACGATTGAATTCGTAACAGTACTGCAATGATTAAGTAACGACCATCTTTTTCGAATATCCAATATAGATTATTTAGGCTATGCGCTGCCTAACAATTACAATTTACGGTAATGTTACGAACTGCACTTTTAGTAGTACGAACTCCTACTGCAGTTTCATCGCATCAATCAGATTACACAGGTCTCCTTACCAATGATTATCGAAGACATACAGATTACACGGCACCACTTTGAGCTAGACCCACCATTTCCTTCATCTTGGGATCCGAGATCACTCAAAACTTTTGAGACTACCATGGTACGAGTCATTGCTGACAACGGTACGGAAGGTGTTGCATCGGGTGACGCGATGATCGGCTTTGATCGATACAAGCATTTGTTCGTAGGTGAAAGTGCGTTCAACTTTGAGCGCCACAATCGGGTTTTGGAAAGCATATCGTTATTTGCAGCGCGCTGTTGGCCGCTGGATCTTGCACTTTGGGATTTGCTGGGAAAAGTTGAAAACAAGCCAGTCTACCAAATACTTGGCGGTACTTCAGGCAAACTTCCGCTGTATGCCTCAACGGGTATTGTGCGACCTGCTGAGGAACTGTCCGAACAGGGTTGCATGCTCAAGGATATGGGGTTCAAGGCCATTAAAATCCGCATCGGACAGCGTGAACCGTATGAAGATGTCGAGGCACTTCAAGCACTGCGTAAGTCACTCGGCGATGATATGGAAATCATGGTGGATGCCAATCAAGCATGGAGAATGCCGTGGGATATCTCTCCTTGGTGGACCTACGAAGAAGCCCGATCAATGATCGAAAAAACGAAGGAATTAAACCTGTACTGGGTGGAGGAGCCGCTGCACCGCGGGGATTTCGAGGGACTGCAGCAACTTCGGTCAATTTCAGGGTGCCCCCGAATCGCCAGCGGAGAAATGAATACGGAGTACCACGAACTGAGGCATCTGGTGAAAACCGGTTGCGTGGATGTTCTGCAAACCGATTGTGTCTATTTCGGAGGAATAACAGGATTATCCAAAATTGCTCGCGAATGCGTTGAATATGGTGTCACATTCAGTCCTCACACTTGGGGGAATGGAATTGGATTATTGGCGAATGCACACCTCGCGGCAGGAACCAGAATTCCGCCTTATCTGGAGTATGCAATTGACCCGCCTGAGTGGCGCATTGAAGATCGAGATTTCATGCTCACTGAAATCGTCATGCATGATGGTGACGGCTACCTCGATTTGGGCGATCGTCCTGGATTGGGCTTTGAACTCAACGAAGAGATACTGGCCGAAACGCTTGTCGATTCGTAGTCGGTGCAGAATTAATCAAACGGCATTCATGAATTCGTTGGGTAAGACGTTTAAGGTCGAATTAACCGGTCTGTAGTTCTGGAATTTTGCGATGAATTTCCAAAACTTTCCGATTATCCAAAGCTTCAATGCACTGATTTAGAGGATTTTGAACTTCGAAACTGAGGCTACTAACTGTTTCGTCAGTTGTTTCTACTGATTTGACTGTCAAAATTAATGAAATATTCGCATCAAAGAGATTTGATGTTAATGTATGAACGTCAAATCAGCTTGACGTTAATAATTCCGAAAATATTAACGTCAAATTTGCCTGGGCAGGAATTCTACCAAGGCATAACATCAATTCAGTTGCTGGCTAAGAGTTATTGAGATTGACTCAATCCTTCTGCAGTTCTGGAATATCGCGATAAATCTCCAAAGCCTCTGGGTTATCCAAAGCTTCAATGTTGTCGATGGGTTCGCCATGGACAATCTTACGTACGGCTACTTCCGTAATTTTGCCATTCTTGGTTCTGGGAATATCTGCTACATGGATGATTTTTGCAGGAACATGACGCGGAGATGCATTGGTTCGAATAATCGTTTTGATTTTTTGTTTCAGCTCATTATCGAGTGCAACTTCGTCACGCAGACGAACAAATAACACGATTCGGGTGTCGCCATCCCACCTTTGACCGATTACGAGGCTTTCAACAACTTCGTCAACCTGTTCAGCCTGACGGTAAATTTCCGCGGTTCCAATTCGGACTCCACTTGGATTGAGAACAGCATCAGATCGCCCGTAAACGATCATTCCTCCATGTTCCGTAATTTCAACATAATCTCCATGGCGCCATAATCCCGGAAAAGTATCGAAGTAGGCTGATCGATATCTGGATCCGTCTTCATCTTTCCAGAACCCTACAGGCATGGAAGGGAAACTTTTGCGACAGACAAGTTCGCCTTTAATACCTGATTCAACTTCGTTGCCGCGATCATCGAAAACGGCGATGTCCATACCAAGACCTTTACATTGAATCTCTCCACGCCATACCGGCAAAGTGGAATTGCCGAGAACGAAACACGAAATCAAGTCTGTTCCGCCAGCAATTGAAGAGAGGCAAATGTCTTCCTTAATGGCATCGTACACGTAGTCGAATCCTTCCGGATTCAAGGGAGAACCGGTCGACATCAGCGTTTTCAGCGACGACAAATTGTGTGTGTCTTTTGGGCGAATTCCGGATTTGGAAATGAAGTCGATGTACTTGGCTGAAATACCGAAGTAGTCAATGGAATATTCTTCAATGTAATCGAAGAAAGCATTCTCGTTCGGCTTGAATGGGGAACCTTCATAGAGCACGATCGTGGCTTCCGACGCGAATGCGGATACCAGCCAGTTCCACATCATCCATCCGCATGTAGTAAAGAAGAACAGGCGATCATCTTTCTTCAAATTGACGTGCAGGCGATGTTCCTTCAGATGTTGAAGCAAGGTGCCGCCAACGCCGTGAACAATACATTTTGGCGCTCCGGTTGTACCGGATGAAAACAGAATGAAAAGCGGATGATTGAACGGTAGCTGCAGGTAATCGATCGGTTCGGAAGAATGTCCATCCACGAATTCGCTTAGCGTCACTGCACCTGGGAGCTCGTGAGAAGTGGGTTCGTCAAGATAGGGTACGATCAGAAACTTCTCCACAGTAGGCAGATTTATCAGAATTTCTGCTAATTTTTCGGAAATGTCGAATTTTTTCCCGTTATAGGTATATCCATCAACAGAGATGATCACTTTTGGCTCTACTTGACCGAATCGGTCAATGACTCCGCGTGCTCCGAAATCAGGTGAACAAGACGACCAGACGGCACCGCAGGAAGCTGCCGCGAGCATGCAGATTACAGTCTCCGGTATATTCGGCATGTAGGCAACAATTCTGTCACCCGGTTCAATACCCAGAGCTCGATAGGCACGAGCCAGACGGTTCACTTCTTGATTGAGTTCTGCATACGAGATAACGCGGTCGGCTTTAGCTTCTCCCCGGGAAATGATTGCAGTCCCGTCATCGTTGCGACGAAGCAAATTTTCGGTAAAACTTAGTCGGGCATCGGGAAACCAAACAGCGCCGGGCATTTGTTCTCGGTCTCGGACGGTAACAGAGTTGATATTGGACGAGCGAACCTCGCAAAACTTCCAGATTGTTTCCCAGAATTCTTCTGAACAGTCAATCGACCACTTGTGAAGCGTATCGAAAGAGTCCAGCTCAGCACCCCAAAGTTCGCCAGCAAATCTGGCGAATTTGGTAATCGTCGCATTTTCAATCAGTTTGGAATTTGGTTTCCAAAGCGGTTCGTTCACGGGTGCAACACTCTCAGAGATCGCAAGATGGAAGCAGATTCATGCCAAATATATGTTCTGCCCAATCGAATGTCCAACGATTCGTTATTCTTCCAACGCGTACTGCAGCGGCAGGGCAGTCGTGTATTTTATTCTTTCCATGGCGAAACTAGAGCTCACATCATGGATATCCGCTGAGGAGATCAGACGTTTGTAGAATTTGTCGAACTCTTCGATATTGGGTACTACGACGCGCATCAAATAGTCCATCTGACCACTCATTCTGTAGAATTCAACCACTTCGGGAAATTCGATGACTGCTTTGGCGAATGATTCCAGCCAAGTAGCGTTATGTTGATTGGTTCGAATGGCAACGAAAACATCGACCCCAAGATTGAGTTTATCGCGGTTTAAGAGGCCGACCTTTGAAAGAATTACTTCTTCCTTTTCGAGCTTTCGAATTCGGCGCCAGCACGGTGTTGTACTTAATTCCACTTTTTCAGCGATTTGGCTGGCAGACAAATTCGCGTCCTGCTGAATGCAATCAAGAATTTTCAGATCAATTTTGTCCATAGCAAATTTATCCTATCAATGCGATAATCATAAAAAATAATAACTGCATTGATCGAGATTAGCAAATAGACTTTTCAAAAAATCATTTGTTGACGGAAATCATGACAAATTTGTCTGGAGACTCTATTGCGACGAATGCTGACAAAATTTTGTTCTTTTCCCCCTTGAGATGTATACTTTCCTGTTCGCCTGAATTTTGTAATTCAATTTGCAGAATTATTAACTGAGACACATCATTTTGGAGGTGTGATTTTTAATGCCAAGCGTTCGTGTCAGAAGTGACGAACCTTTCGATGTCATATTGCGTCGATTTCGCCGCTCGTGTGAAAAAGCGGGAATTTTTAGCGACATTCGTAAACGAGAATATTACGAAAAACCTACATCCGTTCGCAAGCGGAAGGCTGCTGCTGCCGTCAAGCGAGAAAAAAAGCGTATGGTACGCCAACGCGGTTTTCGCGCCCGATCCTATTAGATTATTGCCGTATTGGATGCGGAATAGTGGATCGACAAGTCATATTTGCGATCCCACAGACTCCGCATTCGAATAGCTGTACAAGTTAACTGCTAATGAGTTTGCAGGGGGAGTTTGCACTCTGATTCTTCTGCTACAATTGCTATGGCGTGAACCAAACAATTACTGCACCCATTTCACTTTGGGAAGCCTTTTGTGCCAAGCACCATTCCATCAGATTTCATTCAGGAGCTTCTTGCCCGAGTTGACATTGTCGATGTCATAAATACCAGTGTTCCCCTGGTTAAATCTGGCCGGGAATACAAGGCGTGTTGCCCGTTTCACAACGAGAAAACTCCATCGTTTTTCGTCAATCCTGCGAAACAGTTTTATCACTGTTTTGGATGCGGAGAAAGCGGTACTGCGATATCTTTCTTGATGAAGTATCGAAATCTCCAGTTTCGGGAGACAATAGAAGAGCTTGCGTCAATCGCAGGTATGGAAATTCCAGTAGACCGATCTCGAAGGCCGTCTAGCGGAGATTTTGAGAAGTTGCTGGAGCTGATGACACAAGTGCAGTCTGCTTACAAACATGAGCTGCATCGAGGTGAACATTCACCTTCTCCAAGAGACTATCTGAAGAGTCGGGAGATTAGTCGCGAAGCTGCTCTCAAATTCGGAATCGGCTATGCACCAGACCGGTGGGATTTTCTTCTGAACAAATTTGGAAGGAATGCACAAGACTGCAATTTGCTCGAAAAAGCTGGATTGGTAGCTTCCAAAGAGAAAGGAAAATTCTACGATCGATTTCGCGATCGGTTGATGTTTCCGATTACGGACCGTCGCGGAAGAGTAATCGGCTTTGGTGGCCGCATTATCGGCAGCGGCGAGCCAAAGTATCTGAATTCACCGGAAACCTTGTTGTTCAAAAAAAGTAATGAGCTGTTCGGATTGCATGAAGCGCTCATTGCAATAAAACAAGCTGAAAAAGTACTCGTCGTTGAGGGTTATACGGATGTGGTGGCATTGTCTCAGAGTGGCGTTGAAAATGTAGTTGCAACTCTTGGTACTGCGACGACTCCGTTTCATGTTCGAGCGCTGTTCCAGACAGCCCCTGAAATCGTATTCTGCTTTGATGGAGATGCAGCCGGACGAACCGCTGCCTGGCGTGCCATGGAATCTGCCTTGCCGATGATGTATGACGGGAAGCTGGTGAGTTTTGTATTTTTGCCTCAGGGACATGATCCGGATTCAATGATTCGAGAGGAGGGTAAGGAAAAATTCCTAGAGCGAATATCAAGCGGTGAGCCGATTACTAATTTCATCTTCCGGATTCTTTTGGAGAACACAGACATGAATCGGCACGATGGAAAGGCGAAACTGGTTGAAGATTTCAAGCCACTTTATTCAAGAATGCCTGATTCCACTTTACGTCAATTGATGTTGACGGAACTTGCGAAGTACACAGGACTAACCGAAAACTTCATCCTGTCACGTCTGTTGCAAGAGAAATCAAATGTAAGGGACAAGAATATAGAACACAGAAGCAGTTCCATAAACGACGAGAATCAGAGCAAATTAACGACGAGGGCGCTGGCAGCTTTGGTTCAGAACCCACAGTTGGTTTTGTTGCTGAAGAACAAAAAGGATGGAATGCCATTGCAAGATATAAACGAACTGGAGAAACTGGACGCCCCCAATACTAGATTGCTGGTAGTAGTGCTGGGAATGCTTGCCGTCAATCCAGAAATGACGACTGCAACCCTGGTTGAAAGATTCAGGGGAACCAATTTTTTCGATTTGATTATGGATTTCGTCAGCATGCAGTACGATATTTCTGAACAAAGCCTGGAACAGGAGTTTGAAGGCATCATGTCAAAATTGGGTGAGCTCGTTCAGGAACAAAAACATAAAGAATTCATTGCCCGGATTGCCAAGGGTGAAGCGACTGAGGAAGAAGTCATTGGATTCCAAAAAGAAATGAGCCTAAAAGCGAAACGTCCAGTAGAAAACGGAACAGAACCAAAGCAGTCGCTGCACTAGAATCAATCTGCAGTTGGCAATTGTGTCTAAATGATTTCCATGACTGAATTGCGTGCAACTCCATCGATAACACTAGTGCTCGCTTTCGGTGGAAATTCCAGTGAACTAGATTCACGAATCCAATTACAATTTAGCCTGCCCAATTTGCAGTTTGGTAGTGTAGGGCCTGTAGCTCAGTCGGTCAGAGCCGTGGACTCATAATCCATTGGTCGAAGGTTCGAGTCCTTCCGGGCCCACCAATAAAATCACTTAGTCCTTGTTTTTCTGACGGTGTCACTACTTGACGTATGCTCCATGTCAATTGATGTATGAGTGCAATACTACTGGTGAAGAAACAGTTTTCAATTAAAACCACTCCTGAAATTCTTTTCGGAACAATCTCTTTCGCTTTGCGCCATTCTTAATGTTGGGATGCCAGTCAGGATGCATGCGGAACGAGGCCACATGTGCATCCCAACCACTCCGTGACCCGTAGAACCGTTTTGAACAACCAGGAATTGGACAGAAATAATAGATGTTCCTAGAAGATTTAGTTGAAGGTCCATAAATCCGAGTGTCTACATCATGCATGGATGACGATATTGACGAACGTTTATTTTGGGATCGTGTCGTCAGATTTCGACTCTTTAGGGTTGGGTCGACAGTTCCAACCAAGAGCATTGATCCTTCCGCAATTACATCAATCCAGTCCTGACTAGTCAGAGGCATTCGTTCAACAACGCAACGCATGACAGCAGCGGCCGTAAGATGTGCATCGAAGTCATCTTCGTTCTTTATCAACGCATTGAGTTCGCCAAGGTCAATGTGGTTTCTTGTGACCCAATTGGCTGTTTTAAGACGTTCGTAGGCTTCTTCACGTTGTTGTTGATTGGTCTTACTTACTCTAAGCCTGCATGTGGGAAGTTTGTCCACCAGCGCAGTGGCATAGGCAATACTCGGATACGTTTCACATAGGACAATGCCGTGTTGGTGGAGAAGATTAGACGGGTCGTTTTCGAATGGCCAGATTGTAAATTCTCGACCGCAAGTCAGAGTTGGAATCAATTCACGCCAGAAACTTCGGGTTCCGGCCCCCACGACACCCGGAATACCACTGACGGCAAAAATTGGGTTTGCTCCAGTTTCGCGATCAATTCGACGAAGAAACCCATCGCTCACTTTCTCTGTGAACGACGTGCGTCCTCCTTTGCCACTTCGCACAGTAAACCAAGGTTCGTCGACATGCCACTTACTCGGATCATCGTTTGTGTTAAAGAAGTTACTATCTGGGTCAAGATTACGCAACCAATGGACGAAATTCTTCGGTTGGTGCCGACCACTTTTTTCAAGGACCAAACGCCAGAATCCGTTCGAAACGCCTAGCACTACGTCGACTCCAATTAGCACGGGGCCGCTTTGCCGAAGAGTATTCGTGAGCTCTAACAATGCTTCAAGGTTCCAAAACCCCGGCGTGGAAGGCTTCCATATCGAGCGTTTATCTATATCTGCGACGTATACTGATCGTTTCGTTGATTCTTTGCTCCAATCTGCAGATATGAAATATGCGCGCATAAGTAACAATCTAAGTAAATGTATTGGAATATAGCGTCTGTTTTGCTAAATTCGTGGAAAACAATATGTCAGAAAATAGTGTAGCAAGGAGGCGGCAATAGACAGACGTAGGAAGTCTTGCAATTTGCATACGGATTTCTCAAGAATTTTCACAGCGCAAGAGCCTCTTTTTCAGCTTGTCCTGTGTTTGTGTGCTGATTATCACATGCAACCGTAAACGACGGACTGTTGGAGATTTTCTTTTTTTTCAAACATTAGGACTTGGCATTATGTAACTCACGCACATGGCGACGTGCAGCTATAGAGTTGCTCAGGCCGGCTTCTACTATAATCTGTTTTTTGACAGAAAGGTCAATTCTGGACTTGCCGAAAGTTAACTTTCAAAGGCAGTTCAGCCAAGGTTCGAATTCTTTCCTGCTGTGCCCACCAGACCACCAGATTAACGTTTGTGGTTAATTGTTCTTAATTGCAAGGTGGTACTTTCGAATCAAATTTCACCAATTGAAATCAATCATTTGGAATTAGAAATGAAGTGTCCAGTTTGTACAGGTTCGGCCAGAGATGTAACGCTCCCAGACGTTGATGGTGAACGTATCAAGTGTGATTTATGTGGCGAATACGATATATCGGGGACAATAGTATTTCGACTTTCGACCTTTAACATTGAAGAACGAAAATAAGCGTTGTCCAAGGCGAAACGAATTGTTACAAATGGAAATTACCCATGTATAGAAACTCGTTGCAATTGATTTTTGAGCACCATTCTAAATCGATAATTGGTGCTTCCGCAACGAGAGCCATATGAGCATGCCGAAGAGCGTCGTGTATTCTATGTGGCACTCACCCGCGCACGCGAATCGATCACAATAATCGTACGATCGGACCGACCTTCCTGCTTCGTGAAAGAACTGCTGGAGGATGAAATATTCAGTGTCAGCGAATATGGCCTTGCTCAACACCGGCGGTATCCGTGCTCCAAGTGCGGAGGGCAAATGATTTTGGCGCGGAAGAACCGATATGTCTGCGAACATTGGGACAATTGCGATGCCAGTCTGCCTTTGTGTTCGGCGTGCGGTATTAGCATGCCGCTTCGAATTGACTCTTCGCTGGAAGTAAGCCAATGTGAATGCGGGGCCAAGTTTGCCGCCTGCACGGAATGCATTGACGGTTGGTTGGTTAGGCGCAGCGGAAAGTACAGCCTTTTTCTTGGCTGTGTGAACTATCCATCATGTAAAGGGCGTAAATCCATGTAGTCCGGGTTTTGTTATATAACTCGCGGCGGTTCAATGCGGAGCAATACAATGCCGCACATCCTGTCAGATTTTTTCATATGTACTCAATCAGGACATGGACTGATATTGCATATCGATATTCGATATAATACATTTATGATCCGAACTTTCCGTTGCAAGGACACTGAGCGGCTCGCTAACCATATTCAAGTACGGCGTTTTCTTAACTTCGAGCGCGTTGCTCAACGGAAGCTTGCACAATTGAATGCCGCTGCATCGCTTGATTTTCTTCGGGTTCCGCCAGGAAACCGGCTTGAGGCACTATGTGGCGATCGCAAGGGTACGTACAGCATTCGGATTAATGACAAATGGAGGCTCTGTTTTCGTTTTATTGAAGGAGATGCCTACGATGTAGAAATAGTTGACTATCACAATTGACATTTTGGAGGGAACAACGTGAAAAGACTTCAGCCAGTCCATCCTGGCGAGATACTGAAACACGACTTCATGGAACCGTTCGGTCTTTCAGCTACGGCATTGGCCAAAGCTCTTGGAGTGACACCTGCGCGTATCAACGATATCGTTCGCGGTCGTCGAGGAATTACGGCGGGAACCGCACTGCGATTAGCGCGATATTTTGGCACAGACGCCCAAAGCTGGACCAATCTTCAAACTCTCTATGAGCTTGATATTGCTATGCAAAAGGAATCTGATGCCTTGAGCGCCATTTGTCCGCGCGAGGTCGCCTAAGGAAGCTGCATATCCGCTGAACATAAATTGACAAGTTGTGAATTTGGTGTTTGCTTCGAATTCCAGAAACGCTTTGTATTTGTAGTGATTTTCCGTATTTTTGAATTTGACTCCTGTCTCACAAGGTCGAAATAACTACTCTGAAAGGTAGACTAGAAAAAGTTCGAATACATTCCTTCCGTGCC
>JAKZRU010000006.1:0-163434 GCA_047517965.1 Gammaproteobacteria bacterium | reverse complement strand
GGTTCGATAGAAAACTTCCTGCGCCAATCCATGAAACTCGTGGGATATTGTTAAATGATGGTGGTGAAAGGCCTTTATTTTTCAATAAATTTAATGATTTACGTTTGTAAATAAAATATTATCAACACGAAATATGTACGGAAGTATTTAAAGTTTTAAACCTGTACAGGAAGAATTTGATACCGTGCTTAATTCGTACTAAATCGGCGGAGAATCGATCTCGGATTAACAACATTAATCGGTGTGTAAAAATTTCTCCAACAAAACAATATGATGGGGGAGACTGAAATGGACCAACTGAATTCCATTATCAATTCTATAAATGCCTTTGCCTGGGGCCCTCCCATGCTGGGAATACTTGGGGTAACAGGCTTACTCCTCACTCTCGGCCTGGTTTTTATGCCATGGCGCAAGGTTGCCTATGGTTTCAAACTGCTGTTTGATAAGAGCGACCCCGGTGGAGAAGGTGAAGTCAAACCGTTCAACGCACTGATGACAGCTCTTTCTGCTACGGTTGGAACTGGAAACATCGCCGGCGTTGCGACTGCTATCGCACTTGGCGGACCGGGTGCCATATTCTATATGTGGCTAATTGCTCTGTTCGGTATGGCTACAAAATATGCAGAAGCGGTGTGCGCTGTCACCTATCGCGAAGTCGATGCTACGGGTAAGTACGTCGGCGGCCCGATGTACTATCTGCGTAACGGTGTCGGCGAATTCGCTCCCGAACTTGGCAAGTGGCTTGGTTTGGCATTTGCTGTTTTCGGGGCTGTCGCCGCATTTGGTATTGGCAATGCAGTTCAGGTCAATTCTATGGCTACCGCATTAAGCTCTAGTTTCAGCGTGCCAACCTGGATAACAGGTGCCCTGGTAGCGGTATTGGTCGCATTCGTCATCCTCGGTGGTATTCGCCGTATCGGTGATGTCGCGGGCAAGTTGGTGCCAGCAATGATCGTGCTATATATCGGAGCCGCTTTGATCATTCTGATCATCAATATCACCAAAATCCCAGAAGCATTCGGCTTAATTTTCACGTATGCTTTCACCCCAGCTGCCGCTACCGGTGGATTTGCTGGAGCAGCCGTCGCAGCAGCGATTCGATTCGGTGTCGCACGTGGCGTATTCTCGAATGAATCCGGCCTTGGGTCAGCGGCAATCGCACATGCAGCGGCACAGACGAACAATCCTGTTCGTCAAGGCATTATCGCCATGCTGGGAACTTTTATCGATACACTCGTTGTCTGCACAATGACAGCACTGGTCATTCTTACGTCCGGTGCATGGATGGCAGTCGGGGCCGATGGCGGCGGATTAACCGGAGCCGTTTTGACCTCAGCCAGCTTCCAAAACAGCATTGGCGGCGGTCAATATATCGTTACTATTGCACTTGTAGTGTTTGCTTTCACAACTATTCTAGGTTGGTCTTACTATGGCGAAAGATGCTGGCAGTACTTGTTTAGCGAGAAAAGCCTTATCATTTATCGTGCATTGTGGGTACTGGCCGCATTCAGTTTTGCGAACGTAAGAGTGGACTTTGTTTGGAATCTGTCAGACACACTTAATGGGCTTATGGCGGTACCGAACTTGATTGGATTGCTGTTGCTCGCACCAATGGTATTCAAGGTTACGCGAGACTACTTTGAACAGGAGGGACGTCCTTTAGGACGAACTTCCAATTAGAAGCTATCAAAATTTCCTCGGCGCATCCGTCAAATACGGGGCGTCGAGGGCGTTCTTTACAACTGTGATGGCATCTGGATTAGGTGACGGGCACAACAAACAGACTCAGTGCCGAATCAGTCTGAGAAGGGGCATTTCCTATTTATTGATTAGTTTTGCACAGGTACCATCACGCGCCCGCCACAACACCGTCAATTGCGGCTTTGCCTGCCACCTTGAGTGTTTCCAGGATCATTTCAAGTGCGTAGACTTTTGTGCCATCGCTATTTAAACTACCCGTAAAAATTTGAAGCGATGGCCAATTTGAATAATCAGCCGCCTAGAAACAATTCGCCGATCTTAGGATTTGCCAGCAGATCATCGCCTTTCCCGGCGATTGCCAGTTCGCCGGATACCAGCACATATCCGATATCCGCAAACTCCAGTCCCTTCTTTGCATTTTGCTCGACCATGATGATAGTCTTGCCTTCCTTGTGCTGAAGATCGTCAAGGATTCCGAAAACCATGTCGATAAAGCGAGGTTCTAGACCGATCGAGGGTTCGTCAACCAGCAGCAACTGCGGGTCCATCACAAGCGCTCGAGAAATTTCAAGTAAGCGGCGCTCGCCGCCTGACAATACTTTTGCTTGATGCTTGCGACGATCTGCAAGCCTTGGATATTTGTCAAACACCATTTCGGCAGATTTTCTAGCCTGTATCGGCTGTTTTTTTAGGAAGCCACCCATCCATAAATTCTCTTCCACCGTCATTCCGGGGAAAATCGACTTGTCTTGCAAGATATAAGCAATACCAGCCGCTGCCAGTTTTTCATTTGGAGTAAGAGCGGTGACGTCCTGCTTTTCAGCCCCAGTACCAATACTGATTTTTCCAGAGAAAATGTTGGTAAAACCAAAGATTGAATGCAGAATCGTGGATTTACCCGCACCATTCGGGCCGATCAGACACAGGGACTGCCTGCGCCCAACCCGCAGATTGAAATTATGCAGAATTTCCATTTTTCCATATCCAGCATGCAAATTGTCTACAGACACGAACGGCTCATCGCCAACGAGATTATCCAGATCTTCGATTGAAATCGCTTCTACGATCTCGGCAGCTTGACGCGCAACTTCATCGACGGAGATGACAGCATCGACACTACCACTGCCATAACCTTTGACTGGGCCTCTATCGTCCGGTTTGTTCATGTTTGACTGTCATTGGAATTTTGTCTCAGTGAACGCCTAGATAAGCATCGACAACTCTCTGATCATTCTGGATTTCATCTGGAGAGCCTTGGGCAAGCAGCTCGCCATGCGCAAGACAGTAGATTTTGTCTGCCAGATTCATAATGACCCGCATATTGTGCTCAATGACGAACAGCGTGATGCCGAACTCACTGTTCGCCCGCTTCAGCCGGTCAATCAAGCCGTTGATCAGTGTCGGGTTGATTCCCGCAGTGGGTTCATCAAGCAACAATGCAGCCGGCTCGTTCATCAAAGCCATTGCGAATTCAAGCAGTTTCTGTTGTCCGAACGAAAGTGAACCCGCGGTAAGGTAGCGCTTTTCATACAGACCTACGAATTCAAGCAGTCGGTCGGTTTTTTCGTAATCCTGTGTGGTATGGCGGTGAAAGGATTCGAGAAACTTCATCTTACGATGCGGAAGGGAAATCAGCATGTTCTGGACGCAGTTCATTTTGCCGTAGATTCGGGTTTGCTGAAAGGTTCGGATCAAACCCAGCCTGGCAATTTCCTGAACCGATTTTCTCGATATCTCACGGTCGTCGAATTTAATCGAGCCTGAATCTATGGGGTGAAATCCTACTATGGAATTGAACAGAGTCGTTTTGCCGGAGCCATTCGGCCCAATCAGCCCGGTAATTCGTCCTTGCTCTACAGACATGGATACATCATGATTTGCTACAACGCCACCGAAAGATTTTGTCACGCTATTGACTTCAATGATGTGTGTCACGATACGGGCTCCTCCCGCTGTACGGTTTCCACTCGGATGCCGAACCATTCAGGGCGAACATGTTGCAGCCAGCCAAGGATGCCGTCCTTAAAATAGACAACAGTGACCACGATCAGAACGCCTAGTGCGACCCACTGCCAGCCAAGGAGATAATTCCAGGTCACTTCCTTGAACAGATGAAAAGTTATCGCTCCGATGACGGGCCCCCACAGGGTTCCCTTGCCGCCGAGCAGTACGCATACGACCATGAATATACCAAGATTGATAGTCTGGTAGGCAGTTTCCAGTGGCTCGAAGTGAATCAGCTGGAATGCTGAAATACCACCGGCTACACCGACAAAGAAAGCCGACAAAGACCACGCAGTCAATTTGTAGCGCATGGTGTGAATTCCCATCGCCTCGGCCTTCTCCTCATCATCGCGTATGGCATTAATCGCCGCACCAAAGCGCGTTCCATAGAGCCACTTGGCGAACATGAATGCAATCACTCCGGTTGCAGCGAAAAGGAAATAGAAAAACACTTTACCCAATTCGAGATCGTAGGGAAACACCGGTAGAGAGATTCCTTGGCCGCCGCCAACCCATTCCCAATTTGAAACCAGTTCGCCAGCAGCAATGGCAACGCCGAGAGTGCCAATTGCAAAATAAGGACCACGCAAGCCAAAAGTGATGTAACCAATGATCAATGCGCTTATTGCGCAAAATATACCTGCACCGATGATTCCTAAAATCGCACCTAGAAAATATTCGGTATCGGAAAATTTGTATATCTTGTCACTGAAGGCGTTGGTGAACTCCCCTACGTCAAAAGCAATGGCAATCGTTATGATGGCGGCTACATACATGCCGGTTCCGTAAAAGAAAATGTTGCCGAGAGAGTTGTAGCCCATCTGACCGCCGGTCATGTCCCAGGTGATGGCAACGATAATCATAAGCCACAGAGTCGCGAGCTGTGTCTTGAAATCCGGAAACAGGAAGGGTGCCACCAAAATCAGGGCGATGAGAAAACCGTAGAATACGAAGCGTTTGTTTGCCATCGTCAGAACTCTACTGCAAACTCTTGCGTACACGTTTTTGCTGAATCAACCGAATGAGCAATACCAGCAACAGCATTAAAACCGCTACCGCTTGCTGGTAGCCGATTCCGAATATGTGCGCGCCGTATTGTTCAAGCGCACCGATTCCCAGACCTGCCGCGATGACGCCTGGCAGATTGCCGAGCCCAGCGGCCGTAACAATAACAAATGAACGGATTGAATGTGTGATTCCATAGAATGGCTGAATGACCCAGACCATGACGACAATTGCACCCGCGGCACCACAAATAGCGGAATTCAGAGAAAAAGTGAACGCATAGATTTTTTCGGTATTGATGCCCATTACGCGAGCTGCCCGAGCATCCTGAGCCGTGGCGCGAATGGCTTGCCCCATACGACTGAATTTCATGAATACGATGACTCCGGTCGCGAGAATCGCAGCCATCAAAACCCCTAGCAGTTTGGCTATGGGAACGTTAATGAAGCCGTCAGCGAAATAAAGCGTATCATATTTGAGAGTGATACTCTGCGTATCGGAACCAAACAGCAGGTTTAGAATCTGTGCAATAATGATTGCAATCCCGAACGTCGCCAGCAGCGAGGTAAAGAGATCGCGTTCAATTACCCGGGATATCACGAGTTTGTAAATCACCCAGCCGACTACCCACAGTACAGCAAAGGCGAAGGGCACACCGAGTAATGGATGCAGTCCATTTTGGGATAACCACCAGGCAACGTAACCACCGGTGATCACGAAATCGCCCTGTGCCAGGTTCTTGACGTTCATCACACCCCAGACCAGGGCCAATCCATAAGCTGCCAGCGCGAACAGCGACCCGATCATCACCCCGTCAATGACGATCTTGAGGTTGACTATTGGAAATTCAAACAGCAGTGAAATATTCGCCAGAATCTGATCCATGAATCTTCATACTGCCGTTCGGCTTTCGGTCTGCATCGAGGTCTGCGAACTCACCGAGTCAAGAACGAACCGGATGCACTAGGCATCCGGTTCGTCATACTACTCTGCTACGAATCAGATTCGGTTAATTTCTCGGCCAGTTCAGGGCGTGAGAAGCGAATGCCGAAGGTGCCACAACATTGTATTCTCCATCCTGAATCTGGCGTAAAACCATAGGCTTGGCGATGTTGTTGCCTGCATCAGAAAATTTGACCTGCCCATAGAACGTTGCGAGATCGGTCGCTGCAATCGCATCACGCACCGCTTGCTTGTCCAGTGATCCTGCTCTTTCAAACGCATCCTTGAATACGTACACTGCAGCGGATGCCTGTGCTGTTTGGTAAGGAACAGGCTTCTCGGCATACTCTGAAAAAGTTGCTTTGAATTCCTGTTCATACTCTGCGGCAGAACCGAAAATTGGATCACTGTAGGTCAGGGTTTCAGCCCACTGAGTAGAACAGAGAATGTCATTGGCAGCTTCACCGAAATTGCCGACGACATCGGCTGCCTCACAGTGAGTGATGGCGACCATAGGTACGCTCACATTTTGCTCATCAATCTGACGCACAGCTGTAGCGGCACCCTTGGAGTGTCCACTGACAATCAGAACATCCGGCTTTAACAGTTTCACTTTCGTGAGGATCGCACTCATGTCGGACAAGTCGCGAGGAAGCTTTTCATCAATCACGATCTTCATGTCATACTTGGCAGCGTCTTCAAGAACGCCGGCACGAATGTCCAGTGAAAACGGATCGTTTTCAACCGCCACTGCAACCTTTACGTCTGCTGGAGTGCCGCCGGATTCGATGGCTTTTTCTGCGGCCAGTGTAATCGCCGAAGCAAGATATTGTTCAGATGTCGAGAGCACCGCAAAAAGATATTTGTAACCCTTGTTGAACAGCGAGCGACTTGCGCCTTCTGCTTCCACCATCGGGATTTGGTATTTTTCCGTTACCGGCGCAATAGCTTTTGTCAAACCAGACGAGTAGGGACCGAGCATATATTGGATTTCGTCCTGATTGATCAGTCGCTCTGCCAGAGTCGCGCCTCTGTCGCCTTTCGATTCATCGTCATAATAGATGACTCTGAAGTTGTAACACTTGTCACCAATCGTGACTCCGCCAGCATCCTTGATTTTCTGAATTGCAAATTCATAGCCGTTCTTGGCATGAACCCCATTCGTGGCATACTTTCCAGTCAAAGAAATTGCTGAACCCAGCACGATTTCTTCGCAGTCTTGGGCAAAAACCGAACTTGTGGACAACAGCAAAAAGACGCTGATGACAAGTCCCCAAAACAGTCTTGGTTTTTCCATGGTTATCCCTCCATATTAATACTAGGTGTTAGATTGAAATTGTTCGACTTTGTGGTCAAAGTTTCAGTTCAGTATAAACCAAAGTTGATCACTTGAATGACAATAGGACAACAGCCAATGCGTCAAATTTATTGCTTTCACCGGTAGGGCAGAAATTACTTTCGATTATTTCTTGACAATTGAAATTTGTCGCCCGGTCCAATTTGGTTTTGCTTTGATTTCCGCTTCTTTCAGGCTACGCTGCACTTCGTCCGGCATCGCAATCGTCTTCCCTTCTCGAGTGCTGTAGTGGAGGATCAGAAATTCCGCGGTTGCACAAATCTGCTCGTTTACTACCATCAGGTGCGCGAACCAGATTTTTTTGGCATCTGAACCGAGAATGATCGATTCAACATTTATTTCCGCAGGTTTCCGAACTTCGTTGACGTAACGCAGATGAGTTTCAACGGTATAGAGCGCACACCCAGTCTGCTCAAAATATTTGACTCCAATATTGAATTGATCCTGCAAAAGCCAGGTCGTATTGGTAAACGGCACGAGATAGTATGCTTCGTTCAAATGGCCATAAGCATCAAGCCATTCATCTTTCAGGGGTTCCGAATGCAGTTTGAATATAGTCATGAGCATCTCCGTGTATGAAACTGATCTGAGTACAAATTTTGCTGTCGAGATATGCACCTGACTCGGATTTCGACATTCAGCATTGTATCAATCAGTGTCGAACACGGAACTCGAAATGACACTGGAACAAGCGGCCAACGATAAGGATTCGGGCAGTTGCCGCCAAAAATTCAGCCGTACGATTCAGTATATAATTCCAGTTTTCTCTGAACATACGACTTGCCGGAACGATTCTATGCCATCCCCATTTCGAGTCATTGTTTTTCAGCATATTGCATGTGAACATCCCGGAATATTCCGAAAATTCATGCAAAGTGATGGAATTCGCTGGGATCCAATCGAACTTGACGAAGGCGAAAAAATTCCTGATCTGTCGGGATATGATGCAATGATTTCGATGGGTGGACCCATGGATGTCTGGCAGGAAGAGGAATTTCCATGGCTCGTTCAAGAAAAAGAAGCGATTCATGAAGCGGTTCGAGTTAGAAATATGCCTTTTCTCGGCGTGTGTCTGGGCCATCAGCTGCTTGCCGATGCCGCTGGCGGAAGCGTCGGGGCGGCAGACACCTCAGAAGTGGGCATGCTGGATGTTGAACTAACGACAGAAGGGATTCGTCACCCTCTTGTGCGGCAACTGCCACAAAAGTTCAAGACGCTTCAGTGGCATGGTGCTGAAGTCAAATCTGTACCTGACGATGCGGCGGTTCTGATGTCATCTCCTGTTTGTTCGATCCAGTCATTTGCGATTGGAACGACTGCGCTGGGAATACAGTTTCATGTTGAAACCGGGCCGCAGACTATAGATGAGTGGAATGCGGTTCCAGAATATGAATCCGCGTTGAAGAACACTTTCGGTGCAGAGGGTGCTGACCAGCTTAGGGAGCAAGCCAGCAAATATGAGGCTAGCCTGTCTAGCACTGCAGAAACACTATATCGAAGCTGGATGGATAATTGCCTAAGTTGAAGGTTACGAATTCGGCACTTTGCTGACGGTAATCTTCGCCATTCGACGTTTGCCAACGCGAATCACATGCGATGAACCTGCCGGAATTGCCTGTCGCGAGTTGCTCACGCATTCCCCATCAATCTTAACAGCACGCTGCTTCACCAGACGGTGTGCATCGGAAGTGGTTGCAACGAGCCCGCTATCCTTCAGCAGATTGGCAAGCGCGATGGTATCTTCCAAAACAGAAATCTCTTTCTCTTCCATGTCTTCCGGGGTATCCCCGCGCTGAAAACGGGCGATGAAATCCTCATGCGCCTTCTTTGCCTGCGATTTAGAGTGAAACCGTTCGACCAGTTCTTCTGCAAGGAGAAATTTGACATCTCGGGGATTGAATCCACATTCAGCCTTCTTCCTTAACTCGTTGATCTCAGTCAATGAACGAGAACTGACCAACTCGAAATACCGCCACATGAGCTCATCTGAAAGAGACATGATCTTGCCGAAAATCTCACTAGGCGGTTCATCGATGCCAATGTAATTCCCCAATGATTTTGACATTTTCTGCACGCCGTCGAGACCCTCAAGAATCGGGACCGTGATGACGATCTGTTGAGGCTGACCGAACTGCCGCTGCAGTTCACGACCAACCAGCAAGTTGAATTTCTGATCGGTTCCCCCTAGCTCCACATCCGATTGCAATGCAACTGAATCATATCCCTGAACCAGTGGATAGAGGAACTCGTGAATGGCAATCGATTGCTGATTCGAAAACCGCTTTTTGAAATCATCCCGCTCCAGCATTCTTGCAACTGTGTATTGCGAGGCAAGTTTGATCATCATTCCAGCGTCTTGTTCTGAAAACCACTCGGAGTTGAATCGTATGACAGTTTTGTCGGGATCGAGTACCTTGAAAACCTGTTTGCTATAGGTGACAGCATTGGCCTGAATTTCCTCGCTGCTCATCGGCGGACGTGTGGCACTCTTCCCAGACGGATCACCGATTCTGCCGGTAAAGTCGCCAATCAAGAATGTGACTTCATGCCCCAAATGCTGGAACTGGCGCATTTTTTCAAGAAGCACGACGTGCCCAAGATGAAGATCAGGTGCAGTTGGATCAAATCCGGCCTTGATACGTAGAGAACGACCGGTTTTCAGACGTTCCACTAATTCGGCTTCAACGAGAATTTCTTCCGCGCCTCGACGAATCAAATCAAGCGATTCTTCAATTGAATAAGACAGTTTAGGTACCTCTGGTGATATGAACTAATAATGGTGGCAAATTGTACGTTCTATCTGTCTTTTGCATTTGAAGCGAAGTTCAAACTTACCTCATTGAATGTTCACTACAAATAATTGAAATAACTGACAATATTAGAAATATATTTTCTATAATTTACTTTTACTGTCGAATCAGTATAAAATGTATAGTCTCAGTCGCACCTCAGTTCAATCATAAATGTAACAATGAACAGGTTGACTCTCAACCAACGGTACACTGATGAAAAGGATTTGATTAAGCCAGTGCTTTCAGTGAAGCGAAAATTTATTTTACTTTCCGCACTGGTGTTGTCCATTATACCTGCCAGCCTCTCGCTTATTCCAAATCAGAATGTTGACGCAGATAATCATGTTTTCCCTGTATCGGATTTAGGATTACAGTTTACCGAATCGAGTGAGGCCGAACCTGAATACAGCATTCAATCTCAGGTAGTTCCAATTGGTAAACCTGCACCTGAGGCAACGCCGACAGCAACGAAAGTCAATCAAGTTGTAATGATCAACCCTGATCAACAAACAACTCCACCTGCTATCCCCACTGACACTGAATCTGACCTACAAACAGTAACACCAATTGACACTGAGCAACTGTATGCCGAACCTCCCAGCCTATACTGGTCTACTGCAACAGTTGAAGAAAATGACAGTCTAATTGGTGTTTTTCAAAGGAATAATCTGACAGTTGCGACCGCGATGCAATTGACGAAAGTGCGCGGAGCCGAGGCCATTCGGGTGTTGCAGCCGGGAGATGAATTCAGAATTGCATTTGACTCTCGCGACGAAGCAATTGGAATTGAGTTTCGTCGCAAAAAACGTCAGAGTCTGATGATTCTCTTTGAGGATGGAGAAATTAGCATCGTCGACAAAGAGAGAGCAAAACAAGTCGGCACTCTGCAAGCACTGCTCAGCGAAGAGATTGAGATCATCAGTGAAATTGCTCCCCAGGAATCAACTCAACCATTGCCGAATCTCGATGAGTCTAAACTCGTCTGGCACGATGTCAAGGTTCGAAATGGCGATACCTTAAGTCATATATTCAGACGGCTGGGCTTGTCGGGCACCGAAGCCGTTAAAGTTGCCAATGCACCGGCCGAGAACTGGTTGAAATCCGGTTTGAAGCCAAAGCAGAAATTTCGAATTGCGATAACCGAAAACGGGAAATTCGCAGCTTTGGAAGTATTAAATCTACCCACAGCTCAGTTGCGTACAGTAATTGCCCAAGACAATGACTATCTCGTTGGCTACCGGAAGTTGAAGTCTGAAGTTCAGGAGCACTATGCTTGCTCGAAGATTCGAGTCAACCTATATGAAGCAGCAAAAGCAGTCAAACTCCCCAGCTCGGTTGTTGAAGAATTCGCGAATATTTTTGCCTCGCGAGTAGATTTCAGCCGCCAACTGCGTAAAGGCGACGAGTACTGCGTTATTTACGAGCAAACCTACCTGAAAGGCAATCCTGCCAACGGACCTAGGATTATCGCAGCGTACCTTCGACAAAAAAACGACCTGATTCAGGCCTTTCGCTACACTCGCGAAGACGGTCACACAATCTACTTTGATCAGAACGGCCTTAACATGCAGGGGCATTTTCTGAGATCACCGATAAAATATGCCAGAGTCACTTCTGTATTTAGTGACAATCGGTTTCATCCGGTACTGAAAAAGCGCCGCAAACATATGGGAGTTGACTATGGTGCCAGAAAAGGAACTCCGGTTAGAGCGACTGCGCATGGGGTTGTAGCTAAAAGATCGAACGATGCAAGCTACGGTAAAGTGATCGTGCTGAGACACGGAAGCAAGTACGAAACTGTGTATGCTCATATGTCGAAATTTGGCAATGGCGCGGCACCTGGAAATCGTATCAAGCAGGGTCAGGTCATTGGACACGTCGGAAACACCGGATTGGCAACTGGAAGCCACTTACATTATGAATTTCGAGTGAATGGAGTGCATCGAGATCCCTTAAATTATCAGATGCCAATGGGTAAATCGATCGCTAAAAAGGATCGAGAAAACTACAATCAACTGGTTAATCGGCTGTCCGAGAAACTAAATAACATCGACCAGCCGATGCTCGCATACTCTCCTAGCGAAGCGACACAATAATTCAGTGTCGTTACATGATTAGCCAAATCACCTACTCAATATGGGAGATTTGTATGTCGGAGTGATGTCGGGAACAAGTATGGACGGTATTGACTCAGTACTGGCCTCATTTGATGCTCCGGGTTCGATCAAAATTCAAAAATCGACTTTTGAGCCATACCCCGATGAATTTCGATCGACTCTCAAACTTCTCCTGGATGATCCACAACCCAACACCAAGCTGGCAAGCGAGGTTGATTCCACACTCGGCTGTCTATTCGCTGATGCTATCTTACGGTTGCTTGAAGATCAACCTATAGATGATGTACAAGCAGTCGGATGTCACGGACAAACCATCATTCACCAGCCCAACGCCGACCCTCCTTATACCTGGCAAGCTGGAGATGGCAATATCATCGCCCAAAAGACCGGATTGCCGGTTGTCACTGATTTTCGCTCAGCAGACATGCGTGCCGGCGGGCAGGGGGCGCCGCTCACACCAGCATTTCACCAGTTTGCATTTCAAAGCACTGAGGAGTCGCGGGCAGTCGTAAACATCGGTGGAATTGCGAATGTCTCTTACCTTCCCGCTGACTTGACTGAAAAGGTTATCGGATTTGACACCGGGCCTGGCAATGCGCTTTCAGACCAGTGGATCAATCTGCACAAAGGTCTTCCATACGATGAGGACGGACAGTGGGCCCTGTCTTCAGACATTGATGAAAATCTTTTAAAACAACTGATGACAGATCAATATTTTCAACAGCCGAACCCCAAGAGTTTGGATAGCCGATATTTCAGTATTGACTGGTTACTGAACAACATTCAGGGGGTCTGGCCGGAGCCGGATATTCCGGTCATTCAGAGCACCATTGCCGCCTTGACTGCAGAATCGATCTGGCAAGGAATTCGGTTGCTGATGCCGCCTGTTCAGAAAATATTTCTGTGCGGCGGCGGGGCTCACAACCAGGCTATCGTAAAACGGCTTGAAGATACTTCAAAACTGCAAGTTACCAGCTCGGAAGAACTGGGAATGGCTCCAGATCTAGTCGAAGCCTGTGCCATCGCCTGGTTTGCAGAACGCCGGATGAATAATTCATGCGCCAATTTACCATCCGTCACTGGGGCAAGCCGAGAGGTAATGCTTGGTTCAATCATTCAACCCGACTAGATCAAACAAATTCTTTTAACAAGGAGCGGAAGTAGTTCACCGATGCTGTGGCTACTATCCGATATTGTCAGCAATCGAGGGTATTTTCGCGCTCCCATTCCGATACTTGCATACAGAACTGATTCCAGTCTGCCAGTTTCAATTTGCAATAACTGTCGAGATTATCCTTGCCAAACGCAGCTTGCAAAACCTCGCTCGACTGCGTGAGTCGAATGGCATCCAACAGGTTGAGCGGCAATTTTTTGACATCACCCGCAAGTTCTGGATTCGCATACATGTTAATATCCAGCCTCTTTCCAGGGTCGCGTTTATTTTCCACTCCATCCAGCCCAGCAGCGGCGATTCCTGCCTGCAACAGGTAGGGATTAGCGGCGCCATCCATCAACCTAAGCTCGAATCGGCCGGCATCTGGAATTCGGATCATGTGAGTTCGGTTGTTGCCGGTATAGGTGACTGAATTGGGAGACCATGATGCTCCAGAGCGAGTGCGCGGTGCATTGATCCGCTTATAACTGTTCACGGTTGGGTTGAAAATGGAACACAACTCTTGTGCGCTGTGTACGATTCCGCCCAGAAAATTGTAAGCCAGTGATGACAATCCAACTTCATCCGATTCGTCAAGAAACAGGTTCGTACTACTGTCAGCATCCCACACAGAAACATGCGAATGGCATCCATTTCCAGTAAGATCGGAAAACGGTTTGGGCATGAAAGTAGCTCGCTGACCATGGAGTTCCGTGATCGTTTTCGCCATGAATTTGAAAAACACGTGTCGGTCGGCTGTTGTCAGTGCATCGCTATAGTCCCAGTTCATTTCAAACTGGCCGTTCGCATCCTCGTGGTCATTCTGATAGGGGTTCCAGCCAAGTGCAATCATGGCATCACAAATTTCACTGACAACGTCGAAGTTGCGCATCAGCGCCGATTGATCATAGCAAGGCTTTTCCTGTGAATCGCGGTTGTCATAGATTTTACGCCCATCGCTGCTCACCAGCATAAACTCGCATTCCACTCCAGTTTTCATAACATATCCGTGATCTGCCAATCGAGCTAGCTGTCTTTTCAGCATGATTCGAGGGCATTGTTCAACTTCAACACCACCCATCCACAGGTCAGCGGCAAGCCAGCCAATGTCTGGCTGCCAGGGCAGAATGATCAAGCTTTCAGGGTCGGGAACGGCCAGCATGTCCGGGTCGGCAGGCGTCATGTCCAGCCAAGTGGCAAATCCAGCGAATCCGGCGCCTTCTTCTTGCATTGCCCCAATGGCACCTGCTGGAACAAGTTTTGCTCGCAAACCGCCGAACAGGTCGACGAAACTGATCAGAAAATATTTAATTTCCGCATCTTTTGCGACTTGTGAAAGATCAATTGCCATAGTTAACCTCCATCCTAATTTTGTGGACAATTACGTTTTTCAGGTGTCTTCTTGATTGAATCCAGACGCCTGTCTATATCTGTCGAATTCAGTATATGCAAATATTGATACACATGAGCCGCGGTAAGATTATAGAGGCTGGCCAGGAATCCAGTTGGTTCCGGCCAGAGGGACTTGAGCCATAGCGGCTGCCTCAACCGTCAGGGCAACCAGATCTTCAGGTTCAAGATTCAGGACGTGGCTCTTTCCACAAGCCCTCGCCAGAGTCTGTAGTTCCAGCACCATTGTGGACAGATAATTTTTCAACCATCTCGCACCCTGTTCCGGCTTCAAACGAGATTCCAGTTCCGGGTCCTGCGTCGTAATTCCAACCGGACAGCGTCCGGTATGGCAATGATGGCAGAACCCTGGCGCCGTTCCGATGGCCGCGTAATCGTCAACATGCACCGGGCGATTGCAACCAAGTGCGACCATTGCCGCACTCCCTATTGAAACCGCATCAGCACCCAGCGCTAGTGCCTTGGCAACATCTGCGCCGCTTCGAATGCCACCTGAGACAATCAACTGAACCTTTCGATGCATGTCAAGTTCCAGTAGCGCGTTCACAGCTTGCCGGACCGCAGGCAGAGTCGGAATACCGACATGTTCTATAAATACATCCTGAGTTGCGGCAGTGCCGCCCTGCATACCATCCAGCACAATGGCATCTGCACCTGCCTTTACCGCAAGAGCGACATCATACTCAACTCGGGTTGCGCCAATCTTGATGAGTATCGGAATCTTGAAGTCTGTTATTTCGCGAAGCTCCTGAATCTTAATTTCGAGATCATCCGGTCCGGTCCAATCCGGGTGTCTGCAAGCGCTTCGCTGATCAATTCCAGTTGGTAAATTCCGCATCTGCGCAACTCGTTCCGTGATTTTCTGACCCAGAAGCATCCCGCCTCCGCCGGGTTTTGCACCCTGACCCACAACCACTTCCAAGGCATCTGCGCGGCGAACATCGTCAGGATTCAATCCATAGCGAGACGGCAACACCTGATAGATCAGCGTCTTGGAAGAATTACGCTCTTCGTCGGTCATTCCGCCGTCGCCAGTGGTAGTACTTGTTCCCATCTCACTAGCGGCGAGACCAATGGATTTTTTGGCATTGGCACCTAGTGCTCCGAAACTCATTCCCGCGATCGTGATGGGAATATCCAAATGAAGCGGTTTTTGAGCGAATCGATTACCGATCACGATATCCGTTGAACAGGTCTCACGATATCCTTCCAGTGGGTACCGCGACATGGACGCGCCGAGAAACACCAGATCATCGAAATTCGGTATCGATCTCTTGGCACCGAAACCGCGAATTTCATAGACACCTTGATCAGCAGCGCGATGTATTTCAGCAATGACATGATCCGGGAACGTTGCAGATGACCGCAGAAAACGTTTGTCGAAAGATGGTTTCTCGTTAGAGGGCATCAGCATTATCGATTTTGAAATTGTAGAGACTTCGTGCCGATCCGAATCGACGAAATTCCGATCCGGGATAGTCGAAACCTGCTCGTTTTAACAGGTCATCCAGCTGGATTACATGCTCGCTTCGCATATCTTTCTCAACGCAGTCGGAACCTAGACTGGCTACTTCGCCGCGAACAAAAATTTGCGCTTCGTAAATTGAATCCCCGAGATCGTGTGATGTATCGCCACAAACGACTAGACGTCCGGATTGCGCCATAAATCCGCTGAAATGACCGACTGATCCACCGACCACGATGTCAATTCCTTTCATGGATATACCGCAACGTGAACTGGTGTTACCTTGAATGACGAGAAGTCCGCCATGACCAGATGCTCCCACGTACTGCGAGGCATTTCCATCCACGCGGACACTGCCGGACATCATGTTTTCGGCAAGACCCGGACCTGCATTGCCGTGAATGTGGATGTTGGCCAGTTTGTTCATGCCTGCACAATAGTACCCGACATGCCCCTCAATGGATACATCTATGGCCTTAGTCAACCCGACAGCCAGAGCATGCGCACCTTTAGGGTGATGAATGAATAATGATTCTGGGTGTCGATTCCCATTCCTGACATCGTGCAAAGCCTGGTTGATTTCCCGAAGCGTCTGATTGGCGAGATCGAATTCCACAGCAACTACAAAATTTGTTTCTACTAGCGTTCCCAGCTATAGATTTGCGCAGGTGCAGGCTCCCAGATTTCCGAGTGCTTGGCGTCAGGAAGTCTTGCAATCGCACGGTATTCGGATGCCATTGCAACCCAGTCGTCGTTTTCAGCCAACACTGCGGGTTTGCAGGCGATGGGATCACGCAAAACGGAAAACCCGTTGCTGGTTCCAATGGCAAATGTATAGAATCCATCCAGATGTTGAATTGCTGATTGCAGAGCTTCTACGACAGTCTCTCCTTCCGACAGACGCCAGGTCAAAAAGCCTGCTGCCACTTCGCTATCATTGTCAGTTTGAAATTGACCTCCCCGGCGCATCAGATACCTTCTAAGGCGATTGTGATTCGATAGTGAACCGTTGTGTACCAGGCATAGGTCCAGTCCAGTTGAAAACGGATGCGAATGCTCGGTAGTAACAGCACTCTCGGTTGCCATTCTGGTATGAGCAACTGCATGGGTTCCGGAAAATTTCCGAAAACCAAATCTTTCCACCACTTCACTTGGATGGCCTTTTTCCTTGTAAATTTCGATAGATGTTCCGATGCTCATGATTCGAAGATCGGGCCAGGTGTTTCGTATCCAAGAATCCAATAAATCAACTGAGACTTCGCTCACAAGAATTGCGTGACTGGCATGTACGGTCAGTTCAAACTCGCAATTGAATTGGGCATCGAATTGCGCTGTTCTCTCGCTCCAGTTTTCGTCAGAGTTGGCACTGAACAAGGACACTTTCGAGCCATTTTCTGGTGCCGGCGCGCGATAAATAGCAACTCCAGCACTATCCGGCCCGCGATCACCCATTTCCTCAAGCATGTCCGAGACGAATTCACCGAGTCTGGATTCGAGTTCCGGGTTTTTCAGATATAAGCCTACGATTCCGCACATGAAAATTAACGATGAATTGATTTATCGATGACTCTTGGTCATTCAAATTTATTTGCAGATGCGTCATTCTATACCAAGCGTTACTGAATTTGAAAACAACTCACTTTCGAAACGAATGCAGGTCAGGAACTTTCAGATGAGTATCCACATAAACTGGGGCATCTCTGGGCGAACTTTCAGTGGTATTGACTGCTCGTGTAAAATACAGAGAGTTAGCCTACCGTGAATTTCAATAATTTTTCCTGTCAATTGACAGCACAATTCAACTCGAATCAAGACAAGTGCTGAGGCAGTGAACAGGCAGATCAAATGCTAACCAAATTAGATTGCACTTAAGGAGTTCATATTTCGATGAATTTTATAGATGAATTGGTAGAGAATTATGCCCAATCTCACTCACAGCAAACTTCTCCACTCGTTAGTGAGATTCACAACTGGACAGTAGCGAATTCCGATATGTCCAGAATGCTGTCAGGCGCGCTGCAGGGTGCCGTCCTGCAATTTCTGGCTCGTACTGTTAAAGCAAATAACATTCTGGAAATTGGGATGTTTACCGGCTACTCGGCACTAACTATGGCGGAAGCTCTGCCAAATGATGGTCGATTGATTACTTTAGACATAGAGCCGGACCGGGAAGAAATTGCCCGATCATTTTTCGACAGAAGTTCTCACGGCAACAAGATAACTATCATGATTGGCAATGCCATGGATGTCATTCCACGCCTCGAAGGTCCGTTCGATATGGTCTACATTGATGCAGATAAAACAAACTACTTGAATTACTATGAAGCTGTCTTTCCTCTAGTGCCATCTGGTGGATTGATTGTTGCAGACAACGTATTGTGGAGCAGCGAAGTACTGAACCCACAGAGCGAGGATGCACAGGCTTTGCATGAATTCAACGAACACGTTCAAAGTGACTCTAGAACAACCAACGTGCTATTGACCATTCGTGATGGTTTGATGGCCGTACATAAAAACTGATATCGATTATCCATACAGACCTGCTCCCTCGGTAATTGCGACCGCAACAAATCGAAAGAGGAATTGTTGGTGACGACAATTCATGCCAGAATTAACAAACATGTTACTGGTGTAAATAATTTGATTCAATTCCATGCTGTATGGCGATGTGCCGCTCTCATGGTGATGTCCATAGCCATGCAGATGAATCCTTCTTTGGCGAGTGCGGAAAATGGCGATGCGTTATCCAATTTGAAGGGAATGTATGCGGGTGTGTTTGTTGGTTCTGGTCAAGCTGAAAATCGAATAGTTGATGTAAAAGGTTTTGCAAACTGGGGGAAACCCGGCTGGGCTGTTGACTACAATCGCAGCGCCGGAGTAGGCGGGTTACTTATCGGGAGAAAGTTCAATACCAATGACAAGATATTCTTTCTTGAATCCGACCTCATATTCGGTAATATAACGGCCAGCACGAAAAAACTTGAACCCTACGAAGTGCAACAGTATAGTCGAGCGGACCCGCCGGTACCCGGTTGGATTGATCCGTACGCTAAGGATGAGTCAGCCGAAACAAAATACAACTGGATGCTCTCGTTGCGGGGAGGGGCTGGAAAAGTTATTGACAAATGGACGATATTTGCCACCGGTGGGCTTGCACTTGCCCAGATTGCCGATTCGCTAACCGACATTGATTTTGACAGCGACGATAACACGCCACATGTATTTGATCCCGACGATTCCTTCTCAACAAAGTCGGAAAAACTTGGATGGGTGCTCGGGATTGGTGTTGAGCACCAGTTCACTAAAAGCTGGACTGCACGTCTTGAAACGTCATATTTTGATTTCGGAAAGTCTACGCACTTTTCCAACCATTCTAAAGATGACACATGCGGATTCGAAGGAGAAATGGCGTTGTGCCCTTTTAGCATTACGCACAAACTCAAAATAGTGCGATTTGCCATAACGCACCCGTTTTGAACGAACGCGGTGTCTAAGCACTTTAAACCGCTTTCGTTTTCGTCAGAAAACAGCAGTTGCTAGATTAAATTGATAGTAAAAGCCGCGTAGAGTGCTTCTTTTTAGTCGAAAATCTTAAATCCTTTTTTCCAATCTCTGCCGGCGGCTTGCTGTAAACGCTGCTTGCATGGCTTCACCAGAAACATCCGGTTGCAGATCATCGTATTCATTTTTCGCCCAGCTGTAGTCTCCAAAATTTAACAGAATTCCTTCGACCCAATGCAGTCTTTCGGGCGCATTTGCGAGTGAATTTTTTCCTGCAAGATACAGCTGTTTGCGATGCTCTTCATCGGCCCCGCCTAATTTCAGTCGACTATTCAGTTGCGAGATTTCAGCAGCACTGTTGCACTTCTCAAGCGCCGCAATATAAAACTCCTGTGCTTTAGACGGATTGTCTACCTGATCAGCCACGAGGCCCAACTCTGCTAGCTGCAGCATGTCAAAGTCTTTTGCTTCACATTCAGTCAGAAGGCTTTCAACCCATTTGCAATCCTGCAGAAGTTCTACAACCGCTTTCATGCATTTGATTCTTCCTGCAGAATCATGCATTTTCGAGAACCACTCTTTCAATATCTCTCCAGTGAGTTCCAATCCGAATGTTTTGTTCGGAAATTCTCTCAGTTTTCTCGCTAACTGATAAACGCTGGAAAAATGCTCGCATGCAGAGGAAGCGTCCGTTGCGATCTCCCTTACCAAATCATGATCACTCAACTCATTGGCAGCGATTTCTATAAGCATCTGCCATTGCGAAACATCGAAATTTTCCGCTTCCAATAATTCTTTGGCTCGATCAATCAATTTCCTTGCATATGCAAGGTCATCCAGTTCTTGCACAACATTACGAGCCAGGCGTATGAACTCAAGTGCAGTAGAAATTTGCTTCTCCTGCTTTTGATATTCTGCGTATTTCGCCTGATTGACCCGCCTCCTTTGCAGTTTGTCGTCCAGACTCGTCTGCCATTCAATGTTATCGGGCGCAAATTCTTTCACTGCCTTTATCACTGATTCCAAGTCAGCCGGACTGGCAGCCGCTTCCTCTGCTGTTGCAAGCGCGCTTTCACTGAACTCGGCATTGTCAATATTCGCCTGAGAAGAGTCGAATATTTCAATATGCTCGGAAGTGGACTCCGCCAGATATTTCATTCGACTCAAGATTTCGAGCGCAACGCCTGCATCGTTGATTGTTTCACGTTGACTCTCAAGTATTCGCTTCAGACCGGAAAAACTGTCAATGGAGGCGCTTGCTTTTGTGTATATCGCTTGTACCACCGGGCCGTCATTCAATGTATTCATTACAGATTCGGCAAGCGAAACGAGATCATTTGCATTCCCCATTTTCTCTTCAGCCTGGCGGAACAGCTTCATCGTATATTCACGGTCACCGAGCTTTTCCCATACCTCAGCTGCCAGTTTTACGAGATCGGAGGCATTGGTAATCCGTTCTGCAGTTTTTTCATAAAATTGGCGCGCCAACTCCAGCTCTTCAAGCTCAGTCGCTACGATCGATGCGACTTCTAGTAATACAACACGATCGCTGAGGTCAGGCAAGGCCTGTTCAAAATATTCCCTTGCTGATTCACGGTCTTGCCGGAGCCGCCAAAATCCATATGCAACATCCAGCAACTCTTCGCCTTCCATCGCGCTGTCTGCGGCTTCTTGCAGGAGTTCACCTACTTTTTCCTCATCATTCATAATTTCGCGAAACCCGCCGGCCAAGGCGGTATAGTCGGCTGGGAACTGGCAGTCCATTTCTGCGTTTTCTAAAAGACTTCGAGCCTGATCCTGATCGTCAAATAACTTCAGCACGGATTCAGCATATTTAACGGTGTCCGCAACCGTATCCAGATAACGCTCGGCGGCTCTAAAAACTGTTTTTGCCTCTTCGACATTCCCAGATTTGACCAGGTTTTGTGCAAGCTCCTGAAACTGTGAAACTTCTTTCAGATCTGATGTGACTCTTGAGATCAAGGATGTTGCCAGTTCAGCGTCGCCCGCTTTGCCCGCATAGTCAGCGAGAACAATCAAATCAGTGCCCGAAGCGTCGTCAACCGAGTTTCGGATCAGACCAAGTCCTTTGTCTGCGTTGTTCATAAGCGTTGCGTACGCATGACCCACCGCAGCGAACTCCATCGCTTCGAAACAGGCATCTTCAGCTTGTTCGAGCAATTCCTCTGCATACTGAGTGTTGTTAAACTGCGAAACCATAAACGTCGCGAGACTTACGTACTCTGCTGGCTCCTGGCAGTCCATTTCAGCCTTGCCTGTCAGCTCTTGTGCGTACTCTGTATCCTCTGGATCGGCTAATGCCTGTTTCGCCAAGTTGAGCCATTCGTCGACGCTCGTACATTCGGATTCAAGGGACTGAAGGTCGGATTTTCTTGCCATGACTGTCTGAAAACTCTTTGATATTAAAAATTCTATATTATTATACGGATAGCTAAGTTCAAATGATCAGTTCAAGGAATCGGTGGAATTCCTGGATTTGATTTCCATTGCTGCGGAGCCTGGTCGCATTGATTTTGCTCCAATCTGTAAATCGTCAATTCAGTAAATTAATGGAGAAAATAATGAAGATTTGTGTTGTCGGCGCCGGATCTATGGGTGGAATGCTGGGTGTCAAACTCCACAATCTGGGAGAAGATGTAACCCTAATTGCCCGCGGCCCCCATCTGGAAGCCATTCAAGCCAACAACGGTCTGAAACTCATCATGAACGACGGTACGGAAGAATTTGCCGAAGGGATTAGGGCGACGAATGACATGCGATCAATTGGACATCAGGACTTAATTATCCTCGCAGTAAAAGCCCACCAAATTGCGCCCATCGTTGACGATATCAATTCTCTGTTGGGCGACGACTCCGTTCTGCTGACCATTCAGAACGGAATTCTTTGGTGGTATTTCCAACTGCATGGCGGCGAATTCAACAATCGTGTGATTCAGACAGTAGACCCGGGCGGTCGCATCAGCAGGAACATTGATCCGAAGAAGATTATTGGATCAATCTCCTACCCTGCTGCAGAAATCAGTGAGCCTGGCGCAATTCGGCATATTGAAGGTCTGCGAATGCCGATTGGAGAGCTGGATGGCATTGAGAAACAACGAACTAGAGACCTAGCCGATTTATTGAATCGTGCAGGGTTTAAATCGGTAATTTTGGAAAGCATTCGCGCCGAAACCTGGCTCAAAGTTTTGGGCAATCTGAGTTTCAATCCGGTCAGTGCACTGACTCACTCAACACTCGTCGATATTTGCCAGCACGAAGCTTCGCGCGACTTGATCAATAAAATGATGACCGAATGCCGCGAAGTCGCACTGCGGCTTGGTGTGGGTATTCGCCTTTCAAATGAACGAAGGATTGAAGGCGCTGAAAGAGTCGGTAAACACAAGACCTCCATGCTGCAGGATATTGAAGTTGGCAAAGCACTTGAACTTGAAGGACTGATCGGGGCGGTAATCGAAATTGCACAGTTGACCGGAACCAAGGTTGACCACATCAAGACTGTGTATGCACTGGTGAGTTTGCTTAATCAGACTGTTCAACAAGAGGGAGCATACATTAAGGCACAGCCGAAAACCTCTTGATCGTAACGGAGCCGAAATCATTACGAAGCGCCATTCCCTGCCATTCGGATTTAGATCTAACCAGTGACTGAAAATCATTAACTCTGGCTTGCCAGAGTATTGTAATTGCATCCATTGACTATGAGGCCGATGAACAGGAGCGGCAATTGCGTATGAAAAATGCGTATCGAGGTGTCTTACCCGCCATTCCGGTTCCGATGTTGGACAATTACGAGATTGACGAACCAGAGCTTCGACGGTATTCGAAATGGCTTGCCTCATTCAGCGGCGTGACCGGAATTGTCACTAACGGTCAAGCAGACGAGGTGCTTACACTAACCACCGAAGAAAGAGTTCAAGTCACAAGTGTTGTCGTTGACGCGGTGAAAGGCCGTGTTCCCGTCATCTCAGGGATTGCTTGTGAGAGCATTGAGGAAGGCATAAATCACGCCAAGATGGCAAAAAATGCAGGTGCCAACGGACTGCTAATACTGCCGCGTCAATACTGGCTGCGATTCGGGTATCGCCATGAACAAGTTCTTAAGCATTTTGTTGCGATTGGGAGAGCCGTCAACATCAATCTCATTGCTGACGTCTATTCAGAATGGGAAAAGGCAAGCTACTCTTCAAATTTGCTTCGCAGCCTTGGCGCTCTGCCATGGGTGACAGCATTCAAGATGTGCACCAGCGATATGCGCAGGTATGAAGAAGACATCCGATTGCTGCGCTCTGATGCGCCAGATACTTCAATACTGACGGGGCATGACGAGTTTCTTCTTGCTTCCATGGTTCAAGGTGTTGATGGTGTACTGGCGGACTTTGCAGCTTTCATACCGGATTTGGTCACAGGACTTTTTGATGCAGTCAAGTGCGGAGACCTTCACCGAGCGCAGGAAATACAGGCGCGAATACTTCCACTGAAGGAAGTAATTTACCACCGTGAAGAGATGTCAGGTGAACACCATGCTCGAATAAAATCCGCCATGGCAATTTCTGGACGTTTAAAATCCGCGGTCGTTCGTCCACCATTAAAACAACCTGCCGGCCAACTTCTAGAAAAAATTGAACGAGAAGTAAACTGGTGCGAGATTGAAACAGAATCTGTTTCCTAGCTGGAGAAAAATGGAACTTTCCGTGAACTAGACAATGCCTTACAATGAAATTCAATAACTAAGTGCAGGGTTCCAGAATGGATGATGAACAAAGTATCAGAATCCAGTAGTCAGGGTTTAGAAGGTACTGTCGGACGCCATGTCCAGTCTGCTTCTAAATCGTTGCCGACAGCCTCCCAGTGGTACGACTCAAATGTGGATTTGATGGTAAATCGTTATGAACGATTTTCATTCAGCGAAATTCATGAATATCTGCTGGAACACCTGCCGACAAAACGTCCTTGCCTGGCTCTTGACGTCGGTTCCGGTACCGGCAGAGATGCAGCAGCACTTGCAGAATTGGGAATTGACGTCACCGCCGTCGAACCTTCAGATGCAGTTCGGAAAAAAGCTGAAGAGCTTCACCCACACCCGCGCATAGATTGGGTAAAGGACAGCTTGCCCAAACTCAAAACGATATTGAAAATTGGCTCGCGTTACGACATAATTCTTCTGAGCGCAGTTTGGATGCACATCGCGCCCAGCAGCCGGGAGAAAGCTTTCCGTAGATTAGTGACTCTATTGAATCCTGACGGATTGATGTACATCACTTTGCGTCACGGGCCGTTTGAAGCACTGCAGGGCTTCTGGGATATATCAGATGACAATATTTACAATCTTGCCCACAAATATGGACTTTTCGTGGTACATCACAGTACCGTTGATGACAAATTGGCAAACGAAGGCGTAACCTGGACCCGCATAGTACTTAATAATCCGTAGTACGATATAAAAGCACGTGAATTCCTGGTTTAAAACAGGGGTGATCAAACCCGAATTGAAACAATCCAATCGATAAGAGTTTGTATTCTGTTTCGAGAAAACGTAGAAATATGTAAATCCCACAAATGCTAATTATTGGAGAAACTTATGAGTGCATATCGAATGATGTCCGAACAACTGGAAGCACTGCTTGCGCTTTCACATCCGCCAATTGCAATCACATTTTGTGATGCACCGTCCGATGTTCCGGGTTATGGATCAAACTATCCGTCACCCACTGAGGATGGCCGTACCGGCGCAGTCGCCGCTAGTTGTGTTTTCTGGACAAAGGCAGCCGAAAGAACATTTTCCACTGTTCCTGCAGATCATGGAAACTGCAGTGTCGGAAGCCTGACTCATGGGTTGATCAATTTGGAGGAAGCAGCCACCCGCGCAGACGTACAGGCGATCTGCGAAGCGAAGTGGGTTGATCCAGAAATTTTTCCGCATATACCGACTGTGAAAACTCGCCCCGAATCTATCGTTTACGGTCCCCTCGCTGAAGCACAAGCTGATCCTGACATTGTTTTTCTACGCTTGGTTGCAAAGCAGGTAATGCAGTTGCATGCAGCAGTGCCATCCTTAAGGTTTGAAGGCAAACCTCAGTGTCATATCATTCCAATCGCCATCGAACTCAAGCAGCCCGCAGTAAGCGTTGGATGCATGTTGAGTCGGGTTCGTACCGGGATGACAAATAACGAGATGACCTGTGCAATCCCCTTTGACCAACTATCCGCAACAATATCTGCACTGGATGCAGTGCTGGCAGCAGATCGACTTGTATCAGCGTATGCCAGCGAAGACGGAGTACGCTTTCGATAAACTCAAAATAGTATACGCTTTGCACTATTCATTGGAATTTTTTCAATCGTCCTGCTGGACTGAGTGCCTGGGCGCCAGCCTAGAACACCAGCACCCAGACAGCTCAGCGATATTCGCCTAAGTCGACTGACTCGACGGAACAATCAGAGACATTGAATGAAAATTTGCTGTCCACGCCGTCTTTTCAGCGAATGCAGAACAAACACTAACGGGCATTCCACACGTTGTCGATGGAGATACGTTCGATTTTGATGACGAACAAATCCAACTTGAAGATATTGATGTTCCAGAATCGAAGCAGCAAATTGAAAATAAAAACTGCGCCAGTTTTTCCTGTGGCCGGTGCACAACGAAATCTCTCCGAGCACGCAGCGAATGATGGCCCGGTAGAAGCGGAGCATTACACAATTCCATGATCGAAATTTTTGGAGGAATGGCAGGAGGGCTCGGGCTCTTTTTCGCGGGAATGTGGTTCTTGGCGGAGAACTTGAAGACACTGGCCAGTCGCCGCCTTCGTGTGGTCGCAAACCGGTGGACTGGCAACCGGTTTACGGCATTCGCTTGGGGAACGATTGCCGGTGCAGTTACGCAGAGCACAGCCGTGCTGACTTTCATCGTGGTTAGTATGTTGAGGTCAAGCTTCGTCTCCACGCGTGGGGCATTCGCCATCCTACTCGGAGGAAATCTCGGTGTGGCGCTGTTGGTGTTGGTTGTCACCTTCGACATCAAGTTGATCTCGCTGTACGTCTTGGGAATCGCCAGCGCGGTCATGATCAGCGAAAGGGCATCGAAGTACCGGCCCATCGCCGCGTCCTTCTTCGGGGGAGCAATGATCATTCTTGGCCTCGTACTGCTTAAGGACTCGGCCGCGCCACTGGTCGACCAGCCTTGGTTCGCTGAGACAGTAGAATGGACGGGAGGTTCACTGTTGCTTGCTTTCCTGGTACCCGCATTGCTGACAACCATCGTGCAATCGCCGAACGCCGTCAGTGTGTTCGGCATCAGCATGGCCACGCTCGGAGTCATCACCACCGACCAAGCCATCATGCTCTTGTATGGAAGTTGGCTCGGAGCGGGTTTGATCCTGTACCTACTGTCGATGGGCCTCACCGGCCGCGCCCGTCAAGTCGCCATGTATCAGGTAATTTATTGCGTGTTGGTTAGCGCCATAATGGTTCCGTTGCTGTACATTGAGTTGTATTTCGATGTCCCGCTGGTGAAAACCACGTTCCTCTCCATCGATCTGGGGCTGGGCCAACAACTGGCCTTAGTCTATATCTTTACGTCCGTGTTCGGCGTACCGATCATGCTCGCCGCCTTGGGACCAATGACCCAGATCTTTAAAAAACTGTGGCCGGCCACGGTTACGGAGGATCTGTTTCGGACGAAGTTCATTCGCAACCATGTGCTCGGGGACGCTGAGACATCACTGGCACTGGCGGATCTCGAGCAGCGGCGCGTGCTTGACATGTTCCCACGATACTTTAACACGGTACGGCAGGGGACCGATTTGGAAACGCCTCGAAAGGCGGTTAGGGAGGTATTGTCTGAAATCGACGCTTTCCTAATTGATCTGCGCGGGCACCACTCTGCACAGAGCAACGAAGGCCGTAGTTCGATGGTGACTCGCCAGAAACTGCTTTTCTGGTTGGAGGAGCAATTGGCAGTCTTGTGCGGAGCGTTGCGGGAGCTGAACGAACAATCGGCTCTCCACGATTTACGAACGAGTTTCACTGAAGGAATCGATGCAGTGCTGCTTTCCATGCTCCACGCGGTTGAAACCGGCGACAAGGACGCTTGGAAACTTGTGAAGAAGTTGACCGGGAATCGCAGTGAACAGATGAGCACGATGCGACGTCGGTACTTGGAGATCGAACGGATTGCTGACGATGGGCAGCGCGCCCAACTTATCACGGTCACCAATGCGGCCGAGCAAACTTTCTTTCTCCTATCGAAACTGGCGCAGGAGTTCGACAATTCTCCGATCGCATCGACGCATGTCTTGATGAAGGAGCATGTCAGGTAGCCCTTTGTGTTCCTTTTCGTCTGCTGTCTGCGCACTCTAGCGTCATCGGGGCAGGCACCGCGTCGGACGCGGCCAGCGATTCAATCCCCCGAGCGTTCCCGGCCGCGAAGCACTCAGAGAAGTATTTACCCGACTTCGGCTTCGCGTGACACAGCGAATCGTTGACTTCGATCAACTCCTTGAACAGTTCGCGGAAACACTAGCACTCCTTATTTTGCCCGCACGGCCGCTCTAAGACTTCCTGACCGGAAATCGCCAGCCTACGCCTCTGGTCGTGCCGCGACTGAAGCTCAGCGTGGTTGGAATGCGAGGTCATAAGGGTTGCCAGTTGTTATCTTAATGTTTGATACTGCATTAAGATAATCTTGGAAATCCATGCTAATGCCTTGTTCCAGGGGAAAATAACAAATCTCGCGTGCACCCAATCCCCATCCACGAAAAAGAGTAGAATATAAGGAATGAAAAACAACAGGGTAATTGATATATTTTCAAACGATTGTTGATATAGACTTTGTATACGCATCACCTATGACACCCCGATTGAGCGAACTTCAGTCAGTAGGATTATGTTTGATATTCATCAGGCTCTAACTTCCAGCCTAGGCATTGACGGCCCGGAAATTCACTATAACCTTTCCAAGCCCGAGCTTTTTCGTGCAGCACTTCAATACGACCGAGGGCGAATCTCCAAATCGGGCGGATATGAAGATAGAAAAGCCTATTCCACTAAGTTGAAGGAAAGCGGGCCGATCGTCTTTCTAACCGATCCGGATTGCACCGGACGGCCGGTAGACGATACCTACGCAGTAGCTTGGCCGGAGGTGGAATCGAAAATCTGGTGGAAGAGCAGTCTTCAACCCTACGATCCAGATCACTACCAGAAATTGCTGCCGCGGGTTATCAAACATATTAATCAAAACCGCGGCCGCCTGTTTGTGCAGGATGTAACGGTCGGACAAGATCCCGAATATTCAATTCCATACCGATTCATCGGGCAGTACGCAACACACGCCTACTTTGCCCGTAACATGTTCCTGACTTCATCTTCCACATCGAATGAAATCGATTCATCAAAGAGCTGGACGATGCTCAATATCCAGACATTTCGGTGCGAGCCCGAGCGTGACGGATGCCGCTCCGACCGCGCCGCCATCCTGGACTTTCGAAATCGAATCTGTCTAGTAATCGGTAGAGCCGACTACTGTGGACTGGTTAAAAAATCTATTTTCACGGTAATGAATTACCTACTGCCGAATCAGGGAATTCTGTCCATGCACTGCTCTGCGAATGTCGGCGAATCCGGCGATACTGCCATTCTTTTTGGATTGTCTGGAACAGGCAAAACAACACTTTCGGCAGACCCAAGCCGAAAACTGATTGGCGATGATGAAACTGGCTGGACAAAGGATGGCGTCTCCAATCTTGAAGACGGGTGTTATGCAAAGCTGATTAATCTCGACAAAGAGGTAGAACCCGTTATTGCAAGTGCATTATCGATGGAGGGAACGCTGATTGAAAATGTACCCCGACTTGACGCCTTCCCATACGAACAAACGGATCCGCAGGATCTAGATTTATTCGATGACTCAATCACTGAAAATACCCGATTTTCCTATCCCCTGTCTTGCAATCCCAACATAGCGACAGGTGCAAGGGGATCGCATCCCGCAACAATCGTCATGCTCACGGCCGATGCTTTCGGCGTCTTGCCGCCAGTTTCAATTCTGAACGAAGATGAGGCAATTTACCATTTCGTGCAGGGATTTACTGCACGAATCGCAGGTACTGAGGTTGGACTCAAAGAACCTGAAGCAACATTCAGTTCCTGCTTCGGTGCTCCGTTCATGTCACAAAAACCACTGGTTTACGCAAATCTTCTGAAAGACAAGATTCGATCATCCAACGCACGATGCATTTTACTGAACACCGGCTGGATTGGCGGCGTGGCAGGAGAGGCGCCGAGAATCTCCATAGGCGACACGCGAGCATTGCTGAATGCAGCCATGCGCGGAGAATTTCACAACCGCCACTCAGACGCAGATTTCAAGATTCACCCGATACTTGGATTGCGTTATCCGACAGCTTGCCAAGGGGTTGATTCTTCTATACTCGACCCCCGAAACTGCTGGAGCGACAAACAAGCCTATGATCAGATCGCAAACAAATTGCGCAATTTGTTTAGCAAGAACTATCACGAGAACAACTTCGCCAATTCCGGAATTCCCGAAGTAATTTAGAGACGGTCAACCGCAACTTCTTGACACTGGGTTTGAAACACTGACCAGGAATTGACACCCTTTCTTATAATGACGCCCCCTGAGGAATTATCTTTTACCCAATTGCGACACGGGATGGTACTCATCATCGTAGCGCACGCAGCATTGTCAGGAGATACTACAGGTCGTCCCGTTGTGAGCGAATCGGTTTTAGATGCGATTCGTGAAGTACCTCGCCATCTCTTTGTTCCAGAGTTCTTGCAGCCGCACGCTTATGAGGACTGTCCATTGCCAATCGGACATGACAAAACAATTTCACAACCGTTTATCGTGGCATTGATGACTGATTTGCTGGATATAGAAAAGACCGACAGGGTTCTTGAAATCGGTACCGGCCTCGGTTACCAATCTGCAGTATTGAGCCGTCTGGCTGCAGAAGTCTGCACAGTAGAAATCATTCCAGAACTGGCAGAGCATGCGAAACAGAAATTTGCAGACCTGGAATATGACAATGTTCAAGTGCGTATTGCCAACGGGGCATATGGCTGGAGCGAGATTGCACCCTTTGACAAGATTCTTGTTGCCACTTCCGCCGATGAAGTGCCTCCGAAATTGATCGAACAGCTACAGCCCGGTGGACGACTTGTCATGCCGGTCGGCCCGGATGACAGTCAAAATCTGGTGTTGGTTCAGAAAGGCGTAGCCGGCACCTATGAGGATTTTATTCTGCCGGTGCGTTTTTCACGCATGGTCATTGCGCACTGACCTGTCCCAGCTCATTCGCTAGCGACAAGAAGATTCAAGTGCTTTTGGATATGCTCAGCCAGTCGCAGAGTATGGTTTCTCACCAGCAGTTCGGCACTATCGGCGTCTCGCGCCTCTAGCGCTTCAATAATGTGCATATGATCTATGACTGAGTGTTGAGCTCGATCAGGATCAGAGATGCTGCGTAATCGAATGGTCTTTAGGTGTAGAAACAAATTTTCGGATATCTCAATCAGCGGCTGACACTTACTCATTTCGATGATCGCCCGATGGAACTCGATGTTCATTTCAGAGTACTCGTTGATATTCGCCCGAAACTTTGAACCATCATAGGTGGTAAACAGTTTTCTCAGCTGTCCGATCTCTTCGTCATTTGCCCGCTGCGTCAGAAGCCTGGCAGCCATGGACTCCAGTGCTGCCCAGACGAATACCATATTGAGAATTTCATCGACAGTCTTGCGCACCACGAATGCGCCTCTGTGAGGAATCGTTTTTACAAATCCCTCGTTTTCAAGCCGAATCAGACTTTCTCGAATCGGTGTTCGACTGACACCGAGCTGATTGGCGAGCGAGCGTTCGTCCAGACGCAAATTTACTCCCGGTACATACACGTCCATAGACGAAATCGCATCTCGTAGCGATCGATAGACTCGTTCTTTGAGTACTTCCGGATCCTTGAGTCGGTCTATTACTAAATTCACAGGAATTTGTTCCGATAAAGAATAAAAAGGAAAGTAAAATGAATTCGCACGCGGCAACTTATTCTAGTATGACAGGATACCTGCTAGGCATCAGTGTATTATATCTAGTGTATAGGCTCAATTGCTATCGGGTCTATGGTATCAGCGTATGGCAGAATACAAAAAACACTCTAAACTCCGATTGCTTGTAGAATGTGTCTATTTAATTCTGTTGTGATCGTATAACGAAATAGAGAAGATGGAAACAGAATGAAAAAAAATAAAATTAAGCCGTTTGGTAAATATTTCACACGCTCACTTAAACAATATTTTCACGATTTAAACGGTATCGACCCAACCGACCTGCATGACCAAATGACTCAGGAACTGGAGAAACATCTGGTTAAATATGTAATGAAACACACGACCGGAAACCGCACTCGTGCTGCTGCAATCTTGGGGGTGTCCAGAAGCACTCTAAGGAAGAAATTGGACCGCTACAATATTTCCCCCCTCTGAGTATTTCTGCCTGATTGACCAGTGCAACGATACAAATCTGAATATTGGCGAGTTATTGCACACCCTAGTGAAAAACATCTCATTGATCGAGTAACCACACTTACTCATCACACACACGGCATGTTTACGATGGAAACTGAACATGCTTTCAACGAGCATTTCACGATAATCCAAGAAATTTAGAATGAAAAATATTGCACCCGTTTCGCCCAGACGCGCTTTGATCAGCGTATCCGACAAGAGCGGAATCGCCGACTTTGCTGCTGGACTCGTATCGGAAGGTGTTGAGATATTGTCGACCGGCGGGACCGCTAACACCTTATCTAACGCCGGAATCAAATTTATTCCTGTTTCCGACTACACGGGTTTTCCAGAGTTAATGGGCGGACGGTTGAAAACACTTCATCCAAAAATTCATGGCGGCATTCTTGCAAGAGAAGACGTTGACAAGGAAGAAATGCAGGAGAACGATATTCAACCGATTGATCTGATTATCGTGAATCTGTATCCATTTGAACAATTCCACAGCGACCGCACAACTGACTACGATGTAGACGTTGAATTTATCGATATCGGTGGGCCGACTATGATTCGTGCTGCGGCCAAAAACTTTATTCGTACGAGCGTTGTGATCGATCCTGGTGATTACCAGAACATACTTTATGAAATTCACAACAAAGGCGGCATTGCGTTCAATACTCGTAAAAGTCTGGCGGCAAAAGCGTTTGCGAGAGTTTCAGAATACGACAGCAACATAGCTATTGCATTGGGTTCTAGTACACAACTTGTTGATGAAGTTGAGGAATTTCCGGACACGCTGAGTCTCAAATATCGAAAATTTATGGATATGCGTTACGGAGAAAATCCCCATCAAGCTGCGGCTTTCTACGTTCCATTCGGCCGCGACAGACCGTGGCTTGAAAACTCTCAGTTGCATCAAGGAAAATCTCTGTCATTCAACAACGTGGTCGATACAGATGCAGCCTATAGCTGCATCAAAGATTTCCAGGACACTACATCGTGCGTAATCGTCAAACATGCAACGCCATGCGGAGTAGCGTCGGCAACTAATCTTACTAGTGCATATGAACTCGCGTACAGAACCGACCCAACATCGGCATTCGGTGGAATCATTGCATTCAATCGGAAACTTGATGAGCGAACTGCTGTGGCTATTCTCGACAATCAATTTGTCGAAGTGATACTGGCGCCGGAAATCGATCCGAAGGCACTAAAAGTGTTTCGAGATAAAGAAAATATCCGGGTGCTGGAGTACAAATCTGAGATGAGTGAAACTCCATCAGGAAAGGTTTTGAGATCTGCAGGTGGCGGATTACTTCTACAAGATCCCGATGAGATCATCGATGAATTGCGCGATATTCAGGTAGTGACGAACAGAGAACCCCAAAAAAATGAAATGCAGGACTTATTTTTTGCATGGAGAGTGGCAAAGCATGTTAAATCGAACGCGATTGTATATGCAAAAGACTCCGCAACAATCGGTATTGGTGCAGGGCAGATGAGCCGAGTCGATTCAGCGAAAATCGCTTTGATAAAAGCTGATGAAGCCGGCTTAAAAGTCAACGGATCAGTGATGGCATCGGACGCTTTCTTTCCGTTTCGAGACGCAATTGACGGTGTCGCCAAATCCGGCATACGTGCAGTGATTCAGCCTGGCGGTTCTTTACGCGACAACGAAGTAATTGATGCTGCGAATGATCAGGGCATGGCCATGGTCTTTACCGGTAGGCGCCATTTTCGTCATTGAACTCAGTCCGCAAGATGAATGTTCTGATTGTCGGCGGCGGCGGACGTGAACATGCTCTGGCCTGGAAGGTGGGGCAGTCGCCACATGTCAAACAGGTGTATGTAGCACCTGGAAATGCCGGAACATTTCTGGAACCCAATACCTGCAATGTACCAATTGATGCTGATGATGTCGAAGCACTTCTAGCCTTTGCGCTGAAGGAACGGATTGATCTGACGATTGTGGGCCCGGAAGTGCCTCTGACGCTCGGCATTGTCGATCAGTTTCAGCATAATGGGCTACCATGTTTCGGCCCGAGTGCACAGGCAGCGCAGCTTGAAGGTTCAAAAGATTTCACCAAGAAATTTCTGCTGCGACATAACATTCCTACCGCGAATTTTCGAACTTTCGAAAATTTGACTCTGGCATGCGAATATATCGAAGGCTGCCATTTGCCAATTGTCATCAAAGCGGATGGACTGGCAGCTGGAAAAGGTGTAATCGTAGCGCAAACCATGCATGAAGCGGAATCAGCACTAAATGACATGCTGTGCAATGACAAATTTGGCAGCGCGGGCAAGCGAATCGTAGTTGAGCAGTTTCTGCAGGGGGAAGAAGTAAGCTATATCTGTATCGTAGATGGTCAAGATTTTCTCCCACTAGCCGCATCACAGGACTATAAAGCTGCATTTAACGGCGACACCGGTCCCAATACAGGAGGCATGGGTGCTTATTCTCCTGCACCAATCGTCGATCGCCATCTGGAAGATCGGATTCTGAACGAAATTATCCGGCCGACAGTTCGAGGATTGCAGCAAGAAGGCATTCAATACACTGGCTTTTTGTATGCTGGATTGATGATTGACGAAAGTGGAAATCCCAGCGTACTTGAATTCAACTGTCGTCTAGGCGACCCGGAGACCCAGCCAATACTGCTTCGCCTTCAATCAGATTTATTGGATTTGATTGTCGCAGCACTTGATGGAAAGCTGGAATCCGCAACCGCGAATTGGGACACTCGTTCGTCACTGGGTGTGGTTGTTGCAGCAGACGGTTATCCGGGTGCTTACTCAAAGGGACAAGAAATTGCTGGGCTTGATGCGTTAGATACAGAGAATGTGAAAGTTTTCCATGCTGGTACCGCGCTGGATGAAAACGGAAGATTAATTGCAAATGGCGGTCGTGTATTATGCGTAACTGCTTCGGCTGAAAATGTAAGCCTAGCCCAAGCAAAAGCATATCAAGCGGTCGCACAAATTTCGATGCAGAATATGCATTATCGAACAGACATAGGAAGTAAAGCATTAAACCGCAGAGTAGATGCCAACTAAACTGATAGGAGGGAAACTTGAAAGAAATTTTCGTTGCAGTCATGGTCGGATCAGATTCGGATCTCAATGTAATGCAATCAACACTGGATACGCTTGACAGTCTTGATGTGCAGTGGGAAATTCGTATATTGTCGGCACATCGAACACCAGATCACGTACGCGACTATATCCAGGATGCAGATGCCCGAGGATGTGCTGCATATATTGCAGCGGCAGGATTGGCAGCGCATCTCGCAGGGGCGGTTGCAGCCAATACGCTCAGACCAGTGATTGGTGTTCCGCTTGATGCGGGTACTCTAGGAGGATTAGATGCGCTGTTGTCGACCGTGCAAATGCCCGGGGGGGTTCCAGTTGCGTGCGTCGCGATAGGCAGTCCGGGTGCTAAGAACGCGGCGTTTCTTGCGGCGCGAATTCTTGCCTTGGTTGACAAGAATATCGCCTCGAAATTACACGCACAGCGTCAAGAGAATCGTGCCTTGGTACTTGAAAAAAATCAAACACTGCAACAAAATATCAGCGACTGAAGAAAATTCATTGAATGCGATTGACGTTGCGATGGGCGCTAGATTGATCACTTTGGGTGCAGTGGTAGCCTATCCGACTGAAGCCTGTTTCGGAATCGGCTGCGACCCGACAAATCGAAGTGCGTTGAAACGCATTGCCAGAATTAAAAATCGCCCAGTCGGTAAAGGGCTAATTGTTATAGCGCACAACGTTGAATCACTGTTGCCTTATCTGTCGATTACGAGCGAGTCGATTCTCGACCAGCCGCTTGCCACATGGCCTGGCCCCTATACATGGGTTTTTCCAGTCAGTTCATGGGCCTCGAATTTGCTCTGTTCTGCAGACAATACCATTGCCGTACGCGTAACAGCACACTCTGTGGCCGCACATCTGAGCCGCCTTGCCGGAGGCGCAATAATTTCAACAAGTGCCAACCGGCATGGTCTGACTCCAATTCGTCAATACGTGCATGTTGAGCGATGCTTGGGAAAGCAACTGGATTTCGTAGTACGCGGGACCCTTGGGCGTCAGAAAAAACCAACTCAGATTAGAGATGCGATGACTGGGCATCTGATACGTGCAGCTTAAATTTTAACGTTACTGAATGGAGAAGGAAACGCCTGTGGCCGAAAGTGAAGCAACGAAAGTTGAAATCTTTCTGAAGAAGCTGCAGGAACGGATTTGCAGTGAACTTGAAGGACTGGAAGATTCCCAAAAGTTCGCGCAAGACGAGTGGAAATTTTCCGGAGGCGGTGGTGGCAATAGTCGAGTTCTCGAGTCTGGTACTGTATTTGAAAAGGCTGGCGTTAATTTCTCTTCAATTCAAGGGGTGAAATTGCCTGCCGCTGCAACGGAGAAACGCAAAAATCTGAAAGATCAGTCATTTTCCGCTACCGGCATCTCCGTTATTGTCCATCCTTGCAATCCATATGTGCCTACCACACATATGAACCTGCGGTTTATCCGAGTCGGCGTAGATAATTGGTGGTTCGGAGGCGGATTTGATCTCACTCCGTACTACGGATTCGTTGAAGATGCGGTTCATTGGCATCGCACAGCTGCCGCAGCATGTGAAGGTTTCGGGGACGGCCTTTATCTCAGGCTTAAAAAGTGGTGCGACGAGTATTTCTATCTAAAACACCGAAATGAATCCCGCGGAATTGGTGGAGTGTTCTTCGATGACTTTACGGAAGGCGGATTTGCTCACAGTTTCGAGTTTCTGCAAAGCGTCGGAAGTCATTTTCTGGATGCTTATCTTCCTATTGTCGAGCGTCGCATGCTCACCCCTTTCGGTGAACGAGAACGTGAGTTTCAATTGATTCGACGCGGTCGCTATGTTGAGTTCAATCTGGTCTACGACAGAGGTACGCTTTTTGGTTTGCAATCAGGCGGCAGAACGGAGTCGATTCTGGTTTCGCTACCGCCGAGTGTGTCCTGGCGATACGACTGGAAAGCTGAACCTGGCTCTACTGAGGCAAAGTTGACAGACGAGTTTCTCCAACCTCGAGATTGGCTGGCCTTGACGACGGATCAGTAATGGGTAAATTGCTGTTTATATTTTATCGAACCGTAATTTTTCTGCTACTCCCAGTGATTTACGTTCGCTATATGCTGAAAGGCATTCGCAGACCCGTGTATCGCGAGCGAATGATGGAACGGTTTGGAGCGATTCCCGCGCGCACCAAAAAAGGGGTAATTTGGATTCATGCAGTATCAGTTGGCGAGGCTAATGCAGCGGTCCCCCTGGTCAAAAATCTGCTGGCAGCACAAGATCGTCCAATCTTGATGACATGCGTAACCCCAACAGGGTCTGTTCAAATCAAAAATTCGCTTGGCGACCAAGTCGAACATATATACGCGCCAGTTGATGCTGGAGTAATCGTGCGAAAATTTCTCAAGAAACTTCAACCTTGCGCGATTGTGATATTTGAAACCGAACTGTGGCCAAATCTTATTCGTAATGGCTTGTCCCAAAACATTCCGATTCTGTTTGCCAACTTACGCTTGTCCGACAACACATTCCGCAATGGCAAAAGACTGCAATCCTTAAGCAGATACACTCTGCAGGGTGTTGACGCTTTCTGCGTACAAACCAGTGTCGACTCTGAGCGAATTGTTTCCTTGGGCGCTGACTCTTCAAGAGTGCACACGACAGGCAACCTGAAGTTTGATGTAAAACCGCCAAGCGGCATACGAGAGTCAGGAAAGAGTCTTCGCGAGTATTGGGGAGGCGAGTCGCGTGAAACGATTATATTGGGCAGTTCGCACGAAGGTGAAGAGATTCTCTTTATCAAGGCGTTTGAACGATTACGAGAAAGCTTTCCAAGACTCGTGTGCGTCATCGTCCCTCGGCACCCGGAAAGATTCGATCAAGTATTTCAAATGATTTCAGAATCCGGATACTCGGTTGTTCGCCGCAGCAACTGGCAGGATAAGGCGCCGGAATCCATTGACGTAGTACTGGTTGACACCATGGGTGAGCTGATTCAATTCTATGCTGCATCAGATGTTGCAGTTGTTGGTGGCAGTTTCGTTCCCATAGGTGGGCACAACATCCTAGAACCGATTTTGGCAGGCATACCTCCGGTATTCGGCCCAGAAATGTCCAACTTCCGCGAAATTTCGCGACTCGTACAATCAAGAGAAGCGGGGCGGCAGGTTCAAAATACGGGGGAACTTGAAGCCGTCGTAGCGGAATACTTGGACGACCCGAATCTACGAAACACGGCTGCCCGAAACGGCGAAAAGCTTTTGCGAGACAACCAAGGCGCGTTGGCAGCTACATTTGAACGTCTTACGGCCGTTATTGCAGAAAGAGAAACTGCAACGTGTACAAAATAATTCCTAATTACCTCCTAGGAGTCTGCGCCGTAGGAACTTTTTTGAGGTTTTCGAACTCTCAACTCCTGCGTATGCTGATTTTCAGCGTCAAAACTTGCGCAGCAACCCCACTTGATGGTCATATTAAGGCAAAATTTCCACCTGAATTGCCACCTAACCGTCGATTGAATTTCTGCCGCGCAGACACTCCTAGGAGGTGTTCGCAAACGATTACAACGAATTCTTGAGCATCATCCCACTGAAAAAATGCTTGACGATCGATATTCGCATAGAGTGGCACTCTTGGATTCAAATTACCTCAAAGGCTCGCCAGTACGTTTGCAACTGTTTGACCGATTTCCGCTGGACTTGAAACGATCTTGACTCCGCATTCCTGCAGCACTTCGACTTTCTCTGAAGCACTTTCACCGAAAGCCGAAATAACGGCTCCAGCATGCCCCATGCGACGTCCTTTCGGCGCAGTCAAACCAGCAATATAACCTACTACAGGAGTTTTCATATTCTCTCTATAAAACACAGCAGCATTGGATTCCTGAGGTCCGCCTATTTCACCGATCATCACGACAACTTTGGTTTTGGAATCTTCTTCAAATCGCGCAAGATGATCTGTGAAAGAGCTGCCATTGATTGGATCGCCGCCAATCCCAACGCTCGTGGACACGCCAATTCCCATTGATTTCAACTGTGATGCAGCTTCATACCCCAACGTACCCGAGCGGCCAATAATACCGACCTCTCCTTTTGTATAGATGTGTGGAGGCATGATCCCCATCATGGATTTTCCAGGGCTGATAGTACCTGCGCAATTGGGACCGGCAAGCACCATTTTGTCTGCAGCCTTGTAGCGACGCATATAACGTTTTACGCGAATCATGTCATGTGCCGGAATTCCGTCGGTGATGCACACGCAGAATTTGATGCCAGCATCCGCCGCTTCCATAATTCCATCTGCAGCGAATGGCGGTGGAACAAATGAAATGCTCGCAGTCGCTCCTGTTGCCTTGACTGCTTCTCTAACGGTGTCGAAGACCGGCCGATTTAGAACTTTACTGCCGCCTTTCCCAGGCGTCACTCCACCGACTATCTTGGTTCCGTACTCAATCATTTCCATGGAGTGAAACATGCTCGTCTGTCCAGTAAATCCTTGCACGATGACAGTTGTATTTTCATTGATCAAAATCGCCATGCTTAACTTCCCTGCTTTCTTGTATGTTCTTTCCAGGCGGCAACAGCCACTTCAGCGACCTCTTGCAAGGTGTCCGCCATAAGAATTGGCTGTCCACTCTCCTTCAGAATTTGTCTTCCCAGTTCAACATTCGTTCCTGCAAGTCTTACGACCAATGGAATTTTCAAATCAATCTTGCTAACGGCTTGGATAATTCCCTCTGCGACCCAATCGCAGCGGTTAATGCCGGCGAAAATATTCACCACGATGGTTTCGACTTTTTCGTCAGACAATACCAGATTGAACGCCTTGGCAACCCGGTCTGGTGATGCACCGCCGCCAATGTCGAGAAAATTTGCAGGTTCTCCGCCTGCATGTTTGATGATGTCCATAGTTGCCATTGCCAGCCCGGCGCCATTGATAATGCATCCGATGTTACCGTCGAGTCCGACATAGTTCAGCCCTCGATCGGCAGCTCTCATCTCGCGTAAATCTTCCTGCGACTTGTCGCGCAACTCAGAGATGTTCGGTCGACGGAAAAGTGCGTTATCATCAAAACTCATTTTGGCATCCAGTGCCATCAACCCGCCGCTGCTGGTAACGGCCAAAGGATTGATTTCCACCATCGTTGCATCCAAGTCTATCAAAGCGTTATAACAGCCCAGCAGAATGGTAACCATTTGGCTGACAAGCGGTTTGCTAATCTTCAATTGGAATGCAATTTCGCGCGCTTGAAACGGTTGCATTCCGACTGCCGGTTCAACGGTAGTTCGGACAATTGAATCGGGCTGCGATTGAGCAATTTCCTCGATTTCAACACCGCCTTGAGAGGAAGCGATTACGCCAATCTGCTCCTTCTGTCTGTCCAGCACGAATCCAATGTAGTATTCGTTTGCAATTTCAATAGCTTCTTCAACGTACAACCGGTGAACAAGTTTCCCTTGACTGCCAGTCTGATGGGTAATCAGTCTTTTACCCAGTAAACTGTCAGCGGCATTGCTAATGTCTTCATTACTGCTGCAAATTACTATTCCACCAGCTTTGCCGCGTGCTCCGGAATGAATTTGCGCCTTGACCAGCCATTGTTCACCGCCCATCTCATTGGCTCGATAAACGGCTTGTTCAGGGCTATATGCCAAGCCGCCACGAGGAATCGGAATTCCAAACTCCGACAGAATTTCCTTCGCTTGATACTCATGAATATCCATGTTCTAAAAAACTTCCCTATTTTGAATTAATGAACAATCTGCTGTCCGTTGCTCCTGCAGATTTGAAAGGCGAAGACCAATTGATCGGAGAACGCCACGCGAACTTGCGGTTCGAAACGTACTACGAAATTTTGAAATGCTGAAATCGTAAGTAGTTAATTTACTCATTCCTTGATTTTTCCGTTATCAAATTTGCTTGTGTGACGATATTTCTCGCCATTCTCTCAGATGCGGCATCGATCATTTTTCCGTCGAGTTGTGCAGCACCTTTCCCGAGTGCTGCGGCGGCTTCCAGTGCCTCCAGAACGCGGCGTGCCCGCATCACTTCGGCCTCTTGCGGAGACATGATTTCATTGGCTAGTTTGATTTGGCTTGGATGAATTGCCCACTTTCCTTCATATCCCAAAACAGCAGCGCGCTTTGCTGCTTCTCTATATCCATCCGGATCGTTAAAGTCTCCAAATGGTCCGTCAATTGCTCGAAGTCCATAGGCTCGACAGGCAGTCACCACATTGACTAACGCTGCATGCCACTGGTCGCCGATAGATCTGCCACACTGATAGTCAGGATTCGTGCCGCCGATGTTTACCGTCCGCGCTCTCATGCTAGCCGCATAGTCCGCAACTCCAAAATGCAATGCCTCCAGTCGTTTGCTGGATTGAGCAATTACCATCACGTTGGCGCCTCCCAGTGCAGTCTCGATGAGACACTCAATGCCGATCTTTTTGTTCAAGCCTTTCGCACTCTCTATTTGCGACAGCATACAATCGACCATGTACACGTCGGAAGGATGTCCAACCTTGGGAATCAGCAGTGTGTCAAGATTGTTTCCTGCTTGTTCAACGATTTCCACCACGTCCCGATACATGTATTGTGTATCTAGTCCGTTGATTCTCACAGAGATGGTTTTTCCGCTCCAATCGATGTCATTCAATGCTTCAATGATATTTTTACGAGCGGCAGCTTTGTCGTCCGGGATTACCGCGTCTTCGCAGTCCAGGAAAACAAAATCGGCTTCGGAGCTTGCTGCTTTGTCGAAAAGCTCAGGACTTGACCCCGGTACCGCCAATTCGCTTCGCTGCAATCGCACCAGTGCTGATGTGTGTTGTGTAAAACTCATTTGGAAATACGTCGATTCATAAAAGTTGCCGATTTTGAGAAAAAAACCTTGTCGAAGACCATCAATTCTGTAGATACAGAATAACAAAGCAAACGAATTGTATACTTGAAATTCATCAAATCAAGTCAGAACTAACAAAAAATAATAATTTTTTCCTACTCTGCCCATGATTGTGGTCAATTCAACAATATTCCAAACTAAAGAACTGCCGAACAATCGCTTTCTAAAGAGCTCCCACAATCCTTGATAGGAAAGTTTAATTCGTTTGGGTAGTTTGCAAGCGTTGTACCCGATATCGAATTCGACTTCGTAGCGTTCGATGTTATCGGTGCATCGCTTTACGCTTTCGAATTGTCTCTGGAAACTGAAACACGACTGTCGCGGACAACTGTTACTCTGTGCATTCGTCGATGTTGGGGGAAATAATCTGCTACCGCATAGTGTTGCGTGACCCGATTATCCCAAATTGCCACGTCACCTTTCCGCCATCGATGGCGTACCTGGAAATCCGGCTGGTCAATGTGATCATAAAGATAGTGTAGCAGGCGATCGCTTTCGCGCGCTGTAAAGCCAACGATTTGCCGAGTGAATGACGCATTGACATAAAGACACGCTTTCCCCGTCATGGGATGAATTTTGACTATTGGATGCACAGCAGATCCGACCGTGCTCATTGCTGCATTCAAAGCTGCGATGTCACGCTCCGCACCTAGGAACTGATTTTTAAACGAGCCAGGATCGTGGATGGCTTCAAGTTTTTCGATCAGGGTTTTCATGGAAGAGGGCAGAGCGTCATATGCGGCATACATACTCGCCCACAGAGTATCTCCGCCATTTGGCGGAATTTCACGAGCATGCAGAATTGCAGCAAATGGCGGATTCGGATAAAACGTCAAGTCCGAGTGCCATTCATCCGTACCCGGCACTTCATTGGCATCGCTTTCCAACAAAGTTACCTGTGGGTAGCCGGCTACATGACGATACACTGCATGGGGTTTATCGATGGGACCGAAGGTTTTCGCGAATTCCAGTTGCTCGGCGGCGGATAGATTCTGGTCTGGAAAGAAAATTACCAAATTATCCAGCAGGGTCCGATAGATTTCGTCCAAGGTCGCTTGGTCCAGTTTTGAGGATAGATCAATGCCGGTGATCTCAGCGCCGATGGCTGGAGTTAACCGTTCTACCTGCATGGAGTGTCTCCAATTACACTGCGGTGCAATTCAAAGTTTCCAATTGTCGGATATCTCATACTGAATTCACTTGGCGAATCTAAGGTTTGTTTAAGATCACGTCAGCTGGGTGTCCGCAAAATTTTGCTGGAATTTGACTAAATGACATCTTCGCAAAAGTGCTGTACTAACTAGCGTCGCATGTTGTTGAACGAGGCGTACGGAAGTGACGATTCGCATTGGGGAGTAACAAAGCAAAAATCATACCTTCAATCGCAATTGGAATGGATGATACTGTGTAGAACTTCACGAACTTGATCAGGCCTTCCAACATCTACCACCGCAATTTCGAATGAGCAGTCGGTCCCATTGACTGTCCATTTGCGGTAAATTCTTTGTTGCAAGTTCTTTTTCTCATCCATAGGATAAAGCAGAATCAAACGTGCACTGTCGTAGGCTCTTGCATAAGCAAGCATTTGGTAAACATCAGATGTTTCAACATCAAGGTTAGCCTTATCTGGATTGAGCCGCTTCCACTTGGTATCCAGAACAATAGGTCTATTCTCAGCCTCAATCACCACATCAGGACACAAAGCGAAAATATTATCACTATTTTTATCTTTCAACGCGTAGTGTTCGCGGTGTTGAAGGTGCACTTTATATTCTGGTGTGAGAACGCGCATAAGACTTCGCCCAATGAATTCCTCAAAAAGTTCGTTCATGGCAAACAGCAAAGCAAATCCCGTCGTACGGCCGCCGGTCGTACTCTGCCATTCTCCTCCAAGAAAAAGCCGAGCAAGACTGTGCAGACTATGGTAAGCGGTATTCGTCCGGTCAAGCCTCACAGATTCCTGAAGCGGGTTAGGTGAAGTTCTTACAAACTCAAAACGTGCAGAAAGCTCGGTAAGCAGACGAATGTTTTCGATTGACCTTGCATGACGAGCAAGCAATGATACTGCTGCCTTGAATACGCGGTTTAAAGGCGTATCCTCCGATAACTCATCAAATCGACATGCCAGGCGATCCGGTCGAACAGCGAGATGCGTGAATTGACGCATCGTGTTCAGCTTCCCTCGCAGTAATCGCAATTCCTCTTCTTGGGTGATATAGCGGCGGGGTAACCCCCGTCGCACGGCGGTAAGCAGTTGGCTGGCAAACAATCGAATAAGAATTTCCAAAAGATCGATTCGCTGAGTATTCAAACTTGCAAGTTCGCTGTTGGTTACACGAATATTCAGCACAACGCCAAGCATACGTACCAGTGCATTGCGGACATTTCCGTCGTCACTATCGATTTTAGGCAGTATCTCAACAGATATGCTTGGCGTGGCAAGAATACCCACTACCTGGCCAGCCTGGAGACCCCCACTGGTACGGGATAGAACAGCGTTCTTTTGCAGGCTCAGTCGTCTCGCGGCGCGTTCGGCATGTATATGTAGCTGGTCAACATCATCCTTTGTCAATTTCTTCTTCCCGACCGGCAAGTGTTCCCATTCTCGGCAAGTCAGAAGCTTCATGATGTTGAAATCATTCAGACTGCGATTCCTTGGTCAGTTCTTTGCCAGCGATCAAGCGATCGTATGCTTCCTTTGAAATTTCCTTCCGGATTGTCCAGCGATAGCGCTCTTCACCTTGACTCTCAAAATTTGGAGGCACAGAGAGGCTTTCTCTAAGTACAAATTCATCTCCGCCACCTAGTACAGACCGAACTTTGTTCCAATCATCATAGAAATACTCGGCAATAAGAGGAATGATTTTGTGCCGCATGACTCGGTCAACACCTGCTTTATCATCCGCCCCCATAAACCAAGCGTGACCGATTAAATGATCTCGATCAAGAAGCCATTCAAGGCGCGCGTTGATAGCACCAAGAACTTTGGGCAGGTCGATTCCGGTCGATTCGCTGACTTTACTCAGGATTTCTGGTTCAGGTGCCATTTCTTTGAATTCAAATCGGCGGCGCAGAGCAGTATCAAGCAGAGCGATGGATCGATCCGCGGTGTTCATTGTGCCAAGAATGTGGAGCTTGCTCGGTAACGAAAAAGAAACTTCGGAATAAGGTAAAGTCAATTTCACTTCGTTATCGGCTCCTTCCCGTTTGTCTTCCTCCAGAAGCGTAACCAGCTCTCCCAATACTTTTGAAACATTCGCACGGTTGATTTCATCTATTACGAGAACATAAGCTTTCTCGGAATTTTCGCGCGCACGCTCAGCTATACGCTTGAGAACACCAGCAGTTGGGACAAGACTGAAGCCAGCACTCCCGGCCTTACCCGTTTCTGGGCGCAACCCCTCGACGAATTCTTCGTAACCGTAAGATTGATGAAATGTCACAAACTCAACGCGGCCTGCTTCCACAAGTTGGCGATAGCGGCTACGGATTTCCTCCTTTGACCGCTCCGACTGTCCGTCGCAAATTTCAACGCAAAATTTAGATGTAACGTAAGTTTTTCCAGTGCCTGGCGGGCCGTAAAGGATTGTATTCAGAGGATGCGTTACACTGCTCTTCTTCGGTTTAGGTTTGCTACCGGGCGTAACAGAGGAGTCTCCTCTAGTACTCTCTCCCTGAAGTATTTCAATTAGATCAAAAGAACCCTTATAGCTGTCAGCCAATCTAAATGCATTTAGCGTTCCCGGTCCGGCGTTACTAAATCCAACAATAGCCGTCATGCGTCCGTCTGCTAGCCCAGCACTGGATTTGTTGATCCAACAAACGTGAATTACAGCATTTTTATTGAAACTGCCGTCTGAATCGGTAACACCGTTAGTCGAATATTCGTTCTTAACAACAACTCCAATTCCCCTACCATTTGTTCTCCCGTTCCTAACTAGAATAATGTCCCCGCGAACTGGCTCATCAATAGGATAAGGAGCGGCATTTCCAGGTCCGCCTGTAAAGACATGAAAGTTTTCCTTGAACGTACGTTCATTCTGAGAACCATTTTCGTTCAATTCCCACCAGTCTTCCTCATCGTTGTAAACATTGCTGCTAACCTGAAAGAATTTCGAATTCGCGTTGATCACGAGTTCCTTTGAAATCATATACAGAAATACATTGATTTCAGGGAATCCGCAATTTGGAAAAAGATTCTTGAAGTCTTCAGAAATAGACTCATAACGTTCAAAACCACCTTCAGAACTTATTTCTTTTTCCAGTGTGTTAGCATTGAGTCCTAGCAACCTCATTACTCTCCCCATAATATGTTTGTCCATAGGTAAGAAGCGTTCTGGATTGATTAGAAACAGACACTGTGTCAGTTTGCTGACGCCAACCCCGGAGATCCCCAGAACATTCCTGAAGTTTTGCTGGTCGAGAATTTTTTCATCATCCACGGCTTCACGAAATAAACTCCATAGTAAATCGGGGTGAAAATCGTTTCCATTATGAAATAGGAGACTACGGCTAGGAGTTGGAATGGTTGCCCAGTCTGGGCGTTGCTCCTCAATCTCAAATACTTCATGAACGCTGCTAAACACTGTTTTTTGCTGGTGGCGCGTATTTTTAGAGGCTAGGAAATAGAAGAAAGAAAACGGGTCGATATTCTTATCTTCAAAAGCAAGTAAAGCGGGATCTTTTTTGATCCAATTCACCATTTTTGATTTTTCAATCAAATACAATTCTCCGTTTTTTGAAATTTTTTGCGCCAGTTCTGAAAACCATGGCACCCAAATGTAGTCTTGTTTCATCCTGATCAATTTTCCTTTTACTTCATTCTGTTAAATTGATAGTTCCAATGTCGAACCACGTGCAGATGTGTAGCTCCATACATCGTTCATGGTCGAAACAACTGCTGTCCGCTACTTCACTTGACCATCCTGAGTTCGACTACGCCAACGTTTTCTCCGAGTTGCAGTATAGAGTGGACGGAAGCGATTGCAACTTCCGCAATTGATTCAACGTGCAATTTCAAAGAACAAATCGTTTTTTTACATACTTTTCGACTGCATTACGCTCTCTGATGGACAGGTCCTTGCCGATGCTGCCGTCTCGTTTCAATTCTTTTTTTATATCATCCCAAACAGTTGCCACAGTTTCTGTTTCCAGCACCAAACCGGCAAATTCGCAGGAGTCACAAACGACTTTTTCGTGAAAGACTTCTTTTCCAAGATGATAGGCTGCCGCAGCGACAGCGGCACTGCTTCCGCTGCCAATCGCATGACTGGAGGTAAATGCAAGCGCACAAAAAAGCACGCCACTGTTCACGGCTATTCTTAAATTGAATACTCTAGTTAGCATTGCCACTCCTTGATCAAATTGAGAATCGTGGTTCTTATACCCACTCCGTAGAAATTTATTGATTGTAGTCTTCATCAATTCTGGTAAATTTCAGCGGTAGTTGCGCAACGGAACACATGCGCATTCAAAGTTAAAGAACAGCGGATATATCACTTACTATTTGTTGGCAACACAACCGCTTTTATATCCTGCTTTTGGCCTTTTGTGAACATGATTATGATTTCACATTGATTTCCACATGCCTTGATTTCAGAACGAAATTCTCACGTTAGGTTCACCTGTATTCGCTTATACACATTTATGGCTTGCGATGAAATAGTGCTTGAGGAGACAAGACTTCGCATCTCTTAAAGTATTGGTCTGAATCTATTTTTGACTCAGGTGCTGCCCGCAAGGAGTTGGCGGATTTCATCTCTGTATTGCTTTCCAGATTGATGAGACAACTGCTATGCTGGAATTGGAATGCGTTGATGACAATCTGCCCTTCCAAAATTTCCTTCTAATTTGGAAGAAACCGAAGCGATGGATTCTATGGACGGACGCAATTCACTCTACGGTCGTTCCATAAATGATCTTTGGGAATTAATGTATACGAGTTCCAAATAATACCAATCGGTGTGAGGGCGACGACAAAGTATTTGGGATTTTGCGTTGCTGCAGTAACTGCTTGTCGTCACAACAGGCAGAATGCCTATTTCAAATAGCTATTCAGAAATTGCAGATCGGCTATGTCAAGAGTGCCGGCCAATTCTTCAAGCAGCAGTACATTCTGCAAATAATCGTAACGGGATTTTTGCAGGTCTCGCTGAACCTGAAACAGGTCTCGTTGAGCGTTCAAAACATCCAGTGAAGTCTGTGTGCCGACATGGAAACCTTCTTCCGTGGCACTCAAAGCAACTTCATTGGCAGTTACCGCCTTTTCCAGCGCTTCAATACGATTAATGAGACTGATGATATTCAAATAGGTATTTGTTGTTTGATGTTCTACTACCCGAGTCAAAGCGGTCAACTTTTCAACTTCAGCTTGCTGCAGATATCTCGCTTGTTTCTTGCGTTTCGTGGAATGTCCGCCAGTGGAAAATGACTTGCCTGCCGTAAGGCCTATTGAAGATTTCTCGTAGACATTTGGAGGATCATCGCCATGGTCCTTCATATTGACTGTAAGCTTGACGAAAAATGAAGTATCTGAAGCTGCCAGTCCAATCGCTTTGGATGAAATTTTGACAACCTCACGCTGAATTGCGATGTCTAGATTATTCTCGAACGCAGAGTTTACCCATGCCTCAACTCGAGTTGGCGTCGGTTCGACGAACTCCAAATCTGTATTTAATTCCTCCAGTTTCTGCGGTCGTTTGCGTGTAATTGCAGTCAGCTCAAGCCAGGCGTTTTCGATCGCGCTGTTGGCCTGAATGACCACTGCATTGGCAAGGCTGGATCGTGCTTCTGCATTGCGTACATCCGTTTCGTTTCCTAGCCCGACCTCAAACCGTGATATCGCCTGTTGGAGAAACCTATCAATTGCATTGACTTCACTCTGAGCAAATTTCAGATTGTCGTCTGCTGCCAGAATGTTAAAGTATGCTTGAACGACTCTTCTGAAGAGATTGCCGTTTGCCTTCTGGTAACGAAGGGCGGCCAAGCTTTCCTCAATTTCAGATTTTTCAAGCCCCAATTTGGTAAGCGAGTTGTAAAGCGAGACTGATAGTGTGGCTTCACTCATTCTGGTTGCAGTCGTTGATGAGGAATAAGCACCGGAAGATTGCGGTTGGTCTAACATTGAACTGCGCTTTTCTCTATAGGTTGTTCCTAAAGTGATGGTCGGTAATATGCTCGCAAACGCAATGTCTCTGCTCAGTGCACCAGCATCTGCAGTTAATTTTTCAGCAGACAACGTCGCATCATTCGCGACTGCCATCTCATAAACTTCGAGGAGGTTTTCAGCAACACAATCCGTTGCAGCAATTACGCCCGCCAATAGAACGATGAGTCGTTTGAATTGCATCGATTTCGAATGTGATCAGAATACGAATCGATCTGGCTGTGGAATATTGTCCAGCGGCGGAAGATGGGTTTCAAACAGATAAGTGGTTTTCCATGCTGCTTTACCGCTACGTTCCACCAGTATTGCACTCATGACAGGCTCCTCGCCGACTATGGCAACCAGTCTCCCACCAATGGTAAGCAATTCTCGATAAGCGTCCGTCAGTTCAATCACGGAACCGGACAAGAATATGCAATCAAACTCGATGTCGGATTGCCAGCCAACAGCACCATCGCCATGAATCACTTCGACATTGTCAGTTTTGTTTTGAAACAGATTTTCCTTTGCAAGTGATACAAACTCTGGTCGAATCTCTACCGTCATGATATAGTCACCTTGGTGTGCCAGCAGTGCTGCAACATGACCGGTTCCGGTTCCAACTTCAAGAACAATTTCATTGCTGCTCGGTTCAAGCGCTTGCAGCAGACGAGCTTCAAGCTTGGGCTGCATCATTACTTGTCCATCGCCAATCGGAATATTCATGTCAGCGAAAGCCATGTGCCGATACTCGTGGGGCACAAAATTTTCTCTGGGAACTGTTGCCATGGTTTCTAGAACTTGAGGATTCAGCACGTTCCATGGCCGAATCTGCTGTTCCACCATGTTGAATTTTGCTCTTTCGAGGTCCATATTTCGGAGTGTGAGTCCCTAGACCCTAGATATTAAAGCAGAATGGCGAATCTCATGATTCTCCATATTCAACAAACCATCTAATCCCATCCGAACTGTTTAGTGAATCCGGTGCGAACGAATTGTGTATTCTCCTCCCAGCAGGTCACCAAATATTTCAGGAATCGCTGGGTGCTCAACAGGGCCGCCTTCGGCATCAGGTAAAAGATTCTGTTCCGAAACATACGCAACATAAGTGGTTTTTTCGTTTTCAGCCAGCAGATGGTAATACGGCTGATCTTTTTTAGGACGAATATCGGCTGGAATTGAATCATACCATTCTTCGGTATTTTTGAATTCCGGATCGACGTCAAAAACAACCCCCCTGAAATCGTAGTGGCGATGGCGCACGATTTGTCCAATCTTGAATTTTGCTGATATCGGCATGTGATTTTTACCAATTGCTAGATAATACAGCAGATATAAATAGTTTCTCTACACACACAAATCAAGTGTAGCACCTATTGAATAATATCTATACCAGAATTGTGGTCAGAGGCGAGTGTTCCACCGAAATTTCCGAGTAACTTGCAATTGACTGACGTCACAAACATTCTCAAGGATTTGAACGAACGGCAACGTGAAGCTGTTGTCGCAGCTCCCGGTCCACTGCTGATTACTGCGGGTGCCGGAAGCGGCAAGACCGCGGTACTTGTTCGCCGTATTGCATGGCTGATCGAAGCGACCGGTGTGTCCAGGCACAGGATCATGGCTGTAACGTTTACCAATAAAGCAGCCCGGGAAATGAGATCGCGTGTGGAGAGTATGCTGGGTAATCAATCCGCTCCATCCAAGATCGGAACTTTTCACGGGCTCTCGAATATTTTTCTACGTGTTCACCACCAGGAAGCCGGCCTACCCCATGATTTCACGATTGTGGATGCGGACGATCAGAAGTCTTTCATCACCCGCCTGGTACGAGATCATCAACTACCAATCGGTGAATTGTCTGCAAGGGAATTCCAACACTACATCAATAAATGCAAAGAGCAACAGATACGCGCCACAAATACGAATCCATCTAATCATCGTGAAGCAATCTGCGCTGAAGTTTATCGGCTCTATGAGCACGAATGTAACTTGCGTGGTCTGGTGGACTTTACCGAACTCCTGCTGAGAACGTTGGAAGTCATGCAGCGGAACGAAATTGTACGTGACGCAAATCAGGAAAGGTATCTACATGTTCTAGTGGACGAATTTCAGGATACCAATGCGTTGCAGCTTGAATGGCTGAAAATATTTTTCGCTAAATATCGAAATGTTACCGCAGTCGGAGACGAAGATCAGTCAATCTACGGGTGGCGAGGCGCAGTAGCAGAAAACATGCTGGATTTTGAGAGATTGTTCTCCAATGCGAAACTCATTCGGCTGGAACAGAATTATCGGTCCACCCAGCCCATTCTCAACGCAGCAAATGCGGTAATCAGTAACAATCGGAATCGTTATGAAAAGAAGCTGTGGACCGAACAGAAAGGTGGATGCTTGATAAAACTGTTCAGCGCCGAGGATTTTGAGGCGGAAGCTGCATTCATTGCTGACACAGTCGAGCAGATTGAATCTTCGAATTTATCTTATTCAGATATTGCGGTTCTGTACCGAACAAATGCGCAATCCAGAGTTTTCGAGGTTGAATTCAGTTCGCGGGGGATTCCTTTTCGCCTTTATGGAGGTGTGAGATTTTATTCCCGACTGGAAATAAAGCATGTCCTCGCTTATCTGCGCTTGCTGGTGGACCCCCACAACAACGACGCTTTTGAAAGAATCGTCAATAATCCTCCTCGGGGTATCGGAGATGGGACGCTTCGGAAAGTCGGGGAAGTGGCCAGGAACAAGGAAATCTCGAATTGGGATGCCACACTTGAAATTATTTCCGATACATCCTCTCAATCTCGTATGGTCGCCCCCCTGCACAGATTCATTGAAATGATGGATGGACTAAGGAACGAGTGTCATGGAATTTCGCTGCACGAAATTATCGGCCGCACAATCAAGGTTTCCAAATTGCGTGATTACTACATGGTGCGCAATACAGATATCGATATGGCGCGGGTTGAAAATCTGGACGAAATGCTGAATGCTGGAGCCAATTTCATTCGCAATAAGGAAATCGACGACAATGAAAACGCAATTGTGCCATTTCTGGATGAAGTAACACTCGATGCCGGCGACACACACGATGGAAATCTAAGTGCAGTTCAAATGATGACGCTGCACCTCGCCAAAGGGCTGGAATTCCCGGTGGTGTTTCTGACCGGCCTGGATGAGAATTTACTGCCGCATGCAAATGCAATATTCAACCGCTCAGGATACCCGTCTTCTGAACCGAATCCACTGGAAGAAGAACGCCGTTTGTGCTATGTCGGCATAACGCGGGCACAGCAGCAACTGTATCTAACCCGCGCAGACCGTCGCCTTTTACACGGGCAGTGGCAAAGATACAGACCGTCCAGATTTGTTCGTGAAATCCCCAGAGACTATGTTGAATTCGTCGACCACAGCAAAATTGAATCTGTGAATCCAACGGTCCATCAGGATGAACTTCGCGACTTGTTAGGCAAAGAGGTACAGCATGCGAAATTTGGCAATGGAATCGTCCTAAAAACCGAAGAAGGGGGCGAATATTGTCTTGTGAAAGTGAACTTTTATGCGAGCGGTGAAAAATTATTGGTCTGGGACCAGGCGAATCTACAGATTTTAGAGAATTGACCGTCTAGGCAATTCAATTAAGAATGGTACGGTAATTGAAATGCGAAACATCACTCAGAATAACGTGTAGACTGAAAATATATAATAGTTGGTTTTGGTTAAATAGGTATGGCACAGACATGAACACATTCGACAATACCGTTGAGTTCATCGAGATGAAAGACGGAACTCCTGAAGACTATCAACTGTTACACAAATACGAAAAAGAATTTTCAAGAAATACAGCCAATCGAGTGCTGGACCACCTGCTTGATCTCGAAAGCAGTCTGGCCGGCTACAAGATTACTCGACTTGAACATGGACTTCAAACTGCAACTCGGGCTTGGCGCGACAACGCCGGCGAAGAAATGACTGTTGCCGCACTGTTGCACGATATTGGCGACACTCTATCACCGGAAAACCATGGCGAACTGGCCGCAGCGGTACTGCGGCCGTTCGTGTCACCCGAAACCTATTGGATACTGAAGTATCATGGAATTTTTCAAGGCCATTACTTTTTTCATCACTTGGGGGAAGACAGAAATCTACGCGATCGATATAAGGATCATCAACATTATCAGGCATGCGTGGATTTTTGTGCGAAATGGGATCAATCTTCATTTGATCCGGAGTACGATTCTTTGCCGCTGGATTTTTTTGAACCCATGGTTCAGACAATTTATGCGCGGGAACCGTTTGGTACTAACACAAACTGATCCGAAATTAATCAGGTTGATTTGATTAAACTGCTATCTTTAATTTGAACTAGGAACCATGACAGCATCATTTAGCGACAGAGACGGAATTATCTGGAATAACGGCACGCTAGTGCCTTGGCGAGAAGCAAACGTACATATTCTCACTCATTCCCTGCACTACGGCGTAGCTGTATTCGAAGGGCTTCGAGCCTATCGAACAAATGACGGCACCGCAATCTTTCGATTACAGGATCACACCAATCGATTGTTTGCATCAGCTCACATCTTGCGCATGAAGATTCCGTTCGATCACGAAACCTTGAACGAAGCGCAATGCACTGTCCTTCGAGAAAACGGGCTCGAAAGCGGCTACATTCGACCAATTGTTTACTATGGTTCTGAAGGAATGGGATTACGGGCTGATAACCTCTCAACCCATGTGATGATCGCGGCTTGGGACTGGGGTGCCTACCTAGGAACAGAAGGCATCAAAAATGGTATTCGCGTAAAAACATCTTCATTTTCGAGGTTGCATGTGAATGTAGCCATGTGCCGCGCCAAAGCCTGCGGGAATTACATCAATTCAATTTTGGCGTTGCAGGAAGCATTGGACAACGGTGCAGACGAAGCGCTGCTTCTGGATACCGAAGGTTACGTGATGGAAGGGTCAGGCGAGAATGTATTTATTATAAGAAACAACAAAGTCATTACTCCCGACATGGCATCCACACTGGAAGGGATTACCAGACTCACCGTTTTCGGTCTGCTTGCAGAAATGGGATATCAGGTTGAGGAACGAAGAATTACTCGTGATGAAGTATACATCGCAGATGAAGCTTTCTTTACCGGTACGGCAGCAGAAGTGACTCCGATTCGAGAACTGGACGGAAGAGCAATTGGCGACGGAAAACCCGGGCCGATCACTAAACAACTACAGTCCAAATATTTCGATGTAGTAGAGGGAAGAAGTAAGAAGCACCGAGACTGGCTGACGTACGTTTGATATGACAGTAATGAAGACGAAATACTATCAGCCGAAACCGGGGGACACCCTGAACACGGACAAGTTTGTAAATGTCACGAAAGATGATCTCCCACTCCATTGCCCGTTGGAGCGTATGACGTTATGGGATTCTCATCCGCGCGTCTACCTGCCTATTGAAGAAAGCGGGGAAGAGCGATGCCCTTATTGCGGCACCCGGTTCGTTCTGGTGTAGCAGATCAAGCAATCTATTTTTCGTTCAGGCACTTTTGTGGGCGAATTTTCTAGCCCATACTGATGAACCTTAATATGCCCTGCATCCGTCAAATACGAGATTCAGAGCAAATTTTTCCTCGTTTTCGGGAATACGAAGAATTACTCACTGAACGCAGCATCTGCTCAAGGATTTTCTCAAAGGATGTCAGCATCTGGAGCGAATCAGGAGTTTCTCCTACCCCCTCGAATCGCTGTCTGGATTGGACAGATTCGTTTCAGCGATCGCTTCCAACCATTATCGAAGTGCCACAATTGCCGAAGCAAGTCGATACGGTTGTACTGATCGGAATGGGAGGCGCGAGTCTAGCTGTCAGAGTGTATGCCGAAGTTTGCCGCAGTGACACCAGGCGCACCTTACGCGTACTGGACAGCACTTCTCCGGATTTCCTGGCGAAGGCACTGCAACAACCAGAGTCGAAAAACAATTACTACGTAGTATCCAGCAAGTCCGGAAATACTGTAGAAACCCTTGACATCGCGAGAACCGTTTATGAGCGTGTAGGATGTCCCAGCCAGTTCTCAGTTTTGACCGATCCATCCACCAGCAAATTGAGGGAATGGGCAAAAGACAATGAAATCACGTCGTATGAATCGGATTCATTTGTACCGGGGCGATTTTGTGCGTTGAGCAGTCTTGCACTCATCCCTGTGAAAAAATTAGGAATTGATCTATCTCCGCTACAGGATGTGCTAGATGACCATGTTGCGATGATGAAGAAGAGCGATTCAAACTACGGAATCGAAGCTCGACAGCTTGCGGCGGCTATGGCTTGTGCAGCAACTGAACCCGGCAGTAGAATGCTGTTGTCAACGAATGCGCATCAGCTGCCTGCCCTGCAATGGATTGAACAGATAGTTGGAGAAAGTCTGGGAAAGTCGGGTCATGGAGTACTTCCAGTAATTCAAATCCCGACATCCAATGAAACTGACAATGATGAATTGCAGGTGTGTCTTTGCACCGAGAAAACTGAATCTGCACTGATATTTCAAACCAGACTATCGAATATCAGTCAGCTGGCGCGCATGTTCTTTACTTTCGAAACTGCTATTTCAATGGCTGCATACTTGATCAGCGTAAATCCGTTTGATCAACCGGATGTGGAACGCAGCAAACAGATTGTGTCGGATTCTTTGGATTCAGATAAAAATCGCCCTGGTCCGATCACAGACCAAGAAATCAAGGTGAACCGATCAACTGACTCGGTTCAGAAGATTCAGGAAGCGATCATGAAACTTGAATCTTCAATTGGAATTCACGACTATGTCGCGTTGCTCGCATTCGTGTCGCCGACTGCTGAAAATGAACGGATGCTGTCTGAAATTGCGAAGAATCTGAAAGCTGTTATCGGACGCAGTGTAGTGCAAAATTTTGGGCCCCAGTATCTGCACTCAACGGGGCAGTTTCACAAAGGCGGTCCTGCCACCGGAAACTTCCTAATAGTCAAATCCGATCAAGACGAAGATATTGATGTAGCCAGGCAATCCTACACATTCGGCAGACTCATGGAACTCCAGGCATCGGTGGATACTGAAGTGTTACACAAACTTGGCCGCCCTGTCTACCAATTTCGAATTAAGCAGCCCGTTACCAAAAGTCTCCAATATTTAGCAGAGGCTATTCGGAGTCTCGGGCGAATTTAGTCCAGTCCCTGCATGTAGACCGCGAGATCCTCAATTTGCTGGAGCGTAAGTCGAAATGAGATCGTTTCCATTTCCTCACTTTTGCGTTCACCGGTCTTGAATTGGAGTAGCGATTTAACCAGATACTCTTTAAACTGCCCCGAAACCTTTGGATAACGAGAAGGAATCCCATCTCCAGCCGGACCATGACAAGCCATGCAGGCGGGTACGGAATACTGGCTTAAACCCCGTCTGTAAATTTCCTGTCCACGCCTGGCGCCAGCCAGGTCCGATTCGGAAATGCTTGCCTTGCTAGCTTCATTCTGTAAATAGTAGGCATCTATATCCTGCATATCCTGCTCAGACAAATTCAAGATCAAGCCCATCATAACTGCACTCTGCCTTGCTCCTGACTGATACGCTGCAAGTTGGGTTGCAATGTAGCCGGGTACTTGTCCGGCAATCTTTGGAAATTCAGGATTTATGCTATTTCCATCAGTTCCATGGCAGGCCGCGCATGCAGTCGCTTTTTCTTTGCCAGCAACAGGGTCACCAGCTCCCAATGCCAAACTGGTTATGGTCAGTAAAATTCCAAATGTCGATATCAATGTACAAACTTTTTTCAGCATGGCTGCTTGCATAGTGTTGATTTCCAATATGATGGTGGTTTGTAAATCCAGATTTGTTTCGATTCTGACAATTTTCGCTAAATATATCACGAATTGGGCTTCAAGAGTTCAGGCTTGTAAAGCATCTCTCGACTCGCTTACAAGCGATAATAGGAAGGTTAGACCCGCAAGTGAAATATATTGAAGGAATCAATGCGGCTTCAATAGAAGAGGGGGCGGATTTATGAATATTCGAATGTACTCATCGGCACTGTTAAGGCGAATTACCGGATGCCCGTATATGGAAGCAGTAGTCTTGAAAGTGTGGAGTCAAACAAAAATGAGCGTAATCAGGTGCCAATCAACCTGAACGATGCAGAATTTATCGTAGCGGCTCACAAACCTTCTCAGTGGATGACGGATGAAGGCTACGAGGTGGCATTTGCGGGTCGTTCAAATAGTGGAAAATCCACTGCTCTCAATTCAGTTACAAGACGAAAAGGGCTCGCGAAAACCAGCAAGACACCGGGGCGAACCCAGCAGATCGTTTTCTTTCAGATAGCGCCGAACATAAGACTGGTAGATTTGCCCGGCTACGGTTACGCAAAAGTGCCGGAGCGAGTGCGGATGCACTGGGCCAGGGTTATAGAGCAATACCTTGAAACCCGAGTCAGCCTGCGCGGGCTGATTCTGACGATGGATATACGACACCCACTGAAGCCTCTTGATGTGCAAATCATCAACTGGTGTCACCAGTCCGCTGTGCGAGTCCACATTCTGCTGACAAAATCCGACAAACTTTCCAAGTCGAAAACAGCGGCGACCCTGGCCTCGGTGAAAAACGAGTTCAATGATTATAAAGATGTAACGCTACAGGCATTTTCTGGTACAACGGGTTTGGGCGTTACTCAGGCGCAGCAAATTATCTGCAACCTGTTGGGGCAAGTTGATTGACTTTGTCATTATTGGTGGGCGCTTGCCCAATTTTTGCCAATTCCGACATCAGCAACCAGCGGTACTCGCAGTTCAGTTGCATTTTCCATAATCGCCTTCACGTTTTCAACTACCAGATTTTGTTCGGACTCTGCGGCTTCCAGCACCAGTTCGTCGTGAACTTGCATGATCATTCGACACCTGCAATCAGATCTGGTGATCCAACGGTCAACTTCGATCATGGCAAGCTTGATAATATCGGCAGCAGAACCCTGTAACGGGGCATTGATAGCAGTTCGTTCGGCATGTTGGCGCCGACCGTAGTGCTTCGCATTGATGTCCGCTAGATAGAGGCGCCGACCGTATATGGTTTCGACAAACTTCTCGCTGTGAGCCTGCGTTCGGGTATTGTCCATGAACTCCCGCACTTTCGGATATCTGGCAAAATACTGTTCTACATACTCATGCGCCTGTGCTACGTCTATCTGAAGCTGGCGAGCCAAGCCAAACGAAGACATCCCGTATATCAAGCCGAAATTGATCGCTTTTGCATGCCGCCTCTGATCCGAGGTAACTTGATCAATACGGGCATCGAATACTTCAGACGCCGTAAAACGATGCACATCTTCACCTTTAGCAAATGCGTCTACAAGTCCGGGGTCTTTAGACAGATGGGCCATGATTCGAAGTTCAATCTGAGAATAGTCAATTGATATGAGAATGCATCCAGGATCTGCCACGAATGCTTCTCGAATCCGTCTGCCTTCTACAGTTCGAATGGGAATGTTCTGCAGATTCGGTTCAATTGATGACAGACGCCCAGTAGCAGCGACTGCCTGATGGTATGAAGTATGGACTCTCCCGGTAGCAGGGTGAATTAGATTCGGCAGCTTGTCCGTGTAAGTAGATTTCAATTTGGCCAGACTCCGATACTCGAGAATCATTCTAGGAACATCATAAGTTGTCGCGAGCTGATTCAGGACCGCTTCGGAAGTGGATGAATGTCCTTGTGTGGTCTTACTGGTAGGCTGATATCCAAGGACATCAAAAAGAACTTCTCGAATCTGCTTGGGCGATGACACATTGAACTTCGTTCCGGCGCTTTCATAAATGTTCTGCTCGACCGATTGAATACGCGAATGGAGTTCCGCACTTTGTCGACCCAGTTCGTCTCTATCGATACGCACACCGTGATCTTCCATACGCATCAAAACAGGCGCCAGCGGCATGTCAATCTTTTCAAATACATCCTGCAGTCGACCCGTGGTTTGAAGCTTTGGCCACAGTGCCTCGTGCAAACGAAATGCTATATCAGCATCTTCTGCGGCATAGTGGGTGGCAGTATCAATTTCGATGCGATCGAATGTGAGTTGATTCTTGCCTTTCTTGCCAGCAATATCCTCAAACTTGACGGTTGTGTGGTTCAGATACTTAAGCGATAAATTATCCAGACTGTGCTTGGATACCGCAGTACTGTTCAGTACATACGATTCAATCATCGTATCGTAAACGACGCCTCTGACTGTAATGCCGTACTTGGCAAACACAACTGCGTCGAATTTCAGGTTCTGTACGATTTTCCCAATTTTTGGGTTCTCAAAAACCGGCTTCAACTTTTCTATCACCCATTCTAGATCGAGCTGCGAAGTTACTCCCGGGTAATTGTGAGCAACAGGGATGTAGAAAGCTTCCCATGCCTGAACACTCACAGAGATGCCAACCAGCGATTCATGTCTCATGTCCAGTCCGGTTGTTTCCGTGTCGAATGCAAACACTTCACTTTTCGCTAACCGTTCGACAAGATTTTCGAAAGCTGCTTTATCCGTTACACAAGAGTACCGGATGACGGGCTGTCTTTTTTCTACTTGGCCTACTTCCAGATTTTTTAGCCACGAATGAAACTCGAGACGCGTATACAGTTCCCGCAATTGATCCATGTCACCGGAAGTGATCGTGAAACTCTCAGTGTCCAGTTCTACATCCACATCGAGTTTCAGTGTCACCAGTGTTCTAGCAAGTTCAAGTTGTTCCAAAGAATTTCGGAGATTTTCGCCGGCTTTGCCAGAGAATGTGTCGGCATTCTCTATGATGCTGTCGAGAGACCCATGCATAGCCAACCACTTTGCGGCTGTCACTTTGCCGACTAATGGAACACCCGGGATATTGTCGGAAGAATCTCCAACCAATGACAGAAAATCGATAATCTGTGTGGGCAGCACGCCAAACTTTTCCTTCACCTGGCCGGGGCCGAGTTTTACTCCATTTTTCTCATCGAGGATAGCAATTCTGTCGGTGACCAATTGCGTCAGGTCTTTATCACTACTGGCGATCACAGTAAGTAACCCGGCATCCCTGGCCGCGGTTGCCAGCGTTCCGATCACATCATCCGCTTCCACTCCGGAAATGGATATTGTTTTTATTCCCATCGCTGCAACAAGTTGACGGATCACCTCATACTGTGCGCGAAGATCGTCCGGCATCGGCGGCCGGTTTTCCTTGTATTGGGGGTAGATGTCATCGCGAAAAGTTTTTCCCTTTGCATCGAAAACAACCACAAAATAGTCTGGAGAGTAATCACGAATGATCCGCTTCAACATACTTACAACACCGTACACTGCGCCTGTCGGCTCACCGCTTGACGTACTTAGATTGTGCGAGTGATAAGCGCGGTAAACATACGCCGATCCATCTACTAGATAAATCGTTTTTTCTTGGGGTGTCATAAGATAGGATCAGTTTGAGAATTGGATTCCAGTAATACGAAAAGAAGTACTATATCCATTATTTCATAATCCGCCCGTGTTTGCGACACGACAAATTGTCATCATTCCATATAATATTGGTCCCAATCAACTAGTAATCAGCATTCGGTTCTGCCCATCAAAATGATCAATGTATCTCAGCTGACCAAGCGATTTGGAAATCAAACTGTCGTAGACAATCTGACATTTTCCGTCGAACGCGGCGAAGTACTTGGATTTCTCGGGCCCAATGGTGCCGGTAAATCTACGACCATGAAAATGATCTCCGGATTTCTGAAACCGGATCACGGATCAGTTGAAATCGAAGGGTTAGATATTGAAACAAATCCGATCGAAGCCAAGTCGAAGCTGGGCTATCTGCCAGAAGGAATACCGCTTTATGGCGATATGCCGGTTCATTCATTTCTCATTTTTGCAGCCAGAATTCGTGGGTTAAGCGGATCAAACCTTATACGACAAATCGCCTCAGTCGTATCCGATGTGCAAATTGAAGACGTGCTGACACAACCGATTTTCACGCTTTCGAAAGGATTCAAACGCCGCGTCGGGCTCGCCTTGGCGCTGCTGCATGACCCCGCTGTTCTGGTGCTGGATGAACCAACCGATGGACTGGATCCAAATCAAAAAGAGCAGGTCCGAGCGCTGATCGAAAAAATATCCAAGAACAAGGTGATCATTCTATCGACGCACATCCTAGATGAAGTTGACTCAGTATGCAGCCGTGTGATCATCATTGACAAGGGACAAATTATTGTCGATCAGACGCCGGAGTCGCTAGTGACAGCGTCTAAATTTCATAATTCAGTTCGAGTACAGATGGTCGATATAAACCCAGCGGAGGTTCTAAAGCAACTGTCCGGTATTGATGCCATTGCCAACTTACAGTATATTGAGAAAGACAAGTCTTTCCATCTGACTGCAAAAGACGGTCGGTCGGTTGTTGAGGAACTTTGGAAAGTTGTGGAATCAAATGACTGGAAAATTCGAACCCTATCAGAAGAAAGAGGTGACTTGGAAGATGTCTTTCGTCAGATCACTAGCCATTGAATGCTGTACTGCCATACCTCATTCTATGGCCCAACTATTCACGGCTGTCGGGATTTTGCTGATTGTCCCCCTTTCTGGCACAGTTCAAGCGCAAACGCTTGTTGACACGATAGAAATTCCGAAACGCTCCCCTGTCACCACCGGAGTCGTCATTACAAGCCCCACTCAAGCTGACGATACAGTTCTCGAGGGACAGGAGACGTCTTCTGAAAAGTCGCTTGGTGGCTTGAGTTACACCGAGTACCAAGTCGGTTCAAGTACAGTCAGGGAGTACAGAAGCGGCGATCGACTGATGCAGGTCGTAATCACTCAGAAGAGCGGGTCGTCTTATGTCATTGACTATAGTGCACCCCAAAATTCCGACCAAACCCAATATCGGTCAGGAGTGATCGTTTCGCGCTGGTGATGGTTTCTTCGCCAGTTGAAGTTGGTGTTTATGTTGGAGAAAATCTGAAGCGATACGCATTTGGAAATAATCATCCGTTTGGTCCCGACCGACATGACGCATTCTGGAATGAGGCAGTAACCACCGGTCTGGCCAGCCAAGTTCAGATTTTGGCGCCGGTGATCTGCGATGAGAGCGACTTAGAACGCTTTCATGACGAAGAATACATTCAGTTTCTCAAGAAAAGTTCCATTCGTGGAACAGGATTTCTGGACCACGGAGACACGCCTGTTTTTCCAGGAATTTTTGAAGCCGCATCCTATGTAGTCGGCAGCGATCTCGATGCTCTCGACAGAATGATGAGAGGCGAGTTCAACCGAATTTTCATTCCCATCGCCGGGCTTCATCATTGCAGCCGAGATTCTGCAGCGGGCTTTTGCGCGATTAGTGATCTTGGGGTTTTGATCCAAACTCTGCGCAAGCTTTACGGCATTCGACGGATCGCGTATGTGGATATTGATGCGCATCACGGTGACGGGGTTTTCTACTCGTTCGAGTCAGATCCGGATTTGATTATTGGTGACATTCACGAAGATGGGCGGTATCTGTATCCAGGAACAGGCTTTGCCCACGAGACCGGCAAGGGTGAAGCGGTCGACACAAAAATCAATCTTCCAGTAATGCCTGGCAGCCGCAATGATGTCTTCTATGATTCGTGGGGTCGACTCGAAGAATTCCTTCGTTCGTACAAGCCCGAATTCATTGTGCTGATGGCAGGTGCCGACAGCATTGACGGTGATCCGATTACTCACATGAAGTTTACGCCCGAAGCTCATGGGCATGCTGCAAAACGGTTATGTCGGATGGCCGAAGAGTTTTGCGGAGGCAAAATTATTGCGCTGGGAGGTGGTGGATACAATCGACGGAATCTCGCACAGGCGTGGTGCGAAGTACTCAGAGCCCTGATTGAAACTTAACAATCAGGAAATGTATCAAGTACACTCTTTATTCAATACCGACTCGAACGCAATTATTCAGATAATTGACCTTCACTACACTGTGCAACCCAACGTGCATTGTAGATCGAACAGCCTTGTCTGGCCCAGTCTAACGGGAGACACATCAAGTCAAATATGAATTAACGTGAGTTTTAGTCCATAATTCGTTATTATTTGATCTAGAAGTAGCACTCGTAGCAACAATTCATAGTGCAATTGTGCTGCATAATTTGTAATATAAATTTTTTAACTCAAATGGAGGATAAGTTTCATTATGGAACGTCGACAATTTTTAAAAGCCGGTGCTATAGCTGGCACCGCTGCAGCCGCCACAACTCTGGCTGCGCCCGCAATTTCCCAAGGCATGAAGGAATTCCAAATGGTTACGTCCTGGCCGAAGAATTTCCCTGGATTGGGAACAGCAGCGGCTCGATTTGGAGACCGCGTAGCCGCCATGTCCGATGGCAAAATGACCGTCAAGCTTTTCGCTGGCGGTGAACTCGTTCATCCGTTGAAGTGTCACGATGCGGTCCAGGAAGGCACTGCAGACATGTATCATTCAGCGGAATACTACTATCAAGGCAAGGCACTTGGACTTTCATTTTTCGCTTCCGTTCCTTTCGGCTTGACTCCGGCAGAAATGGATGCCTGGCTTCATCACGGGGGCGGGCAGCAGATTTGGGATGATCTAAACGCAAATTTTGGAGTAAAAAGTTTCGCATGCGGCAACTCCGGCTCCCAAATGGGTGGATGGTTTGCTAAGCCTGTCACTTCTCTTAATGACTTCAAAGGACTCAAAATGCGAATGCCGGGTTTGGGTGGACGAGTGATTGATGCCCTTGGAGGATCGTCAGTCACCCTCGGCGGTGCCGAGATCATGCCTGCCCTGCAAGCAGGAACGATTGACGCGACCGAGTGGGTCGGGCCATGGAACGACTTGGCTTTCGGATTTTACAAAGTCGTTAAGTTCTATCACTATCCGGGATTCCACGAAACTGGAACGGTGTTGAGTTTCGGCATAAACAAGGGCGTCTGGGATGGATTGAGTGCAAGTGAACAGGCAATTATTCAAAACGCTGCAACAGCTGAGAACAATTACGATCTTGCCGAATTCAATGCGAACAATGGAGCCGCTCTGGATACGCTATTGACTGATCATGGTGTTGAGTTGGTTGAGTTCTCCGACGAAATATTCACTGCCATGGGCGAAGCCGCCCGTGAAGTCATGAATGAGGTTGGAAAAACTGACGCCGATACCAAGAAAGTCTTCGATAGCTACATGGCTTTCCGTAAGAACGTGGTCGGTTGGTCAAAACTTTCTGACCAATCGTACATGAACAAGCGCGCATTGGTTGATTTTCACTAGATTAACTGTAAACAGTTGGTAGAAATTTAGGCAAATCCGCTTCCTTTCAAGTGGCGGATTTGCCTATGCCTGCATCAATTTCACCTGTCGCGAACTGTTCAGATTTTCTTCTTCTGCGCGACATCGAAGCACAACATTGTCCGTAAAGAACTGACGCCCCACACAAAGGCCTGCAGAAGGTCGATAGATATCAGCAAGACAAAGGTATTGCTCTCGTGAATGTAGATTTTATCGGGTTATGGCATTCGCTGGAACGCTTACCTTTCGTGTTCAGCATCACCGTTTATGTTCTCGTGCTGCTCACTGTAGTTGCATTTTTTGTCATACCTGTATTCCTGCTGCTTCGTTACGAATCTCGAGATATTATCAAAAATTTTCACGCTGACCATGCTGCCACAGTATGGCAACCGGGTTGGCGGGGACAATTACAGTCTCTCGCATCGTGGTTGACTCTATTCAATACCGTGACCGGGAAATTTTCAGCGTGGCTGGTACTGTTCATGACTCTGATGCAGTTTGTTGTTGTGATCATGCGCTACGTATTTGCCTATGGCTCAATTCAGATGCAGGAATCAATCTGGTATATGCATGGATTGCTGTTCATGTTGGGAGCCGGTTACACATTGGCTAAGGAAGGCCATGTCAGGCTTGATGTTTTTTACCGAGATTCCGCAGAGCGAACAAAAGCAAAGATTAATCTGGTTGGGTCCGTGATTTTTCTGCTGCCGTTCTGCATCGTAAATTTTGACTTTGCATGGTCACTGGTGCTGAATTCCTGGGCCGTTCGTGAAGGTTCAACCGAAACAGTTGGCCTTCCTTACATTTACCTGTTCAAAACTGTGATACTCGTGTTTTCAGTTCTCCTAGCCATGGAAGGCGTTTCTCTGGCGATCAAAAGCATTCTGGAATTGACGAAGAACGCTGATTCCAAAATAGAGGCCAAGAGCGTATAAGCATGGAATTTCTGACCTCTCCCGAGTTCTTGTGCGCCGCACTTTTTGTGTCGGTCATCATTCTACTGCTGTTCGGATTTCCTGTTGCGTTCTCTCTGGCCGGGAGTTCAATGTTGTTTGCATTCATCGCTGCTGGATTTGGACTCTTTGATGTATCTTTTGTCTCGGCTTTACCTCAAAGAATATTTTCCATCATGCGCAATGAGGTTCTTGTTGCCGTACCTCTATTCGTATTTATGGGAGTGACGCTGGAGCGATCGAAAATCGCGGAAGAGCTTCTTGACAACATGGGTAAACTGTTCGGCAGCATACGGGGTGGACTTGGATATTCAGTGTGTATCGTGGGCGCACTGCTTGCGGCATCAACAGGAATCGTGGGGGCGACCGTCGTCACCATGGGATTGTTGTCTCTGCCAACCATGCTTCGTCGAGGATACAGTCCTTCTCTAGCCTGTGGTTCCATCTGTGCGTCGGGAACGCTCGGACAAGTAATTCCGCCGTCCATTGTGCTCGTGCTGCTTGGAGATCAGCTATCAACCGCTTTCCAGCAAGCGCAGTTTTCTATGGGAAATTTTTCGCCTGATGCATTGTCCGTCAACGATCTATTCGCCGGCGCACTCATTCCCGGATTGGTGCTGGTCGGCATGTACATAATTTATCAGATCATTATTGCGATCGTTCGTCCGGAATCCAGTCCAGCCATTCCGCGAGACGAAATCAGGCAAGGTGAAAGTAAAAGAGCATTCGCTTGGAAATTGGTTGTCACCCTGTTTGCACCTCTCATACTGATCGTAGCCGTGCTCGGCTCTATACTTGCGGGGCTTGCATCACCAACGGAGTCTGCAGCGATGGGTGGAACAGGCGCCCTTATGATGGCCGGCTACAGGGTTGCCCCCAAGAAGGGCAGATTGATCGTAATTGGTGTAGTTTGTCTCGTGATCATGCTGGCAATTACCTCGTTGTTTGATCTTCGAATGCAAAGAGACGAACTTACTACTGTCGAGTGGGCAGCTGTATTTGTCGCTCTAGTTTGTGCGATTGGCCTTGTAATCGGTATCTTCACAGCAATTCTGAATGTATACGCTAAGTTAGACGAAAACGGCAATTCGATACTACCTCAAATCATGCAGCAAACACTGCTGGTTTCCTCCATGGTTTTCGTCATCCTGATCGGTGCATCCATGTTCTCGCTGGTGTTTCGAGGATTGAGGGGAGATGAAGTCGTCGAGAGTGTGCTGCATAATCTCCCCGGCGGAACTTTGACGGTGTTGTTGTTGATTATGCTGGTGATGTTTCTGCTTGGATTCATTCTTGATTTTCTGGAGATTATTTTCATTGTCGTTCCAATCGTCGGGCCTGTTGTGCTGCAGATGGAGGTGGCTCCGGGCGTTCCTATGAATCCGGTATGGCTGGGCGTTATGATGGCAGTCAACCTGCAGACTTCATTTCTGACACCGCCATTCGGTTTCTCGCTGTTCTATTTACGAGGGGTTGCTCCGCCTTCGATTCGTACGGTTGAAATTTATAAGGGAGTGGCTCCATTTGTTTTGATCCAGTTGCTGATGCTAGTAGTTTTGTGGTTTATCCCGTCCCTGGCGACATGGCTTCCACATGCGATATACGGACCGTGATTTAGTTGCAATTCGTGCTGTACGAATTCATGGCTGGAGGCAACTTGCTTCACTTGAAGATTGCAGATTGTCTAGTCGCAAAACGGACTAGCGATTGAAAAAATTCTTCAACGAACTTCCGTTCGCTGCCAGCCAAATCTGCAAATCTTTGGCTGTAATTTGAGGGATCAAGAAGTCTAAAACAACGGAGCGTGGGTCGCTACTAGCGCTACCTGAATTTCTCGAATCAGTCTGGTTGTTGCTTGTCCGATGAGATCAAGTCTGGAGACTTCAGTGATTCTAGATCGCATTCGGTTTAGTTCCGCGGGACCAAGCAACGTTCGAAACATATCGCAGGCATCCATCAGACAGAAAATGACTACATCTCTCTGGTCGGGAATTTCATCGCTGTAAAGGATATTCATGATGCGAAGTTTGACTTCCTTTTCAACGGTGCCGTCGATAGTCGGGTAGGAACGGGTTTTCATCACCCACAAAAAGCGTTTTTCGGATTCACCAAGAATGCCTCTTTCAACTAGTCGTTGAAAGCCCAAGTCAACGATTTCTGCTCCTTCATCCGCGATTGAATTAATCCAGAACTTTACTTCGTGCTCTTCAGGCTGACGGCACATTTTGCCCAAAAACTTGTCTAGAATGGGATCCCCGACTGGAGTCTCATCCACTATCGTAAACGAATCGATATCACAGTCTACCCTGTTGTTGATCGCCAGTTCCATCAGCAGCGCACCCGCCAAAACGAAATGTAGCGTCAACTGTGGGACTGGCGGGAGTGTGCCCTTTTCATCGTCGAGCAGTAATAGAAGTATCTCCTCGGCCAGCGATATATTCATTAAAATTAAACCTAAATTCCTGTTTCACTTAGTCGTAATCATTGTAAGTAGGTTTTGGGGGTAATTGCAAATCACAATTACTCATTCTGGCACTTTCCGTACCGTAGACGATCCAGCATAAACCGCTCAACGGGCACTAGCAAAAATTTGTTGCAGTAAAAACCACGTCCTGCAGAGCCCTGCCTTACAAGCATGTAAGAGCTGAGGCACGCAACTATGATCTTTTCAAAATCAGTTTCCGATCCGAGTCAGTTCGGCATCAAACTTAACAATCTCCACAAATATTGCTTCTGAATCCTCTGCCCCCATCATGCGTTGATGCAGGTTGTGCTCCTCGAATCCTCGAGCCAGCTTCGCTAAAATCTTGATGTGCGCGTCCGCACAATCGGCGGGAACGAGTAAGCCGCATACAATAAAAACTGGCTTTTCATCGCTGGCATCCATGTCTAGAGGTGTTTTCATGCGCATGATCGCCCCAACTGCATTCGGCAAACCGTTTAGGCGACCGTGTGGTAACGCAACACCGTTGCCAACGCATGTACTGCCAAGTCTTTCACGCTCAAGCAGTGCACGAAAGACAGTATCTTTGTCGATGGCGTGCTGGTTGTTCTTTGTAAACAGACCCGAAATTAACTCGATCATGCGTTTCAAACTTGAAACCTGCACATCGGTTTGTATTCGCTCTGGAGAGAATACCTCTCTCAGTCGAGTTTCATATTCAGAAAGTACGCCATCTGATGAGTGATCTGAACTGTCGCTCATCGCTAACTACGAATTGTTCGTTGCCGATCGCTGTGTCGACCGTGATCCGTAAGTCTTTCCTTGTGTTTGACAATCTGCCGATCTAGTTTGCTAGACATGGCATCAATGGCCACAAATATGTCGGTTGCTTCGGATTTGGCGTGAATGGCTATTTTACGACCATGAATCGTCGCTTCCGACTGGAACGATGATTTCTCTTTATGCAGAACCACATCGACTGTCGTAGGTTGGCGAAAGTGATTACCTACTTTTTTCAATCTCTTGTTCACATATTCACGAATTACATCCGTAATATTTACTTGGTGCCCAGTTACTGAAATTTCCATCACATCACCTCTCTGTTTGGCATCTGATTTATTGCAATCGCTTTACGCTTTCTCCGAGTTGGAATACGCATACTTGATCGATATTTTGCAACCGTTCGACGTGCAATTCGTATTCCACTGCCGCGTAACTGTTCTGTAATTTGTTGATCGCTGAGGGGCGATCGCCCATCTTCCTGCTCGACAAGTTGCAACAATTTGTGCTTAATTGACAGAGCCGATTCATCTTCTCCAGTGTCGCTTCTGATCCGATAGGAAAATAAATACTTTAATTCGTAAGTGCCTCTTGGCGTCATTATATATTTGCGCGAACAGGTTCGACTGACTGTTGATTCATGCAGCTCCAGAGACTCTGCCACTTCACGCAACGTCAACGGTTTCATCGCATGTTCTCCATGCTCGAGAAATGACTGCTGGTGCATGACGAGTGTGCGTGCGACACGCAAGATAGTCTCGTGACGCCTGTTTAGATCTTCAAGAAATGAGGTCGCTCGGTTCAAACTGCTTTTCAGATACCGAGTATCAGCCGCTTTCCTGGCGCTGCGGACCATTGACTGATAACTCGACGATATCCTTAATTTCGGCAAAATATCCGAATTCAATTCAACGCTCCACTGATCGCCAATTTTTCGAGCAATTACATCTGGAACTACAGCAACTGCCGAAGCTCCGAATTCGTTGCCAGGCGCCGGATTCAGCGATTGAATCAGATCAACGGCAGCGCGGACTTCTTCCAGGTCACATTCCGACTTGATGCTGATCTGACCAAGCTCCATGTCAGACAGCAGTTCCAAATGATTGAGAAGAATGTTTTGAGCATTTTTGCGTACTGTTTTGGAGGCCTTGATGTGGTCTAGTTGAATGTACAGACATTCCTGAAGGTTTCGGGCTGCGACACCTGGCGGGTCAAATTGCTGAACAATTGCCAGTGCCAATTCCACCTCTCGCAGATCCACATCGGGCGGGAGAACTTCCAGAATTTCCGTGAGTGGTTCAGCAAGATATCCACGGTCATCCACCGATTCAACGATCATCTCAACAATGACGCGCTGCCTGCCTGACAGACCAGAATTGCGTATCTGTTGAACTAAGTGATCCCGAATTGTCGACACACTCTGAGCGTGTGCAGCAAGCTCCAGAATATCATCAGTATCAATCTCTGAGGCGTTAGAGGCGGGAGGCGGATATTCGCCTGGCGAATAGAATTCATCAGCCTTATCGGAAAGTTCAGGTTCAAATTCTTCCAGCAGAGGATTGCTGTCGAGAACATCTCGAACTTCTTCCGCTAACTCAGAACTAGGCATTTGCAGAACCCGCACAGCAGCAGAAAAACGCGCATTGAATTCCGGTTTCTGTCGTTGCCTTAATTCTGTTCGCTGTCTCATTAACAAACTAACTTTTGCTGAATGATGGATGCACTTCGATCCAATACACAGTCAATTGTTTTTCCATTCTACAATATCCGAAAGCTCACGGAATATACAAATTCAAATCAGATGAGATTACGATACTAGATTCGGAAATTCTCTCCAAGATAGAATTTCTTTGCGACAGGATTATTCAGAATTTGATCCGCAGCACCTGAAACGATCAATTCACCATGACTCAGAATGTGAGCCCTAGTGCAGATTTTCAGGGTTTCACGAACGCTGTGGTCTGTTATCAAGATGCCTACATTTCTCCGGCTCATCCATCTAATCATAGTAACGACATCCTCCACCGCAATTGGGTCAACACCAGCGAATGGCTCGTCCAGAAGCATGAAACGGGGGCGCAGTGCGATTGCGCGTGCAATCTCCACCCGACGCCGCTCACCGCCGGACAACGTTCTAGCCAACTGTTTGCGAAGGTGGGCAATCTGAAATTCCTCCAGTAAATCATTAAGAATCTGCTTTTGCTGAGTGCGCGTCATCTCCTTTCTGGTCTCAAGAACTGCTTTGACATTGTCCTCGACACTGAGTCGACGAAAAACAGAGGGTTCCTGCGGAAGATATCCGATTCCCAGTCTGGCACGAGCATACATCGGCAATTTGGAGATATTGACGCCATCCAGCATAATCGCTCCTCGATCACATGCCTCCAAACCGATGATGAGGTTGAAGCAGGTTGTTTTACCTGCACCATTGGGGCCAAGCAACCCAATTATTTCGCCCGTGTCCACATGCAGGCTGACTGATTTCACAACCGGTCGAGACTTGAACGACTTGCTGATATCTCTGATATCAAGACGGCCGAATTCTGGAGTACCTTTCGCCTGCCTTTCGGCTACGGTTTCCTGCATGCGGTGCACGCCGATCAGTTTACGCTTTCAATGATGATGGTTGTTCGACTATCGGTGGTGCCAGCATCTTGATCGGCAAAGGTCCTGATTTCACCGGATTCTATGTCGTAAACCGCCGAGTGCGCAGTCAACAGTGTATTATTCTGCTTGATCTGAACATCACCTTTCAGTTCAATCTGATCCAACTCATAATCAATAGTGGCATTTTTCGCCGTTCCGGTTAAATAGGATTCACCATCTTCCGGCATACCAATGCTCACAGTCAAGGGAGAGCCACGCGCGACAGCCCTGCCTGTTCCGTTCTCGCTGATTGAGTACTCTGCCCAAGCGGCATTGAGTTTCACGTCTCCTCGTGTAATGACTACATTGCCGCTAAACACACCAGTGGAACTTTCCTGATTGTAGGTTACCGAGTTCGCACTGATTTGGAATCTGTTTTCTTGGGCCCATGCTGAAGCCCACACTGTGGCACACACAGCCGCTACAAATATGAATCTTAAATAATGTAGGAATATTTTTTTATTGTTCATAAATGCAATGATAGTGAAAATAAACGAACTTTGTGAGTAAATGAAACTCACCTATTCCAGAGCGTGATTCAGTTCTATGGTCAGCGTATCCATATGGGAGACAACAGAGCCTGGCTGATCTTTCTTAGTCAAAGCAACGGCCACATCTCCCTTCAACACTACGACGTTCGTGCTTTCATGGTATACACCTGAATTGGCCCTGGTTTGCCGATATGTACCATCCGGATAGTACTGATAAATTCGCGGTCGTTCCAGTTCACTGATTCCTCGATTCGGAAACTGTCGAAGGGCTTCTGCTTCAATCGTGTAGTTCACTCCTGATTCGGACGCAGCTCCCACTATTTTCACGTTGCTCATCGTGCGTTGGCGTTCAATGGAGATTGGCTCAGTTGCCACGTCGCCATCATTCCGACTGCCGAACACGACTATAATCGTAAGAATGCTGACAGCAACCAGGCTGATACTGATTATCCACCTCATTCCGACACCAAGAGCGGAAGCTCTGAAGAAACGCTCAATGCTTTGAACACATCGGCCATCCGGTTATTTGCACTTGAACACTTATCCGCCGTCGGGGCAAAGCAAATCTATCGTTTCGATTGAAAGAATTGAATTCTTCTTCGGTCAGAAATCAGTCTATTCCAATGTTAGCATAGAAGTCCCTTGGCATGGCGTCAGTGTCATCATGGGACCTAGCGGATGCGGTAAATCTACCCTGCTCAACATGATTTGCGGTCGACTAAAACCGACTCGCGGAACGATTCGTGTATTTGACCAACAGGTGTCACTGCTAAAAGAGTCGGAACTTTTCGACATGCGACGCAAAATGGGCATGATGTTTCAATCCAATGCGCTGCTGACCGATCTAAATGTGTTCGAAAACGTCGCCTTCCCTTTACGAGAAAATACCAATCTGCCTGAAACATTAATTCGAAAACTGGTGCTCATGAAACTTGAGCAAGTGGGTCTTCGTGGCACGCAGAACTTGATGCCATCAGAGCTTTCCGGCGGCATGAGCAGGCGAGTTGCTCTGGCAAGAGCGACCGCAATGGATCCAGAATTGTTGCTCTGTGACGAACCTTTTACCGGATTGGACCCGATTTCTCTGGGCGTAATTACCAAACTAGTACGCGAACTGACCGATGCCTTGAATACGACTTCCATCGTCGTCACCCATGATGTCGAAGAAGGGCTGAGCATCGCCGACCATGTATTCCTGCTAGGCGATGGAATGTTGCTCGCCAGCGGCACACCCAAAGAACTTCTGCAGAGCACGCAACCTGAGGTACGACAATTTCTGCACGGACTGCCCGACGGCCCTGTTCCGTTCCACTACCCAGCCAACGACTACAGAGGTGAGCTTCTTGGCCAGCCATAATCCGCTCGACTGGGTACGATCTATTGGTGCAACAACCATTCAAGCGGTCGAGCGACTGGGAAAGGCAACGATATTCCTCTGTCGAACCGTAGCTAAGTTTCCGGTAATTGCGGCACGCCCTTCGCTTGTCGTGAGGCAGCTGTACTCGGTCGGCGTACTTACAGTATTAATCACAGTCGTGGCAGGAGCATTCGTAGGAATGGTGTTGGGCTTTCAGGGGTATTACACTCTGATCGACTTTGGTGCCGAAAGCTCACTCGGTTTGTTGGTCGCCCTCAGTCTGACGCGTGAGCTGGGACCGGTTCTGTCGGCTCTGCTGTATACCGGAAGAGCTGGGTCTGCACTAACAGCCGAAATTGGCCTGATGAAAACAACCGAACAGCTTGCTGCACTTGAAATGATGGCAGTCAATCCAGTTGAGAGAGTTGTGGCACCACGGCTGCTCGCAGGTATGATTGCCGTACCTCTGCTTTGTGCAATGTTCACATTCGTCGGCATATTGGGCGGTTATTTTGTCGGCGTCATACAGCTTGGAGTAGATTCAGGCGTGTATTGGTCCGCCATTCAAGAAGGGGTAGATTTATACGAGGACTTACTGAACGGAATGATAAAAAGCGTAGCGTTCGGCATTATCGTCACCTGGATTGCGGTATTTGAGGGCTACGATGCTTATCCGTCCGCAGAAGGCATCAGCAGCGCAACGACACGAACGGTTGTAACCGCCTCGCTAGCAATCCTCGGGGTCGACTATATTCTCACAGCTTTAATGTTCGGAATTTAAGTATTAAGTTTGAGCTGGGTTAGTCGGATAATTTCGACGCTTTGCCAGTCGTTTCACCTAGAAAGTTGTCAGATTAGCAGCCGTTTATGCCTTTGCGGTAAAGTTTTCTGCACTTTTTTTCATGTTTTCAATCCATTATCTATGCTCTCAATGCAACTGTAGTATTAAGGATTTTCACTCAAACTGCAAGATTAGGTTACTTCTGCCTGATCACTCCAAAAAAAAGCCCTGCCGAAGCAGGGCTTTTTATTCCGAAAAACGGCTGATTACATCATGCCGCCCATATCCGGTGGTCCCGCCGGCATGGCAGGTCTGTCATCAGGAAGCTCAGCGACCATGGCTTCGGTCGTGATCATCAAGCCAGCAATTGAAGCGGCATTCTGAAGCGCTGCTCGAGCAACCTTGGTTGGGTCGAGAATACCCATTGCGATCATATCGCCGTACTCGCCAGTCGCAGCGTTATAACCATAGTTGCCTTCGTTTTCCTTCACCTTGTTCAGCACAACTGAGCTGTCATCACCAGCGTTTGCAACGATTTGTCGAAGTGGCTCTTCCAGAGATCGCTGGACAATTCTGATGCCAACATTCTGATCGTCGTTCGCTCCCTTAAGTTCTGCAACATCACTAATGGCTCGCACCATCGCTACTCCGCCACCGGGAACTACACCTTCTTCAACAGCTGCGCGTGTCGCATGCAATGCGTCTTCGACTCTGGCTTTCTTTTCCTTCATCTCGACTTCAGTTGCTGCGCCAACTTTGATGACCGCAACGCCGCCTGCGAGTTTGGCAACTCGTTCCTGCATTTTCTCGCGATCGTAATCCGAGGTGGCTTCTTCAATTTGCGCGCGAATCTGATTTACGCGCCCATTGATATCCTCGGTCTTGCCAGCGCCATCAATGATGGTGGTATTTTCTTTCGTAATCTGAATCCGCTTTGCAGACCCTAGATCATCGAGTTTTGCATTTTCCAGAGTCATACCGACTTCTTCGGAAATAACCTGACCTGCTGTCAAAATGGCTATATCCTGAAGCATCGCCTTTCGTCGATCTCCAAAGCCTGGAGCTTTTACGCCACAAACCTTGACGATTCCACGAATGTTGTTGACAACCAGCGTAGCCAAAGCTTCGCCTTCAATATCTTCGGCAATCACCAGAAGGGGACGTCCAGCCTTTGCAACAGACTCCAGTAGCGGAAGCAAGTCACGAATGTTGGAGACCTTCTTGTCATGCACCAAAATCAGCGGATTTTCCAGTTCAACAGACATGCTGTCCTGGTTGTTGATGAAGTAAGGCGACAAATAACCTCGATCAAACTGCATACCCTCAACAGTATCCAGTTCGTTTTCGAGAGTCGATCCTTCTTCAACGGTGATGACGCCTTCTTTACCGACCTTTTCCATTGAATCCGCAATAATTTCACCAACGTTTTCATCGGCATTGGCGGAAACTGTACCAACCTGAGCAATTTCTTTGTAATCGGAACAAGGCTTAGAGATTTCTAGCATACTTTCGACAGCCCTACTGACGGCCTTGTCGATTCCTCGCTTGAGATCCATCGGATTCATGCCAGCGGCAACCGCCTTGACCCCTTCACGCAGCATAGTTTGAGCAAGCACGGTCGCAGTCGTTGTGCCGTCTCCGGCAACATCCGAGGTCTTCGACGCTACTTCTTTGAGCATCTGCGCTCCCATGTTCTCGAACCTGTCTTTCAGCTCGATTTCCTTCGCGACGGATACACCGTCCTTAGTTACAGTTGGTGAGCCAAATGACTTCTCCAACACGACATTACGGCCTTTCGGGCCTAAAGTTACTTTTACAGCATCAGCGAGTGTGTTGACGCCTCTCATTTTCTTGTTGCGGGCGCTCTCACCGAACTTGACTTCTTTAGCAGCCATAAATTATTTCTCCAGTTCTCCTAAATATCTGTTAAACGAACTATTCAATTACCGCCATGATGTCGTCTTCACGCATCATGAGGACTTCTTCGCCATCTTGTCGGAATTCAGTGCCGGCGTATTTGCCGAACAACACCTTGTCTCCGATTTTGACGTCAAGCGGACGGATACTTCCATCGTCCTGAATTTTGCCATTTCCTACGGCAAGAACTTCACCCTGCATGGGTTTTTCAGCCGCGGTATCAGGAATTACGATACCGCCAGGGCTTTTACGTTCGTCTTCGACCCTGCGAATGACTACTCGATCATGAAGTGGACGAATTTTCACGCATACCTCCAATTTTGGATTGAATAAAATTTAAGTTAAAAGGCAATTGCACAATCAAATTTGCAGAATTTGCCTTATTTGAATCAAGCATCAATTGCAACCGCTCTGGCATATTGCCAAGAAAACAGAAGAATACGAACCCTGACCACACTCGAATTAAGGATTGTTAGCACTCACCTTGATCGAGTGCTAGTAATTATAAGGACAAAAATGTTAATGTCAACATCGACAATTAAAAATTATCCATGTGATATTCAGAATTGTTTGTTCAAATTGTGGGATTCAGCCAGCTCCACCAAAACGAAGCTTTTCGCATCAACATGCCTGTGACGAAGTGCTAGGCAACGGATGGTAGTCCAGCCAATGCCATTGCAACTTCTTCTTCGGAATAATTCTGTTCATGCATGTTGCCGGAGAAATAGTCCGTATAAGCTTGCATGTCAAAATACCCGTGGCCACATAGATTGAACAGAATTGACCGCGGTGTGCCTTCTGCCTTGCATCGGTTTGCCTCCTCAATCACTGCAGCTACCGCGTGATTGGCTTCCGGCGCCGGAAGAATTCCTTCGCTGCGGGCGAACTGAATACCCGAATCAAAACACTTGAGCTGCGTATAAGCTCGCGGGCGAACAAAGCCGAGGTCCGTAACCAGACTCACCAGTGGCGCCATTCCATGATAGCGAAGTCCGCCTGCATGAAATCCTGGGGGAACGAACTTTGAGCCGAGCGTATGCATTTTAACAAGGGGTGTCAGATTAGCAGTATCTCCAAAATCATAAGCGTATTTACCTTTGGTCAGAGATGGGCAATTTGACGGTTCAACAGCGATGAAGTCCACTCGCTTTCCGCCTCGAAACTGTTCACCCAAAAACGGAAACGCCAAACCTGAAAAGTTGCTGCCTCCGCCGGTACATCCGACAACGACATCTGGATAGTCATCAGCCATTTCGAACTGCTTCATCGCCTCTTGGCCAATCACCGTCTGGTGCAGCAAGACGTGATTCAAGACGCTGCCGAGCGCATATTTTGTGTCCTCTCGCTGAGCGGCAGTTTCAACCGCCTCGCTGATGGCAATTCCGAGACTCCCGGTACTGTCAGGGTCTTGTTCCAGAATCGCCCGTCCGGAATTCGTCGTGTCGCTTGGACTGGCGGTACAACTGGCACCGAAACTCTCCATGAAAGCGCGGCGATAGGGTTTTTGGTCGAAACTGATTTTCACCATGAATACTTCAATTTCAAGATCAAACAACGACCCGGCGAGTGCCAGTGCCGAACCCCATTGACCTGCACCAGTTTCAGTGGCAATGCGTTTCACGCCCTCATTCTTCGAATAGAATGCCTGGGCTACTGCGGTGTTGGGTTTGTGTGAGCCAGCAGGGCTTACACCTTCGTACTTGTAGTAGATTCGTGCGGGTGTGTCGAGTGCCTTTTCCAGTCGTCGGGCTCGAAACAGCGGACTCGGGCGCCATTGTTTGAGAATATCCCTTACCGGTTCTGGAATTTGAATATAACGTTCGGCGCTGACTTCCTGCAGGATGATTTCCATTGGAAACAGTGGGGCAAGATCATCAGGACCCACAGGCTGACCTGTACCCGGATGGATTACCGGCGGAGGCGGCTGTGGAAGATCGGCAACGATGTTGTACCAAGATCTTGGAATTTCGGTTTCACTCAATTGATACTTTATGGTGTCCATCTACATCTCCTCATTTGTAATCTTGCAATTCGACGATTGATTCTTTCGTATTTCAAGTATCAACATTATATGTACAGGAATTTCTAGAATGAAGTTGCGCTGTCATTTAATGTGAGCGGGTTACTATAATTGCATTGAATAAGTGTGAAACCTGCATTTTAACTTGATGTGGTCATGCACTGCATTTATTTGCACTTGTATTGAAAAGGAAAATTGTAATTGGAACAATCGCAAGGCCGCAGCAGACAAGCACACCGTGGGTGGGACTCTGATTTTCAAGAATTCCAAAGTGCATCCAAGCCGTTAATTCTTAAATGCCTGCACGACAATTATCCAAATTCATCCGATTCGGAAGTTCAAAGGGAAATTGGGGAAGTAAAAGCCGGATTGACGAAACATGGGAGTTTTTGCGAGTATACGGCTTCCGACAGCTCAACAGTACCAAATGACAGTTATAACGAGACTAATATTGCCTCGCTTATCTTAACATGACGTAATGTAATGAAAACACTGCTTGTCCTATACTACAGCCGCGACGGCAGCGTCGCACGGCTGGCGACCTTGATTGCCCGAGGTATCAATAAAGTGGATGGCTGCGAGTCTAAATTGCGGCGAGTACCGCCGATTTCAACAACAATTGAAGCGGTTGAAGACGACATACCTTCCGAAGGACATCCCTACGTTACGCTTGAAGATCTGGAACAGTGCGACGGACTGGCACTCGGTAGTCCTACCAGGTTCGGCAACATGGCCGCGCCACTTAAGTATTTCCTGGATTCGACCAGTACTTTGTGGTTATCTGGAAAACTTGCCGGAAAACCGGCTTGTGTCTTTACATCGACTTCGTCCATGCATGGCGGCCAGGAATCTACTCTGCTGTCAATGATGGTGCCTTTGCTGCATCACGGCATGCTGATTCTAGGGATACCTTATACCGAGGCGGCACTCACTCATACGGAAACAGGAGGTACACCATACGGTGCGTCTCATGTTGCCGGATTCAGTGGCAACACATCATTGAGCAAAGATGAAGAAGAACTATGCATTGCCTTAGGAGAGCGATTGGCGTCTACTGTCATCAAATCGCAAGGTACTTCCGAATGATAGAGATTGAGAATTTACGGTGAAACACAAGCAACACCAGACTCAAATCGATTGCCGAATGCTTGCTACTCTATAACCAATACTGATTTCCGTTCAGAAAGTCACAGCAGTGATGCTTTCCAAAAATTCAAAGAACGTAGTTGTCGGCATGTCTGGAGGGGTAGACTCATCCGTTTCGGCTGCATTGCTCTTGGAACAGGGATATCGAGTTACCGGGCTCTTCATGAAGAATTGGGAAGACGACGATGATGACGAGTGCAATTCAGCTCAGGATTTGGCGGATGCTGAAGTCGTCTGCGAAACTCTGGGAATTCCCCTTAAAACCGTCAACTTCTCTTACGAATACTGGGAACGAGTGTTTGTCGGCTTTCTGGAAGATCTGAAGTCAGGCCGTACACCCAATCCAGACATCATCTGCAATGTGGAAATCAAATTTCGAGAATTCCCCCAGTGGGCAATGAAACTGGGCGCCGATTTCATCGCGACCGGACACTATGCCCGCATATCACGTAGCAGCAACCAACTTCATCTTCTGAAGGGCAGTGACAAAGACAAGGATCAGACTTATTTTCTCTATGGACTGAATTCGAGTGCGTTGCAGAAAGCCATCTTTCCGATTGGCGAGATGACCAAAGATCAAGTGCGCGTGAAAGCACAACAGTTGGGGTTCGGAAACCACGATAAAAAGGGCAGCACTGGAATCTGCTTTATTGGACGCAGAAATTTCGGCACTTTCATCAGCCAGTATCTGCCATCCAATGAAGGCGTAATTACAAATGCCTCGGGAACGGTTCTTGGCAAGCACAATGGTGCATTTCTATACACAATCGGTCAACGAACTGGTCTCGGAATCGGTGGTCCCGGCGATGCTTGGTATGTCGCAAGAAAAGACATCCACACAAATACTGTCGTTGCGGTGCAGGGACATGACCATCCCATGCTGTATAACCGAGTTTTGAAAATCTCCGATGTAAACTGGATATCACAAAACGTTGACTTGCCGATTGAAGTGCAGGCGAAAATACGTTATCAAGGGAACGAGAATAGGTGCTTAGTCAGTCATTCGAATGAGTCTGGGACCTATGTTGAGTTTGCTGAACCTGTTCGTGCAGCAACTCCTGGACAGTCAATTGTGTTCTACGACAACGACTGCTGTCTCGGTGGCGCAGTCATCGACAGCACAACTACATAAGCTTAAGGAGAACTGACTGATGCTTACAGTCGGGGTTACCGGAGGGATTGGCAGCGGCAAATCCTCGGCAGCAAATAGATTCAGGCAACTGGGAGTACCAGTTATTGATGCTGATCTCATTGCACGGCAGATTGTTGAACCTGGAATGCCGGCTCTTCAGGAAATCATCAATGCATTCGGAGAAAGTGTTGCCAACGACCAGGGAGAATTGGATCGGTCAGCGCTTCGGAAAATAATATTTTCAGATTCAAACCGAAAGTCTCAGCTTGAAGCTATTCTACATCCTAGAATTTACAATGAAATCCTTCGATTGCTGTCTGAACTGTCAACCTCTTATGCCATTGTTGTCATTCCCTTGTTAGCGGAAAGCAAACGTGAGTATCCACTTGACCGCATACTGGTAATTGATGTACCGAGCGATGTTCAAATCAGCCGAGTTACAACTCGAGATAATCAGTCAACTGAGGAAGTCGAGCAGATCATCAGTTCCCAGGCATCGCGGCACTCTCGGCTGGAGATTGCCGACGATATCATAGAGAATGTCGGCTCAACAGATGATTTGTCCGAACGTGTTGACGCCATGCATTTGACCTACCTTGAGTACGCTCGCAAATCGAATCAAACTGTGACATGATTGATCGTTGTCAATATCGGATTGATCTTGATAGCGCCGCATCGCATTACGATCAGTGTTCCAACTTCTTTGACGCATCGGCGCTTGAATTGTCTGAGCGCCTTCAAGATATTCAATTTTCTCCAGTTCGAATCGTTGAACTTGGGTGTCGTAGCGGACGCGTCAGCGAACTGCTGCTATCACAGAATTATGAAGCGACAATATACAGTTTCGATGAATCTCAGAGAATGGCCATGCTCGCCAAGTCGAGGCTGAAGAACAAAAACGCATCCATCATTGTTTCAGAAATTGATGCTGTGCCGCTACAATCCAATTCAGTTGATCTCACAGTTTCGAATCTGGCATCTTCATTTTTCGACCCGCAACGCTTCTTTTCCGAGTGTCATCGCATTCTTCGTCATGAAGGAGTGTTGATGTTTTCGATATTTGGGCAGAACTCTTTTCGCGAGTTAAGAGAAGCATATTCAACGCTCAAACAAACAGGTTTTCAATTCGATTTCCATGACATGCATGACATAGGTGACCTTCTTCTAGCGACCGGATACACGAACCCGGTAGTCGATGTCGAGACAATCAAATACCGCTTTAACGACATCAGCTCGCTGATTGAGAACCTGCGCTACTGTGGAATTCAATCCGCACTTTTGAGTAACACTCAAGAACTTTCATCGAAAAGAGTACAATCAAATTTGGAACAAGCATATCGGCGTTCTTCCCTAGATAGTGGTGAACTTGAGCTCAGTATTGAATACGTCTATGGGTTTTCTTGGAAGAAAGAGCTGCGCAAAGGAAGCGCAAGTGTGGAATTTCACCCAGACTGATATGTCAAGCACCAACTAGCATAGTCAAACCGCAAGAATAGAAGAATTGTTCAAATGAACCTGATGTCATCGCAGGACTACTGTGATTCATTACGCGAATACAACCCTAACGTTTATGTTCGAGGAGCTAAAGTCGATAGTGTCGTCGATCATCCCATGCTTGTGCCTGGAGTGAATGCAATCGGTATGACATACGATTTTGCCAGGCTATCGGAGCATCGAGAGTATGCCCTTGCCGAACAGCACACATCCGGCAAAACTGTCAACCGATTTGTACACATCAATCGAAGTGCTGATGACCTGCTTTGCAAACTCGAATATGTCCGTGCGCTGTGCCAACTAACCGGTTGCGCGATGCGCTATCTTTCCATGGACGGCCTAAACGCTTTGTTTCAATCAACTTTCCGTATGGATACGGAACTTGGAACGGAATACAGTTCCCGACTTGTGGAGCAGATGCATAGAATTCAGGACCTGGATTTGACCGTTGGTATTGCCATGACGGACGCCAAAGGTGACCGTTCCCTGAGACCAAGCGAACAGCCTAATCTCGACAGCCATGTACGAGTGGTAAGGAGACGGCCAGACGGCATTGAAATTTCCGGCGTCAAGGCAATCGTCACTGCGGCGCCCTACGTTCATGAGCTTTTTGTTTTACCTGGGCGTAACATGACCCTGGAAGACAAGGATTTCGCGGTAGCTTGCCAGGTACCGATTGATGCTCAGGGTCTGACAGTGATAGCAAGACCTGCTGGCAGGCCGGGGGATGCGTCAGCAGAATTCAGCAGCCGATTTGGTCAGTCCACAGGCGTTTGCATTTTCGAGAACGTATTTGTTCCTTATGACCGGGTGTACATGTGCGGAGAATGGCAATATGCCGAACACTTGACCAAAACCTACGCAAACCATCATCGACATACCTGCATCGGTGCGAGAGCAGGATTTGGCGACTTACTGATCGGCGCATCCGGAATGATGATCGAGACTAACGGGCTTGACGTAGATGCGGAACCACACCTTCGGGATTCAATGGTCGACCTGATCAAGACTGTCGAAAGTTTCTATGCCTGCGGAGTGTCCGCATCGGTTTACTGCACTACGACCGATGCTGGCAATTGCGAACCGGATTCTGTTTACTCCAATATCGGAAAACTGATGTTGGCGAGTTCAATCTATGACATGCACAGGATTGCCAATACTGTTTCCGGAGGATTGATCGTGACATTGCCGCACCCAGACGATGACCATAATCCGGATACTATGGATAAGCTAGATACTCTCATGTCTGCCAGCCCGGATATTCCTCCTCACCGCCGCGCGACTGTTGCCAGATTAATCGAGGATTTGACGGCATCCCATTCCGGGGCGTGGTATTCGGTAATCAGCGTTCACGGAGGCGGGTCGCCGGAAGCATTGAAACGAGAAATTTACAGAAAATACCCAGTAGCCGAGAAATCGGAACTCGTGCAGCGACTGATTGAAAGGGGAGTTCACGAAAACTCTACTAGTCAAACAGCCCAGCCGGGGCAATGTTGTGATACCGGTTGTCAACCGCCTACAAAATCTACGTTGCCTGTTCGTGAAAGAAGCAAATGAATTTCCTACCAAGCATTTTCATTTTTTTAATCAAACTCCGTGTCTATCGCGAGCAGCTCAGTTAGCATCCTGCGAATATCGTCTTGAAGCAGTTCTGATACCATCAGGTCACCGAACCCTGCTTTAGTCGCATTCCGAAACAGCCTCCGAGGCGAATCACTCAACGTTGATTCCAGTCCGTGCTCCTGACTCAATTCAGCGATATATTGAAGATCTTTCCAAGCATTCTGTACGCTAAAGACATAACCCTTATGGTTGTGGCTTTCCATGATGCTTCCAATCATTCGCTGAAGCGCTACTGAGTTGCCTGATCCCAAGCAGATGATGCGATAGAATTTTTCCCAGTCGATTTCCAACTCATTCGCCGCATGGAAAGTTTCGATAATCAACCGTACCATGCCGAGTACTAGATAATTGCTGATTAACTTGGCACGGCCGCCAGCCCCGACCTCACCGAAATGCATAATTGAGCTACAGAACGACTCAAGAACCGGCTCGACTCTGTTAAAAGTTTCATTGCTGCTACCTACGAATGCGCCAAGCTCAGCCGCTTCCGCCTGCATTATTCCACCTGCTACCGGTGATTCAGCAAACTTGATTCCCTGCAATTCCAGACGTTCCGCAAGATCCCTCGTTTGCACAACTGACGAGGTTCCCGTATCCACTACCAGGTGCCTCGGATTCAATGAAGGGAATACCTCATCAATTACACTCTTCACATCAGCAGAATTTGGTAAACAAAGAAGAATAATGTCGCTTGATTCAACCGCCTCCCGTTTTGATTCGCACTCAAGGGCTCCTTGCTCTGCGAGCAAATCGACTGTCCGAATGTTGCGATGCACAGCCACAGAGACTGGATATCCCGCCCTGAGCAGATTTGAAGCCATACCGAATCCCATTGCTCCCAGTCCGAAAATGGCGATTCTTTCGACCTTTTCCATGCGCTAGATTGTCCAGCCGCCATCTACGACGAAGAATTGTCCCGTCGCTACCTTTGACTCATCGGAGGCAAGATAAACAACGATCGGCGCGATATCTTCCGGTTGCGCCATTTCCCGATTCGGCTGACGATTCAACACTTCCTGAAAGGCTTTCTCATAATCTCCTCGCGCACGCAACCGTTCCTTCAGCGATGGTGTCAGTACAGTGCCTGGACAAACAGCATTACACCGGATACCTTTGTCTACAAAATCTCGCGCAATCGATTTAGTCAGACCGAGCACCGCGCCTTTGGTTGCACTATAGACACATCGACTGGCCGTTCCTGTAATTGCTGAAGCGACGCTCGCCATATTGATGATGGAACCACCACCATTTTCAACCATGGCAGGAATAAATGTCTCAATTACCCGCGCATGGCTACGAACATTGATCTCGAAAGAATTCAGCCAAACTTCGTCATCAGCATCCAGCAATGTTCCATCATGAACATAGCCAGCGCAGTTAAAAAGAATATTCGGTGTCGGTACTAATTCAGGCAATCTGGCAATCGCCTGCGAATCAGTCACATCAAGCTCAAGGCATCGAATGTTTTCACTTTCCTTACTTAAACTGTCCAAGGAGGGTTTGTCGATGTCTGACGCATAAACAATCGCGCCTTCATACGCCATTGCGATTGCACAAGCCCGACCAATACCCATTCCGGCAGCTGTCATAAATACTGTTTTTTGTTCCAATCGGTTCATTTGAATCCTAATGCTGAAAAAATTATGAGTTCGTAACTGACACAATTTAGCGTACATTCGGCGAAATTTGAAAAGGTTTCCATCTGCTACAATTTCAAACAGACTAAATACTACTCGAAATCATATTCTCTCTATCAGATATGCGCTGGTCAAAATCCGTAACCATGGTTGAAGCTCACGCGGAAGGCGAAGTCGGTCGCGTCGTGACCGCTGGTGTCATAAACATCCCCGGATCAACAATGGTTGAGAAGCTCAATTACATGAACAGTGATGGCGACGCACTAAGAAGATTCTTGGTTTATGAGCCGCGCGGATGTGCACAGATGAGTACTGTTCTACTGCTTCCGTCAACAGCACCTGAAGCGGATGCTGGAATGATTGTTCTCCAAGGTGACAAAGCACATGCAATGTCAGGATCCAATGCCATCTGTACAGTTACAGTGCTACTGGAAACCGGAATTATCGAGATGAAAGAACCAGTAACCGAGGTAGTACTTGACACTCCTGCAGGATTGGTTTCGGCTAAGGCGCACTGTTCACGCGGTAAATGCGAACATGTTGAATTGGAAATGACTCCCTGTTATGTCGACAACATGGACGTGGAAATTGAAGTCCAAGGCTACGGGAAGGTAGTGATCAGCATCGTATTCGGTGGAATTTTTTATGCGCTCGTTGATCCCTCGACACTCGGCTTGTCCATTGAACCGGATTTTGCTCGTTCTCTGGTTGACGCTGGATCGAGGATTCAAAGAGCTGCCAACCAACAGCTTGAAATATTTCACCCTGAATTTGAGGCGCTCAACGGTCTGTCCTACGTCATGTTCATTAGTAACACCGATGATGGGAAACTGAAAGGAGCGACTATCATGCCGCCAGGTCGCGTTGATCGCTCACCGTGTGGAACAGGAAATTCTGCGCGTTTGGCGTTGATGCATGCGAAAAATCAAGTTCAGGTAGGTGATTCATTCACCGCGCTTTCGATCATAGACAGTCAGTTTCAGGTGAAATTGCTTAGAACGACTGAAATTTACGGACATCTCGCAGTCGTGCCTTCGATAGCCGGAAGAGGGTGGATTCACGGGATGCATCAGATTGGAATCGACCCTTCCGACCCCTATCCAGAAGGCTACTTTGTTTCGGATTGTTGGGGTGAAGCATTTGACCTTATCAACTCTTGACGAAAAAGCGAGTTCAGCAGAGTTGCCAGGCAATGAGACTCCTGCAGCTAGCTTAAGTATACGTAGCCGAATGTGAATTATCTATTTTGATGCTTTGGGGCAAGCAGGCTGACCGTTCCAGATTTTATTGTCACGAATTGCGGACAGCGGTCTCGGTTTCCAGCAACGACACAGTCAGTCGTCGAGCCAGTTCGTTAATTTCGCCTTTAGTGGTAATCAATGGTGGGGCGATTACAATCGTATCGCCAACAGCACGAACAAACATCCCGTGATTCTCAGCAATATCCATCAGTTTTGTACCCACTCTCAGATGAGGATCGAAGCTGAGATTGTTTTTTTGTCAGCTATTAGATCGAACCCGACCATCAAGCCTATTCCGCGAACGTTGGTAACAAAATCCATTTGGTATAAATTTTGAATTTCAGACTGAAATTTTCTCCCGACCGTTCGTACATGATTGAAAACCCTTGGGCGCCTGTTTCAGATCTTGGTTTGTTGGAATTTATCCGGTTGGATCTAGTTCAACTTCATCTTCTTCGTCCTCCTCGTCGAATTTCTTGGGACGCGTCAGTTTGGAAAAATACAATCCGATTTCAAACAGCACCCAGACCGGAATGGCAAGCAGCGTCTGTGAGAAGACGTCTGGCGGCGTCAGAAACATACCGACAATGAAGGCCGAGACAATAATGTAAGGTCGTTTTGCAGATAGACTTTCGGGTGTGGTCACCCCTGCCTTGACTAGCAGTACAGTCGCAATCGGAACCTCAAATGCAATACCAAAGGCAAAAAACAGCTTCAATACAAAGCTGAGATAAGAATTGATGTCGGTCATCACCGCGACGCCTTCGGGAGCGGTTCTGGTAAAAAAAGCAAAAATGAGCGGGAAGACAATGAAATAAGCAAAAAGAATGCCCATATAAAATAGAACACTGCTGGTCACAAGCAAAGGAATGACTGCTCTCTTTTCACGTTTATATAGACCCGGTGCAACAAACGCCCAAATCTGATAGAGCAGATATGGCATTGCCAGCCCGACCGAAAATGCAAAGGCAAATTTGAACGGCACAAAAAACGGGCCGTGCGGTTCAGTCGAAATCATGGTATTGCCCTCAGGCAATACCGACATCAGAGGTGCAGCCAAATACTCATACAGCGTATTGGCAAATGGAGCGCACGCAACAAAGACCACCAGTATAGCAATCACGCCGCGCATCAAGCGCTGACGAAGCTCGACTAAGTGCGATATGAAAGTTGTGCCGATGAAAGGGGAGTTTAGGTCGAGTTTCGCCATCAACTACGTAACTGTTTTAGTTTCACCCACAACAGGATCCTCTTGCCCTTTTTCTACTGGCTCAGGTTTGTTGAATTCAGGTTTGACGGCGACCGTTTCATATTCGTCAAGCACTGTTTCGTTCAATGTGGATGCTTTTTCGCTCAATGTGGATGCTTTTTCATTCAATGTGGATGCTGTTTCGTTCAATGTGGATGCTGCGTCCTCAAATATATTTTTCGTGTCTTTCAAATCATCTTTGATATTCTTGAGCTCGCTTGCATCAAGTTCCCGGTCGATATCCCGCTTCACCTCTGATAGGGTTCGGCGTGCTTTGCCGACCCACAAACCCATCGTTCGAGCTGCTCGCGGCAGACGTTCCGGGCCGAGAATAATCAAGGCAATCAACGCGATGATTGCGATTTCCCAAAAGCCAACGTCAAACACGATGGATCTCCGTTATGATCTGGTGTACCAGAGCTAGGCTTTTTCTTTCTCTACCTCTGCAGTAGCATCCTGTACCGAAGTATCGCTGGTGTCTGCCAAAGCCTCTTTGTCGTCAGCACTTTCTTCTTCTTCTTTTCCTTCCTCGGTACCATCTTCTTTTACGGATTTTTTAAAACTCTTGATTGCCGTACCAAGATCGCCGCCCATTCCCCGTAGTTTTTTTGTGCCGAATAAAAGCACCACAATAACGAGTATGATCAGCAACTGCCAGATACTAATTCCTCCTGGACCAAACATTCTTCCTCCCAGTTATTAGTTAAAACCTTAGAAATAACATTTACACGTAATTGTCACTCACAATTACCCATCAATCATTATCTACGTAAATTCTTCTCTTCCAGCCCGGATATACCAAATCGTCTATCCAGCTCATTCAAAACTTCTTCATGCGTTAAGTTGAAATGTGAAAGCAGAACCAGGCTGTGGAACCATAAATCTGCGGTTTCATAAACCACTTGGTCTACATCGCCGCTTATTGCGGCTTGGACCGTTTCATCCGCTTCTTCAATCACCTTTCCTGCGACAGCATCTAGTCCTTTCGCATACAGCGAAGCGACATACGACTGATTCACATCCGCTTTTTTCCTCGACTCGATTACTTTTGATAGAGCCGTTAGAACATCTGTCTGCATTATCTTGCGATTTCTACTTTGTGTAAATCTCTTTTGGAGACTTTAGAATTGGATCAACATTCACCCAAATCTCTCCATCCAGTTTGCGATAGAAACAAGTCTGCCGCCCTGTATGGCAGGCAATTCCGCCTTGCTGTTCTACCTGAAGCAGGATCGTATCCGAATCGCAGTCGACACGAATCTCCCGAACAATCTGCACGTGCCCCGATTCCTCGCCCTTGCGCCAGAGTTTTTGTCGAAATCTTGACCAGTATACAGCCCTACCTTCCGCAACCGTAGTTTTCAGCGCATCAGGCGTCATCCAAGCGACCATTAGCACCTTCCCGCTCTCGGCATCCTGCGCTATCGCTGGAAGCAGTCCTTGCTCTGACCAGGCCAATTCATCACACCAATTATTCGACATGAGCCGACTGCTCCTGATTTATCTCGCAAACTTCAATTCCGCGGCTGCGCATGTGATCCTTCGCCTGTGCGATTGTATACTCACCGAAGTGGAAAATGCTCGCTGCAAGCACCGCATCCGCATATCCATACTCGATGCCGTCGGCGAGATGTGACAGTTCGCCAACTCCACCGGAGGCGATCACTGGAACTGGTACCACCTGCGAAATCGTTCGCGTAAGTTCCAGATCGAATCCAATTTTAGTGCCATCCCGGTCCATGCTGGTAAGTAATATTTCGCCCGCACCTGAATCGCACATACGGCATGCCCACTCCACCGCATCAAGACCGCGTGGCGTTCGGCCGCCATGAGTATATACTTCCCAAGCTACCGGATCGGCATCTGGAATCCTACGTGCGTCAATTGCCACGACAATGCACTGCGAACCAAAACGACCCGCTGCTTCAGAAATAAATTCGGGACGTTCCACCGCAGAGGTGTTGATTGATATTTTGTCCGCTCCAACATTGAGAAGACTGCGTATATTTTCTACACTGCGTACGCCTCCCCCAACTGTCAGCGGTATGAACACCTGTTTGGCAACGGCTTCGACTATGTGCAAAATGGTATCCCGGCCACTTGAACTTGCCGTTATATCCAGAAATGTTAATTCATCAGCACCTTGCTGGTCGTAAATTCTGGCAACTTCAACCGGATCTCCTGCGTCTCGAATATCGACAAATTGAACGCCCTTAACCACTCTTCCTTCATCAACATCCAGGCAGGGAATTATTCGTTTGGCTAACGGCATTTCAGTTGTTCACCTGTGCTGCATGCTGTTTGAAGTCAGTAATCAATTTAAGCGCTTGGGCGTAATCCAAGGTGCCTTCATACAGTGATTTGCCAGCGATAGCTCCCATAATACCCTTGCTTCCTGCTTCCAGCAGATTGTGGATGTCCTCAATATCCCGAATACCTCCGGAAGCAATGACAGGAATCGAAATCTGCGAGGCCAGAAAGGCCGTCGCCCGAACATTGACGCCACTCAGCATCCCATCACGCTCTATATCGGTGTACACAATTGCGCAAGCCCCATATTGTTCCAGTTCTTTGGCCAGACTGACGATATCGCTTCGACCGCTGCCTGACCATCCTTCCGTTGCTGCAGCCCCACCCCGTACATCAATTCCTGCAATAACACTTGCGGGATAGTGTGCATTTATCTGACCGATAAATGAGGGATCATTTACAGCTTGCGTGCCCAAAATCACAAATGTCACACCTGCATCAAAATATCTTGCAGCTGTTTCGAGATTACGTATGCCTCCGCCTACCTGAACCTCAACGTTCGAATGCCGGCCGGCTATTATGCCAACAATGTCCGCATTCACTGGGGTGCCTTGCACTGCTCCATTCAGGTCCACGATATGTATCCTTTCTGCACCTGCTTCAACCCAACGGTCTGCCTGGCTGACTGGGTCTTCTGAGTAAACAGTTGCATCGAGCATACTTCCCTGTACAAGACGAACACATCGCCCGTCCTTGATGTCTATTGCCGGAATTAAAAGCATCAATATGAACTATTTGGGGCAGGAAGTATTTTCAATTATACGACTGACGATATTCGCCTGTATTTGGGTATCTGCAAGCAATGTTCAGTCATTCCCGTCCCACCTGATGAAATTAGTCAGCAACCGTAGCCCATGCTGGCGACTTTTTTCTGGGTGAAACTGGACCGCAAACAAGTTTTCGCGGTCCGCTGCACAAGCAAAATCCAGCCCATAACAAGCTGTAGCGGCGACTTCCGATTGTTCATCGGCATCCGCATGGTAGCTATGAACGAAATAGAATCTTGTATCTTGCGAAATTCCCTGCCATAGGGGATGTTCCTTCGTTTGATGAACTTTGCTCCATCCCATGTGAGGAATCTTGATCTTTCGACCGACGTCCTGCAGTTGATTGTCGAACCGCTTGACGCGTCCAGACAATATGCTGAGACCTTCAACACCACCATCTTCTTCACTGTGCGAGTACAGGGCTTGCATTCCAAGACAAATTCCCAGCACCGGTTTATTTGTCAAAGCATCTTCAATCGCTTGGCGTACTTCGTCATTCTGCAATTCTTTCATCCAGGTTCCGATTGCGCCTTGCCCAGGTAAAACCAGTCGATCGGCGTTTCGAATCTCCGACGCAAGACGTGTAGACACCACTTGAGAGTTGTGCGCAACCGCTTCGATAGCGTGAATTACAGAGTGAAGATTTCCGGTGCCAAAATCGGCAATCGAGATTTTAGACATATCAGAGAATTTCAACAGCGTTTGCCGCTGAAGATAAAGGTTTACAGGCTTCCTTTTGTTGAAGGAATGGATCCTTCGGATTTCACATCGAAGGAAGCAGCCATGCGAAACGCCCGCCCAAAAGCCTTGAATATCGATTCAGCGATGTGATGCGTGTTTCTGCCGCTCAAATTGGTGATGTGCAATGTAACTTTCGCGTGATTGCAAAAGGCCTGAAAAAACTCACGAACAAGATCTATATCAAAGTTGCCAACTCGCGCCCTTGTATAGTTGACATCATACTCAAGCGACGGACGCCCGGAAAAATCAATCACAACTCTTGACAGCGCCTCGTCAAGTGGTACATAAGCGTGTCCATAACGAACGATGCCGGATTTGTTGCCGATCGATTCGCTCACTGCCTGCCCAAGTGTGATTCCGACATCTTCGACGGTGTGATGTGCGTCAATCTGCAGGTCGCCGACAGCTTTTATTTTCAAATCCAACATTCCATGACGCGCAATCTGATCCAGCATGTGCTCAAAGAAAGGCACGCCAACATCCAGAGTGGACAAGCCACTCCCATCCAGATTCAAAGAAACGGAAATATCAGTTTCTTTCGTATTTCTATGAACTTCGGCGATTCGGTTGGTCTGATTCACGGCGGTCTGCAGGGTTGAAATTGAATTTGCACAATCGGCAACTTCAGGAAATGTTCCAAATTGTGTTTGAATTATAGGTAATTACGGATTCAAACGGAAACAGTCCGCGAATCTGCATGGAACGAGCTTAGAAACGTTGTCTAACTCAGTTAGTTTTCGAGCGCGCTAATTTGATAGGTTGAATCGGCCAGCCAACTCGAATTAATCTCAACTCCCCAGCCTGGTGCACCCGTCACAGTAGCATAACCGTCTGAGATGTGATATGGATCTTCGCGAAACAGATTCTGTTGCCATGGATAGTAGTCCGCACCTTCAATCGAAAATTCCAGGTACTTGCCCGCGTTTGGAATGGCTCGCAACAAATGCATTGTGAAACAAGTGACCAGGCTCAAGTTGGCACAATGCGGCGTACAGGGCAATGCTGCTGCTTCAGCCATGCTGGCACCGTAAAGTGCGGCTGAGGCCGCCCAGATAGCAGACATCCGGCTGAATGACATTAACTACACGGTCATTGATCATTTGTCGCCAGTTGGGCAAGGAACAATCTTGCTCACCGCCGGTCACATCAATTTCTAAGACATCGGTGACCTGCTTGGTTTGCTCGTATTCCCAATAGGGACAGGGTTCCTCATAATGTGAAATGCGATGATCCTGCAGAATTCTTCCAACTTCGATTGCTTTGTCAGGTGAATAGCAGGAGTTGGCATCAACCAGCAACGAGACGTCATCGTCCATCGCCTTGTCCATGGTTTTCACAATTTCTTCTGTTCTGCCCGGCCATTCGTCTACATCATGTCCACACTCGGAACCGATGCGAAACTTGAAAGCATTAAAACCACACTCATCTCTCAAGCGTGTCAGTCTAGCGGCTTCGTCTCGGGGGGTAATGTCGCGCTTTATCGAAGAGCCATAAGCACGAACCGGCCCCGGTGTTCCGCCGATCAATTCACAAACCGGCTTGCCTTCCAGTTTGCCGCGCAGATCCCAGAGTGCGGTATCGAGACCACCAATTGCACGACGCAGGTAAGAGCTTGGAAACTTGTGCTCGCGCTCCACCACAAGATCGACGAGACTGTCAACATCCAGCGCATCCCGTCCAAGCGTATGCGGTGCAACTTGCCGGTGCACAACTTGAGCGGTAATGTCGGCAAAATACGGCGCTACCTGACCCCCATCCCTGCTGTCCTTCATCGACCGTGACGCGCACGAAGCAGACAAATTCACTGGTGAATGTTTCAATGGACTGTATCTTCATCTAAATTGAAAGCTTCAAATTAATTCTTGTTCCCTATGTGATCAGGCAACGTCGACCAATGATGTTATAGGAAATATGATTTGACTCTCATTCCCGAAACAATTGCCTTTTCCGCCTATTAGAGTTGTGCCAGAATTTATTCTTGCTAAACTGACCAGCTGGTAAAGACGCATTGATTGTATACGTCATCCTTTCAGAACAAGCTCTTGAGTTCATAGCACCACGCCATTGGAGGATAAGTTAATGCGGCTCACTGCTGCACTTGTCAGCATTCTCATGGCTTTGTTGATGAGCGTAGTGCTGAAACACTACGTCTTTTAACGTGGGGTTCCTATACTCCGGATGAATCAGTCACGAATTTCGAAGAGCGCTACCCAGGCATTACCGTAGAGGTGACGTTTTCAAACAATGAAGAAATGATCGCAAAGTTTTAAAGCAACTAGCAGCGCCGGCTATGATCTGGCTCAACCCAGCCACGAACGAAATTATGCTGCGCAACTGGAATTCAGCATCTACAAGCCTCTCGACCTGTCCAAAATCAACACGAGTTTCATGGAACAAAAGCTTATTGATGGCGTGAAGACTAACACTACGATTGATGGCGAAGTATATGCAGTTCCATAACATGTGAAATTTCAGTGTTGATGGAATTCACTGCTAATTGATGTATGAAACATTGAAATTCATAAAAGAATCGGGCGACGCATCTAGCCTTTGTTTGTACCAGAGTAGTGTGAAATAAAAGTTCATCGTGATGGCCGTCCTGTTACCCCGCAACACTTCTCGCCAATCTGCTTATTCTTTTCATAGTGAAAAATTTCTTTGGATAAGAAGATCTGAGTTTCACAAAACCATTTCAGGGGAGCTGAATTTGGACAGTGTTCACCAGTGCACAAATATTTCAGCGTTTCCGCAAATAATTCTGCTCGACGCTCAATGAAAGATTCGTAACAACTGTCTTAACCATTCTTTCTTAGTCGAGATATTGAGGTAAGGCATCTATTTGAGATTCCGAATCAAGGAATTGCACATCAAATCATTCTCTGCCATCGTGCCAATTGTGATGCGCAGACAGTTTGACAAAATCCGGTGTGCTCCGTCCAGAATCTTAATCAAAATGCCGTCGCTCTTAAGTGCTTCAAATAGTTCTGAAGCTCGCCCTTGCTTTACTCTGACCGTAATAAAATTGGTGTCGGACGGGTATACTTTTATTCGATCATCTTTTTTAAGAACTGATGAAACCCGTGATCTTTCGGTAATAATGTGCTCGCTCATTTGAATTTCGTCCCAGTGATTCAACGCAAACACTGCAGTTTCCTGATGCAAACTGCCAATATTGTATGGAAGACGCAGTTTTTCGAACTCATGCCCCCACGAAGGGTGACTCACAAGATAGCCGACCCGCAATCCTGCCAGTCCACTTTTCGATAGAGTTCTGACGATCACTAGATTTTCGTGATTATTCATTGCGGACATCATGCTCTCGCTGGAATACGCATGATATGCCTCATCGACTACAACCAATCCATCCGTCAGGCGCGCAGTTTCCTCAATAACATCCGGTGGAAACAAATTTCCGGTTGGGTTGTTCGGATAAGAGAAAAATACGCAATCTGGTCGACTGCTTTCTACTGACGACAGCCACTCATCCTCAGGCAGCTGGAAATGCTCATCCAGATCAACACCGATAAAATTTCCTCTCGTATATCGGGCTATGATTTCGTACATGACGAAAGACGGCTGAGGCGCCATAATGCACCGTCCGTGACCACCGACTGCAAGTTGAATCAGCTGAAGGAGCTCGTCCGAGCCATTCCCCAGCGTTACATCAAAGTTGTCAGGAATCTCAAATACACCCCGTAACCCCTTTTTCAGCGCTTTTGCACTGGCGTCCGGATATCGATTTACATCTACACGCTCAAGTTGCTGATGCCAGAGCTCCAACAAGGATTCACTGAGTCCATACGGGCTTTCCATTGCATCCAACTTGATCTCGCAGTCGTTTGGCTGAACTCGATATGCATTTAGTTCTCGAATCTGGGGATGTACAAGTTCAGTGCCTTTTTTATACGGTCTATTCATCATCACTGCTCCCGATACTCAGCCGAGCGAGCATGTGCCGTGAGCTGCTCCTCACGAGCCAGGATACTCGCAGATCGAGCAAGGCGCCTTGAGCCTTCAGGTGAGCAAGAGATCAACGAGGTTCGTTTCAGGTAGTCGTAAACTCCAAGTGGAGAACTGAATCTCGCAGCACCCGATGTAGGCAGCACATGATTGGGGCCGGCACAGTAGTCGCCAAGCACCTCCGCACTGTGACGACCGACAAAGATTGCCCCTGCATTACGAATCTTTCCCACGAGAGCGCTCGGATTTTCCACCATCAGTTCAAGATGTTCCGGAGCCAACCGATTGACCAGCTGAATCAGCTCTTCCTGACTCCTGACGTGTATCAAAGCGCCTTGTTTGGCCAATGCACGAGCGATGACATCCTTTCTTTCCATTCCAGGAAGCTCTTTCTGCATTGCTTTTCGCACTTCTTCAATCTTCTCGCGACTAGTGCAAATCAGAATGGACTGAGCATCTTGATCGTGCTCGGCCTGAGCAAATAAATCCATGGCTGCCCAATTCGCATCAGCACTGTCATCACAAACCACGACGACTTCGGAGGGACCTGCGATGAGATCGATACCCACATGACCGAACACTTGGCGTTTTGCCGCAGAAACCCAAGCGTTGCCGGGACCAACGATTTTGTCCACCCTGGGGACTGTTTCCGTGCCAAACGCAAGTGCCGCTATGGCCTGTGCTCCTCCAATGGCAAATACACGATCGACCCCCGCTACATGCGCGGCAGCCAGAACAGAGTCTCTGATTTCCCCTTCTGGCGCTGGAACCGTCATGACAATCTGGCTGACGCCTGCGATTTTTGCTGGCACTGCAGTCATCAGCACTGAAGACGGGTACGCCGCACGCCCACCTGGCACATAAACTCCGACTTTTTCTATTGGAGTCAACTGTTGACCATACTGAGAACCGTCGTCCTCTTCGTAGGTCCACGAAGTTTCCATTTGCCGTTCATGAAATTTACGAATTCTGTTGGCAGCAAATTGAATAGCTTCAAGCACTTCTGGTTGAATCCGGTTGGCGGCATTCTTTAGTTCTTGAGAATGAATTTCCAGTTCACTCACGGATTTCGCATAATTTCGATCATACTCCCACGTACATTCCAGCAGTGCTTCATCACCCCGGCTTCTGACACTATCTATGATTCTGCGAACCGTATGATCAACTCCAGGGTCGAATTCAGAGCCTCTGGACAATATGTCGTTCAGTTCATCCTCAAATGAACTTTCAGAAGTGGAAAGTTGACGTATCTCAAGTTCCATCGGCATATTCTCGAGCAGCCACTTCCAAATTGCTTGCAATGGACTTCATTGATTTCTCTTTGAGCCGCATAGAGGCTTTGTTGGCAATCAGACGCGTACTGATGTCGGCAATAACTTCGACTTTCTTTAAACCGTTGCTGCGAAGTGTTTCGCCGGTCTGAGACAGATCTACAATTCGATCTGCCAGACCACGCAATGGGGCAAGTTCCATTGAACCGCTCAGGTGCATCACGTCAACATAGATTCCTTTTGAAGCAAAGTGCCTTCTAGCCGTATTGACATATTTGGTCGCCACTCTGCTCTTGCGACCACTATAGCCTTGTTCCGGCTCGAATTCCTCTACTTCAGCGACAACCAGCTGACATCGAGATATTCCGAGATCAACCAGTTCATAGTAGCTCCCGTTTTGAATCTCAAGCAGTACATCCTTGCCGACAATTCCGAAGTCAGCGCTACCGAGTTGGACATAAGTGGGGACATCAGTGCTACGCACAACAATCAGATCGACGTCAGGCATCTGCGTCTCGAACACCAGCTTTCTCGACTTGTGCAAGTCTTCAAGCGGTCCGATGCCTGCTGATTCCAATAACGGTTGCACCGCTTTCGTGATTCGACCTTTTGAAATAGCAATCGTTATGCGACTATTGGGCATATCTATCGCAATCCGCCATGCAGATGGTGGAGAGTGGAAATCCGCTGAGTCTCGCGACTTTAACTTGAAGCCGCGTGAGTTCGATCGGTTTCGGAAAAATTTCCGTTATCGTGAACGCGAAGGATCTTAGCTTCAAGCTTCCTCAGATTCTCCTCAATACAGGTGTAGCCGCGATCGATATGATGAATCTTCTCTATGACAGTTGTAGATTTCGCTACCAGCCCTGCTAAAGCAAGACAGGCTGAAGCACGAAGGTCTGTCGCGGTCACGCGGGCGCCATTCAATGCCTCGACACCGCGAACCGATGCTGTGCAGCCATTCATGGAAATTGAAGCGCCCATACGCTTAAGTTCCTCAACATGCTGGAACCTGTTCTCAAATATCGTTTCTGTAATTGAGCCGTTACCGGTTGCGATACAGTTCATCATCAGGAACTGCGCTTGCATGTCGGTTGGAAATCCTGGAAACGGGGCTGTCCGAATATCGACACCTTTCGGCCGCTTGTTTATCATGGAGAGTTCAACCCAGTCAGTCCCGATGCTGATATCCGCCCCCGCTTCTTGGAGCTTGTCCAAAACCGCCACCAGATTGCCTGGCTGTACATCCCGCACTCGAACTCGTCCACGAGTTACCGCGCCGGCTACCAGATAGGTTCCGGCTTCGATTCGGTCTGCAATAATATGGTGACTGTGTTGTCTGTCGAGTCTGTCAACACCATCTATGATTATTCTGCTGGTTCCAGCGCCGTCAATTTGCGCACCCATGCCTTCCAGGCAGGCAGCAAGATCAACCACTTCGGGTTCCTGTGCTGCATTTTCAATGATAGTCGTGCCTTTCGCCAGTGTGGCTGCCATCATCAGGTTTTCAGTTCCGGTTACCGAGACTGTATCCATGAATATGTGTGCGCCGTGCAACCTCTTTGCAGATGCTTTAATGTATCCGTCTTCCAGATCAATTTCAGCACCCATTGCTATCAGCCCTTCAATATGCAAATCTACCGGTCTCGAACCGATCGCACATCCACCAGGCATGGATACTTCAGCTTGTCCAAATCTCGCCAGCAACGGTCCCAGCACCAGTATCGAAGCTCGCATCGTTTGCACAATCTCATACGTGGCGCGAAATCTAGTTACTGCTTTGGAATTCACTGCTACCGAACCGCTTTCATCCACTTCCACAGAAGCACCGAGACGACTCAGCAGCTCTAGCGCGGTAGTCATATCCTTCAGATGAGGAATATTGCTAACTCGTAACGGGTGTTCGGAAAGAAGAGATGAAATTAAAATTGGCAGACCCGCATTCTTGGCACCGGATATTCGAACCGTACCTCGAAGCGGTACTCCACCGGTGACAATCAGCCTTTCCATTGAGGAGACCTCACTGGGATTGAAGCAGGTTAGGTTTCTTCAGTTTACAGGGTTTAGCTTTGATTGAAGCTCACCATTCTGATACATCGATAGCAGGATATCACTGCCACCGACGAATTCACCATTGATATAAACTTGTGGAATTGTAGGCCAGTTCGAATAGCGCTTGATGCCTTCGCGGACATCAATATCGCTTAATACATTCACTGTTTCGTACTCCGTTCCGCAGGCCTCAAGGATTTGTATCGCGCGGCTGGAAAATCCACACTGTGGAAACTGAGGCGTTCCTTTCATGAATAGAACAACTCGGTTGTTGGTTACTGTTTCTTTGATGCGGTTTTCAACATCCATAATTTCGATTTCTCCTGTCAGTGTTTGACAATCATCCGTTTCGAACAGTCAGGCAGTATTGCTATTCCATTGTTCGGGAGTGTATGTTCGTAAGGACAATGCATGAATCGCATCATCCATCCTATTGCCTAGCCCACCATAAACCATCCTGTGCTGCTCTAGCATCGACTTGCCATCGAATTGCGGGCACACAACAACGGCTTCAAAATGCCTGCCGTCTCCAACTACTTCAGCTGATGAATCACTCAGGGCTTCCTCAATCCATTGCTTCACATCTTCGGGCGTTACCATCTCAATGCCAATCCAGGTTCATTCAATTTATGGTACTTGCAAGTTTTTGACATTTTAACACAATCAAAAAATCAAATAGCATGCGCAACTTTGAACAGCTCGTCAACCTGATTCACGCGCAAAAGCCTCATCATGTTTTCAGGCACGCAAATGAATTCGATTTGGACATCGTTACAGCGCGCACTCTCTATCCAACTGAGACAAAGCGCGACTCCTGCACTATCTGCTCCTTCTACACCACTGAGGTCGATTCGAAACCGTTTGCATCCACTCTCACCGAACTTTAGACTTTTATATATCGAGTTTACCGTATCAAACCGAAGCACACCGCGGACACTAACGTCGGCAGTGGAATCACTTCCAATTGACGTTTTCACTTGCACAGCCATATTCTTCAGCCGCCCGTCGTCACTCTGAACAAGAACTCGCCAATGATATCTTCCAAACTGAATGCTGACTGCGTGATGTCAAGCGCGTCTCCATCCTTCAAAAAAATGTCTTCCGCACCCTGTTCCAATCCGATGTATTGCGCACCCAGCAGACCTGCAGTCAAAATTCTGGCGCTCGAATCAACCGGAATATTGTCGAACTCTTCCGAAATCGACATTTCTACCCGGGCACTGAATTGTTGCAAATCTACAGTGATGCCCGACACGCGGCCGACGTTCACGCCGGCAATCGTTACCGGTGCCTTGATCGTCAAACCGCCGATATTATCGAAATTTGCATAAACCTGATAGTTGCGCTCAACGTTGAATGCACCGGTGCCGCCTACCCTGAAAGTAAGCAGTGCGACCGCCAATATGCCGCCTAGAACAAACAGTCCTACCCACAATTCTAGGAAAGATTTTTTTGAGCTTGTATGCATGATCAACTGGAACGCCTGTCCGAATAAAGGTAATTGCAAATTATACTTGCGACTCGGTTCATTATACCAAACGCGCATTTTGCATAATTCATGCCACGGTACCTTACTCGTTCCGCAAATAGAATAAAGGCCTGTGTTTCAGTGCTCTCCAAATCCCCATCATGCCGAGAAACAGTGAGATCGACAAACCAAGTACTGCCGTGCTCACGGCGGATAAAGGCATAAAGAACCACTCCCATCCCATCAGCACCGTTATTACGGCCCAGGACGCGAGAGAACCTAGCAGCACCGCAACCACCGCAGTAATGCCTCCTTGAAGCAGATATTCGAGCGAATATACGGTGAGAATATAGCGACGCGAAGCGCCTATCGTTTTTAGAAGCACGCTTTCGTAAGCACGGCGGCGGTTTTCTGAAATCACGATTCCGGTGAGCACCAGCACGCCTGCAATTATCGTCACGGCACTGATTCCGCGCGCGGCGTTTCTTCCTCGAATCATCAAATCATTCACTCGATTCAACGCGTCTTTTATTCGAATGACGGTAATGTTCGGGAATGCACTTGCAACTCGCTCCTGAAGAACAAACTCATTTTCTTCCGTCACGTGCACTGTGCCAATGCTCGAATGCGGAATCGATCTCAGGGGTTCCGGTGATAGCATGATCGCAAAGTTCAATTGCATGGAGCGCCACTCCAGTTCGCGTACATTACGTACTTTACCAGTAATGTCGCGACCGAGAATATTCATCGTAATACTATCGCCGATTTCAAGTGCGAAACTATCAGCGACATCTTTGTGAACCGAAAGCATTGGCGAGCCGCTGTAGTCGCTCGGCCACCAATCGCCCTCTATCATTGTGACTTGGTCGAGCGGGTTGGCGGTATACGAAAAAGTTCTCTCTCCGTTGTCGTCTATCAGCCACTCGCCGCCTTCGTCAACCAGCGCGTCGCGCGGATGCATTCCCTTGATTGCGGTGATCCTGCCTGGAATGTAGGGCAGCACAGTGAGATCGCTTACACCATCAATACTATGTACGAGCTCATTGAACTGATCGAGTTGCGATGACTGAATGCCCATGAAAAAAAATGCCGGAGCCTTTTCCGGAATCAGACTGTTCATCTGTTTATCGAGATTTGCTGAAACCATTGCGGTAGCAATCAAGACCGATAGTCCAAGGCCGATTGCAAGCACTATATCCGAGGTGGAGGAACCAGGTCTGTGCAGATTCGTGATTGCAAGTCTTACTGTGGAAGAACGTGGCCTGCCCATCACTTTTGCCGTATTCACTATCAGCGCGCTGATGACTCTAAATGCGGTCCAGGCCAGTGTAACGCCAATGACGAACCAGATTGCGAACCGTTGCTCATGCGCGGTTGCAATCACGATAATCGCTAAAGACGCTGCCAGCACAATCGAAGTCGCGGCAAATCTCCACGACGCAGTTTGCTTTTCATTCGATACCGCATTACGAAATAGCGCAGCTGGTGTTGTATTCAGTGCGCATGCCAGCGGCCAAATCGTAAACAGCAAAGCTGTCAACATGCCGTACGTTGACACAATCAAAACATTCGGGAGGTTGAATGAAAGCGCAAGCGGTACCGACAGCATTCGTTCGATCGCTGCTGCACTGAGAGACGTTGCGGCAAATCCTCCTGCGATACCCAGAATTATTCCGACAGTCGAAAGCAGCAATGTCTGAGTCAGATACACATTAAACACAAAATTTTTGGAGGCTCCGACACACTTGAAAATAGCAATTGTCGATAGACGGGTATCCATGTAGGCTCGAACCGCATTACTTACTCCGACCCCTCCGATCAGTAGCGTCGTGAGCCCGGCAAGCGACAGCAGAACACCAAGACGCTGAACGATTTCGGATAGATTTGGCGATGCGTTGTGATAATCGCGCACATCCAAAAGCGGATATTGTTCCGCAATTCCGCTTGAGAGCTGATCGAGGTCGGCATTCTCGTCCAGCTTCAGGCGATATTCGTAGTAACTGCGACTGCCTTCACCCAGCAGCCCGGAATTCACAATCGCGTCGCGATGAACGATCACTCTCGGCCAAAATGCGAAACTTCCAGAACTGCCAATTCGATCAGGTTCGTTCCTGATGATGCCGGTAATCTTGAAGCTCGCGGTGCCCATAGAGACATGCTCTCCGACCTCAGCTCTGCCCGACTCGACAATAGCGGCATCAACGACCGCGCCCCAGTCATTTCCGTCGCGCTTAACCGCGTCTGATAAATTCAAGCCTTCATTTATCTCGAAGGTACCATACAGAGGGTATACGTCATCTACTGCTTTTAGAGCAACCAAAATGCTTTTTCGAGCATCCGGCGTGCGCATCAGAGTTCGCATTTCAACAAATCGTGTGATTTGCTCTGTATTCTCCACCAGCACAATTCGCTGCTCATCGGTCAGATCTTGCCATTGCTGCCCAACTGCAATATCACCGCCAAGAAGAAGTTTTCCATCTCGCTCAATGCCATTCAACACGCTCGCCGACATGGTCGTAACTCCCATGATTGCAGCCACACCCAATGCGAGACAGCCGAAGAATATCCAGAATCCGCGATATCCATGACGCAAATCGCGTAAGGCAAATTTTACGACTGTGGAAATCATCAAACGCTGATCAGATGCGATTATTCACAATTTTGCCATCGGATAATTCAATATGCCGTTTGCAACGCTCTGCGAGTTCAGCTTGATGGGTAATTAGAAGCAGCGTGGCATTTTTCTCGGCGCATCGCTCAAATAGAAGATTTATGATGTTCTCACTGTTCGCATTGTCCAGATTTCCGGTCGGTTCGTCCGCAAGAATCAACTCAGGCTGCGTGATCAAGGCACGCGCGATTGCCACTCGCTGCTGTTCTCCTCCGGAGAGCTGACTTGGATAATGTTCAAGCCGCCTCTCCAAACCAACTTTGACAAGGTCCTCCTCAGCCTGGGCAAATGCGTCCGGCGCACCCGACAGCTCTAGCGGCATCGCTGCGTTCTCCAATGCTGTCATAGTAGGAATCAGGTGAAACGACTGAAAAACAATCCCCACGCTATTTCGACGAAATTTCGCCAAGTTCTTTTCGTCCAGATCAATCAGAGATTGACCTGCAACGGTTACAGTTCCACGAGTTGCGTTCTCGATTCCACCGATTATCATCATCAAGCTCGTTTTTCCGGCGCCGGATGGTCCGGAAATGCTAACGCTTTCTCCATTTGGAACTTCAAGGTCGATACCGCGCAAAATTTGGACAATTCCCGCCTGGCTGTCTAGCTCAAGCCAGAGGTTGATCAGGGAAATGATGGGTTCAGGCTTACTGTCCAAAATCGTTCTCTCTCCTCTCATCGAATTGTTTCAGCACTGTTTAGAACCCTGCGACAAAATCGCAATCAACTTAAATCAGAATTTATTTCAACAAAAATAGATATATGGTTGTACTGGCGTTGTGCTGATATAGGACTGAAATACAAAACAACAACCAGTATTTTGTTATATACCTAATTGTTGGATACAGTGTCTAGCGACAATGAAAAATCATAACAGACTAAACAATTCTTTGTGATGTGCCGAATTTACGGCAAATACTGTAGTGTTGTGACAACACTGCACTTCTTTCCTTTGATTTATTCACACGCAATTGTGTGAGGGGGGAATTTATGGTGCCTCGCCCATTACGACTTGCCAAGTGTCGATTCCTGTTGCCTTTTGCAATCTTTTTGCTTTTCGGTGGACTCGGAACCCCGGCGCTGGCTCAAGTTAATTTATATGAGCAGACTCTCAATGTAGTGAGTTTCGGGGGGAGTTATACGCGTAGCCAGATGCTCGCGTACGTGCGTCCGTGGGAGGCCGCAACTGGAAAGTTTGTCAACATGATTGACTACGGCGGCGGCTTGACTGAAATTGGAAGTCAGGTCAGTTCTGCAAATGTCAAGTGGGACGTAGTCGACATGGAGTTCTCGGATCTAATTGCAGCGTGTAGAGACGGCCTGCTTGAAACAGCGGATGTTTCACTCATTGCGGATGGAGACGATGGTACGCCGGCCAATGAAGACATTCCTGAGAAATATCTTCACGAGTGCGGCTATCCAAGCGTCGTCTGGTCGACCGTATTTGCATACAGCAATCTTGCATTTCCAGATGACAAGCCGAGCACAGTTGCTGACTTTTTCGATGTAACGAAATATCCAGGCAAGCGTGGACTTCGCCGTGACCCCCGAGGACTGCTTGAATGGGCACTGATGGCCGAAGGAGTCGCACCAAGTGACGTATATTCAGTGCTGTCAACGCCGCAAGGTGTAGCGTATGCATTCGAGACCGCTTCGGTCTTGAAACCACATATCGTGTGGTGGAGTTCCGGCCGTGAGCCCGTGAATATGCTTTCTAACGGCACCGTCACCATGACCGCCGCCTGGAATGGACGGCTATTCGGCCCAATCGTAGAAGAAAACATGCCGATTAGCATCGTCTGGGACGGGCAGATGGTGGAAGTCGAGTATTGGGCGATTCCGAAAGGATCTCCCCGTCTTGACAACGCCAGGAGTTTTATTCAATTCGCGCTACAGACCAAAAACATGGCGAGTCAGTCAAATTACATTTCCTACGGACCTGTACGCAAATCATCACAAGCGCTAATCAGCGATACTGTCAAACCGTATCTTCCTACATCGAATCTGGACAATTCGGTTCGTGTTGATTCGCATTGGTGGGCTGAAAACATGGCACATCTGAGCGTCAGTTTTAAAGAGTGGCTGAAGCCGAAACCAAGCGAAATCGACCGAGCGGTCAAATTCTAATTCTGAGAGGTAGAACAGATGAATGGTCCAAAAATTGACAAAACAATTTTCTGGGTGTCCTTGATTGTTATCGGAGGCCTAGTCATACCTTTAATCATTGCCCCCGAAGCAGGGCAGAAATTTCTCGGCGGACTGCTAGGTGTAACCACAGGAAAACTAGGCTGGACCTACCTATGGTTTACCATTGGCGCGTTCGGCATTCTTGTGTATTTTGCCATGGGCAAGTTCGCACACGTCAGGTTCGGCGGCGACGACGCCAAGCCTGAATTCTCTCTACCCAGCTGGATCGCCATGCTTTTCTGCGCTGGAATCGGTGCGGCCGTTCTTTATTGGGGAACGATTGAGTGGGCGTATTACTACAGCGGTCCACCGCTTGGAATTGAACCGAAGACAGCCAAGGCTGCTGAATTTGCTGCCATGTATGGAATGTTCCATTGGGGTTTCACTGCCTGGGCAGTCTACTGTATTCCCACGCTTCCACTCGCCTATATGCTATGGAATCGTAAGCGTTCAGTTCTGCGTTTGTCTGCGGCATGCGAGGGCGTTATCGGAGCCAAGGCCGCAAAAGGAATAATCGGCAAAGTGATCGATATCTTGTTCATGTTCGGCTTGATCGGCGGCGTCGGTACTTCCATGGGACTTGGAACGCCAATGCTGTCGGCAGGTATTGCCGAGTTGTTCAATGTAGACCGAACTTTCATTCTTGATGTAATCGTGGTCATTATTTGGGCGATTATTTTCGGAATGAGCGTTTACTCCGGACTGGAGAAAGGCATCAAGCGACTCAGCGATGTGAATCTAATCCTGATTATCGTTGTCCTAGGATTTACTTTTCTATTTGGACCGACGGTATTCATTATCAGTACGTTTACCAATAGTGTTGGACTTCTGATTCAGAATTTCGTCTATATGAGTTTCTGGATGGATCCGATTGAGAAAGGCGGATTCCCCGAGGGTTGGACGATATTCTATTGGGCATGGTGGATCGCGTATGCCCCATTTATGGGATTGTTCGTAGCGCGCATTTCCAGAGGCCGAACGATTCGACAACTGATTGTGGCTGAAGTTGTCGGCGGTACATTTGGATGCTGGATTTTCTTCGCCATACTCGGTAACACCAGCATGTATTTCGACCTGAATGGCATCGTTCCAATATCTGACATTCTAGCGAATTCTGGCGCGCCGGAAGCGATTGTGGCTACCATAGTGGCTTTGCCGATCGGAACCGTTGTGCTGGTTGTGTTCGTGGTACTGGCGTTTATTTTCGGAGCGACCACTCTAGACTCGTCAGCTTTCACGCTCGCAGCAGTTGCCACTGAAGAACAGCATGGCGAGATGCAGGAACCAGCTCGATGGCATCGCCTGTTCTGGGCGTTCATGCTTGCGGCTGTATCACTCAGCTTGATGTATCTTGGCGGCCTTAAACCGTTGCAAACCGCATCGGTTGTGGTGGCGCTACCGCTTATGGGTGTGCTGATTATCATGGTCTTGTCATTCAAGAAATGGCTGGAAGAGGACTATGGAAGCATGGCGGATTCAGAAACAACAATTGTTGTAGGCGAATCCGAGTCTAAATAGGAATTTTGCTGACAGTTCAGGAAATTCCAAACCTTCAAGGATTGAAGCTGTTGATCTGAACATCGTATAAAACTGACCGGATTGATGTCGCGAGCGACTGATCCGGTCAGTTTTGCCGCGACTTGAGATTAGCGTACACGCCGGCTCGCTAGATTACATTAGTAAGCTGTCAATACAGATATGATTACAGATATCAACTTTAGATTGACCCGTACAATCCTTTTTGCCATCATCATCTCCCTGGTGCTGATTACAAGGGCATACGCAAGCGACCCGATCAGAATCTTAGCGATTGGCGACAGCCTGATCGCTGGTTACGGGCTGAAACCCGAAGAAGGGTTTACTGCTCAGCTAGAGAACGCATTAAATGAAAAAGGCTACTCAGTTCAGATTGTGAACTCAGGAATTTCAGGTGACACCACCAGTGGTGGACTGGCACGCATCGACTGGGTGCTATCAGATCCGCACTCAGCAGTCATTCTGAACCTAGGCAGTAACGACGCCTTTCGTGCGGTTCCGGTAGATTTGGTTAGACAGAACTTAATTGATACCCTCAAAAGAATTCAATCCAGAAAATTACCGGTTTTGCTCGCAGGCGCTATGGCTCCCAGGAATCTTGGTCCCGAATACTATGAAGCGTTTGATGCAATCTACCCGGAAATCGCTAGAAAATTTGATGTCCTCTTCTATCCGTTTTTGCTTGAGGGCGTCGCAACGGATGCCAGCTTGAACCAACAAGACGGCATTCATCCAAACAAAGCAGGAGTATCGCTGATCGTGGTTCAAATATTACCCTATGTAGAAAAGTTGATTTCACAAGCTGAACCGGATAGTGTAGCCAGTGGAAACTAACGAAGTGAATTAAACTCACTTAAATTGGCTAGAAATATATAATTCTGATATTCAGTTCACCATCAAATACTTGGTTTCCCAATCGTTGAGATATGCGCAGGTTTAAATTTTCACATTTTGTATTGATTGCTTTAACGAGTTTCTTAATTGTATTCCTGTCTGGATGCGGTGGTGGCGACAGCAGTAAATCAGGCCCACCCACCCCAACTTCACCTAGAGACATTCAATCCAGCGGCACACCGTTGTTATTTTTCGGAGCAGGAGCAGGGCGCAGAACACCCGGAGCCGATGATGCAGAATATCAGGAATATCTGCTGTGGAAAGAGTGGCAACAGTATTTGAAATATAAACAGTGGCTTAGGGACCAAGCCAATTCACCGTCAGAGGCATCCGAAAGCCAGTAACAGATTTGATTTTCTGTTGAATCAATCGCCTGAAGTAAGCTTCAGACTGACCATCCAAAAACCACACATCAAAAATTGTGCTTGCGTTAGCATCAAACTTCTACACATATACAGCAGGGTTAGAAATACCAACGGCCATGCCATAAGTATTTGTTTTTAAATTATATTTAAGAATATCGAATATGCCACAAATGATGTTTATGGCGAAATCAAAAGCTCGTTTTACTTTCTAGCAACCGTATTTAGCACCTTTTAGTCGAGGTTTAGGTGTACAGACGTTCGTAAATTATTTGCAGCAGCTTTTCTGCTGACTGAATGTCAGATTCCTCGCTACCGGATGGCAGTACACTAATTACCGATTGTTGGCCTGACCCGCTTACAGTGATATCGAACTGCTCATGAACGATTTCCTGTTCATCACTCTTACGCCAAAATGCAAGTTTGAATCTCTTCTTTTTCTTTTTGGTAGCGCTATAGCTGACGATGTACACTCCCTCGCTACGGTTCAGGTCTTCGATATCAACGCCTGATGCTTCAAGCGTACGACCGACTCGAACCCAGGCAGAATCGAAGTTTTCAGACACTACAATGATCCTCGAACCCTTGCCATCACGCTCGAAACGTTTGTTTACTTCGACTGAAAACTGACCATCAACACCACCCTCGTCCACCTGGTAGTACGTCAGCATAAAGTACCGCATTCTGGTGAAAAACTCCACGGCGGCTTCAAATTCGACTTCTACATTTCGTTCCGATTTCCCGATCACTTCAGTTTCAGTATCACTGACTGCGACTACGTGCAACGAATTCACTTCTCCGGCAAATTCCTTAAATCCAAATCGCTGGGTTAACGTCGGCTTCTTCTTTAATGGAACATTAGATACATAGTAGACTCTTTCCTGTACGTTGGTGTTATTTATCACGATTCCCATGTCTTCCAATACCGGTCTGAGACGGTCCCACACAGGTTCGACCTGATCTACAACGTGCAATCGCACTTTATCTTCAGGAGTTCTTCGGGTGACAACCCTGAAGCGTCCTTCACCACGCTTTCGCGCAGTACTATACTCTTCAGCGCTCAAACCAACGCCCTGCTCCTCCAATTGAAACTGTCGAAACTTCTCGAACGAAGCCCAGCTCTCGTAATTGCGAAACTGTTCAGGAGGAAGCTCCTTGATGTCTGCAGAATCCAGTTCTTCAGGAACCTGAAACTGCTCCGCCTCTGGCAGTGGACTCAGTCCAGGCGGTACTTCCAGCGGGTCAAGCACTTCAGACGAAGTCAATAGTGACAACTGTCTACCACCTACTTCAGCGCATCCCGCTATGAATAATCCGGCGCTAATAACTAGTAGCAGTCTGGACAGTGAAGCCCCTTTCAATCTCTTGAACATATACATATTATTCAACCATCAAGTTTTGGATTAATTGAATCGGTCGAGAATTCCATCAAGTTCATCCAAACTCTGGTAATTGATTTTAATGAATCCTTTGCCGTTTCGATCATGAATGGCAACTTTCGCCTCGACTCGTTCTGACAATTCTAATTCAAGCCTTGTAATATTTGCGTCGGCAGCAGTTTTTGAGGCATTTTTATTGCCTGATTCGCTGCTCCAGCCTTTCACAAGCGCTTCGGTTCTGCGAACATTCAACGAATTCTTCACAACCAGTTTGGCTGCAGAAATCTGATCAGTTCCCTTTAGTGCAAGCAGCACTTTTGCATGTCCGGCTTCGAGTTGCCGGCTTTTCAACATTTCCAGAACCGGCTCGGTCAACGTCAAGAGCCGCAACAAATTCGTGATGGTGGCGCGTGACTTGCCAACGCTTTCTGCGATATCAGCATGCGACATTATGAATTCATCTGCCAGACGTTTCAACAGATTTGCTTCTTCCACAGGATTCAGATCTTCTCTCTGAATATTCTCGATCAGTGCCATCGCCATTGCGGCCTTGTCAGGAATTGCTCTTACGATGACAGGTACTTCATGAATTGAAACCCTTTGCGCGGCTCGCCATCGACGTTCTCCTGCAATAATTTCGTAACCATCTCTTGTTGTCGATTCCCTTGCAATAATGGGCTGAATGATGCCGTGCGCACGAATAGAGTCGGCAAGCTCGTTCATGGATTCTTCATCCATGTCCATTCTGGGCTGATAGGGGCCGGAGTGCAGCTTCTCAATCGCAATCAAGCGAATATTGTCCGACGGCACCGGAATTGTTGCGAACCTTGATGCGCCTAGCAGAGCCTCAAGTCCTCTTCCCAATTTTTCCTGGCTGCTCATAGACGCTCTTCTTTACTCAGCAATTCACCAGTGAATGCTATATAAGCCATTGTTCCTAAACACTTATTATCATAATCTAGGGCTGTTTTTCCGTGACTGGGAGCTTCTGCCAACCTGATATTTCTGGGAATGATAGTCCGATAAACCAAATCTTGAAAATGGCTGCTCAACTGAGCCGACACTTCGCGATTCAACTTGTTTCTTCGATCATGCATAGTCCGGAGAATACCATCCAGTTTCAATTGGGGGTTTAATGATTGTCGAACTGTTTCAATAGTGTCAAGCAACTCAACCAGTCCCTGCAGCGCGAAATATTCGCATTGCGTTGGAACAATTACTCCGTCAGCAGCAACAAGCGCATTCAGCGTCACAATATTTAGCGACGGAGGACAATCCATCAAAATATAATTATAAGTGTCCCGAACCGCTCTTATTGCATTTTTTAATCGATACTCACGTTGGTCAAAATTCAGCAGTTCCACTTGCGCGCCGACAAGATTCCTGCTTGCTATAACCGCATCCATTCCAGACTCAGTGCTTCGAATGACGCTTTCGAGCGAAACTCTGCCAATCAACACTTCATAAATCCCCGAATCCGCGCTGTATGGCACGAAACCGATGCCTGCGGTGGCATTGGCTTGAGAATCAAGGTCAATCAGAAGAACTTTTCGTCCAGCACGGGCTAAAGATGCAGCAACATTGATCACTGTGGTAGTTTTTCCGACGCCACCTTTTTGGTTGGTCAGTGCTAGGACACGGCTCATAGCTGTATAACTTCCTTCAATTTTGTGGATGCTTTATGACTACAAGATGTCGAGTACTCCTTAAGCACGGAACAACGATCTCGCGAATCGACAGAATACAGCGAACTCTCATTTCTTCCAATTCCTTGCTCGGATATCGTCCCTTCATTGCAAGAATGTAGCCGTTAGGGTCCAACAGAGGCAGCGCTAGTGTAGCCACCGCATTCAGCGAGCCCAATGCACGTACAAGAATTGTGTCATATTTGGATTGCTTCTCCATATTTTCAGCACGCTGCTGCAACACTTCTACGTTTTCTAGCCCAAGAATTGCAACTACATGTCTGACAAACTGAATTTTCTTGCTATTTGAGTCCAGTAGAGTAATTTTCAATCGCGGTTTTGCCAAAGCGATTGGAATTCCAGGAAACCCTGCTCCGCTACCCAGATCGAGCACTTTACTTCCTTGCACATATTCGGAAATCGCAAAGCTGTCCAGAAGGTGCTTTGGCACTACGTCACTCGCTTTTCTAATTGCCGAGAGACTGTAGACTCGATTCCATTGCATGAGAAGTTCTGCATGCTCCAGTGCTCGATCAACATCATCATCACTGAGAGCAAGGCATAATTCCTTCAGTCCTTTCACAAGTTGGCAGCGCATCTGCTGCCTGGGAAACAATCCAGCCTTAGTCTTCTCTTTTGCAGCTAGCTCGGCAATTGTTTTTTCATCCATGGCTAACGGTGCGACTCAGACTGGCTGGCTATCGACCAGCTGCATCAACAACTGTTTTTTCAGATGAATGGATAGAACTGTAATCGCAGCCGGCGTCACTCCAGGAATGCGCGAAGCCATGCCCAGAGTTTGCGGTTTGTGAATCTCCAGTTTCTGTCTGACTTCATTCGATAGCCCATGTACCTGGTTATAGTCCAATGATTCAGGCAGTTTTGTGTTTTCAGCCTGAAGAGACTTCTTAACCGAAACCTTTTGCCGTTTGATGTATCCTTCGTATCGAGCTTCAATCTCAAGCTGCTCCTTTACCGCTGGGTCTTCAACGGCAACACCCGCCTCCGGCAGTGCCAATATCGAATCATAACTCACAGATGGGTCTCGTAGCAGATCAAACAGCGTAGTATCGTTCTGCAATGGTCTGCCCAGCACCTGAGTGACCCGCTCCTGTGTTGACGCGGATGGTTTAATTACCTTGTTTTCAAGCCTTCGACGCTCCTTGGCAAGCACATCTCGCTTTTCGCAAAACAGGCGCCAGCGCGTATCGCAGATCAATCCCAAATTGCGGCCTGTTTCCGTCAATCGGAGGTCTGCGTTGTCTTCGCGCAGCATCAGCCGGTGCTCAGCGCGCGAAGTGAACATACGATACGGCTCATCCGCACCTTTGGTAACAAGATCATCTATCAGCACGCCAATGTAGGCTTCATCTCGACGCGGCCACCAAGGCTCGATTGATTGAGAATAACGAGAAGCATTGAGTCCTGCAATGAGCCCCTGACACGCAGCTTCTTCATATCCGGTTGTTCCATTAATTTGCCCTGCCAAAAACAATCCGTCCAGCAGCTTTGTTTCCAAACTTGGCTTCAATTCACGTGGGTCGAGAAAATCGTACTCGATTGCATAGCCTGGTCGAGTCAATTGAGCATTTTCAAATCCGTTGATGGAACGCACAAACTCGCATTGAACGTCAAACGGAAGACTTGTGGAAATACCATTAGGATAAATTTCTACTGAATCCAATCCCTCCGGCTCCACAAAAATCTGATGAGACGTTCGATCTGCAAATCTCACCACCTTGTCTTCAACCGATGGGCAGTATCTCGGTCCAATTGAATCAATTGTACCGCCATACATTGCAGAACGATCCAGCGAGGCACGGATGATGTCATGCGTACGTTCGTTAGTGCGGGCAATATGGCAGGATACTTGTCGCGGATGTTCATTGACAGAACCTATAAAGGAAAACACCAAGGTCGGCTGGTCGCCTCGCTGCTCAATCAACTTCGAATAATTGATGGTTCGCCCATCAATTCTCGGAGGCGTTCCAGTTTTCAGACGTTCCACGTGGAACATCATCTCCCGAAGCCGCGTTGCCAAGCGATTGGACGGTGGGTCTCCTGCACGTCCTCCACTGTGATTCTCTAAGCCGATGTGAATGGTGCCGCCCAAAAAGGTGCCAGTTGCCAGAATAACGGCTTTTGCCCCAATTCTTATGCCAAATCTCGTCAATACTCCCCTTACCGCCCCATTCTCGACCAGCAAATCTTCCACTTCTTGTTGAAATATCACCAAATTCGGCTGATTTTCCAAAGTTCGGCGTACACTTGCCCGATACAGCATGCGATCAGCCTGAGCTCGTGTCGCCTGCACCGCTGGGCCTTTTCTTACATTGAGTCGGCGAAACTGTATACCACTTTTATCCGTAACTCGCGCCATGATTCCACCAAGTGCATCAATTTCCCGTACAATGTGGCCTTTGCCAATGCCACCGATAGCCGGATTGCACGACATCTGACCTATAGTCTCCATGCTTTGCGTTAAAAGCAGGGTATTGCTTCCACTGCGTGCCGAAGCCATGGCCGCTTCCGCACCCGCGTGTCCGCCACCTACGACAATCACGTCAAATTCCATTGAATGCTTCACTATATTCAGATCTTTACTTTATTGATGGTAATAATCGTATTTGGAAAGAATATCTTGTGTAAACCTCCAGGCTTCGGTAAACGTAAGGCGTTCTTCTTCCGGAAACACGATCTTGGTATACAGTCCTTCTGCCCTTTCCGCTTTCAATCTTTCGAGCATTGTCTCCAGCCCAGCTCGATCAACTCTTGTAAAGCTTTCCTCGCCCGGCAGAATATAGATGATTAAATTGCTTCCACTTTGATCTTTGGAATAGTGTATTTCCACGACATAACGGTTTACCGGACTTCTAGCGGGACGAAGCATCAGCTGAGTTTCTTCTTTCAATTCAACTAGTTCCGTCTGTAGTTGTTGGGCTTCACTGCTGCGACTTGCGAATGCCGTTTCAAGTTCCGCCAGTTCCAGCAAGCGAGACTGATAGGCTTGCTTGAGTTGGGTCAGTTCCTGTTCGGTTTGCCGGCTAGCAAATTGCATGCTTTCTTTCTCAATCGAAAGTTTATCAATTGTCTGCTGACGATTCTCAATATCTTTTCCGAGCTGTTCCGTCACAGCCAGCAAGCGATCCAGTTGTCTCGACTGATCGCTCTGCTGTCGCTCAAGGTAAATAATTTCACGCTTAAGATCATCATTCAGTTTCTGCAAACCCGCTCGATCTTCAAGTAGTGCTACACGTTCGGATTGTAGTGCCTCAACTTCTTTTTCCTGCTGTTCAGATTGCTCCCGCAGTACTATTTCCACGCTTTGTATATTACCAAGTGTCTGCCTCAACTCCGCAATCTGACTCTCGTATTTCTGAAGTTGTGCAGTCAACTCATTGATCCGTTCAAGCTTTTCTACTTCAGAAGCGGTAAGATCAGCGATTTCCTCACCGCGGCCGGTCAGTTCCAGTTGCAGTCTTTGCAACTCTTTTTCGCGTTCAATATTTCGAGCCTGCAGACTCTCGGCTTCCGCTAGTGTTTTAGTCAGAAGTGCGCGCAATTCGCTGAGTTCCTGCTGTTGCTGCTCGACAGTTCGCGAACTCTGTGCACCAGTTTCCGACAATTGCGCTATTTGCTGAATTTGTTCCGTCTGACTGGTTTGAAGTTCTTTAACCTCACTGGATTGTGCCGCAAACTGTTCCTCTAGCCTTGCAAATTCCCGCTCTCGTTCGATGTACTGTGCCTGCAGTCGTTCCAGTTCCTGAATTCTTTCGCTGTACCGTGCTCGAAGGTCACTGAGTTCCTGCCGTTGCTTTTCAACAACCAGAGAACTCTCTCCGCCCGATTCAACTAGTTGTGCTATTTGCTCGCCCTGTTCCGCTTTGGCCGTCCTGAGCTGCTGAATTTCACTGATTTGCACTGCAAACTGTTCCTCAAGTCTCGCGAATTGGCGCTCTCGTTCAATGTGCTGTGCCTGCAGTCGTTCCAATTCCTGAATTCTTTCGCTGTACAGTGCTCGAAGGTTACTGAGTTCCTGCCGTTGCTGCTCGACAGTTCGCGAACTCTGTGCACCAGCTTCCGACAATTGCGCTATTTGCTCGCTTTGTTTCGTCTGGCTGGTTTGAAGTTCTTGAATCTCGCTGGATTGTGCTGCAAACTGTTCCTCAAGCCGTGCAAATTCACGCTCTCGCTCGATGTACTGTGCCTGCAGTCGTTCCAGTTCCTGGATTCTTTCGCTGTACAGTGCTCGAAGGTCACTGAGTTCCTGTCGCTGCTGTTCAACAACCAGAGAGCTCTCACTTCCCGATTCAACTAGTCGCGCTACTTGTTCGCCCTGTTTCGCTTTGGCCGTCCTGAGCTGCTGAATTTCACTGGCCTGCACTGCAAACTGTTCCTGAAGCCTCGCGAATTGGCGCTCTCGTTCGATGTACTGTGCCTGCAACTGTTCCAATTCCTTGCTTCTTTGGTCATATTGACTATACAGGCTCTCCAGTTCCTGTTTTTGCCGTTCGATTGTCAGCGCATTTTGAATTTCAGCTTGGGTTAGCTCCTCAATGCGAACTTCCTGTTGAACGCCCGCTACTGTAGATTGCTGAATCTGGATTTCCTGTTGTTCCTGCCGCGCCTGCAAACCCAGAATTTCCTCAATACGCCTTGAAAGTGTTTCGCGCAGCTGTGCCTGCTCCTCAGTCTGACGAGCAATGGTGGCGCGCTGTTCTTCACCTGTTGTCGCAAGCTGCTCAATCAAGGTCTGTTGCTTAGCACCACTCAAAATGAAACTTTGAAGCTCTTCGCCACGCTCCGTAAAATCCTCCTGCAGTTGATTGAGCGCAGCAACCTGCTCGGCATAAGAATTTTGTAATAACTCAAGCGATTCCAATCTCTGAGCCAGCTGAATTTCCTGCTCTGTACTGATCTCTGTAAGTTTTTGTATTTCTATGCTTTTTAGGTCGGATTCTTCTACAAGTCGAAGAATTTCAAAGTCGCTTTCAGTACGAATCTGCTGCAGAACTACAATCTGTTCCTGTTGGCTTTTCTCAATGGTTTGAAGTCTCTCAAACGCAACTTGCAATTCATGATATTCACTCGTTCTAGCTGCCAGTTGTGTCTCTATCGCTGATAACTCCACCTGTTTTAAATCAAAGTTTTTCTGAACCTCCGCCAGTTCGGTGTTTTTTTCCTCAATCAGTGTTTCAAGATCGGCGATGATGGAATTCATTGAACCGACCCGTTCCGTCAGCGCCGCTCTTTGACGTCGGAAATCGTCAATCTGTCCGGTCAACGTCGCAACGTCAGCTGTAAGCTGATTCTGTGCCTGAAATAAGCCGGCGACTTCGTATTCAAGTTTTACGATTTGGCTGCCGCGTTCCTCCAATTGTTCCTGTAGTGCGGCTCTTTGTTGTTCTGTTACAGATAGTCTTGTGTTTGTTTCTTCGATGATTTCAGCAAGATAGGCGGCTCTTTGGCGAAGAGATTCCATTTCTTGCATGGCTGCCTCTCCGGAGGTAAGCGCAGTGTCCAGTTCATCACCGAGTTGCACATTTCGAAGCATGAAGGCCACGGCAGCCATAAGAAATACCATAACCACCACCATCATAATATCGGTAAACGACGGCCAAATACTGTCATCCGAATGACTGGATGCGGAAGCATGGTGAACTCGAAGGTCGACGAATCCGCCGGTGTTCGACGTCATTTTCAGCGGCTCTCTAGTCTATGTTTTCGTCGTGCTTGTCGCGCAGTCTGAATCCTGCCCGCAGGATACCTCGGATGTCTCTCAGCAGTTCCACGTTCTGGTCAGTCAAAGTCTCAAACTTCACAAACATTGCATTTTGAGTTGAGCTGATCTCCTGAATCTGCCCAATAAAGGACTCAAATTTGGAAATCGCTTCGACAGTACCGGTCAACATTTCACTCAGATTCTGTTCCGGCGAACGAGTCGCCGCCTGATACTGCGGCATCAGCACTGTTGCTGTAACGTGCTCAATCCTCCCAAGAATGTAAGATTGCGTGTCAAGAAGCTTCAAATAGAAATAACCGAACAGAAAGTAGGCAAGAATTGCGGTCATCGTAGTAGACAGTGCAGTAGACATGCCATGAATGACAATATCAATCCCGCGCATGCTGTCCGTCTCAGAAATAACAGTGGAAGCACCCAGCAACGCGACAGTCAGCGAAACGATGGTGCCGAAAACACCGGTCAATATCAAGATGTTGTTGACGAATTTCGAAAAACTGGTGCGGCTTGTTTCTTTTGCAAGCAAACTTGCAGCAAGTGCGTTGTGGTTGATTTCCGTGCGAGCACTGAAGAAATCCGTTACTGTGTGATAGCGCTGTCCAATGATTGAATCAGAAGGCACACTTCGCAGCGCTTCTTCAATATTTTCCGCACCCAAAGCGCCGGTAAACTGATCAATGGCGTTTTCTTCCCTGTCGTACATCAGGAACAGCCGAACGATTTGAGCTTGACCTAGCAGGAAAAGAGTCAGGATCGCACCGTTTACAACCCAGCCGACGCCAGTGATTTGGTTGCGAATATACAAATTGGCGAGAAAGTCCTGCTGCCATAAGACAATCGCCAATACAACTGCCAGCACGATCAGCATTTGAACAAGGACTCTTGAAGATCTATTTTTTATCATAATAAACCGCTTGAAATAGATTCGTTGACGTTAGCTATTAGTTTAACTTGTATTACGCTTGCCACGAGTGTTGAGAATTATTTTCCAATGCAAAAGCTTGAGAATATTTCACCAAGCAATTCATCGGCTGTCAGCTTTCCAGTAATCTGACCAAGTTCATCCATCGCATCTCTTAGATCTTGAGCGGCTAGTTCCCCTGCTTTATTCTCGGCAAGCGCACTGCGCGCCTGCGCAACGTACTCGCTTGCTCTTTGAATGGATCTGAAATGTCGTCGACGTGCAAGAAATATTCCCTCTTCTGTAATATCATACCCTGCAACTCTTTGTATTAATTTAACTAAATCATCTATTCCAGTGCCAATCAAGGCCGAAATAAATACTTGCCCATAATCGTTTTTCGACAACGGAGATTCAATTTCGCTACTTAAATCAGTCTTGTTCCATACTACTACAACTCGGGAACTCTCAATTTTATTTAAATTGTGAGTGTCGTCATCCACGATACCGCACTCGCTGTCAATGACATAGAGCACAATATCCGCATCCTGCGCGGCGCGCCAGGCTCTAAGGACGCCCTCAGATTCAATGGAATCATCGCTTGCTCGAAGTCCCGCAGTATCGGTCAGAAGAACTGCGAGCCCACCGATATCAATCATGACTTCAACCGTGTCTCTCGTCGTTCCGGCGTGCGGCGTAACTATCACCCTATCGCGGCCGGCCAGTCGGTTGAGTAAACTGGATTTGCCAGCATTCGGCAACCCTGTAATCGCAACTGCTATGCCTTCTCGAAGCACGCAGCCGACTGCAGTCCTCTGCAACAGATTGTCTAGCAGATTCTGTACCTTTTCCAGGGACACGGCAAGCTCGGAATTCTCTAGAAAATCTATTTCTTCCTCGGGAAAATCGATCGCTGCTTCAATGAACATTCTCAGATTGACGACTTGATCCACGATCTCATGAACTTTTTGTGAAAAATCTCCACGTAAAGAACGCATGGCCGAATAGGCCGCTGCAGTAGTCGAGCTGTTGATCAAGTCTGCAACTGCTTCGGCCTGAACTAAATCCAGCTTTCCGTTTAAAAAAGCGCGTTTCGTGTACTCACCAGGCTCTGCGGGTCGAGCACCCAGTTCCATCAGCCGCGCCAGCAACAGATGTAGAACGACTGGGCCGCCGTGACATTGGAATTCACAGACATCCTCTCCCGTGTAGGAATGAGGTGCTGGAAAAAAAAGAAGAATTCCTTCATCCAACGTACGGTCGTTCGCATCGAGAAATTTTCGAAACATTGCTTTTCTGGGAACCACCGATTCGCCGGTCATGCAGCGAGCGATTTCAGTTGATCCAAGCCCTGAGGTTCGAATAATTCCTATGCCCCCAATACCGGCGGGCGTCGCGATTGCAGCGATCGTATCAGCGCTGGAATCTAAGTCGTTACCAGCTTGCGGGTTATGTACCACTGTTGTGAAATTGAGAGGATGTTGTTAACCAGCCAGTATAGAACCAAACCAGACGGAAACCACAGAAAGAATATGGTAAACACAATCGGCAGGCTCATCATGATGTTCTTTTGCAGGGCGTCCAGCGGAGTTGGATTCAGAAACTGCTGAGCGAACATCGATGCCCCCATCAATACAGGCAGAACGAAATACGGGTCGGACGTCGACAAGTCTGTCAGCCAGAGCACAAACGGCGCCTGCCTTAGCTCGACGCTTTCCAGTAAAACCCAATAAAGTGCAATGAAAACAGGAATTTGTATCAGAATTGGCAAACATCCACCGAGAGGATTAATCTTTTCCTTCTTGTAGATCTCCATCATTTCCTGATTCAGTTTCTGTTTGTCGTCTCCATACCGTTCTTTTAAAGTCTTGAGTCGAGGCTGAAGCTTTTTCATTTTTGCCATTGACTTGTAACTGGCCGCAGACAGAGGATAGAAGACAATCTTGACCAGCAGCGTCAGTAGAATGATCGAAAAGCCCCAATTTTTGATCACACCATGGATTTTCTCCAAAATCCAGAACAAGGGTGATGAAACTGGAGTAAGCCAACCGTAGTCTACTGTCAATATCAATCCTTCTGCAGGGTCCTTGATTCTATCCTGCTCCTTTGGCCCGATATAAATCTGACTTTGCAGCAATCCAACTGAATCATTGGCGATCGTTGTAGGAGATAGGGTGACATAACCGACCTGATAACGTGTATCCACACCATTGCCGTCCAGCGCCTTGGTGTAAATCCGATATGGCGAACCTTCCTGTGGCAGCCAGGCAGCCACAAAATAGTGCTGCAGCATAGCCACCCAGCCAGAGTCCGTTTTCACCACCGGGCTTTCGGTTCGGATTTCCTTGTAGTCAATCTTGTCATATTTATCTTCGATAGTGTAGATTGCAGCACCCCGATAGCTCGGCAAGGCCCGAAGGAATAGAAAACCCTCACTCTTCGCAACATGTTCAGTGCTAAGGAATTGTCCGTACTGATAGCCTTGCCACGGCTTGCCGCTGCGGTTTTCAACCCTGAAATCAACGTCAATCAGATAACTGTCTGGATAAAAGGTAAATGTCTTTACATAGTTCACACCACCAGGCGAAGTCCAGCGAAGCGGCACTTTCAACGAATTCTGCGAGTCCGAGAGTGTGTATGTACCAGATTCGGCTGTAAACTTAGTCTTGTGGTTCGGATACTCATCACCGCTTCCCACCAGCCCGGATTGTGCTACCAGAATTCCCGGAGCAATATCATTCAGCAGGCGAAATGGAACGTCGGGCATTTCGACTTCAACAGGATAATCGAGAAGTTTTGCTTCCCTGAGCTCGCCGCCAAAAGCGTCGATTTCGACTTGTAGCAAGTCGGTGCGCACCTTGATACGGCCAGCTGTTTCAAATTCACTGCTTGCTGTTGGAATGGCTCCGCTTTGCGTCGCTGCGGCCGATCCAGCAGCAGTGGTCGGCGCCTGCGGCACTTCTTCTCCAATGACAGCCTCGCGCTGTTCAGGCGTTACCGGAATCTCCGTGCTCTGATTTTGGTTCGTCAATTCAGAACCGGCATATTTGGTGTTGCTATAGTCCATCCAAGCTTGCCAGATTAGCAACAGAATCAGTCCGAGCGAGATGGACAGGAGAGCGCGTCTAAAATCCATCAGTCTGAGCTACTGTTCTCGGGCACTGGATCAAACCCTCCGGGATGCCATGGATGACAGCGGGATATGCGACGAACGGTCAACCAGGTTCCTTTCCAGGCTCCATGCTGTTCAATTGCCTGCAATCCGTAATCGGAGCAGGTTGGATGAAATCGGCAGCAAGGGCCGATGAACGGACTGATTGCATACCGATAGACTCGAATCACATTAATCAGTAATTTTTTCATTCTTCAGTTGCTTGAACAGGCTAAATAGATTAATTTGCAGTTCCTGATTTGTCGCGGCTTCGCAAATGCGGTGAGCAATGACGATCATGTCGAAATTTCGCAAGCTTTCTTGATTCAATCTGAAACATTCACGTATCTGGCGCTTGATTCGATTTCGATGAACGGACTTTCGAGATACACGCCTGGATACGACAATTCCGAGACGCGTAACAGACTGCGTACGTTGGTAATGAACCAACACCCGGAAATACCGGTTTGATACTTTCCTATGCTGACCGAAAACCGCTCGATATTCCCTGCGGCTGCTCAGTCGACGACTGCCCGGAAATCGATGTTCATTCAGTGACTTACTATTTTTATGCACTCAGACGTGCACGACCTCTGGCTCGACGCGCATTGATCACAGCCCGACCGCCACGGGTTTGCATGCGGGCACGAAACCCGTGTTTGCGTTTTCGCTTTATATTACTTGGTTGAAAGGTACGTTTCATAGGTAAAAAACCACGATATTATTCCATTTTTTGCCGGCTGGCTGATTATGACGTTTGAATTTTCGCATTCACAAGCATTGCAGCAAACGAGAGATTATAACAAACCGCCTTTCGTGTTCAGCGAGGAAAATACTCCTGTGAACATAAATTTTTCACGGATGTTTTGTTACAGGTGAACTACAATCTCCACAGGATAAAGTGAATAGAGCTACTATCTTCCGGATTCTCGTCCAGCAGTTCACTATACTCTTAAGCAATTGGATAAAAATTATATTTCATATTACCAGCCCCAACATGAACGCATCAGAACTCTGGAAATCGATTCTTTCCCATCTGGAGCAACGCCTAACCGAAGCGGAGGTAACTACTTGGCTGCGTTCGCTTAGCCCTGAGTTCTCGGGCAACACATTGGTACTCAGTGCACCCAATATCTACGCAAAAAAAAGAATTGAATCTGACTATAGAAAGCAAATTTCAGAATTAGCAACTGCTCTAAATGGTGGTGAAATAGTAGTCATGGTCAGGACCGCAGCGGCACCTTCCAACACTACACACATCAAACCTGCCAATAAACGTTCCAGACCCTCAATTCAGACAAAAAAAAACTCTAAACAAGCCAATCTAATGTTTGGTTTCGGAGAACTGAGTCCGGAATACACTTTCGAGCAGCACATCGTAGGAGAATCGAACCAGCTTGCTAGCGCGGCAGCACAGGCTGTGAGCGAAGAGCCTGGACGCCGCGAGTACAATCCATTGTTTCTATATGGGTCGGTTGGCATCGGCAAAACCCACCTCATGCAAGCGGCCGGGCACGGCATTCTGAAGAATTTTCCCGATGCAAATGTAGGTTATGTTCAATCATCTATCTTCGTACAGCACCTAGCAACGCTGTTCAGTAGAAAGGACAACGAAACCATTGAACTTTTTAAACAGACTTATCGGGAGCTTGATGCGCTGTTGATTGACGATATACACTTTTTTGGGAACGCGCAGGCTTCACAACAGGAATTCCTGTTAACCTTCAATACCTTGCTTGAAGGCAAAAAGCAGGTGATAATCACCAGCGACAAGTTTTTCCACAATCTGCCAGATGTAGAGGCTCGCCTCAGATCTAGGTTTTCGCAGGGGCTGTCGATTCCAATCAAGCCGCCGGAACTCGAAACCCGCATGGCTATCCTTGAAACTAAGGCCAAATTGCGTAATATTGATATAACAATCGATGTAACCCGGTTTCTTGCGCAAAATATTATCGGCAGTGCTCGAGAACTTGAAGGGGTAATCAACATATTGACTGCCAACTACAATTTAACCGGTGAAACCATCTCAATCAGTCTGGCAAAAACAGTACTGGCTGACTTTCTAGCCGAACGTTCGATCAACCTACAAGAAATAAAGAAACAAGTGGCGCATTTTTATGGTGTCCGCATAGACGATCTTTCCGCACCCTCTCGAAAAAAAGAATTTGTCAGGGCTCGGTACATCGCCATGTCTATTGCGCGGAAAGTGACAACCCTCAGCACCATCCAAATTGGCAAAGCTTTCAATCGCGATCATACGAGCGTTTTAAACGCCTGCAAGAAAATCAACGAAGAGTTAAAGAAGGACCCGATGTTCAGAAATGACTACCAAACCTTGTGCGATATGCTGTCGCCTTAACAGCACTTGCAGTCTTGCGTCTGACAGTCACACATACTCACGAAATATTCCTGTAGTTTAACCAATATGTGTATAATTTGTGATGTTGTGTGTATAACCCAATCAGTTTGACTGATCGGATCAAAACAATCCACATACATACTGCTGTGCTATAGTCAGTTTCCAACAAATAGAAGTTTATCTACGTCATTGTTATTATTGACAGATTTACGCTTGTTATCATTATCCACACCCCTAATAATAAGAGTACTTAATTATCTGAATTCTTATGCACTTTATAGTTAACAGAGAGCAGGTTCTCAATCCCCTGAGTCGCGTCAATACGGTCGTCGACAGAAATCCAACTATTCCTATTCTTTCCCACGTATTATTGGAACCGGTTGAGGAAGGAATCAAGTTGACAGGGTCGAATATCGAGATCGAAATCAGCGAAATAATATCGGATATTGAAGTCTATGATCCGGAAGCCGTTGCTTTTCCCGGATTGACTGTACAGGACTTCTGCAGACGACTGCCGGAACGATGTGGCCTGAAATTCGAGATTGTCGATGGCAAGATGTACATTGATAAAATTGAATCTAAATCAGACGGGTCGAATTCTCAAACGGAGCAGAACGATTACAGCAACAAAACCGGACATTCTACACAGAGTAAGTTAGTGTTGCAGACCTTGTCGCAGGAACCATTGAATAGCGATTTTCCAAAACTAGACGCAGGAAATTGGGATATTCAGTTTACCATCGGCCGATCAGACTTGCACAACTTGATTCTGCGTACACAGCACGCAATGGGTGCAGACAACGTTCGTTATTACTTGAACGCAATGTTGTTTGAGATAGGAGAAAACGAACTACGAACGATTTCGACAGACGGCCATCGTATGGCAATGAGCGAAACCTCTGTTGTAACTGGGCTGAACGAAACTACTCATCGTGCCATTGTGCCGCGTAAAACAGTCCTTGACCTCAGTAAACTGTTGTCTGAACTTTCATCACAGATTGAAATTGAACTGAATGCCAGTCACATTCGTATCAGCACCAAATTCGTGTCGTTCACCTCAAAACTACTGGAAGGACAATATCCTGACTGGCGTGGTGCAATTCCGGTGAATCTGAGTAGTATGTTTCGAGGAGATCGAGAAGAGCTGGTGTCAATTTTTCAGCGAGTGAACATACTGGGAGCCCGGGATAAAAAGCCGCTTGGGGCAACCTTGGAAGTTGATGGTGGTGTGCTCCGCGTCTACGCACGATCAACCAGTAGTGCATTACAGGAAATTGATGAATCAATGGATGTTGAGCAAGATGGAGAGCCTTTGAAGTTCCAGGCGAACTGCCGCTATCTGCTAGATATTTTCGAGGCCATGCCGGACTGCAGTAGAGTTGAATTCAACCTACGCAACGCTCAAACTGCCTGCTTGATCAAATTTCCACACAACAAATCCTCATCTTTTCTCGTGATGCTGTTGAAAGACCGCTGACTTTCTAAATATTAAATCTGTTCAATCGCTCTTGTGGATTGGGTTTTGGACAACCGAATCTGTGGAGTCTATATTTCCTGAGTTGCCTAACTATTGATCTTCGAGTATGACTCTAGATAATTCATCCAACAGTACATACGACCACACCAATATCAAGGTGCTGCGTGGGCTTGAGCCTGTTCGCAAACGACCTGGAATGTACATTGGCGACACCGACGATGGTACCGGTCTGCATCATATGGTGTCAGAAGTGGTTGATAATGCCATCGATGAAATCTCTGAAGGCTATGGCATTCGAATCAGAACAACCATTCACGAAGATAATTCGGTTTCAGTCGAAGATGAAGGCCGTGGTATACCAACCGGAATCATGGAAGATGAGGGACTTCCTGCAGCAACGGTAATCATGACGGTCCTGCATGCTGGGGGGAAGTTTGATGCCGATGCCTACGAAGCTTCCGGAGGGTTGCATGGAGTCGGTGTGTCTGTGGTCAATGCCCTTTCCGAGCAGTTATGGATGACGATTTACAGCGAAGGGTCCATCCATTATCAAGAGTTTCGCGATGGAGAACCGGTCGAACCGTTAAAGGTTATTGGAACAACTGACAAGACTGGAACAACCATCCAATTCAAGCCCTCAAGGCAGGTGTTTTCAGACACCGAATTTCGATTCGAGACATTGCATGAGAGGTTGAGGGAGATGTCATACCTCAATTCTGGTGCATTAATTGAGCTTCATGATGAACGCAATGGACGCAAAGAAATTATGCAGCACGATGGCGGAATCGTGGAGTATGTATCTGACATAAACCGTGTGCGAAGCCCAATCAATGAGAACGTCATCTCGATTGCTGGCGTGAAAGATGGCATTCAAGTTCAGGCGGCACTGCAGTGGAGTCAAAACTACTATCACGAAAACACCCGCTGTTATACGAACAATATTTATCAGCGCGACGGCGGTACGCATGCCACTGGCTTTCGCTCGGCGGTGACTCGGACCCTCACCACATTTTTGGAAAAGCAGGGACTGGCCAAGAAAATCAAGGTCACCGGGGATGACACCCGCGAAGGGCTTACAGCAGTTCTGACAGTTAAGATTCATGAACCGAGGTTTTCATCTCAGACCAAGGACCGGCTGGTTTCGTCGAATGTTGAAGGCGCAGTTCAAACTGTCGTAACCAATGGGTTAACCGAATTTTTGGAGGAAAACCCGAAAGCAGCGCGTCTTGTTTGCGACAAGGTCATAAACGCGGCAGTTGTACGGGAGAAAACGCAAAGAGAGAAGGCGCTCGCGCGAAAGAATGTTTTTGAGTCGACGAGTCTGCCTGGAAAACTGGCCGACTGCCAAGAAAGAGATCCGGCACTAAGTGAATTGTTTCTTGTTGAGGGGGAGTCAGCAGGAGGTTCAGCGAAGCAGGCAAGAGACCGTAAATATCAAGCAATTCTGCCGTTGAAAGGCAAGATTCTGAATGTACAGAAAGCCTCGGCGGACAAGATTGTTGCTTCTGAGGAAATCCAAACTTTGGTTGCAGCGCTGGGAACTGGCGTTGGCTTAGATTTCAATATCGAAAAGCTTCGCTATCATCGCATCATCATCATGACGGATGCGGACGTAGACGGATCGCACATTCGAACTCTATTGCTGACATTCTTCTACAACGAGATGCCTAAATTGATTGAAGCAGGGCACCTGTATATTGCACAGCCGCCGTTGTACAAGGCGAAGTTCCGTAAATCCGAGAGATATCTGAATGACGATAAGGAACTTAATGAATATATCTTGAAGGCCGCAATCGCTGATGCAAGGATTGAACTGAATGGCGACTCAAAGACACAGACAGCAAGCCTTGAGGGAGAAAGGCTTGGGGCGCTGTGCTTGCGTCGAGTGTCTGCAAAGAGTGTAACTGAGGTTCTCGCCAAACGCTTTGATCGAAACGTGTTGAAGGAGATGGAGAATTTACCGCTTCTGGTTCCGTCAAGATTCAACGACCTACAGTATCTTGAATCCTTCTCCCAACAACTGTCGGAAAGCCTTGCTGCGAACTCGAATGGAGGCGCAGGATACTCAGTAACCACAGTCCTGTCCGGTCACGGAAATGGCCAAGAGCATTATGTTATCAAGGTCGTTAAAGATCACATGGGCGAAATTGAAGAGTCGATTTTCGATGAGCAGTTTGCAACTTCAGCCGGCTATCGAGCCATTACTGCCGTAGCGGAAGAAATGCGCAAACTCGAAGTCAAGGAAGTTGAAGTTCATCGAGGCACGAAATCTTCTGGTCGTATTCACTTGGCCGATGCGGTTGACTGGTTGCTTGAGGATGCGAGAAAAGGGATTGCCATTCAGCGCTACAAAGGTCTCGGTGAAATGAACGCAGATCAGTTGCGCGAGACGACAATGGATATGAATGAACGATCGCTACGCAGAGTGAAGATTGAAGATACTTTTGGTACTGACAAAACTTTTGCGGTGCTGATGGGAGATGAAGTCGCGCCACGCCGCGAATTTATTGAAACCGAAGCTCTATCAGTCAAGAATCTCGATATCTGAACCTGCTTCAAATTAGTGCAAACTGGCTCTTGCAGTCAACACAAACTTCGGTATTTCTGCATCAATCTGAGCGCCATCGTCGGCAATCAACTGATAGCTGCCTTCCATCGTTCCTACGGGCGTTTCAAGAACAGTCCCGCTGGTGTACTGATAGTACTCTCCCGGCATGATGTGGGGTTGTTCTCCGACAACTCCTTCTCCCCTTACATGTTGCACATTCTCGTCACCATCTGTCACGATCCAGTGTCTCGTCATTAGCTGTACACCAACCGAGCCTTGATTGGTTATGGTTATGGTGTAAGCGAATACAAAATGTCGACTGGCAGGGTCCGATCTTTCAGAAAGGTAATGTGTCTCAACTTTGACTTGGAGTTTATATTGGTCGGCCATTGGGTCTGCAGAACATTAATGAGCAGGCATCAAGAAATACAAGAAGCAATCGAGTTCACATTGATTCAGTGATTTGCTAGAAATCTTGGCTCTTAGGGCGTCATTATACAATCCGATGATTCTCGAAACTGTGAGTCTCGGAACAGATAGTGATGTAGGGTCAGCCAAAAGGCTTATAAATTATTTTGGCACTTGATCTGAGTGACCACAAATGGTTCGCGATCCAATCTCACCGCACTTAGGCATTTTCCCCAGCAGCAGCCCGAATCCATGGCCAGTATGCCAGGCTGCATATAGACGCCAAGTGAAGACCAGTGTCCAAATACGATTGTTGGCTCAATTTCGTTCCGCTCCGGGAATTCAAACCAAGGCAGCAGATTCTTTTTTTGTTCACCCAGTGTACGCATCTCTAGGAAATCGAGTTTGCCGCTACGCTTGATGTAGCGCATACGCGTAAAGACATTGATCATGAATCGAAGGCGTTTCCAACCATTAAGGGAGCTGGACCAGCAACGAGGCTTGTTTCCAAACATATGCTTCATGAGACTCTGTCTCTCAGAGCTCATCAGCATTTGATGAATTTCATCTGCATAATCCAATGTTTCATCCAGAGACCAGAGTGGGTAAATTCCTGCGTGAACTGCAAGGAAGTTCAACTCGGAATCGTGAATAACGAGTGGTTGACTAGATAGCCATTGTTTAATCTCGGTTCGCTTCGACGCGCTCAACACGTCTGCAAAGGTATCGCGTTCACGTGGTTCAGCAACATCCTCAAGCACTGCCAGCAAATATAGATCGTGGTTGCCCAGTACGATGTCAACACACGATTCATGTGCCATGGCGTAGCGCACTACAGACAGCGAATCCGGCCCTCGATTGACAAGATCACCAAGCAGAATCAGGCGATCGTTTTCAGGCGAGAATTTGATTTTATCCAGTAACAGGAGAAATTCCTGATAGCGTCCTTGAATGTCGCCGATTGCATACGTAGCCATGACAAAATGACAGTGTTTTTCGGCCGTGAGCCGAGATTACGGATTGCAGATCGTATTCAGGCGAGTCTGCCGATAACTTTCTCGCACGAAAAGATAGGGATCAAGCTGTTCTTCAAGCAAGTCCGTAAAAGGAAGGAGATTTGCTCGCGTGTCAACCAAAGAAATCTGTTGCACAATCAACTGATGCTCAGATTTTTCGATGTGTTTTTCAACATAGGTGTAACGGCTGTGGACCGCAAAACCAACCGTATCTCGAACATTTGTGGGACCGAATATTGGAGCAACGATATAGGGGCCCTCCCTGACTCCCCAACGACCAAAGACATGACCGAAATCATAGTTGCTGTACGGAATCCCGGCAGCACCGCCAATATCAATGAAACCTGCCAATCCGAAAGTCGAGTTGACTATGAAGCGCGTGCCGGAAGTGACGGCCCCGGGGAGGTTGCCCATCAATGCTGCAGCAGTCATGTTACGCGGTTCTCTCAGATTGTTGTAGAAATTCGAGATGCCTTTTTCCAAATCATCATTGGTAATTTTTTTGTATGTTCTGGCAGTCGGCTCGAACAGAGCTTTGTCCAAAGTCAGATTAAAATTAAAGATGCCGCGATTTATGGATTCAAATGGGTCGCTTGCTTCGACGTAGAATTCCGGATCAAGTGCTTCACATGCCGTAGGGGAGTAATTCTTGGCGCACCCTGAAATCAAAAGTACGCATACTGCCAACGCGAATACTAACCGAACCGACACGACCAAAATCTCTAGGCTACGTCATAGCAGGATTTAGGGAGTAGTTTGCCAATTTCTCACCTGTGTCCTGTATGCGTTCATCCATCGCTTGAAAGACGTTTTGTCCACTGAGTCTTCCTGAAACTGGCAATCTCCCAATATCCAATGCATACAGGGTAACTATGTAGTGAATGAAGGATGGCGCGGGCATTCCAAGGCGGGTACGGCCCATCGTAGCCATGGTAGTCACCACCCATTGTCCATCGCCGGCAAACCAGGTAGCGACATGACTATCCAGACCTGGGACGCAGAAAGAAAGATATTCAGGCGTTCTTGTTCCATTGTAATAATCTTTGCTTACTAGTATCATCTGTTACCCGACGTGCAAAATTGACACTCATTATTCTCGCAAATTATACCAATCGAAAGTTATTTGCTAGCGTCCAATCGACATAGCTTAAAGCGATCTTGTAGCCTGATTTTTTGTCTCGTGCTTTCGCTCTCTTCAACTGTCGGTGAGTTTGTGTCTGCTGCAGATTCGAGTGTAGAAGAGGCTGCAAAGACGATCTTCAAGGCGTTTACACGCAATCAACAGATTGAGAACGATCTGAGTGTTGAATCTAAATCAGCAGTAGCAGTACAGGATTTTTATATCGCACTTCTACGACCTACTTGGGGCATGGATGTGGGATATGCATCACATGCCATGAGTTTGAGGGATGGCATGGCAGCGCCGCTTACAGGCATATTGCTAGAGAACATGTTTACCGGTACGCGGGCAGTCGTTGATAGATCGTACGGCGTTTACATGCAGGCGGCTGCAGAATTGCTGTTTCGAGTGCGCTCGGCGGACTTGAATTTCGCGGACACCAAAGAGCAAGCTCTTGCGGCACTGAAAACTGTAATTCCCGGTGTCCGTCTTTCGGATACTTTAGTTTCCGGCCCAAAACCGAGTGATCAATCGCTAGCATCCGCCACAAATCTTGAAGTGAGATTTTGCGTTCTGGGCCGTGAGCTTGAGCTTGATCAGGACAGCGACTGGATCAACAAGCTTTCGGCTTATTCAGTTACCATGTATGATCAGGATAAAAAGAAGATTGCGATGCTGGAAGGTTCAGGTTTGATTCATCCCCTAGATGCTGTGCTATTGACGCGAGATTCGTTGCTTGAGCGAGGCATTCAAGTTCAGGAGAATGATATCCTAGCCATCGGTCAACTGACAGAAGGCTTCGCAGTGAAAGATCTAAGTCGACTGCGTACCGAATTCGAAGGGCTTTCCGATGGAGACCCAGTTTTCGTTTACATGGGATTTCGGTAGATCTGGCGTTGACACCAGACTAGTAATTCCTTGTCGAATAAATTGAATGTCAAAGGATTCATATTTGCTCTTGGCAAATGGTCGGATTCTCACTTACCGCTTGCAAAAACATTCAATCTGACTGGAGCGTTGTTGGAATGCCCTAGAATTCGATATCCACTGGAAATGATGGTCAGTGCAGGAATTGGCAAAATTCTGATCGGTTCGGCGCCTGAGAATGTAGCACAGGTGCGCGAAATTATTCAGGATGGCAGTGGATTTGGAGCGGAAGTTTCTTATTTGCTGCTGGATGAAGATTGCGGCATTGATCAAGCGGTTCTAGAAGCCAGTGAATTTGTCGCACAATCTACATTGCTCATTTCCGGTGCTGGACTTTGTTGCATCGGTACAGAATTCTCTACTAAATTGAACAGTGAACTCAAGAGTTGCAAAGGTGCAACGGGCTTCAGAATTCGAAATCTTTTGGCAGATGAAAAGCAAGTGAAACTTGAGATGCTCGCTCTGGATGTTCGTGCTCAGAAGAGAATTAGACAGGAGATTGGCAACGGAATTCTCACGGCGATGGAAATTGAAGATTTACAATCGTACTGTGCTGCAACCCTCCACTATTCTGAATTAGACGTTGGGCAAAATATCGCTTATCTGAATTCAGTTGACGGAACATCAATCAATATGAGCGTTCTAGACAATACGGATGTCATGAATGTTTTTGGGGAAACAGAATTGACTTGATCAGGAATTATAAACGATTGATTTATTGACCAATTCAGGAACCAGTTTCGAACCACAAGACCGGGTTATTTACCGCCATGCCGCTTAAAGTAATCGATTCTCGTTCGGTCATTGACCGCACTCTTGGCAACTTCTCATTGGGTTGGCGAAGGATCTCCGCTAAAGGGAAAGGCAAAACGCAAACTCTTCGGCCGGAATTATCCGATTCCGATCTTGAAGTATTGCGTAAGCAAATGCAGAACTGTCTTGAATCTCGAGGAGGTGAAGTGTCGGCTCGGGTGAGAGCAGCTGGATTAGGCCAGGTCTATCTTGATTTGAACGATGAGGGAAGATTTAGGTTTTTGCGCCTGATCGCGACCGAATTCGGCGTTGATCAATCAAAATTGAAGGCGACTCTGCAAGAATTTCTCGCTAATGCAGATCAATCTGCGGAACGGCTTGAAAATCTGAGAAAGAGATTGCGCCCTCCCTGGCTTAAGCTGTTCACTCAGTTCAACGCACTGCCAAGCGGAGTCAAGTTTCTGATCGACATGCGTGCCGACATTATCAGATTCTCGAAATCGGGATTGGAACTTGAACCACTGAACAGGGACTTGCGTGAGCTCCTGATATCCTGGTTTGACATCGGCTTTCTTGAGCTCAAAAGAATTACTTGGAAGGAACCAGCCTCGCTTTTAGAAAAATTGATTGAACATGAAGCGGTCCATGAAATTCAGTCTTGGGGTGACTTGAAGAACAGGCTGGATACCGACCGATGCTGCTATGCATATTTCCATCCCAGAATGCCCGAAGAACCGCTAATTTTTGTGCAAGTGGCTTTGGTAAACGGGATATCGGAGAATATACAGGTATTGCTTGACGATGCCGCCCCGGTTGAAAATCCTGAAACTGCAGATACTGCTATTTTCTATTCAATTACTAATACACAACGCGGGCTTCGAGGTGTGGGCCTGGGAGATTTTCTTATCAAGCGAGTTGTTGATGATTTAGCAAGAGAGTTCCCGAGCCTTAGGACTTTCGCGACTTTGTCGCCTGTTTCAGGATACAGAAAATTTGTGGAAAAACTACTAGACATGGATGAAACGCGGTTGTTCAATTCTACGGAACGACAGGCCCTAGATGAGTTAGTGCATGATTTATCTGCGGTTTGCAGTTACCAAATTCTGAAAGCCAAAAAAGAACTGGCTCCACTGCTCAAACGATTGTGTGCCCACTATTTGATCAACGAAAAGCGAAATAGGGGTGCGTTGGACTCCGTAGCCAATTTCCATTTAACCAACGGTGCCGAAATAGAGCAAGTCAACTGGCTGGGCAATAGATCAGAAGTCGGCCTACGCCGTTCCTTCGGCTTGATGGTGAATTATCAGTACAAGCTCAGCAACATTGAGAAAAATCACGAAGAATACGTTGAAATCGGCACCATCAAGTATTCATCACAAATGAAAGCTTTGCTGAAATCAGCAAAGCAAAGCGTTAGTCACTAAACTTGTCTAGTGTCCTACGTCAATAACGGCGAACAGAGTCGACTGTTTTCTTCAGTCTGACGGGTTTTCGCTCTCTTCTTCTGCCCACTCAGAAAGAGGCGGGCAGTTGCAGACGATATAACGGTCACCATAAACATCGTCAATTCTGTTGACTGGCGGCCAGTAATTGTCGTGCCAGACCCCACTCCAACGGATAGAATGCTTCCTGTCTTGTGTAAGGCAACTCCTAGGTTTCCTGAACGAGCAAATCTAAGGTATGTGGTGCGTTTTTCAATGGATTGTTTTCAATGTCGGAATCGCCTGACTCAATATCGGCAATCTCACTGCGAATCTGAATCATCGCATCGCAGAATCGATCTATTTCGAGCTTCGCTTTCCGTTGCCTCAATCATCATCGTATCGGCTACTGGAAAGGGAACCAGATCGCATATATCGGTAATCTGTTCTTCAAATACGCCATGGGTTGATGGATAGGTAATCATTAATACGGCAACTTCTTTTTGATGTTTCTCTAGCTTGGTTTTGAGATCGGCAATGTTGACGTTGCCCATTTTGTTGTGAAGTATCGGCTCGGGTGAGAGCAGCTGGATTAGGCCAGGTTTATCTTGACTTGAACGATGAGGGAAGATTTAGGTTTTTGCACCTGCTCGCGACCAGAATTCGGTATTGATCAATCAAATTTGAAGGCGACTCTGCAAGAATTTCTCGTTAATGCAGATCAATCTGCGGAACGGCTTGAAAACCTGAGAAATAGACTGCGCCCTCCCTGGATTAAGCTGTTAACTCAGTTCAACGCACTGCCAAGCGGAGTCAAGTTTCTGATCGACATGCACGCTGACATTAACAGATTCTCGAAATCTGGATTGGAACTTGAACCACTGAATAGGGACTTGCGTGAGCTCCTGATCTCCTGGCTTGACATCGGCATTCTTAAGCTCAAAAGAATTACTTGGAAGCAACCTGCCTCGCTTTCAGAAAAGTTGATTGAACCAAATCAGGCCGTCACTTAATCAAGTTGTGTTATACACCCAATATTACAGGATCTCTCGCTCTTAAAAAATCCGTGAGTTGTAACACGATAATGAGGTAAAAGTGCTGTTTCGCAATTGCGCTTTCATTTGCAATCCATTTTTTTAAACTCTACTGAAAATTATTATTGATGGGGTCTCAAAGCTGATGTATATATAAACTTCCGTCTTGTCAACCAGTTAACGGTTCCCGTAATCTCTGATAGAACATGACACTTGCACTCAGAAATTGAATTCGATACTGTTTCTCCAAACACCAATAAAACAATAAAAAAAAGCCACTCCCCCAAGGAACCGATCAGCGGCACGATAGTTCCTCGCTATGCGGGGCCCTCAACATTTTGCCGACTGCCTGAACTACGGGATGTATCTTGGTGTGATGTAGCTATCCTTGGCGTTCCTTTTGATTCCGGAACCAGTTATCGGCCAGGGGCACGCTTTGGGCCCCAGGCCATTCGACAGGCATCCCGACACCTGCGTTACAACTTCCATCCTGTCTATCAGACCGAACCATTCAAATCCCTTCAGGTTGCCGATGCCGGGGATGCGGCATGCAATCCCTACAGCATTGATGAAGCAATCCTTCAAATTGAAAGGACCGCGACAGACCTGAACAAACACACTGATGCAATTGTCAGCCTGGGAGGCGATCATACCATTGCGGTACCACTGCTTAGAGCAGCAAATAAAAAAGTCAAAGGGCCAGTCGCGCTGGTACATTTTGATGCGCATCTAGATACATGGGATACTTATTTCGGGGCACCATACACCCATGGAACACCCTTTCGACGTGCAGCGGAAGAAGGGCTCTTTATGGAAGACGCATCCATGCATGTCGGAATTCGCGGCCCCCTGTACAGTCCGGATGATCTGAAAAACGATCAGGAGCTGGGGTTTAAGACAATCCACTGCGACGAACTTGAGAAACATGGACCGGATCATGTGGCAAAACGAATACGCGATCGAATTGGCGATCACCCTCTTTATCTTTCCATTGACATTGATGTGCTTGACCCTGCTCATGCACCCGGAACAGGAACACCTGAAATTGCAGGACTAACCACTCGCGAACTACTAAACATTCTTCGTGGATTAGCCGGCGTGAATCTGGTCGCTGCAGATATCGTTGAAGTTTCGCCTGCTTATGACCATGCGGAGATCACTTCTCTGGCAGCGGCTACCATTGCTTACGAGATGATTAACCTCGTAGTGTGTCGTTCCAGATGAATGCGGTGCAAGCCATAATTCGATGATGATATTGCAATCAATGACATAGGTAACTGGTATATCGAGAATACCGCCATCAATTTTGAGGACAAAGCATGGAGTTGGGATCAGCGCCGAAAGTAGATTGAATCTTTCAATACGCAAAATTCTCGACATCATCTTCTGTTAAACACGATTGCGTTTCAACTGGTGCAGTTGACTCGACACCGCCTTAAGGCCGGTGGTTGCAAATACAGTTGGGACCGAATCCGTAAAATCATGTAAAGCGTACAACGCATAACGATCGTATACGAACGTAAGGATGGTCGAATGTTGCATGTTCGAAAAGCGACCGTTCCGGAAATGAAGCAACCGAGGATCTACGAGTTGTTAGGAGTGGATACTTCATTCGCCTTGATCGTGAACTATCTGAACAAGCTCAGTAACATTGAGAAAAATCACGAAGAATTTGTTGAAAGTGCACCATCAAGTATTCATCATAAATGAAAGCTTTGTTGAAATCAGCAAAGCAAATCGTTCATCACTAAACTTGCCTTATACCCTACGTCAATAGCGGCAAACAGAGTCGATCGTTTTCTTCAGTCTGACGGGTATTAGCTTTCTTCTTCTGCCCACTCAGAAAGAGGCGGGCAGCTGCAGACGATATAACGGTCACCATAAACATTATCAATTCTACTGACTGGCGGCCAGTACTTGTCGTGCCAGACCCATTCCAACGGAAAGAATGCTTCCTGCCTTGTGTAAGGCAACTCCCAGTTTTCCTGAACGAGCAAATCAAAGGTATGTGGTGCGTTTTTCAATGGATTGTTTTCAGTGTCGGAATCGCCTGACTCAATATCGGTAATCTCACTGCGAATCTGAATCATCGCATCGCAGAATCGATCTATTTCGCGCTTTGCTTCGCTTTCCGTTGGCTCAATCATCATCGTATCGGCTACCGGAAAGGAAACTGTTGGAGCGTGAAAACCAAAATCAATCAAGCGTTTGGCTACATCTTCAACAGTGATGCCGGTGTTTTTTTTGATCTGGCGTAAATCAATGATGCATTCATGTGCGACGCGATCATTTCGCCCTCGATACAGTATCGGATAATGCGGCTGCAGTCTTTTTGCCATGTAGTTTGCATTCAAGATGGCAATTTCAGTGGCATAGCGGAGTCCCTCAGCCCCCATCATTGAAATGTAAGCCCACGAGATTGGAAGTATGCCCGCCGAACCCCACGGCGCCGCTGATACACTGCCAATGGTCGGTTCACGTCCTGCATAGGGGTTAACGCCTTCAACCACACAGTGATCTGGCAGAAAAGGCGAAAGGTGGCTCTTCACTCCAATCGGCCCCATTCCCGGACCGCCTCCGCCGTGCGGGATACAGAAAGTCTTATGCAGGTTGATGTGTGCGACATCTGCTCCAAATTCGGCAGGAAGGCATATACCGACCAACGCGTTCATGTTTGCACCATCTAGGTAAACCTGCGCACCGAATTCGTGAACCAGATCGCATATATCGATAATTTGTTCTTCAAACACGCCATGGGTTGATGGATAGGTAATCATCAATGCGGCAACTTCGTTTTGATGTTTCTCTAGCTTTGCTTTGAGATCGGCAACGTCGACGTTGCCCATTTTGTCACACTTCACGACGACTACGCGTAAACCGGCCAAAGCAGCGCTGGCAGGATTGGTGCCGTGCGCGGATTCCGGAATAAGGCAGACGTTGCGATGACCTTCGCCTTGTTGCTGAAGGTATTTCTTGATGCAAAGCAATCCGGTGTATTCTCCTTGGGAGCCCGCATTTGGCTGAAAAGAAATCGCATCGAATCCGGTAATTTCACACAACATCGTTTCCAGTTCTTCCACCAGTTGATGGTAGCCTTGCGTTTGATCCAATGGCGCGAATGGATGAATGGCGCTGAATTTGTGAAATGTAACCGGCGTCATTTCAGTCGTTGAATTCAGTTTCATGGTGCATGAGCCCAGTGGAATCATCGACCGGTTCAATGCGATGTCTTTTTGTCCGAGTTGCCGAATGTATCGCAACATCAGGGTTTCCGATTGATATAGACTGAAAGTGGGATGTGTCAGATAGGAACTTGTCCGGCTCAAATTCTCCGGTATGACGTCTTTGACAACTGCGTCCAACTGGTCAATAGTAATTTTTGCATTCGCGCGGGTATCGAAAATTGCCCACAGTCTTTCGAGATGAACTCGTTTGGTGGTTTCATCTAGTGTAATGCCGATGTGGTCAGCATCGATCACTCGCAAATTAATTCTTGATTCACGAGCCCTGGCGGCAATTCTGCGTGCTTGTCCATGAGCATTGACCATTAAGGTGTCGAAAACCACATCATGTATGACTTTGTAACCTAGTTGGCGCAATCCCTCCGCAGTAATAAGTGTGAACCGGTGAATTTTGGACGCAATGTTCTTCAATCCTTCGGGACCATGGTAGACCGCGTAAAATGCGGCGACTATTGCAAGCAGAACCTGTGCAGTGCATATGTTGCTGGTTGCTTTGTCACGTCGGATGTGCTGTTCACGTGTCTGTAGTGCCATTCGAAGTGCAGTTTTACCACGGCTGTCCACTGAAACGCCAATCAGCCTTCCCGGAAGCGTTCGTCTGTAGTCGTGACGCGTGGCCAAGTAGGCAGCATGGGGGCCGCCATAGGCCATAGGCACGCCGAAGCGCTGGGTGTTACCTACTACGATGTCTGCGCCAAACTCACCTGGTGGCTTAAACAGGCACAACGCCAGCAAATCAGAGGCGACGGTCACAATGGCTTTTCGCTCATGCGCCACTTCTACCACACGGGTTATGTCAAATACTCGCCCGGTTGAACCTGGATATTGAAACAGAATGCCAAAATATTCTTCTTCGGAATTCACCAGCGATTCGATGTCGCCAACGATGACCTCGAAATTCAATGAGTTTGCACGTGTTTCGACAACAGCAATTGTCTGCGGATGGCAGTCGTCAGAAACTAGGAATTTCTGAGACTTGGTTTTGGAAATTCGTTTTGACATTGCCATGGCTTCGGCCGCGGCAGTTGCCTCGTCAAGTAAAGATGCATTGGCGATCTCCATTCCGGTAAGATCGGTTACCATCTCCTGGAAAACAAGCAGTGCTTCCAGTCTGCCTTGACTCACCTCAGCCTGGTATGGCGTGTAGGCGGTGTACCAGCCTGGATCTTCAAGAATATTTCTTCGAATCACGCCCGGAAGAACGGTCGCATGGTATCCCATGCCAATCATTGAGGTAAATACATGATTTCTTTCGCGCATACGGCGAATGTAGCTGATAGTTTCGTTTTCTCCTGCAGGAAACGGCAGATGCAGAGGTTTGTTGGATTGGAGTTTCTTTGGAACTGTTTGATCAATCAACTCGTCTAGAGAATCAACTCCAAGCTTCTCCAGCATCTGTTGGACCTGTACAGGCCCAGGCCCGATATGCCTTCTGACAAAGTCGTTGGTGAGTTCTAGTTCGTTTAAGGTTTGTATACTGTCATACTGACTGTCGTTGGATTCAAGGGACATAAAGCTAACTGTTCCGTGTAATTTACTCTAGGTTGGAAGTGTAATCTTCGTATTGCTGCTCATCCATAAGCGCGTCAAATTCTGATGTTTCCGACATTTGAATTTTACAGAACCAGCCTTCATCCGTCGGGCTTTCGTTTACCAATTCCGGGGAGTCTGTAAGTTCTTCATTGACTTCAACAATTTCGCCAGTCACCGGAGTCTTCAGATCAGCAGCGGCTTTCACTGACTCGATCACCGCGATTTCTTCTCCGGCATCGAATATTGATCCTGTTTCAGGCAAATCAATAAAAACGATGTCACCGAGCTGTTCTTGGGCAAATTCGGTGATTCCGATTGTGGCAATTCCGTCTTCTTCACTTCTTGCCCATTCGTGATCAGTCGTATAGCGTGTTTCAGACATGGCGATCTCCTCCATTGGAGTCAGGTTGCAGTTTTATATGATGGTGATAGCGATGTTTGACAAATGGTAATTTGACAACTTTCGTTGGGTGTTGCTTGCCTCGTATCAGAATGCTCACTTCGTTGTCTGGCCTGGAGAATTGCCGATCAATATATCCCATTGCAATCGGCACCTTCAGCGATGGCGAAAACATTCCACTGGTTACTTCGCCAATTTTTCTTCCATCTTCCGAGCATATTTCTGCTCCGGTTCGCGCAGGGGCGTTGGTTGTGAGCCTCATGCCGACGAAACGGCGTTCGGAGCCATTTGCCAGCTGATCAAAAATGCGGCCTGCTCCCGGAAATCCGCCGGCTCGATCTCCGCCAGCACGACGAGACTTTGAAATTGTCCACTGAATGCCCGCTTCGACCGGCGTAGTTGCTGTATTCATATCCTGCCCGTACAAACGTAAACCCGCCTCCAACCGGAGTGAATCTCGTGCTCCGAGGCCAGCTGGCTTCACTTCGGGTTCATTCAATAAAGTTCTCGTGAGTGCCAACGCCGATATGGCGGGCATCGAAATCTCAAATCCATCTTCTCCGGTGTAGCCAGACCGGCTAACGAAGCAAGGCACTCCATTGATCTCGAAATCCGCTATCGTCATGAAATCCAGATCGGTTATATGCGGATGAAATCGATTCAGAACTTCGATTGCCATAGGGCCTTGCAAAGCAATGAGTGCATTTTCTGTATGCTCAACGACTGCGGCTGTGGTTATGTTGTCTCGCAGATGTTTCAGGTCATGCTCTTTACGAGCAGCATTCATTACGAGGAAATAATCTTGCCCCAGATTCGCGATCACAAGGTCATCCAGAATGCCGCCCTGCGTGTCTGTCAAACAGCAGTAATGCATTTTGTTTGTAGGCAGACTCACAAGATCCGTAGGAATCAGCCGTTCAAGCGCCCGTGCCGCATTGTCGCCTGCAATACTGGCTTGTCCCATGTGAGAGATGTCAAACAGACTGGCTTGGTTTCTGGTGTGATTGTGCTCCGATATGATTTTTTCAGGGTACCAAATAGGCATTTCATAGCCTGCGAATGGCCCCAATTTCGCTCCAAGCTCGACGTGTAGTTCGTGAAGTGGGCTACGCAGCACAGTTTCAGCAATCAATTATCGTAATGAATTGACCCAGGCGGCATATAGAGGCCGCTAAATAATTTCCTTGGATATTGATCCACATACAGGCCGGCAAATTTTTATAAAACCCGTTATCAAACGTCCGTGTCAATCAAATCCTTGCAGAGTCACACTGTTTTTTGTCTTGATAACGACAAAATTTTACAGCAAGACTGCAGGATGAAATATGCAAAATGGTTCAGAAGAATACTCATAGTTGAGACAAGTTCGTTGGAGAGTGAATTATCAGCTAAATTCCTCGGCACCAAGATTTCTCACTGACTTATATTCCTTGAGAAGTTTTCCTTAGGGTCTTGTGCATAGAGTTTGAATCAATGATGTGTCACCTTCGTCCACCGCAGCTTGAGCAACCTAACTTGATGACAATGGATTTCCCAGACTCAACCAGCAATCACGTCAATTCCAAATAACACAAGGTGGGGGACAGACAAAAACTTGAAAGTTGAATTCTTTTGTACGAATTGCGCATCACCGCCAGTTAGAACTAGTTGCGACTCTCCACCAACAATGTTGCGGTATTTTTCGATCAACCGATCGACACCGCCGACTATTCCGTAGACAACACCGCTGGATACAGCTTCAATTGTTGAACGAGCGGGCAAGGCGGGATTCAGATCAACAAATTCTTCTATCCCGGGTGCGTTGCGCCAAAGCGCGCCTTGAGAAAGTCGAAAGCCAGGAACAATCGAGCCGCCAACAAATTCGCCGTCGAAAGAGAGCGCATCAATGGTAATTGCTGTACCGCAGTCTACGACAATGGACGCTGTTGAGTTAAGTGACCATGCTCCAACAAGCGCGGCCCATCTGTCCGCACCAAGTTCATTGATATTGCGATAGCCATTCCTTACACCGCATTGCTCAAGAGCAGGAAGAACTTTAGTAGCATGTATCCCCCACTTCGTTCTTGTCAGGTCTTTCAGAATATTCTCTGTATTTCGTCCAGCTACATTGACGAATGCAAGATCGGTTACGTTTTCGAGCTGACCAAAGCACTTGTCGAAGTTGTCCGCAAATTTTGCAAGCGATGATGGAAATGAGCCGAGAGCCTCGCCGAATGACCACTTCAGATTCTGATTGCCGATGTCGACCAGCAGTTTCATATTCTTTGATACTAAGCAGTGTGTGTCAGGTTATCTGACCAAGTATGAACGACAAAGTTGCTACGGAAAGGACGGTTGACATCAATATTGAAGCCGAAGTACGACCAACATAAGTATTGTATTGCGTAGCCAGTATATAGGCAGTTACTGCGACGGGCATCGATGCAGCAATGACTGCGCTTCTTGCCCAATCGTGGTCAACCGGGTACAGATGAAACATTGCAATCCAGATAATCAGAGGATGGATGGCAAGTTTGATGAAGCTGATGACGAAAATTTCGCCTTGAAAGAAATTTGCTCTTTCTTCATCCATGCTTGATCCAAGCGCAAATAGAGCACAGGGAGCGGCAGCAGAGCCGAGCAACAGTATAAATCGATCCGCAACTTCCGGCATTTGAATTCCTGAAACCGAGAACAACGCACCGAGAACTGCTGCGAGTATCAGTGGGTTTTGTGCGACAGACTGCATGGACTTCTTGTACACTTGGCTCAGTGAAGCGGCTGATGAGGCTTTTGTCTTTTCCAGAAGAACAGAAGCCAATGGAAGCATTACGGCTAAATCAAATGTGGTGCAAACAACAACTGGCACGCTTGCTTGTTGGCCAAAAGCGATAATTACAAAAGGCAGTCCAAAATATCCAGTGTTTCCATAAATACATGCAGTGGCAAATACAACCCCGAAACTAGTCTCAAGCCGGAAGACTAAACGTGCCACGATTAGCGAGACAGCGAACAGGCCGAGAGCAACGGACAGATAGGCGGCAACGAATATCAACTGGAATTCTCCGCGAAGGTCCGCCTGCGCCATAAGCGAAAAAATGAGTACCGGAAGCGCAAAATAGTATACAAAGAGATTCAGGCCGGCTCTGCCTGCCGAATTGATGATTTTTCGCCGCGTCGCAAAAAATCCACAGGCAATTACGGCAAAAAACGGAATGGTGATCAATATTGTTGTCATGTCACAACGTGAACATCAATGATTCAGAGACTGCCGGGTATACTGTAACGCAATGTTTGCGTACGTGAATTAATCAAAAATAGTTAAGAGAAATGAATTTTTGCAGCTACTGCGGCGGACATGTGTCTTTGAAAATCCCCCAAGGCGACAATCTGCAGCGTTTCGTTTGTGATGAATGTGAATCTGTTCACTATCAGAACCCGAAAATTGTTGCTGGTTGTATCGTTCAATGGGAAGAGAAAATTCTTCTCTGCCGAAGAGCGATTGAACCGAGAATGGGATTGTGGACCATACCGGCCGGATTCATGGAGCTTGGCGAGACGATCAACGATGCAGCTATGCGAGAAACGCTTGAGGAGGCACAGGCAGCTGCACACATCGATGAATTGTTTGCGATATATAACATTCCCCATGTAAGTCAGGTATACGTCATTTTTCGTGCACATCTGAAGACGCCAGACTTTTCGCCAGGGGAAGAAAGTCTGGAGGCAAAACTATTCGCAGAAGATGAAATTCCCTGGGACGAATTGGCTTTTCAGGTTGTACGTGAGAGTTTGCTGCAATATTTTGAATGCCGCAGGATAAATGACCTGCGGCCGTTTGTAGACCACATTATAAGGTGAAACAAGTCGCAAATCAGATCGCCGCTAAAAGGTTTAGCGAATCTCGCTTAAAATCTTTCGAGCAGTGGCTTCCGCCTGTTGCAGGTAAGTTCGACCGAATAGGTTCAGGTGATTCAGTATGTGGTAGAGGTTGTAGACGAGTTGACGCACTTCCCAGCCTGGGTCCAGTGGCCAAGCCTCTTGGCAAGCATCGTAGAATGCTTGCGGAAATCCACCGAATAACCGACTCATCGCCAGATCAGTCTCGCGATCTCCGTAATAGATTGCGGGATCATAGATTACTGGGACACCATCTGTAGTGAAGCCGCAGTTGCCTTGCCACAGGTCGCCGTGAACCAGAGAAGGAACAGGATCGTGATGATTGAGAATCTCCGGGAGGCCCGACAACACCTGCTGGCCGAGTGTCTGCAGACTGAAACTGTATCCGTTTTTTTGCGCCAGAATGAGTTGGTAACCGAGTCGAGAATCGCGGAAGAATTCCGTCCAGCTATTGCAGAAAGGGTTTTGTTGACGAGAGCCGCCAATGTAGTTATCGCGATGCCAGCCGAAATTAGTTCCGGTCGTACGATGAAGTGCGATCAGGTCTTGGGCAAGTGTTGGAAATGAGGGTTTTGCCATGTGTAGATTCAATAATTCAGTGACCAGAAAACCACCGGAATTGGTTGTGCCGGATAGAATCGGTTTGGGCACTCGAATTGCTTTCGAATCGGCAAGGGCTTTGAGCCCGTCTTCCTCCGCCTCTAAACTATCTATGTTCGAACTCAGTTTGACGAAGTAGTCTTGGGATGAGCAGTGAATGGCACAGGTTTGGTTAAATTCATTGTCGGAGCGCCTCCTTATGTCCAGAATTTCACAGTCAAGAGATCGTGAAATTTCAGCCCAGGGAGACTTGTTGATGTTCAATCCATGCATTTCAGTTTCGGTTTGTTCGGCGGATGTAATCCGTGCTTAAAAATCTCCAATTAAATTTATTCAATAGCTGCAGGAATCAGGAGTGTGCATGGAATTTTACTGCGAAAATCAGGTAATCGATTGAGCGGAATTGTTCGAGTCGCAGTGCCAATACGGCACATGAGCCTGTTTGACTACAAGTGTAATTCATTGGCGGAAGTGCCGGTTGGAAGTCGCGTCATCATTCCATTTGACAAACAGAGCAGAGTCGGCATCGTCGTAGAACATGCGCAAGAATCGCATTTGCCGAAAGAAAAGATTCGAGCGATTCAGTCCGTTCTTGATGATGAGCCTGCTATCTCAACGAACCTGCTTCGCACCGTGCGCTGGACTTCGGAGTACTACCAGCAACCGATTGGAGAGATACTTTGGTCTGCACTTCCGCAAGCGATTCGCTACGGTCGCCCAATGCAACCGAAATTTGAGATGGGTTACCGGCTGTCAGACCTGGGCTTGAACATTAATCCTGTCGAATTCTCACACGCTCGCGTTCAGAGAGCGATCGTTGAACTGTTGAAAGCCAGCAAGGATATCGTTGGTAAGGATCAGCTAAAGATGGCCGGAAGCAGTTGGCGGTCGGCACTTCGACAACTGATAGCAAAACATTGGGTGTTGGCGGAACCTTTAGTTCATCACGGACACCGTTGCGAGATGAACTTGATCCAAGACTTGACGTTTGCTCAGATTGCCGCACTCGACCGCATATTGAGCAGTCTGAATCACTACCAAAGCTTTCTTATTCAGGGTGTTACAGGTAGTGGTAAAACCGAAGTCTACCTTCAAGCGATTTGCAAGGTATTGGAAAGCGGCGGACAGGCATTGATGCTAGTACCCGAAATCGGACTAACTCCGCAATTGGAACAGCGCGTTCGACATGCGTTGGGAATACCGGTTTCCTCCTACCATTCCGGATTGACGGATGCGCAGCGTCATCGGACTTGGTGGCTTGCGCGTTCCGGTCAGGCGCAGGTTGTCATCGGTACCAGATCAGCAGTATTTTTACCATTCAAGGCTCTTGCAATGATCGTAATTGACGAGGAACACGATACTTCTTTCAAACAACAGGAAAGGGCCCGCTATCATGCTCGCGCAGTGTCGATCTATCGTGCAGCCATCGGCAATTTCCCAATCTTGTGCGGAACCGCAACTCCTTCACTGGAAACCGTACATGCCGCTCGTAGCGGTCGCGTCGAGACTCTGGAACTACCTCAGCGTGCCACCAATGTCGAAATGCCTGCGGTGAAATTGATTGATCTCAGCCGATCAGCCGCGTATAACGGAATTGCTGTTACGATGTTGAATGAAATCAACAATCGGATCGAACGCGGCGAGCAGAGCCTGATATTCATCAATCGGCGTGGGTATGCACCAGTAATCATCTGCTATGACTGTAAATGGGTTGCAAAGTGCAACAACTGCGACGCAAACCTGATATTTCATGCGTCCGACAACAGGCTTCATTGCCACCATTGTCTGATCAGGGCGGAGTTCGTGCAAAAGTGCCCCAACTGTAAGTCTCATCATGTCGAGCTGCTTCAACAGGGAACGCAGAGAGTTGAACAGACATTGCAGAACAGGCTGCCAGGGGCACGGATTATGCGAATTGACCGAGATACTACCCATTCATATGCTGAATTCGAACACAAATTCAAACGTATTCAAAAGGGCGAAGTGGATGTTCTCGTCGGAACTCAGATGCTTTCAAAGGGGCATCACTTTCCCAACGTCACTCTGGTTGGAGTATTGAATGTGGACCAGGGGTTCTATAGCATTGATTTTCGAGCAATGGAACAGATGGTTCAGCAGGTGTTGCAGGTTGCCGGACGAGCCGGACGAGTAGAAAAGCCTGGCGATGTATTTATTCAAACATCCCACCCGGAAAGCAAGTTTTTTGACTGCATACGAAACCACGACTATCTGGCTTTTGCTGCGCTGGAATTGAAAAATAGGGAAGAAGCCAAACAACCTCCCTATTCGAACTACGCCTTGCTTCGTGCGAATTCCATGCAGCACGGTGAAGAAATTGTATTTCTGAAAAAAGCGCACCGCAGCGCATTAAGCCTGTTGGGTGGAGATGCTTATCAAGGTGTGGAAGTATTTGATATAGTACAGTCTCCGATACAAAAAATTTCCAATAGATATCGAGCCCAGCTTCTCACAACAGGCGAGAATTCAGTTGTTCTAAGACAGTTTTTAGGCGATTGGATGGCGAAGCTGGATAAGTTGCCAAAGAAAGGTAAGTTGCGATGGAGTCTGGATGTAGACCCTGTCGATTTCTCTTGATTCCCTGGATTCAATGAAAAGCAAAATTCAAGAATTGTTGAAGCAATCCGTTGACGCATTGGTCGACTCCGGCACTGTGTCAGAAGCAAGCGTACCGGCTGCCATCCCCGTCGACAGCGTTCGTCGAGCCGGACAGGGAGACTATGCAACAGGTGTTGCATTGAGCATGGCGCGCCCTAACGGATTGAAGCCAACAGAACTTGCCGCAATGATTCAGGAAATTCTGCCTGTGGCTGATTTCCTGAGTAAGACAGAAGTAGCCGGTCCGGGGTTCATCAATTTTTTTCTTTCAGACCTTGCATTGGCAGGTGCAGTTGCCGAGATCCTCGATCAAGGCAATGACTATGGAGCGGGTGATCTAAATAATCCAGATCGAATTCTCTTGGAGTTTGTATCCGCCAATCCGACAGGGCCTCTTCATGTAGGGCACGGCCGAGGCGCGGCTTTTGGAGATGCGCTAGCACGACTTCTAAGAGTTGCCGGCCATCACGTAGACACGGAATATTACGTCAATGATCTGGGTCGACAGATGGACATCCTTTGTACCAGTGTCTGGATTCGTTACCTTCAGTTGCACAGCAAGGACGTAACTTTGCCAGTCGGTGCGTATCAAGGCGAGTACATCATTGACTGTGCAAGGGCCTTCCGAGAGCAAGTCGACGCCGAATTCGCTCGCCTGGGAAATTATCCGCCTGCTGTCGAAAATGATGACAAAGACCTTGTTTTGACGAAGTTGATCTCCTGGTGCAGACAATCGCTAGGCAATGACGATTTCAATACTCTGCGGCAATTTGTCCTCACTGAAATGGTGGAAATGATTCGTGACGACCTTAAAATTCTTGGCGTTGCTCATGATGAGTGGTTCTTCGAAAGCCGTGTTTTGGAACGAGGGGATGTTGAGCATACAGTTTCGCAACTACAGGAGCGGGGATTCCTTTATCAATCGGAAGGTGCCACCTGGTTTCGTTCCAGTGAGTTCGGCGATGAGAAAGATCGGGTGCTGGTACGTTCCAATGGTGAGCTCACTTACTTCGCATCGGATATTGCCTATCACCTGGATAAACTCAATCGAGATTATAATTACGTTATAAATATCTGGGGTGCGGATCATCATGGCTATATTGCGAGAATGATGGCTGCGCTGCAGGCTGCTGGCGAAGATTCCAATCGGCTCAAAATATTACTCGTTCAATTTGCATCTCTTTATCGAGCCTCAGTAAAAATTCCAATGTCCACGCGTGCTGGAGAATTTGTAACACTAAGGGAACTTGTAGAGGAAACTGGAAAGGACGCAGCCAGATTTTTTTATGTTCTTCGTAAATCCGAACAACATCTTGACTTCGATCTTGACCTAGCCAAAGAGGAGTCAAACGAAAATCCTGTCTACTATGTTCAGTACGCACATGCTCGAATTTGCAGTGTATTTCGTCAAATGTCCGAACGCGGCATCGCTCGCGGCAGGAATAGCAATCTTTCGTTGCTTGCTTCGGAAGCGGAACTCGGTTTGATCAAAAGTCTCGTCAAATATCCAGAAGTCATACAAAATGCTGCATCCAGTTTTGAGCCGCACCAAGTCGCGTATTACCTCAGAGATGTTGCAACTGAATTCCACTCGTTCTACAACAAGGAACGAATTCTTGACTGTGAACCACCCTTGCGTTCTGCGCGACTAGACCTGATATACGCAGTGAGGCAGGTGCTGGCTAACGGTCTTGATACGCTCGGCGTTTCAACTCCGGAATCAATGTAATCCATGGTAAGAAGTCGAAAAACGCGAAAGAAAAAAGGTTCATCGGGGATCGGGATATTCGTGCTGGGCATTTTTGTGGGGAGCGTAGGAACTGCTCTGTACAATGGCGTGTTGCGGGATACCCCGTCCGATATCGGTTCTGGTATTGAAAGCCTGATTACAGCAGCCAAAGACAGAAACGAGTCTGCACAGGCCCAATCTGAACAGGCAAATGATTCAGACCAATCTTTACCGAACGTGACATTCAACTTTCATGAACTGCTTCTTGAAGATGAATACATTCTGCCACAGCCCCGAAAGCAGGATCAAACGGTAGTTCCAGAGAATGCATCCAAGCCCAAACAACAGCAGACTTCTGCACCGGCTAATACACTTTCGACCTATGTATTACAAGTTGGATCATTCAACCAATATGCGGATGCAGACCGTGTAAAGGCTACTCTTGCGCTGAATGGTCTGGAAGCGTTTGTCCAGAAAGTTACTGTTGAAGGGCGCGGTGATTTCTATAGAGTGCGGCTGGGCCCATTTAATCAACTTGAGACCATGCAGGAAATTGGGGATTCTTTAACAAAATTAGGCTATCAATCGCTGCGTTTCAGGTTAAAGAATCGAGGTTAATAGTCTTTTTGATAGTTAAATAACGAGGTTTTGCACAGAAAGCATTAGTGGTCGCCCGTCTAGTCAGTGAATTAATCCTATGATTATCAAGCTGCCCCACCACCTACAAGCCTAGGTATGGCTCGACATGAAAAAGGCACCGAAATAACGGACGCTGACTAGCAGTACGGGTACGGGGAAATTAAACCGCCTATTGGCAGAATAGTCATTTCCGGTGGCAAGTTTGAAATAGCGGACAATCTCCTCGTTCGTTTCCTTATCCGCCATGTAAGTATTCTGCATGTCTATGATGAGAAAGGCGGTGGTTTTCGGACCCAGCACTATCTCAACGGGTTCTTCTGCACCCGGGTAGTAGAATGACCGATAAGCAGTCTTATAATTTGGTTCTACTTCCAGGTTTTCGAATATCACCGCGGGCTAAGTAGAATGGTTAAGTTATGTTGTTGCTCCTTTTACCAGAGCCTCATTCATGCGAATAAGAATTGTCAGCCATCGTGCAACGACGTTTGTGAGAATCTTTCAGTAGAAAAAGCCCCTGATTCGCAATTTCAGTTACGAACCAAGGGCTTTCATCGATGTAGACTATATCAAATTGATCTAATTCTTTGCTTTTTCAAGTCTACGATAATTTACGATCTCACCGCTTTTAACTCGAGCGAAGTATGATTTCATTTCCTTCTTGACAATCGGTGCCAGGAAGTAAATTCCCAAGATGTTTGGAATAGCCATTGCAAAAATCATAGCATCCGAAAAATCAAGAACCGAAGCAAGCGGTATTGAGCATCCGATAACGACGAAGATGCAAAAGATCAGTTTGAAACTGATCTCTGCAGCTTTCGATTCACCGAAACAGTAAGTCCAACCTTTCAGACCATAGTATGCCCAAGAGATCATCGTTGAAAATGCAAACAGCACTACTGCAATCGCGAGTGGCGTTGGGAACCAGGAAACTGTTCTCATCATTGCCTCTGAAGTCAAGCCTACACCTGACAGATGAGCAACTGATGGGTCGCCATACACAGTTGTCAGAACCACTAGTGCAGTAATCGTACAAATTACCACAGTGTCTATAAATGGCTCCAGTAACGACACTAGGCCTTCAGTTACCGGTTCGTTTGTTCGAACTGCGGAGTGCGCGATGGCCGCTGAACCAATACCCGCTTCATTCGAAAAAGCTGCTCTTTGGAACCCGAGAATCAACACGCCGATAAATCCGCCAGTAACACCCTGAGGGCTAAATGCGTGATTAAAAATTGAGGCAACTGCGAACGGAATGCGATCAGCGTTCACGACTAGAACAACCAAGGCTCCGATCAAGTAAAGTACTGCCATGAATGGAACGACTTTTTCAGTAACTCGTGCAATGCTCTTAATACCACCTAGAATTACAACAGCAACAAGAATGGCGAAAACAATACCGAATAGCCACCCTTTATCTGATAGAAAACTATTTTCTCCACCTGTGATATTCACGAATTGAACGTAGGCCTGATTTGCCTGAAACATATTTCCGGCACCAAGGCAACCAAAAATGACTGTAATCGAGAAGAAAATAGCCAGCACCTTGCCCAGTGTAGGTTTGCCAAGCTGTGCCAATCCCTTTTTCAACGAGTACATTGGGCCACCAGATACTGAACCGTCGGGGTTTTCATTTCGGTATTTGACTCCTAGAGTGCACTCGCAGAATTTGCTGGACATTCCAAGAAGACCAGCCATAATCATCCAAAATACCGCTCCCGGCCCACCTAGAACAATTAATATAGGCACTGCGCCGATGTTGCCAACACCAACCGTTCCTGAAAGCGCGGTTGCCAATGCTTGAAAGTGTGAAACTTCTCCTTGATCATTTGGATTGGAGTAGTCTCCCCGTACCAGCCTAAGTGCTTGTGCGAAGCCGCGAAAATTGACTAAACCGAAATATATTGTGCAAAATACCGCGCCTACAACTAACCACGCAACAACTAACTTCAAATCAGCTCCTAAAAACGGAATGGAAAAGAAGACTGCGTTGTAGATAACCGCATTGACTGGTGACATGATCTTGTCAACCAACGCGTCAATTCCGGTTGCTTCCTCCGCTACTTCTACAGTTGACGGTGGTTGAATGCCGGTTACCCACGAACGGTAACCAAGTCCAGGAACTTCAATACCGGTCACCCACTGCTGCGCCGACGAGAGAACTCGTTCCTCATTCTGTGCTTGCACGGGCAGTGTCATAAACGCAGAGACACCAGCCAGGCAGATAATTCCTACCAAGATTTTCTTAATTCGAGATTTCATATTAGCTTTACTCCTAGTTCAGTGATACTCTTGGTGCTGCGACCTATGGAATTACCGTCACAGGTACTGCGGCAGTCTGTACCAGGTTGCTGGCAACGCTGCCAAACAAAAGTTGCGAAATTCCGGAACCGCCGGTACGGCCAATGAAAATCTGCGAAGCACCATTGTCTAGCGCAATTCTATTGAGCATTTTTGCAGGGTGTCCGTGAAATACCAACCCTTCTAAACTGGCACCACATCCACTCAGTTTTTCGACTAGTGGTTGAAGAACGCTTGAATCGGCGGCTTCAATTTCCCGTTCACGTCGATTGTGTCTTTGCTCATTTTCTTCCGGTGTATTGAAAGTATACGGAGACCACTCGATTACATAAACTATCAATAACTTTGCATTGTGAGCGCTCGCAACGTTAGCCGCATACTCGGCAGCACGCATACTAGGTTCGCTGCCGTCTACCCCTACTATCATTACTTCTGACATGCTTTCACCTCGTTTGTGTAGTTATTACGGCAAATTCCCGGACTGCCGTCATTTTAAATTTCCCGTATTTACAATATTCACACATGTCTTTGTCAGCGGGAAATCAAGTTGAGTTCAGTATATAGCGACTAGCCTGCATGTCTTACCACTGAGTAGGATGATAGCGAAATGGGGTTGGAAATTGTCACGAAAGGGCGGTTTCAGATGCCATATGGATTGAAACTGCCGGATATGCTTGCTCGAAAGTCTTTGGAACGAAAAATTAGACGAATTCTCCCTACAATTTCGCTCAATTTATGCTGGTTGGCGACTCCCGTACACGTTGATACCATGCAGCATTTTGAAATTGACCGCCGCAGTGTGAAAGTTTGCCACTATAGTTTCGCAGTCGCCAATGGGCGGTGGATCAGCGATGAACCCTTTCGCGACTCGGGTCGAGGAAAGTGCGCAGTGATGCAATTGCTGCAAAGCGTTCGCAGGCAATTTCAATTTCCCACATTCCATTCGCAGTCAGGTCGTCTGTGATGCCATCTGCCTGGCATACTTAACCCATACCTACCGATGTTCCAAGGGTGAAACTGTACGCGCCTGATGAAAGGTAACCGACGATTTCACCGTTGAGCCTAATGGGTTCTTCGCCATACAGGACAGGTTCAGGATCATTCAGCTTGAACATGACCAGGCGTTTTATCATCAAGCCGAATTCAGTTTGTGACAGCAGTGAGTCATGCCCCGTAAAATCGCCGAGCCTGTCTAGATCAACCGTATATCCGAGACCTGCTTCGAATGGGGTATCTGCAGGAGTAAGGTCAAGATCGAACTCCCGATACGCCTTTTCGTAACGCAAGTGTTCGAGTGCATGGTAACGGCCACATTCGAGGTGGCAAGAGAACCAATTGCTTCAGCGGTTCGACAGACACCCGTTTCGAATCCGGAGATTTGGGAATAGCGGTCCGGACATGTAAAATGCGACGCACCAGCTACCACCATGATTCCCAGCGCAAACATTGATATGCGCCTTTATCATCGGATTGTCTTCGGTGAAAATTTCGACGGTTGAGGAGTAAGAAGTCGATCATGCCCATACTCAAAATATTGACTGAAAGTGAACTTCGTCAAGCAGTTCAATTGAATGCCGATGCGATCGAATGTATTGAATTGGCATTCGCTGCGCTTGCCAGCGGTGAGGTTGTGATGCCACCGATTCTTTCCATGGCAATTGAGGAATTCAACGGCGAAGTTGACGTAAAGACTGCCTATGTACCAGGATTTGAAAGCTTTGCAATAAAAATGTCGCCGGGGTTTTTCGATAATCCGAAGGTGGGTTTGCCGAGCACGTCCGGTTTGATGGTGCTGTTTGCAGCACGCACTGGAATGCTCGAAGCGGTTTTGCTGGACAATGGCTATCTGACAGATATTCGGACTGCTGCTGCGGGTGCTGTTGCAGCGCGTTATCTCGCACGCTCTGATGCTGAGAGAGTTTGTATAGTCGGAGCTGGCAGGCAGTCGCGCCTGCAGCTTGAAGCATTGTGCTTGGTACGCCCGATTCAATCCGCGGTGGTATGGGCGCGTAATCACGATCGAGGTAAATCAGCGGCTTTGGAACTATCTGAAAACCTTGGTGTGTCTGTAACGTTCGGTTCCGACCTGAAAAGGGCCGTTGGTTCAGCCGACATTGTGGTGACAACTACACCTTCCGCGGTTCCGCTGGTAATGGCTGACTGGTTGTGTGCTGGCCAGCACATTACATCCATGGGGTCTGATCAGGCACATAAGAATGAGTTGGATCCTAGCTGTTTTTCTGCTGTCGACCGGTACGTGCCCGATCGGCGTTCACAAACTGAAAAGCTCGGCGAACTGCATCATGCTCTTGAGGCTGGGACAGCATCCGCGGATTCAATATTCCCCGAACTCGGCGACATTGTTGCCGGCAAAGCGAAGAGACGTGAATCCGAAGAGGAAATCACACTCTGCGATTTGACTGGCACTGGTGTGCAGGATACAGCAATCGCTACATTTGCCCGCATGCGCGCCGAAGCAGTTTCCGCTGGCATTGATATTGAGGTCTGATAATGAACGCAACCACACCGGTATTTGAGAAAGTGTTCAGCCGCGAGGATTTCGCGAGTCATGTGTATGATGTGAAGCTGCGCATGGAACGAGCGGGTTACGATCTAATTATCTGTCAGGATCCCAGCAATATGTGCTGGCTGACGGGATATGACGGCTGGTCATTTTATGTTCCTCAGTGCGTGCTCATGCACCTACAGGAGGATTCGCCTTTCTGGTTCGAGCGTGCACAGGATGCCAAAGCTGCTTGTGTGACAACCTATCTTCCTGATGAAAAAATTATTCCGTATTCGGAAAGTCTGGTACAGCATCCGGTTGATCATCCTTACGATGAGCTGGTGGAACTCATTAAGGCAGCATGCGTCGCTGCAATGCGCGCATTCAATGCTCCGTATTCGATGCTGCTTCTTGAAATTGGCAACACATGTACGACACAGCTGTTGAAGACCAGGGAAAAGTATTCGTGTCTTCAGAACTCGGCGGTGGCGGCACCACCACGGCAAAGACCGTTTCAATCGCAAAGAAAAGAATTCGAAACGTCCTGATCACGTTGCAATTCTGAAGGCGGAACCAGATGTTGATGCGTCAGTGAATTTGGATACGCCGGATGGGGATTGCTTCGTCTTCAGCAATCACGATGGACTGATTGAGCCGACAGTGTATTTAGGCAGTTTCGTGGATGAAGGTGATGTTCTAGTGCGTGTCTGGCCGCTGGGTCGTACCGGCATCAATCCAATCGAATACCGGGCTCGACGCCAAGGCATGTTGGCCGGTCGCCACTTTCCGGGGCTCGTGAAAGCAGGTGATTTCATGGCAGTTATCGCCATAACTGTTGAATGAAGAGTGGTTTCGAGCGAAACCACTCTTCTTGAGTTTTGATACAGTGATCGCTAGTCCTCTGGCGACACAGGATTTCAGATTACGATACTCGGTGCCTTGGGAATTACGATAGAGTTGGAGGAAGGCATCGAATTCAATATCGGTTGCGCACACTTTGGCATTGATCCTTGGGCCTTGCGTTTGCACGGCTTGGTAATTGTCTCTGCTCTCAAGGTGCAACAGGAAGTACAAAGACTCAGTCGAAATGGATTTCTAATTCGTCTTGCGAATAATTCAACTGATCGAGGATAGTCTGGCATCGTTTTCGCAGTGCTCTCGATGACCCATGCAAATCAGTCCAGACATTTGGAATTATTTCAAAGGGAGAAATCATGGATTCTTTTGGTGAGTGATCGCTGCCAACAAAGTAATGTTTCTTACGGATCGGTGATTTCAAACGAAGTAATCCCCCGTGCCGGAGATCTGGATGTTTATCGATTAGTTTATCGAGAAATTTAATGTACACCTGTCTCCCTGTTTTAACTTCTATGCGCTCCCCAAATGCCACGATATGTGTAGGCTTAACTGAAGGTGATTTGATTTTCTTTTTGCCTTCAATTTGAGCAGTTGTCTCAGTTGTTAGAGGATATTTAGCTGTTGGCATTGATTGCTTCTGTGCATCAGCAAATGATGCCTGAACAGCAATTGCTTTAGTTTCCGTATACTTTTCAGCCCAACGAGAAACAAATTTTCCACACAAATTCCTATTTAAAGAAATACCTGTTTGTGCTTTCAGTTCTTTATTCAAAATTCCTGCGATGCGTAGATCGCCGTTGCGTAACAGTGCTAACAATGTTCGTTCAAGACTAACTTCTTGCGAAACTTCTCGAAGATTTCTCAACGCACTTTCATCAAATACCGAATCTCGGTGCAGTAATCGCGTAAATTCGCGAGTCAATTTATCGACGCCATCATTCAAAATATTAAAAATAACCACCGGTAGTGTCGGAAGCGTTCCTTTTTCCGATGAAATCGAATCTATGATGTGATAGAACTCCCATATAACGCCGTTCGTCAGAACACTCGTGTTAACTGATGCCATTTTGCAGTAATCCGACAATTGATCGCGGCCTTTCTTGTGCAAATCAATTGATTCTGCCTTCACTTCGATGAAAACCAAAGGAGAACCTCGAAGCATCAGGGCGATATCAACTTTGCCACTCAAGTGTTTCCCCACTGGGTATTGAAGGTAGACTTCATCTGGGTCGGTAGTATTCCAATCAAGAGCGCGTAACAACGGCAGAACAACAGCAGTTTCTGTCATTCTTTCGTTGAGTGACCGAATCGTAGATATATTTCGAATTCGTTCGATTTCTTCGCGCAGCATTTCACTAGCCCTCATGATTCACAATACGGTTTTAGATTGTATAAAACATCTGATCAAGACTTTGAAATTTGACAAATAGTTAATTGGTAGTTGTTAAATCATGTTTCGGAGTTGAATTGACTCCATATTATGCAGCCAATACTTCAAGGCGAGGCTTGAAAGTAATTGAGCTTTAACGGGACAGTTCGTATCCCAGAAAATGAAGTGATCGCGGAAATCTATCGTACGAAAATTCCGGCATTAATTACTGCGCCTATGACTTCGCATCATTCTGTCCGCTCTTTCAGGTCGGGAAAGTCGCCGGACAAAATACGAGATCTAGAGTAATTCATTATAGTGGGCATGAACGTAAGCCTTGCGCTTGCTCGACCTGGAATTACTTGTAAATTGGTTGCGGTTGGCAGGCAAGCAATGTCGCTCACTTAAGAAGATGTCAGAAATTCTGAAATTATTCCGAGTAGTTTGTAATTCAGGCTAACGGGCAGAAAGACTAGTTACCATCGCGATTACGGCAGCCTCCTGTCAGCTTGGAGCGAGTACGAAGTCGAAACGTCCACGCGAGCCTCCGCTAATGGGGTCCAGGCGCAACATAAGGTCGTCGTGAAAAATCCAGTCTTTGGCGTTGGTGTCTTGCAGATCGGGGAAATACAGCTGTGTAGTGAGCAGGCGTGTCGCGTCGCCCTGGACTTTTACATGAATATGCGGCGTTCGCCCGGGATAGTGGCCGGGCCGGATAGTCTTGAAGCGGAAAGCACCCGCAGTGTCGGTGAATTGATGGCCGCGATAGCGAAAGTTCACATTATCGTAGCGTCCGTGCTCGTCACAATGCCAGATGTCGATCACGGCACCCACAATCGGGCGACAATCGGGACTGAGAACTAAACCTTCGAGAACTAACGGTTGTCCACTTGAGTCAGGTTCCTGCAAGTTAGCCCGGTGCGGTGTCGTTGGCGTATAAAATGGCCCTTCGGTCTGTGCGCGTGTACCGGCGGTGCAGGCAAGCGGGGGATCAAGTCCCAAGTGACGATCGGCGGCCGGGCCGGAAAATGCGTAGCTTAAGGCAGACGAGCGAGCTCGAGCCAGAAAAGGCAGGGCGACTACACTCGCGGCAGTAGTAACCAAGCCGGCCAGTATGAAGCGGCGTGTAACTTTTCGCTTCGACATAGGTTCGAAAGAAAGTCGATTCATAAATTTGCTGTAAGCACAGAATTTCGAAAAATTTCTGAGTTACACTCGAATTGTCAATTTAACAATAGCAAATATTTTTAATTCACGCTTTAAGTATAACTCCAGAATTCCTGACCTCAACCGAGTAATTACAATTCATTCTAACGGTTTTCGGGCTGAATTTCCATAGAAAATCATGAGGTCGGTTCTGGGGTATTTTGTCGCGGCCTCATTGAGTTCCTCGATCCTTGGCAGCAGCGCACGATATATGACATAGTTGGTTAATCCCAGCACTGAATGAGTATGATTTACTACTTATTCCGACTGTGCAAACGATGGCGATACCACTGTCTCCCCAGCCAGATACCGCCATCGGCTATATTTTGCCACAGGTTGCTAGAGCCCGGGCCGAATACTTGTCCGACCGGCCTGACAGGACATCCGGCAATCTCTCTTTTTTTTGCGGAATGAGCGATGGATTGCTGGTGGGGTTGATGCTGGTTGCTGGCAAATGGAAGGAATCCACAATCTATGCAGCGGTATCTGAATTTGAACAAGCGGAGGTTTGGCATTCTGCAGTTCCCCTAAAGTCGTGAACGCATCGTGCTAGACGACAATCCAAAGTGAATTGCATTACAATATAGAAATCTATTTCTATATTGTAAAATGCTTGCTAGAAAAATTACGGATGTTTTACTTGCCAGACTGGAGGCTTATCCTGCTGTCGCATTAGTTGGTCCGCGTCAATGCGGAAAAACAACGCTTGCGCGCTCGCTCGGTGGTCGATATTTCGATCTTGAACAGGATTCTGACAAGCTCCGTTTGGATGTTCAGTGGAATGAGGTGATCGCCGGAACTGAACTCGTTGTTCTCGATGAAGCTCAGGTGTGGCCAGACCTGTTCTCACGTCTGCGCGGTGCTATTGATAGCAACCGAAAACAATACGGCCGATTCTTGTTGTTAGGTTCAGTGTCACCTTTTCTCATGACACGCGTTTCCGAGTCTCTCGCAGGGAGGCTTTCTGTAATTGAGTTGTCCCCATTTGTTCAGCCAGAACTCGCTAACAGTACCCAACAAGACATACTCTGGTTGTGTGGGGGTTATCCTGACGGGGGTGTATTGAGCGGTCAGGGTTTTCCCGTTTGGCAAATGGACTACCTGAATTTGCTTTCTCAACGCGATCTTCCCAACTGGGGAATGACGGCTCAGCCACAGACTACGCTAAGACTGCTTCGTATGCTTGCGGCGAGCCATGGTCAGGAATGGAATGCCAGCCAGGTCGGAAAAAGCCTGGGTTTGTCCTACCATACAGTCAATGGCTATCTTGATTATCTTGAAGGGGCTTTTCTTATCCGTCGTTTGCCTGCGTACTATGCCAACATTCGAAAGCGCCTAGTTAAGCGTCCAAAGATATACTGGCGGGATAGTGGGTTGTTGCATGCATTGCTGAATGTGCAGAATTCAGATGACTTGTTGAATCATCCTTGGGTGGGTGCGAGCTGGGAAGGATTTGTTATAGAACAGGTTTTAGCGATACTGCAGGCCAAAGGCGTAATTTACGAAGCATTTCATCTGCGTACAAATGATCAGCGGGAAATAGATTTATTGATTCGAATCCATACGGAACTATGGGCTATCGAAATCAAACTGACTTCCAATCCCGGCCCAAGTGACATGGCTCTTCTCAACAGCAATGCCGATCTCATCGGCGCCGACAAAAGATTTCTGGTGTGTATGTGCAGCGACGATATCGTGTCCGGCAATCAAGTTATCTGCAACATGGACGGAATTGTCACATTCATTGAGCAATTCTGATTGCGTTGGCAGGCGATAAAGTTGATGTCAGACAAGCCCGAAAGATCGGTAGTTTTTGCTGTACATCGGACACTGCTGTTAATTTGATACCAGATTCTACAGCCAACACTCCAAGGCCGAGGTTTGAAATCATATATGGACCGTTATGATTTGACCTGTCAATGTTACCTTGATGTTCAAAGCAGTGAAAAGGGTGCGGCTCCGGGCAGATTTGTCGGTCTTTTGTCGAACAGGCTAAGGATTCAAGTTCTGTATTAAGCGTGCTAATCCGCTTGCCCATGTCGGGCACACGCTGGCGCAACTCGTCGAGTAATTAGGAAAATGTATGACTTGACTGATAATCGTAATGGAAAAAGTTTCAAGCACGTTCGTTGAGCCAACGACCAATTCTAATCGGAATATCCAGACCAGCCTTGTTGCTTACATAAATTCCGATGTGGCCCGTGTCATATACAATCTCTTCATAATCTTCAGAACTGGTCAAATACTTCAGTGCTTGGGACGCTGCTGGCGGAACGAGATGATCCTGCTTGGCCATTAGATTCAGTATCGGCAGTTTTAGGGTTCTTAGATCGACTTCTCGATTTCCGATGGTCAACCCGCCTTTGACCAGTCGGTTATGATGAAAGAATTGTTTGATGAAAGTTCGGAACATCTCACCCGCCTGATCCGGACTGTCGAATATCCATTTCTCCATGCGCATGAAGTTTTCAACTTTTTCTGGCTGATCAATGATCTGAACAAAATCGAGGTATTTTTCGATTCCAAGTCGAAATGGTTTGAGTGAAAGAAAAATGCTGTTCAGCACAGTGCCGGAAATGTTTCCCATCGTGTCAACCAGCAAGTCGACGTCAATTTCCTTAAACCAGTGGGTAAGCAGATTATCCGGGGTGTGAAAGTCCACCGGTGTCACCATCGTGATCAGATTCTTCACTTTTTTAGGATGAAGCGCTGCATAGCACAGACTCATGGTGCCGCCTTGACAGATTCCCAACACATTGACTTTGGAGGCGCCTGAGTGTTGCAGTGTCTCATCAACGCATCGGCCCAGCATTTCGTCGATGTAGTGAGAAAGGTCGAGGTAGCGGTCACCGGGTCCTGGATATCCCCAATCGATGAGATAAACATCAACACCCTGATTCAATAATCCTCTCACCAGTGAGCGTTGTTCATGGAGGTCAACAATGTACGGACGGTTCACGAGTGCATATACAATCAGAAGCGGCTCGGCAACTTTTTGTGTATTGGCTAGCGGACGATATCGATATAACCTCAATTCGTTTTGCTGATGGATTTCATCCTTGGGCGTGGTTCCCACACGAATCTCGCCCAGTTTTCCAGCAACTTTGAACCCTTCTGTCAAGCGCGATTGAAATTCCGCGGATTCCTGCAGGAATTTTTCTGTACTCTGCATCTAGTTCACTTTTTCGGGCGTCGGGTGCGAGTTTTTACTGAACTCGAAGCGGTTTTCCTCGTTCGCTGTGGTTTCGCCTTTTCCACTTGCTCAAGCCGTAATTGCAGATCGCGAATCGTTTCATTCAGACGATCAATTTGTGAGTTTGCTTGCGAGTTTTGCTGATGCAGTTTGTCAAGCTCACTTCGAGTCGGCTGTCCTTGCGATCTGGATGTCTTTTCCTGAATCTTGTTTTGGTGCTGCAGCAAGCGGATATAGGAATCGATCAGTTTGCCGAAACAAACCGCATACTCCGAAGTGAAGGCTACTTTCTCAAACTCGACTTCACAGCAATCAATCCACTTGCGATACATGTCTTCGAATCCGAGCTCTTCATCGGCGTTGGATATTGATTGAATGAACTGTTCGCCAGCACTCTGTGTGAATCCCTGAAAAATATTTACATAGCCCTGAAGCGATGAAGCATATTCCTGCTGATACTTGAGCAGCAAAGTCCAATCTTCCTGATATTCGCGACCGATGCCCAATGCCGGCATCTGAACCATGGAAGCATTCCACGCAGGGGTATTGCTGGCGGCAAGGAATGGATTCCCCCAGGGATTGTTCTGCGTGGCAGTGGATGCAGGCAGTCCGGCAATAAAAGGGTTGAAAGTAAATGACTTGATCATTTCGTCCAATTGCTGCCTGTTTACTGACGAGGCCCCCTGCGTCTGCACAGTGTCGTACATTGACCGAAACGCATTTCCAAGCTCGTACAGTTGCGAATAAATTGGCGATGCGGTTGGCGGACCTGGAGCAAACGATCTACTCCACATGGAAAGCATTTCCGTTGGATTGGAAATTCCCCAAGGATTAAACATATCTGATTTCTAGATTGGGATGCGCAGAAATTTTCTAATAGTGCTCAAATTGTAAGTGTACCACGTTGACTTATCCATACGAAACCGTGCACTGCGGTAATTGAACTGAGTACAATGACTTCCATCACAAATCAAACCAACGAGGTTAGTCAATGAGATCACGAGTTGCTATAGTTACCGGCGGTACCAGAGGGATCGGAGAAGCGGTGTCAATAGCATTGAACTGTGCCGGATTCAAGGTTGCCGCGAACTATGCCGGGAACCATGATCGCGCACAAGAATTCAAGGCGCGAACTGGTATTTCAGTCTATCCGTTTGATGTGAGCGACTTTGAACAATGTAAGGCTGGAGTGGAACAAATTACCAGTGATTTCGGTGAAGTTGATGTTCTTGTGAACAATGCCGGTATCACCAGAGATCGGACGCTGCATTCAATGGATTTCGAACAGTGGAATGCCGTATTGCAGACAAATCTCTCTTCATGTTTCAATATGTCCAGATGCGTGATTGAAGGTATGCGGGAAAGAGGTTTCGGGCGAATTGTGAACATTGGCTCTGTTAATGGACAAGCAGGCCAGTATGGTCAGGTCAATTATTCTGCCGCCAAGTCCGGCATACATGGGTTTACCAAAGCTTTGGCAAAGGAAGGGGCCGGCAAAGGAATCACGGTCAATGCAATCGCCCCTGGATATGTGGATACAGACATGGTGCGCGCGGTTCCCGAAAAGGTGTTGGAGAAAATTATTCTTACGATTCCAGTCGGAAGACTGGGCCGAGCTGAAGATATTGCCAGAGGCGTGATGTTTCTAGTTGACGAGAATGCATCGTTCATCACCGGGTCAACTATTGACATCAACGGCGGTCAGCATATGTATTGATGGTCAGATGAACGAAGTACGAACCATAAAAAAATACTCGAACAGGCGTCTATACGACACGGTAGAGAGCAAATACATCACACTGTCCGAAGTGCGTCAACTGGTACTGGATGACATAAATTTCGTCGTGCTCGATGTCTCAACAGGGGAAGACATAACCCGGCAGATTCTTCTTCAGGTTATTTCAGAGCAGGAGTTGGGCGGACATCCCATGTTTACGAAAGAATTGCTGGCACAAATGATTCGATTTTATGGCGGCGCATTTCAAAGCGTGTTTACGGACTACTTGGGGAAAACTGTGGAAATGCTCGATGGCCAGCAACAAGCCTATCAGCAGCAATTGAACGATATGCTGAATACTGCAGGAATGTCGACGGTAAGCGAAATGACGCAGCAAAACCTAAAACTGTGGACTGACATGCAGCAACAGATGCTGAAAATGTATGGAATTCAATCTACGAAAGATGAATAGCGGTTGATTGATTTACGAGTAACTCGAATTTGTACGATCTTAGTTGAATCTGTTATTCAGTCCCGAATTTTGACAATCTTGTGCCTGGAACGGTAATTGAGCGTCATGGACTACAAGGTGTACATGTGTGTAGTGTGCGGCTTCATTTATGAAGAAGAATATGGACTGCCTGAAGAGGGCATTCCTGCCGGAACACGCTGGGAAGAAATCCCTGAAACATGGATGTGCCCTGACTGTTCGGCGCTGAAAGAAGATTTCGACATGCTTGAAATCTGAACAATCCACAATTTACGGTAGTGCAAACTCCGATTCGTACATTTTCAGTTCTTCGGCACTAATCAGCAACACGACCGACTCGCCGCCTCTCGAAGTCAGCCAGAGAAACGGAACATTTGGAAATTTCGCTTCGAGATCATCCGCGGAATTTCCAAGTTCCATCATTAGAAAACCATGGTCAGTAAGGTGATATCTGGACTGCGAAAGTATTCGCTGCGCAAAGTCCAGTCCGTCTTCGCCCGCTTCAAATGCATGGCGTGGTTCATGCTGATACTCTTTTGGGAGATTATCTATCCATGAGCTGTCGATATAGGGTGGATTGCTTACAATCAAGTCATATTGCTGAGTTGCGAGGTTGTCATAGAGGTCACTTTGAATTACCCGAACTTGCTCGCTGCATTGAAAGCGTTCGATGTTGATTCGCGCTATTTCCAGTGCATCAGCGTCAATATCCGAAGCGTCTACCGAAGTATTCGGAAAACTTAACGCAAGAGAGACAGCAATACAGCCGCTTCCAGTGCACAGATCCAGAATACGGTGAATTTGGGCAGGATTTACCCACGGGCCTAAACCATCCTGAATCAAGTCTCCAATGTGAGACCGGGGCACGATTGCCCTTTCGTCGATATAGAATGCATAGCCAGCAAACCAGGATTCTCGAATCAGATAGGCAAGCGGTTTGCGGGTTTCGATTCTGCGTTCTATCAGTTCGCGAAGCGTTGAACTCTCCATTTCAGACAAGCTTTGATCATGAACATCTTCATATTCTTGATCAATCAGATTTGCTACGTGCAATGTTGCCCAGATTGACTCATCGCGTAGATTGGTGCATCCGTGACTGGAGTGAACTTTGGATTGTGTCAAACGTTGTTCAGCCCAATCAACATGGTCGGCAACCGTAACGGGTTGATTAGCTCGCATGGCAGCCCAATTGAAAGGAAAGGCAACGCGATATTCGCGTCGGTCTTGCAATTACATCGAATTGCAGGAATTGTGTGCTAGCTCTGAATTCCGTATTTTTCTTTGAATCTTCCGACACGTCCAGCGGTGTCGACAATCTTTTGCTTGCCGGTAAAGAACGGGTGGCATACAGAGCAAATTTCTATATTCAAATCTTCTTTCAGCGTTGAGCGGGTCTGAAAACTGTTGCCGCAGACGCACTTGACAGTTATGGTCGAATATTGTGGGTGAATTCCTTTTTTCATTTCTCGTATTTTGAATTTTGTTTGTTTATGATCTGAATCATCAGCAACTGGAGAATAATTTCAAATATCGAAGTTCCAATGACCAATTGCCTATTATGCGATTCTCTAGACTTCTACTTTGCAAACCCTAATTATACCCTAATCCGCAATTAGAAATCTGAGAATAATAGAAAAGCCTTGTACAATAAGGCTTTCATAAACAATCGGATTTCACCCAATGGGTGAGGCCCAAAAATATCTCAGAGGTACAAGGCTCATGTCGATTTTACCCC
>JAKZRU010000005.1:0-12041 GCA_047517965.1 Gammaproteobacteria bacterium | reverse complement strand
ATTTCTTCCTACCTCAGGTCAGTTTATGCGCAGCCCATTCTTACTGCCGAAGAGGAGCGGGAATTGGCAATTCGCTATCATGAAAACGAAGACTTGGACGCAGCGCGCCGATTGATTCTTTCTCACTTGAGGTTCGTCGTTCGAGTCGCCAGAGGATTCGTTGGTTATGGAATTCCTCTCAGCGACCTCGTTCAGGAAGGTAATGTGGGATTGATGAAGGCCGTCAAGAAATTCGAGCCGGATCGTAACGTTCGACTTGTCTCCTTTGCAGTTCACTGGATCAAAGCGGAAATTTACGAATTCATTCTGCGCAATTGGAAAATCGTGCGAATCGCAACAACTAAAGCGCATAGAAAACTGTTTTTCAATCTACGCAAGCATCGTTCCAGTCTGGAATCGATGAGCGAAAATGAAATTCAATCTCTTTCTAGCGAATTGGATGTACCCACAAAAATCGTTCGCGAGATGGAAATCAGAATGACCGGCACCAATGTTGCTTTTGACGGAAACTACGATGAAGGCAGTGAGGAAAACAGTTTTGCACCTTCCGCATACCTGGGAGACAGGCGTTTTAATCCAGAAGACAACTACGAAGCCAATTGGGACGAAACCAGTCGTCACCAGCAAATTGAGAATGCTCTTAAAATACTGGATGAACGCAGCAGAGACATCATTATCCAGCGCTGGCTCAGTGAAGATAAATCAACATTGCATGCCCTTGCTGACAAATATGGAGTCAGTGCAGAGCGTATTCGACAAATTGAAGAAAAGGCAATGCGAACCATGCGTGGCGAAATTGGTGAAGATGAGTACGTTCATTAATTTTATGAGTACGTAATCCTAGCACCACTCTTCCCGATGCAGTAAGCTTAAAAAATTCTTACGCTTGCGTGAGCGACGATCCACCAGCTCATTCATCACTATCGAGGGAACAAATCTTGCCGGTTTCATGTGATTGTCTGGTGCGGCTGAAAAAACCTAATTTCGAGTTGATCTCTATCGCTCTCTGCCAGCCTTAAGTTCTCCCCATTTCATTACGATATTTGCGCCGATTGATACCAGCGGTTCAGGAATCAGTTGTTTCGGTTGAGGCAACTGCCGAACGAATTCCAATGATGATGAAGCTTGGCCGCAAGCGAGTTCGGCGATCAGTTTTCCATACAAAGTGCCATTTACCACGCCAAGTCCGTTCTGGCAGCACGCAGAATAAAGATTCGGTTCCAATTCACCGAATGCAGGTACTGAATTTGAGCTCATGCACAACAACCCACCCCAGCGATACTCCATCTCTATACTGGCAAGATCAGGAAAACGACGTCTGAACGATTGGTCGTGAACTCTCGCCATCCTGCCCGGTTTTTCATCTGACACAGTACGGTTTGGAGCCCAAGTAAAGCCATTGCGAACAATTATTCGGTCGCCGCCGGTGCCAGATATTCGTCGAACCGTGGTGCCAAACGGATCAGCTGGCCTGAATTCCCATCGCGGTTTGCCACCAAGGATGCTCACTTCATCACGATCAAGCTGTCGTGTCATAGACGCATAAAGGTAGATATGCATCAAACGTTGCTTGAAAAAGCCGAAACTCTCAATATGCCCATTGATCGTCAGAATGACCTTTCCAGCTGAAACCACTCCCTCGGGCGTCTGTAGATTCCAAGCGCTGCCCGAATTCTCAATACCAACTACCGGAGAATTTTCGAATATTTGAGTTCTATCGGTGTGAATTCCACGTACCAATTCTCTGAAATACAGTGCGGGCTGAATCATTGCTGAATACGGCGTAAACAGCCCACTTCGATAGTAATGAGAACCAGAAATCTCGTGCATCTCGTACTCGTCAAGCAACGTGTTTGCTTCACCGAGCTGGTTCAAATGTACAGCAAATTTCTGATTGTTTTTCATACCTGCGGCTGTCGCAGCAGCATTGATCTTACCACAAATTGCAAACGCTTCATCCGCCATGGAGAAGTCGTTGGCAATCTGATTCGCAAATTCAATTGCCTCGCGATTCAATTCAATCTGCCGTCGATCGGTTTTCAATGTGCCTGAATAGTTTTTGGAGGCAAGATGATCTGGGATATCAATCATAAAACCAGAATTGCGTCCGGCTGGGCCTTCCGCGATTTCCCTAGCTTCAACGATTGCAATGGTACATGATGGGTCAATCAGCTGAAGAGCTCGGGCCGCCGAGAGTCCTGAGAATCCCGCACCGACAATCGCGAAATCTACGGTCTTTCGTTCCTTTAGTTTGGGATAGGCATCGCCTGTGGGCAGTATTTTTTCCCATGCGGGAGGTCCGGGATCGAAAGGCAGGCGATTGACTCTCATGGCAGGCTGAGTTTCGTCATGCGCCCGCCGTCAACTGTAATGACTTGTCCAGTTACGAACGTAGCCTCGTCACTGACGAGCTATGCGACCAATGCCGCTACATCCGCGGGCGAACCCGGTATGTCCGACTGGGTGAATGAAGCTAAGGGCTCGGCGAAACGCTTCAGAGTTGGTTTGGGAGCGAATGAACTCGACATTGAAATCCGTATCGATCCACCCGGGTGCAACAGCGTTGCAACGTATGCCTTCAGGGCCATGATTGACCGCCACAGCTCGGGTTAGTCCGTGTAATCCCGCTCTCAATGCACAGTAAGCCGGATGTTGAGGATTGCTGCCCAGTCCTTCAATGGAACCAATATTGACAATTGATCCTGCAGATTTACGCAGATGTGGCAGGGCATACTTAATCAGTAGAAACGCCGCGAACTTCCAAAGCAAATGGTATGTTGTCGCAGACTGTTCGATGCGGCATGAGCGCCATATTCTGGAATACCATACCGATCTTCGTCGACCTCAATTCCCGTCACTCAGCGGCGTTCAGCTTGTTGATATCCTGGCCTTCGATCAACACCTCGCCAAACGTAGGTTCAATAAGCCGATTCATATGGCGAATGAGTGTTGATTTGCCCGACCCAGACAATCCCACAATGCAGAATATTTCGCCTTCTGCGACAAAAAAACTAGCATCTTGCACGCCAACAACGCAATTGTATGTGTCGCGAATTTCGTTTTTGTTCAGTCCTTGTGTTTGAATTTCATGCATGGCATCTTCAGTTCGTGATCCGAAAACCTTCCAAAGATTCCGGCATTCAATCACAACATCCTGACTGTTGGATTCAAATTTATTCAACGTATCACGGTTGTCAATCTAGCAAATTATAGCGACATGTACAAACTCATTCTATATTGGATTCCACCAGTACTTCCATCTATTAATGAGGGCGTTATCCTAGCACTGCTGTTCCCTGTGCTATGATCTTTTAACTCGCTTTAGGTCTTTGAAGTACAGTGAGTTTTCCTATATTTGATGCGAGGAAAGTCTTAAAGATAAGTTGAGCTGTTTCGGTTTCCCAGCATTTTTTCTTCTCGTTTGGAGTTCAATTTTTGATCAGAATTACTGCTTGACGACAATAACCAAGGTAATCACTGAAAGTCTTCAGATACAGTAAATCAAATCCGAACCTGCGTGTTGAGCCCACAGTCAGGTTTCACTGAAGATTCAACTCAGCAACATTTCCAGCAGTGCTTTCTGGGCATGCAGTCTGTTTTCTGCTTCCTGCCAAACGACACTCTGAGGACCGTCAATGACGCCTGCTTCAACCTCCACGCCTCTGTATGCCGGAAGGCAGTGCATGAATATCGCATCACCCGCTGCCTGTTTCATAATTGACTCAGTTACCTGATAAGACTGGAAAGCTTTCAATTTCGCTTGTTTTTCCTCTTCCTGCCCCATACTTGTCCAAGTATCCGTCACAACAACATCAGCATCAAGCGCAGCTTCGTACGGATCGGAAACCATTTCTATGCGGTTAGTATTGAAATCCTGCATCAGGGTCGGGTTTGGGACGTATTGTGAAGGAGTTGAAATCCGCAATGAAAATCCCAGTAACGATGCCGCGATTGCCCACGAAACACACATGTTGTTGCCGTCGCCTATCCATGCGACAACTGTATCTCTTATCGATCCTTTGACTTCCTGCAGTGTCTGTAAATCCGCTAGCAATTGACATGGATGGTAAGAGTCACTCAATCCGTTGACCACAGGAACACTTGAATTTCTCGCATAAGTTTCTGCAGTACTGTGAGAACTGGTTCGAGTTACGATCAGGTCCACCATGCCGGATAGAACTCTTGCAGTATCCGCATCAGATTCTCCTCGCTTTAGTTGGGAATCAGAGGGCGCCAAAAACAAGGCATTGCCGCCTAAGTGATAGGCAGCAATCTCAAAGGAAACTCGAGTTCGTGTGGAGGACTTCTCAAAAACCAGTGCAATGGCTCGATTGCATAGAACTTGCGGGCACTCTCGATCACTGCGCCACATTTGCTTCAACTCGATTGCCCGATCAATCAACGACAGAATTTCTGCTGGCTGCAAATCGCTCAAAGTGAGAAAATGCCTTACCATGATTTTCCGTATACAGAGAATAAATGAATAAAAAACGCACAGACCGATAAAAGTCGGTCTGTGCACAATTTGTTTCAGTTCTCTATAAAAACTGTTCGACTAAAACATACCGATATGCGAAAGTGATCCCGTCACCATGAAGAACAGCATTGGCAAGGACAACATGGTGTTGGTTCTAGAAGCCAGCAGAGCAACTCTGCCTGCTTTGGCTTTATCTGCATCAGATGCTTCAACCAATCCAAGCACTTTCTTCTGGTTTGGCCAGATCAGTACCCAGACGTTAAACAGCATAATGGTGCCAAGCCAAGCACCGATTCCAAGATAAGCATGCGGACCTTGCAATACAAAAGCGTCGACAAAGGTACCAGAGCGCGCCAAATAATATGCTCCAGTAAGCCAAGTTGCGATTGAAGCCCATCGAAACCACAGCAATGCTGTCGGAGCAATGTGTTTCGTTATTCCGGCTGCGGTGCCATCAGCCTTGGCCTTTGCCAGACCTGGAACCTGTACAAAATTAAAGTAGTAGAGCAATCCCACCCAGGTTACACCTGCTAGAATATGAAACCACCGGTCTAGTAATAAATCCATTCTTTCACCTCTTTACTCAACAATTTAAAATCAATTGGCAACCAACTTACATTGGCCCCGTGGAAATAAATCCGCTCGCAAACAAGTACAGAACGATAGTCAGCACTACGCCAGCGACGATAGTGCCAGTGATTGAATCAAGTGGGTTTTTCATTCCAGCCCTCCGATAGAATTTCAAGGCGATATACCGCCTTTAGGTAAGTTGATATTTTAACTTGCGGATGGATCAAATTCAATCTGAATTTACAGATTGAGTTCCCGGGCAAAGATCAATTTCCAACTGGAAACAGAATAGGCAAGTGGAAATTTACAGAAATACTTATATTCTGTTGTTACTTACATACCTACATATAGCAAATTGAGGTCAAGTTATGGAAACATCCCGAGTTACATCTAGAGGACAAACCACTATTCCTTCAAAGATTCGTAAATCAGTGGGAATCAAATCAGGTGATATTCTTATGTTTATAGCGAACGGTGATCACGTAATTATGAAAAAAATTGAACCGCGAACTGACGAGTATCTCGAAAGCATCTCTGAAACACTGAACGAATGGTTATCGCCCGAAGATGAGGAAGCATGGCGTGACCTATAACCCATTTGACGTAGTTGCCGTACCATTCCCTTTGACCGAAATAGCGGTTGCGAAACGTCGTCCGGCGCTAGTCGTTTCAAGTTCATTGTTCAATCGTCAACATAGCCAAGTCATTCTCTTGATGATAACGACCGCTCGATTCAGTACATGGGTGAGCGATGTCGAACTGCTTGATTATGAATTCTCGAACCTTAAACCGAACTCAAAGGTGCGATTCAAAATTTTCACTCTTGATGCAGCAATGATCACTGCTCGAATTGGTCAACTAAGCATCACAGATCAAGCAAGCGTAGCCGATGCTTTGAATCAAGTTCTTGGATTTGGAATTTTCGATTTGCGACATTCAGATACGAAATAAAATTTCAATTTTACATAGTGGCAAGATATTTCGGCAAAACTCACAGTCGACACGAGTGTTTCAATTACCATAACCTGCTAAAATTTAACGAATCAACTACAACGTTTCAACCAATGAAACGAATTTGCAAACACCAATGAACTAGAATCTACAACATGCCAGTAAAGACAAAAAAGATGTATCGAATCATTTTCAACAACCAGTCGAAAGTGTACGAACTCTATGCCCGACATATCTCTCAGAGTGACATGTTTGCTTTCCTTGAAGTGCGGGATATCGTCTTTGGTGAACAATCCAAACTGGTTGTCAATCCAGGCGAGGAACAGTTGAAATCCCAGTTCGGCGGTGTTAGTCGAACCTATATACCAATCCACTCCGTAGTTCGAGTTGACGAAGTGGAAAAAGAAGGATCAGCAAAGGTGCACCCAATTGGCGAGAAGGGTGTTGTCACACCTTTCCCAATGCCGTTCAAGCCGTCTGAAGGATTTTCGAACGACTGACAGTCACAACTGTCGGCAAACCGAAAAACAACTGCTATTCGGTGTTTTCGTAACGGCCTGATTTTCCGGAATCTTCCAGTTGGCCTAGTGCTCGAGCACTTTCCTCAAGAAAATAGTCGTTTTCATCTTTTTCGGAGCTGCAAAGATTGACTACTCCATCAGCAACTGACTGATAGAGTTTTTTCTGATTTTCATCAATCTGACTGAGCAGTGAAACTGTATCTATGAAGTGTGAGCGCACATCGACGCGGTATTCTTCGTATTCATTCTGCAGATTCTCCAACTTAGCATTGACTTCATTGTCTCGACTTCGATATCGAGCAATGAAGTAGCCAGCTAATCCACCAATTACTATACCCGCAATTAGTGGTAACAGAAAACTCACAACATCCAAAGACTACAAATCAGTTGATGACAATCAATGACCGGTAAACAACAGACTGTTGAACTCAATTTCAAACGGGACAGCCTTGATTTGCAATACCAATTGGTTCATCATCCTGATATTTGATCATCTGAACGTAAGGTTCTTTCCAGACAGTCCACTTGCCGGTGATCCGGTCAAATTTCGAGTTAACGAAACACTTCCAGTTTTCGTCATCAATATGCAAATAGTCCATACGATAGTAGTAACCCGGATATCGGGTTTCTTGACGAAACTGGATATGCTTCATGTGCGCGTAAGCTGCAATCAAACGATGGTAATTCTCCCATGCGCGAAGCAGTTCGTGCAAATCTTTGGCTCGCATTTTGAGAGAATCTTCACGCAGCATCTCAAGCTTCTTCTCTGCAATCTCAAGCATTTTTCCATTGGTTTGGTACCAAGTTCCAACGCCTGCTACATACTCATCCATGATTTTCTGCAGTCGAAACTGGAACATCTTGGGAGTGATGTAGTGGGGGTTTATATCAATTGCAGTTGTGTAATCCTTATGCTCAAGAAAAGTCGCTACTGGACGGTAGATCTCTTCAACAATCTCTTCGACGCTACGGCTCAGTTCCGGTTTCCAGTCCTTGTTGTCCAAAGCGAACTGGACCATCGCCTTGGCCGCAATTCTGCCTTCGGCATGAGAACCGGATGAGAACTTGTGACCGGAAGCACCAACACCATCGCCAGAGGTAAACAGTCCATTAACCGTAGTCATTCGGTTATAACCCCAGTGATAACTGTCTGGAGTGCCAGGCAGATCGTCGGGGCCTGAACACCAGATTCCAGCACAACCAGCATGCGATCCGAGCAAGTATGGTTCGGTAGGCATCAGCTCCGACATTTCTTTGTCTGGCTCGATGTTTTCTCCTGCCCAAACGCCGCACTGAGCAATCGTCATATCCAAAAAATCTTCCCACGCTTCAGCTTCAAGATGCTTGATCTCACGTGGTGTCATGGATTCAGCCAGTTTCGCCATCGCTGTCGGTGTATCTATGAATATCGGCCCGCGACCTTCACGCAGCTCTTTCATCATCAGGTGATTACGTAGGCAAGTGCCCATTTTGGGGCCATTGGCATACTTGTCGTAGCCGTGATATTCCAATATCTCGGCATTCCTGATTTGATAGTCTTCGCCGAATGCATTCATCGCCTTTGCCTTGAATAGCAGGAACCAGGCGCCAACCGGTCCATATCCATCTTTAAACCTTGCCGGTACGAATCTATTCTCCATGAGCGTGAGATGCGCTCCGCACTCCGCCGCCATAGCATAGGTGGAACCTGCATTCCATACAGGATACCAGGCACGACCTGTCCCCTCACCTACCGAGCGCGGTCTGAAAATATTTACGGCTCCACCAGCAGCCAGAAGGCAGCTCTTGAATTTATAGATGTATACTTTGTGATCTCGAACGCTGAATCCAGCAGCGCCAGACACCCGATTCGGGTCATTTGCATCGGTAATCAATCGAACGATGAACACGCGCTCATTGATATTTTCGATACCGAGTGCTTTTTTTGCTGCTTCTGCAACAATAGGTTTATAGGATTCTCCATTGATCATAATCTGCCAGCGTCCAGAGCGAACGGGTTTGCCGCCTTCAGTCAGCTTTTTGCCTTCGTCGCCAGCCTGTTTCCATATGGGCAGTCCCCACTCTTCAAAGTTGTGTACTGAGTCATCGACATGACGCCCGACATCGTACACTAAGTCCTCGCGAATGATCCCCATGAGGTCGCCGCGTACGTAGCGGACGTAATCGGATGGATCATTTTCGCCCATGTAAGTGTTGATGGCCGACAACCCTTGCGCTACTGCACCGGAACGGTCCATGGCTGCCTTGTCGACAAGCTTAATTTTTAGATTCTTGCCTTCGGTCCAGCGCATGATTTCAAAGGCACAGCCACAAGCCGACATACCTCCGCCAATGATGAGGATATCAACTTCCTCTTCAACTATTTCGGGATTTCCGAATTCAAAATCTGCCATCGATTCGTCTAAAATTTAGTTGTTGATAAATTGATCCATATCACAGGAGTGCGTTCCTCTTGTAAACAGCACAGAGTGATCCGTCAGTTCGCTGAAATCAACTTCTGGTTTACCGACATAGGGCTCGGCAGAACCTTCTGGAGTTGTGCGAATGGGGAATTTGAATCGCTTGCGTGTTCCATTTCGAAACTTGATCGTCCACATGATGGATTCCGAGCCACGCAAAGGCTGAACTGAAGCGCCCAGTGGAACGACATCCGCATAGTGTCGAACTTCAATTGCCTGTTGCGGACAAATCTTGACACAGGAATAGCACTCCCAGCACTGTTCTGGTTCCTGATTGAAAGCTTTCATCGCGTGACCGGTCATTGAACCATCCTTGTCCAGCATCATCAGGTCATGCGGGCATATATACATGCATGCAGTCTTGTCCTGACCTTTGCAGCCATCGCATTTGTCTGTTCGTACATAAGTAGGCATTTATCCAAATTCTCCTAAATTGTTTAAATCGTAAATAGCCGCTCGGCTTTAATCACGCTGAATGCACTAGCGTTCGAGAATTGTTCGTAGCAAATGAGTTGAGCATGCACTGTCGCTACTCGTTTATGTACTATTCATTAGCAAGGCACTAACTGGGGGCAATCCCTCCACTCCAGAAATTCAAGCCGCCGACTTAACATCTCATTATTAAATTGTAGAATATTTTTCCTTGTTGTCTAATAGTTTCTAGGTATAGGGATATAGATAGCCAGACGCCCGAAAGCCTATTACCTGTTCTCCATCTAACCACCTGATCGGTTCTTGAAACTCGATCTTGAACATCTTATACAGTAGCAAATCAATTGTTACGAATATATTACTGATGGGCTTAAGGAATTACATTCAATCGCGTATCGTATGGTGCGGGGACATACCCCTCTACGGTAGGTTTGTCACACAAGCCGTTCAGTAACATTTTGATGTAGGAATCTGCGGTCAATGCAATGTCAACAATTCGACCGTTTTTCAGAAACTCGACAAACTGATTCGCTAGACGGCCACTTCGAGCTAAAGCGTGTACAGTAACACTGTCGGTGAAAATTGCCCAACCTATCCAGAGTCATGTTTTGACCAAATTGGTAGGAGTCCTTGGAACGCCCATCCCGATTTCAACTTCCGGACACAAGGGAATGAAATCTATGAGTTCTACCATAGATACTTGAATAAGCGAATTGTACTTGTGCCCACCATTTAACCGCTCGGGGTTGCCAAGTAGACAACTGCTGATGCTGATTTTGCTGTCGGGCGACTCGTTAATCTTAATATTAACCACTGAATTCGAGGGATATAATGTAAATGGCAGCGAATCCCAGACGACACAAATTGTAGGAATTGTTTATTATGCCATCACAATTTATCCGCCGGACCCTTGGTCTGATTTTGCTGTCGATTCTCGCATTCCCGGCACCAGCACAAGATAAAGATACTCTCGTTATCGGCATCACGCAGTTTCCAGCCTCGTTTCACCCCAATATCGAATCCATGCTGGCCAAGTATTACGCCTTGAACTTAGCCACGCGACCTATTACAGCTTATGACAAGGACTGGAATCTCATCTGCTTGTTATGCACTTCTTTGCCGACAATCGAAAATGGCGAGGCAATCGTGACCGACCTGGGCGACGGCAAACAAGGAATTGCAGTAACCTACACTCTTCACCCAGATGCTCACTGGGGTGATGGTATACCGGTATCTTCGAAAGATGTTGAATACACGATCGAAGTCGGTAAAAACCCACAAAGCGGTGTGCTCGGCGCAGAATTCTATAGACGAATTCTATCCGTTGAAATTATTGACGAAAAGACCTTTACACTCTATCTGGATAGAGTCGATTTCAAGTACAGCGAATTGGGGCTATATTTGTTGCCTGAACACATAGACCGTGCCCGGTTCGCAGTGCCGAGCGAGTATCGAAGTCGAAACTCTTACGACACTGATACCTACAATCCTGGACTGTACTTTGGTCCATATCGGATTTCCAAAGTCGATCCCGGATCATATGTCGAGTATGTAAAAAATGATACTTGGTATGGTTCGACACCCTACTTCAACAAAATTGTCATCCGTACCATAGAAAACACCGCAGCACTGGAAGCCAACCTGCTTTCAGGTTCGATCGACTTCATGTCGGGCAGTTTGGGTGTAACGTTAGATCAGGCATTGGCGATCCAGAAACGTTACGGCAACGATTATGACTTCATTTATCGGCCCGGCCTCATCTATGAGCACATAGATCTGAATCTGGACAATCCGATACTCGCCGATATTAGAGTACGCAAAGCACTCATCTACGCCATTGACCGCCAGACAATCAGTGATCAATTGTTCAGCGGACAACAACCGGTAGCAGACGTTTTCGCAAGTCCTCTCGACCCATCTTTCAATACCAACATCCCAAGATATGCCTTCGAGCCTGAAAAAGCGGGAGCCCTGCTTGATCAGGCAGGGTGGATAAGCTGGATTGATGGTATACGTCATAATGCCGACAACGAACCGCTGCGACTGGAATTTGGAACAACAGCGGGGTCCCGAGTCAGGGAAACCGTTCAACAGGTTCTACAGGGGCAGTGGCGGGATGTCGGAATCGATGTGCGCATTCGTAATCAGCCGGCACGCGTTTTCTTTGGCGAAACCGTGGCAAAGAGACAATTTACCGGACTTGCCATGTTTGCCTGGATCAGCGACCCGGAAAGCTCCCCTCGAACCACACTGCACTCTACCGAAATTCCTAGCGAAGACAACAACTGGGTTGGCTCCAATTACATGGGTTACCAAAATTCGGAAATGGACGAATTAATTGATGCGGTGGAAGTCACGCTGGACCCGGTAGAGCGTAAGCAGATTTGGGCGAGAATATACGAAATCTATGCCAAAGATTTGCCGGTTTTGCCGCTCTACTATCGCTCCAACCCATTTATTATTCCCAAATGGCTGAAAGGCATTGAACCGACAGGTAACACTTCCACAACCACGTTGTGGGTTGAAAACTGGTCGGTCGCGCCGTAGATACACTCAATCCGACGTATCCCATGAAAATTTGCCAGTAGAACACCCTTGCATGTGATTGTGAATCAGAAATTGGTATGAAAA
>JAKZRU010000004.1:0-22311 GCA_047517965.1 Gammaproteobacteria bacterium | reverse complement strand
GATGGCTATGCGCGCCAGACTCGACAAACCGGATGCGTTGTAACAACCGCAGGCCCGGGTTGCACAAATGCTATCACTGGAATTGCCAACGCTTTTCGGGCTGAGAGCCCAGTTATACACATTGGCGGTCAAGGCTCCCTTACCCAGCACAAAATGGGATCGCTGCAGGATTTGCCGCATGTCGATCTAATGACGCCAATCACCAAGTTTTCCGCAGGCGTACGCAGTACGGATCGAATTGCCGACATGATCTCCATGGCATCCAGGGAATGCTACAACGGTGCACCCGGTCCGTCGTACCTGGAAATTCCCCGCGATGTTCTGGATGCAACAGTTGAATTCGACAAAGCAAGGATTCCGGAACCCAATGCTTATCGTTCCTCTACCAAAATGTTGGGAGACCCACGGGATATTGAGCAATTGGCACAACTGCTGTCTGCGGCAAAAAAACCTTGTGTACTGTTCGGTACGCAAGTGTGGACTTCTAGCTCCACCGATGCGGCCATCGAATTTATCAGGGCATTCAACCTTCCGGCATATTTCAACGGTTCGGCACGCGGCACACTTCCGCCTGAAGATTCCAATCATTACCACCGAACGCGTCGTATGGCATTCGACAAAGCAGACCTAATCCTGATCGTTGGAACACCGTTCGATTTTCGCATGGGGTATGGCCGACGACTATGTGCTGAAGCAACAGTCGTTCAAATTGACATGGACTATAGAACGGTTGGCAAGAACCGCGATATATCACTGGGACTGACAGGTGATCCTGGAACGATTCTGAAAGCCGTCGTTGATGCCGCTGGATCTGACAATGGAAGCAACACCATCGATCGAAAAACATGGCTCAGCGAGCTTCGGGTTGTGGAATACAATCGGTCGGAAAAACTAAAGAGCCTGTTCCTCTCGGATCGCAAACCCATTCATCCGTATCGAGTCGCTTGGGAAATCAATGAATTTCTTACCGAAGACACGATTTACATCGGTGACGGTGGTGATGTCGTTACAATATCCGCCCAAGTAGTTCAGCCTCGAATGCCTGGTCACTGGATGGACCCAGGTCCCCTAGGCACTCTCGGAGTAGGCACCGCCTTTTCATTGGCGTCGAAACTCGCGCATCCGCATAAGGAAGTACTTTGCTATTATGGGGATGGCACATTTGGAATGACCGCATTTGATATGGAAACCGCTAATCGTTTTGGTGCCCCCTACATTGCGGTTATCGGCAATAACAGCGCCATGAATCAGATACGCTATGGACAAATCGCCAAATACGGCAAGGAACGTGGCGATGTCGGAAATCTTCTTGGTGATGTACCGTTTTCCAAGTTCGCTGAAATGCTAGGCGGTTATGGCGAAGAAGTTCACGACCCCGCCGAAATAGCACCCGCTCTGATTAGAGCGAGAGAACAAGTGGCAGGTACCGGTCTTTCGGCGGTTATCAATATTTGGGTGGATCCGTCCGAATATGCTCCCGGAACCAAGGCACAGACTATGTACAAATAATTATCGTTGTACGTTCAGAAGGAGAAAGTTTAATGGGGAAAGCTCTGGAAGGAGTTCGTATTCTGGACATGACTCATGTGCAGTCAGGTCCGACCTGCACACAGCTGCTCGCCTGGTTTGGCGCAGACGTAGTCAAAGTTGAGCGGGCCGGTATAGGAGACGCTACTCGCGGACAGCTTCGTGACATTCCGGATGTGGACAGCTTGTATTTCACAATGCTGAATCACAACAAACGCTCCATGACTCTGGATACAAAGAATGAGAAAGGTAAGGAAATCTTTGAGCGCCTGATTCGAACCTGTGACGTATTGGTCGAGAATTTTGCGCCAGGTGCGATAGATCGAATGGGATTTCCGTGGGAGAAAATCCACGAAATCAACCCGCGACTCATCTACGCATCGGTCAAAGGATTCGGCAAAGGCCCATATCAGGACTGCAAAGTTTACGAGAACGTTGCTCAATGTACCGGCGGCTCTGCCAGTACTACGGGCTTTGATGACGGCCCTCCAACCGTCACTAGTGCTCAAATCGGGGATACCGGCACTGGACTTCATCTGGCTATCGGAATTCTCGCTGCGCTCGTACATCGAGAATCAAGTGGCATTGGGCAGCGAGTCGAATGCGCCATGCAGGACGCCGTCATGAATCTGTGCCGAGTTAAATTCCGCGACCAGCAACGCCTTGCACACGGTCCTCTGACTGAGTATCCTCAGTATCCAAACGGTGAGTTCGGAACATCTGTCCCGAGAGCCGGCAACGCTTCCGGCGGCGGCCAGCCAGGCTGGGCACTGCGCACCGCTCCTGGAGGCCCGAACGACTATGTGTATGTCGTCATTCAACCGCCCGGCTGGGCACACCTGATGCGCGTGATTGGCCGAGAAGATTTGATTGATGATCCAGAGTGGTCAACTCCCCAAGTCCGTCTGCCGAAACTGGACCAGTGCTTTGATATGATTGAGCAGTGGACCATGACGAAGACCAAGTTTGAGGTCATGGAAACACTGAATTCACTCAACGTTCCGTGCGGCCCCATCCTGTCAATCGAAGAACTGGTGAACGAAGAAGCATTAATGAAAACCGGAACGGTTGTGGAAGTCGACCACCCCACCCGTGGTGCTTACAGAACCGTCGGCAATCCAGTCAAATTGTCGAATTCTCCTTCTACGGTCACTCGGTCGCCACTGCTCGGAGAGCACACTGATGAAATTCTGACGAGTGTTCTCGGTTACAGCGCGGATGAAATTGAAGAGCTTCGCGGCAGTGGTGCCATTTAAGGCATAGTAACATGAGACTGATCGTTCATGGCCAGCAAGCATTCGGTGAGGCGGTACTGAAACGGTTTTTGGAACGCGGTGAAAACGTAATAGCCGTTTACTGCGCTCCAGACAGCGGCAGCAGGCCCGACCCATTGAAGCAGACTGCTGCAAGTGCAGGCATCCCCGTATTTCAACCTGCTTCTTACAAGACTGCAGAAGTTGCCGATGAGATGAGAAAACTCAACGCTGATCTGTGTCTCATGGCCTATGTAACTTTGATCGTTCCGTCTGAACTACTGAACATTCCGAAATTCGGCTCGATTCAGTTTCATCCGTCCCTGCTGCCCGATCATAAAGGTCCAAGCTCAATCAACTGGCCGATTATTCAGGGAAAGACAAAAACCGGATTGAGCATTTTCTGGCCAGATGACGGACTAGATACCGGCCCCATCCTACTTCAGAAAACCGTTGATATCAAACCTGATGATACGTTGGGAAGTCTGTACTTTAATCATCTGTTCCCACTTGGCGTAGATGCCATGCTGGAAGCATTGGAAATGGTGCGAGACGGAACAGCGCCAAAAGTTCCGCAAGATCCTAGTGCCGGAAGCTACGAAGGCTGGTGCGGCAAGGCCGAAGCTGAGATTGACTGGAAACTGCCGACAGATGAGATTTACAACCTGATTCGAGGCACCAACCCCCAGCCAGGTGCCTGGACCACCTTGAACGGCGATATCGTGCGAATTTATGACTGCGGTAAGAACACTTCTTCGGGCGGCTCCGCTGGCAGTGTCACTAAGATCTCTGAATCCGGCTTTCATGTTGCCGCACTAGATGGCGAAATCACAGTGCAACGGGTGCGCGGCGACGCGGGGAAAATCAGCGCAGCACAATTTGCAATGGACTCCGGACTGTGTTCCGGTGTTAAATTGGGAACGTAATTTGATTCAAGTTCCTCACCCGAACGCAGCAGCTGAGCACAACTGCTCAATTGCCTTCACTCTCGCCGTTTAAAGCATGTGTTGCTCAATCACATAGCGTTCACTGAATATTGCTTTCACACCCCTGAGATTATCTAGTCCCATGGAACAAACTGTTCCTGGTGTAGACAGAAATTTGTGAGCAATCCAATTGAATTTGAAATAAACTGACGGCCGAGCGTAGAGGCTCCCGACAGAAGCGTCTGTCATTCTCTTCGATGGCAAATCTCAAAATTGACCCATTCGCATACAAATATATTTGTAATATACTTTGCGCTTCAGACAGATGGCGGAAGTGAATTTAACTCGTCGTTTTCTCGTTCGGTTTTTTCCAATACTACAATACAATGTTTGTACTGAATACTAGCAGTTTTACTGCTTCGTCGTCACAAGGAAGTTCATAGTGGTTGCTGATAGAACTGAAGTTGCTCGCCCCCGCCACCCGGGTCAAGGATTGACACGCTATTCTGCTACACCAAAAGGACGGCAAGTAGATCAGGATTGTGTAACTGAACTGCGTGAATTGCTTGGCGATGTCCCTCTTCGCCGGGATTTGCTGATTGAGTATTTGCATGTCATACAAGATCGTTATGGATGCTTGCATTCCGATCGTCTAGTTGCTCTTGCACACATGATGCGACTTGCTCTGTCTGAAGTGTACGAAACTGCCACCTTCTACGCTCACTTTGATATCGTCACGGAAGATGAAAATCTGCCTCCCCCCATAACGATTCGAGTTTGTGACAGCCTGACCTGTGAAATGTTTGGCGCTCAGGAACTTCTTCAGAAATTGCGCTCGGAGCTTGAACCCGGAGTACGAGTAGTACGAGCACCGTGTATGGGAAGATGTGATACAGCGCCGACTGTCGAAATTGGGCACAATCATGTAGACAATGCCAGTGTCAGTGCAATTGTCAATGCGATTGAAGCAAAGGAGATAGAGCCAAATATCCCGAAGTACGAGAACTTTGAGAGCTACCGCAGCAACGGCGGATACTCGCTGCTCAAAGATTGTCAAAATGGCAAGAAAACGCCAGATGAACTTATTGATCTACTACAGGATTCCCCTCTCCGTGGCTTGGGGGGTGCAGGATTTCCAACCGGACTAAAGTGGAAAATTGTGCGCGGTTATGAAGGCCCGAGGCTGATGGCGGTTAATGCCGATGAGGGGGAACCGGGCACTTTTAAAGATCGACATTATCTTGAACGCGAACCGCATCGTTTTCTTGAAGGTGTTTTGATCGCCGCGTGGGTGGTTGAAGCGGAAACGGTGTACATCTATCTACGTGATGAATACCCTGCAGTACGCAAAATCCTACTGAGTGAAATTGAGGCTGTACGCCAAGCCGGACTGTTGAATGGGGTTGATCTGGAACTTCGACGCGGTGCTGGCGCGTACATTTGCGGTGAAGAGTCTTCCATGATCGAGTCCATTGAAGGCAAACGCGGTTTGCCGCGCCACAGACCGCCTTATGTAGCAGAAAAAGGCATATTCAATCGTCCTACCCTGGTTCAGAATGTTGAAACGCTATACTGGGTTCGAGATATTGTTGAAAAAGGTTGGGAGTGGTTCGCCAGTCATGGCAGAAATGGTAGCAAAGGATTGCGCAGTTACTCCGTTTCCGGTCGGGTCGCTGAACCCGGCGTCAAACTTGCGCCGGCTGGGATTACCGTTCGAGAACTGATTGATGAGTTCTGTGGTGGAATGCTGCCTGGACACGAATTCAAGGCGTATCTTCCCGGCGGTGCTTCAGGTGGAATTTTGCCGGCATCAATGGATAAACTGCCGCTTGATTTCGGGCAATTGGAACAGTATGGCTGTTTCGTAGGCTCTCATGCCGTCATCATATTGAGCGATCAGGACAATACCAAAGATGCTGCTTTGAATCTGATGCGTTTCTTTGAAGACGAAAGTTGTGGACAGTGTACTCCTTGCAGAGTCGGCACCGAGAAGTCGGTAAAATTGATGGAACGCAATCAGTGGGATACATTACTACTAAAAGATATTGGTCAGGCAATGGCCGATGCTTCAATCTGCGGACTGGGGCAAGCAGCTGCGAATCCGCTTCTTTCAGTAATGAAATTTTTTCCGGATGAAGTCGAATGCAAAACCACTTAACCTTTACATTTGAACTTGACGACCGGGAGGTAGAAGCACATCCCGACGAAACGATTTGGGAAATTGCAAATCGGCAAAACAACCAACTTCCTCATCTTTGCTACTTGCCGAAACCAGGTTATCGAGCGGATGGTAACTGTCGAGCCTGCATGGTGGAGATTGAAGGTGAAAGAGTTCTAGCCGCCTCCTGCATCCGCAAACCTGCTCCAGGCATGAAAGTTTATACCGGTAGCGAAAGAGCGGAATCTGCTCGAAAGCTGGTGTTCGAGATGCTTGCGGCAGATCAGCCGAGCAAAGAAATCGCACATGATCCAGATTCACGTTTTTGGCAGTGGGCCGATTATCTACAACCGTTGACTGATCGAATGCCTACCCGGAAATCGCCAGAACCAGATCCCAGTCATATCGCCATGCGTGTATATCTGGATGCATGCATTCACTGCAATCTGTGTGTGCGAGCCTGTCGTGAGGTGCAGGTTAATGACGTGATCGGCATGGCTTACCGCGGACATCACTCGAAAATCGTATTTGATTTTGATGATCCGATGGGCAACAGTACATGTGTTGCCTGCGGCGAATGCGTACAGGCATGCCCGACCGGCGCACTGATAGAATCAACACTGGTTGATAAAAATGGCGTCAGCCGACAACTGCAACTGGATGAAGTAGAAAGTGTATGCCCATACTGCGGTGTTGGCTGTCAAATCACCTACCAGATCAAAGACAACAAAATACACGCTGTTCAGGGCCGTGACGGACCTGCAAATAAGAATAGGCTATGCGTAAAGGGACGCTTTGGGTTTGACTATGTCAGCCACCCGCATCGATTAACAAAGCCATTGATACGCCGAAGTGATGTTGAGAAAAATGCGGATATCGAAGTGAATCCATCAGATCCTTCCTCCCATTTTCGAGAAGCTGGGTGGGATGAAGCATTGGACTTCGCAGCACAAGGGTTCCGCGAGGTTCTTGAACAAGTCGGTTCTGCAGGATTGGCCGGATTCGGCTCTGCCAAAGGCTCAAACGAAGAAGCCTATCTTGTACAAAAACTCGTGCGCACCGGATTTGGTACAAATAACGTAGATCATTGTACTCGTCTTTGTCATGCATCAAGTGTGGCGGCATTACTCGAAGGAATCGGTTCTGGTGCTGTAACTGCACCTTTTACTGCCTGCGAGGAATCCGATGTGATTGTCGTCATCGGCGCGAATCCGACGGAAAATCACCCAGTTGCTGCAACTTTCTTTAAGCAGGCCAAAAAACAGGGTAAAGAACTGATTGTCATGGACCCTAGAGGAACTTCTCTCGCTCGCCATGCAACACACATGCTTCAGTTTAAACCTGGAACGGATGTAGCGTTATTGAATGCCTTGCTTCATGTCATTATTGACGAAGATATATATGATCATGAATACGTAAGCCGTTTCACCGAGGGCTTTGAAAATCTGAAGCGGCATATCAAACTGTTTGCACCAGAAGAAATGTCGGAAATTTGCGGCATTGATGCAGATACCCTGCGACTTGTAGCACGGAAGTTCGCAACTGCACAACGGGCTATCATTTTCTGGGGCATGGGAATATCACAGTACACCCACGGTACCGACAATGCACGCTGCCTGATTGCACTGGCCACCATTACAGGGCAGGTGGGACGTCCTGGTACAGGTCTGCACCCGCTTCGCGGTCAGAATAATGTTCAAGGCGCATCCGATGCCGGTTTGATTCCGATGATGTTCCCAGATTATCAAGCTGTCAATTCAGAGAATATTCGTTCTCGATTTGAAGATGCATGGGGTACATCACTAGATCCAGAAAAAGGCTTGACTGTGGTTGAGATTATGGACGCCGTGCACGCTGGACAAATTCACGGAATGTATGTCATGGGCGAAAATCCTGCGATGTCAGACCCCGATGTTCACCATGCCAGAGAGGCACTTGCCAAATTACAACACCTGGTGGTACAGGACCTATTCATGACTGAAACTGCATTTCATGCGGATGTCGTGTTACCCGCATCGGCGTGGCCGGAGAAGAACGGTACTGTGACCAATACGAATCGGCAGGTTCAGATGGGGCGGATGGCACTGCAACTGCCCGGCGATGCAAGACAGGATTGGTGGATTATCCAAGAAATCGCCCGCAGGCTTGGACTCAACTGGAATTACTCCAGTCCAGCTGATGTCTATGTGGAAATGGCGAGCCTCATGCCTTCGCTCGATAATATTTCGTGGAATCGTCTCTATGCGGAAAGTGCAGTTACTTATCCATGTGATGCACCAGATGTAGCCGGCAACGATATCGTTTTCGGTGATGGTTTCCCGACTGAAACTGGACGGGCGAAATTAGTGCCGACGAGCATCATTCCTCCTGATGAAGAACCAGACGAAGAATATCCCATGGTGTTGACTACGGGCAGGCAACTGGAACACTGGCACACAGGAGCAATGACTCGCAGATCCGCGGTGCTTGATGAAATCGAACCTGAAGCCGTTGCTAGTATTTCACCGAATCAGTTAAAAGAACTTGGCATACAACCAGGCGAGATGATTAGCGTTCTGACCCGTCGCGGAAAAATTGATATTAGGACACGAAGCGATGCGGCGATTCCCGGCGGCGTTGTGTTCATCCCTTTCTGCTATGCAGAAGCCGCAGCCAACATACTTACCAATCCAGCGCTGGATCCGATGGGGAAAATTCCGGAGTTCAAATACTGTGCAGCGCGAATTGAGAGAATTCCAGTAGTGTAAGTGGAATAAGTCCTGAGTATGAAGTTGCTATTTTGGTAATTTGAACAGTTCCAGATAAATCTCTTTCTTCTAGTATGCTTAATTCAAAAGGTTCGGAGTTCGTAGATGGTGGAGTGTCAATTTCATTCCGTTTAATCTGTATGATCTGCTAGAACCCAATCACGGCATAAATCTCTGAACAATAGCGTTTTTGATCCTCGGCAAACGAATTTCTAGGAAATCGAAAAGAATAATCATCTTCTGGTGGCTCGTGCATTGGCGGGAAAAAGCCCCAATAAAACCACTCCACAAATCACCATCAATCGTCCGGCAATGTTCTTTTCCTCGACTATCGGACTCAGCAGTTCTACCTGCACTCTTGGGCATAATTGACTCCGTGACTTTGTAATCACATTCTCTGCAGCACTGTTTCCTGCCAAATTACACCATGATGTTATACTTTGTTATACCTTGCATCCACAGGTATCACTTCCAATTTAACAATATCTAAATTTTGCTTTTTAAGCCTGTGAACAAGTATCATCATTCATTAAAATTAATCATTATTTCAATTTGACACCGATATCTGTTAAAGCATATTCTGATAATTTACTGAACTCAAGAGATTGCATCCCTGTGGCTGAATTACCTCAACAACTCGAACTTCTCGAACAGAAGATTTCTGAACTGACAACGCGCTACAAGAAGTTGCAGGAAGAAAACACGGAGCTTCGAGCAGAAGTTGAAACAACAACAAAACAACGAACAGATCTGCGTGGCAAACATCGTCAAGCAGTTGAACAAATTCGGACCATCATCGCCAACCTGCAGTCCGTTTCTGAAGCAACTCGACAGTGACAGTGGCCCGACCGATGGAAAATCTGAAAATTCGAATTGATGGTCGCGACTTCACTGTCAGCTGCGATGAAGGCCAGCGTGAAAATCTGCTTGATGCAGCTGAACTGTTGAACTCAGAAATAACCAACATTCAGAATATGTCGCGCAGCAAAATGATTACACTCGAAGCTAGTGCAATCATGGCCGCGCTGAATTTTGCCGGCGAACTTCTGCTGCGAAACGGGGATCAGAGTCATGAAAATCAGGAAATCAGTGACTCCATCAGCAAGATGATTAGAGATATTGATACGGTACTGCAGAATTGATTCTATAATCCCAAAGAGTAAGTTTCCATTGCCGCCTGTAGTGTTCGAGTCAGTCCAACACCTTAGAACCTAAAGGATAACCAGGGAACAAACTGAGTCGACCGTTGTGAGCATTGCCATGTTGCAAAGCACCTGAAGTTGCCTCACCAGTGCCCACTTGAACATGTTGGTTCAAGGTTACCCAGACTGGCACGGCACGTGCGGGCGGCATTATTCTTATCACTTCGTTGATGTCATTACTTCAATCTAAAATCCGCAAAGACATACGCGTAGCACGAAGATCACTCACACCCTATGAACAACAGGCAGCCGCCCGTAGAATTTCGCGTCTGCTTTTGAATCACCCCCTCTACAAGAGCAGCCGGAGAATAGCATTCTACTGGCCACACGATGGAGAGATCGATATCACCCCAGCCCTCGCGCAAGCACTCGCTAGTGAAAAAAGCTGCTATCTTCCGGTTCTGTATCGCGGCGGTAAAAATCGACTGCTGTTTGGGCGTACTACGGCTGATTGGAGATTTTTTTCTGTGAACCGGTTTGGAATACCCGAACCCGACATTGTCAGAAACGGGTGGGTGTTTGCCAGTGAACTGGACCTGGTGCTGGCACCACTGGTCGCGTTTGACGATGAAGGCAATCGTATCGGCATGGGAGGAGGCTTTTACGATAGCTCGCTAAACCATTTGCGACTGAGGAGAAATTGGCAAAGGCCGTACGTAGTTGGCGTAGCACATGAACTTCAACACTTAAGATCTATCGGCCGAAATGCTTGGGATGTCCCGTTACGCGGCGCAATAACCGATAAACAGGTTTACCAATTTTCCTGAAAGGAACGAATACCGTGAAGTACTGGCTAATGAAAAGCGAACCCGATGTTTATTCCATTGATCATTTGGCCGCAGAACCAAATCAAACCGATCACTGGGATGGAATACGCAACTATCAGGTACGCAACTTCATTCGAGATGACATGGAACTGAATGATGCAGCATTTTTCTATCACTCCAGATGTGATGTTCCAGGAATCGTTGGTACCATGCACATCGTCCGTACCGCCTATCCCGACCCTACTGCGTTTGATGAAAGTGAAAAGTATTTTGATTCGAAGAGCGATCCTGATAATCCACGATGGCTCATGTTCGACGTCAAACTTGAAACCAAATTTCCACGAATAATATCCCTGGCTGAAATGCGCGCAGAACCAGCACTCGCCGGAATGCGTGTGCTGCAACGAGGTAACCGGCTGTCAATCACTCCTGTTGCCCCAGAAGAGTGGAACTACATTCTGTCAATGCTTAAAGAATCCTGAGCAAATAGAACTTCTATCATCTGACTCGAAAATCGCACTCAGTAATTCGGCACCAGTCGATCATCGGACAACCGAAAGCAACGAATACCCCATCCTTCGCCTTCAGCGACAACGCACGCAGTCACTCCGAGTGCAGGGCAAACCTGTGAAATTCCCCACCGAATTCCGTTCTCGTCCTGTATCGAAACATGGTTCAATCCTTCGGCTCCAATAAGGTTCACGCTATTGAGCCGATATCGGATCCCAACCCCTTTTGCCTTGCCATAAGCTTCCTTTCGTGTCCAAACTGACAGAAAATAATTCTTACGCTGTTCTAGCGAACGACTCAAATATTCTTCATACTCATGACGGCTGAATTTTCTTTTGGCGATTCCTTCATGACTCACCTCGCGATCCATGAATTCGATATCAACTCCGATTTCACCGAACCTGCAGAACGCGTACAGCGCCTCACTTTGCGTATCTGTTGAATTGAACTGAAGCGGCGGTTCCGGCATCGGAGAAAGATAAGGTTTACCCAGAGGTCCATGATCAAAACTCATGGTAGTGGGCTCAAACCCTGTGTACATGCCGAGCAGTTCCTTCAGGATACCGCGCGCACGTATGAAGCGAATACGAGACTGCTCTACGCTATAGCGGTTGGCACGAGTTCGCTCTCGGCGATCCATGCAACTCTCATAGAAACGCATTTTTTCGTAGTCGACTTCAAGAGAGGCTGACCACAAGTGTATCTCATTAGGCAGCAGGGGCGGGCATTTGGTTGACAGCGGCCATGGTGGCTCGCAACTCCGGTCGAGGGGATATGGCAAACGTCTGCTGGGTTCAGTCAGTAGTAATTGGTGCCCGAAGCGTCTTGCTGATTGATTCTGGCAAGAGCCTGCTCTTCGGCTTCAGTATTCTTGCCAATTTTTTTCTTCTCCACGATCCTCCATGATAAACCCTGTTTATCGTACAACTGGGTTCCGGCAATGTCGCGTAGTGCGGCAACCGTTCCCTCGCCAGGTACCACATACAGCCCTACAAATTCAACATCGTTCAAGTTATATTCTTCTGTCATAGCGTACAGTTTGCAAGATTTACGTTAGAAACATCCTGTAGGCCGGATTTTCAGATTCATCTACGCAAGCGTAACCCACCATTTTCAGAAAATTCTTAAACTGCGTAATTTCATTCGGGGGAATTTGAATGCCACATAGAACACGTCCAAAATCAGTGCCGTGATTTCGATAGTGAAACATGCTGATATTCCACGAACTCCCCATTTTCTGAAGAAAATCCAATAGCGCTCCCGGTCTTTCTGGAAACTCAAATCGATAAACTTTTTCGTTATCTGCGTTGGGTGCGCACCCCCCAACCATGTGTCGGACATGGATTTTGGCCATCTCATTGTCTGTCAAATCAAGAACCGGGTAGCCATTTTTTCGAAGCGCAGAGATCGCGCGCTGAATCTGGAGTTCGCTGCCAACCTGAATGCCTGCATATACATGGGCTTTTTCAGGATCCGAAAAACGATAATTCAATTCTGTGATATTCCGATCTCCTATTGTTGAACAGAACTGCCTGAAACTGCCTGGCCTTTCCGGGATCGTTACAGCCAGTATGGCTTCCCTGCGCTCACCGATTTCGGCCCGTTCGGACACATGGCGCAGCCGGTCGAAATTCATGTTCGCACCCGAATTAATCGCAATAAGACCCCTTCTGCGGCCTCTGATGGTTTGGCAGTAGCGTTTCATTCCAGCGACTGCCAATGCACCAGACGGTTCGACGATACTCCGAGTATCTTCAAAAATATCTTTGATCGCCGCGCAGATTTCATCAGTATTAACTCGAATAATTCCGTCAACATAGTGCTGAACCAGACGAAAAGTTTCGCGTCCTACCTGCTTGACGGCAACCCCGTCCGCAAAAATCCCAACTTCTTTCAGTTTCACTCTTCGACCGAGGGCCAGCGATTGCGACATCGCATCGGAATCTTCGGGTTCCACGCCAATAACCTTGACTTTGTCGCTGACGTGCTTGATGTAGGCAGCAACCCCTGCAATCAATCCACCGCCACCAACGGGAACAAAAACTGCATCCACTTTTCGCGGAAGTGAACGCATGATTTCAAGCCCAACCGTACCGTTTCCGGCAATAATGTCAGGGTCATCATAGGGCGGGATCAAACGGAGTTTGTGGCGCTTGCAATAGGCACTGGCTGCCACTCCGGCCTCCGCATAGCTGTCCCCAATCAGCTTCACTCGTGCACCAAGCGCCCTGACCGAGCTAACCTTGATCTGAGGACTGGTAACCGGCATGAATATCGTAACCGGACTACCCAACGTCCGCCCTGCCAATGCGACACCCTGTGCATGATTGCCTGCGGACGCAGCGACCACTCCTTGGTCCAGAATCGATGGTGAAAGGCGCGACATCTTGTTGTACGCACCACGAAGTTTGAATGAAAATATCGGCTGTTGATCCTCGCGCTTCAACCATACATCGTGTTTGATACGTCTCGACAGATTAGTCGCATAGTCGAGAGAAGTGTCTTCCGCCACATCATAAACGCGTGCCAAAAGAATTCGCTGTAGATAGTCGTTAACCACAGCCATCAGTGACACATTTCAAGTAAAAAAACAATATACAGACCAGTCAAAAGATTGCGCTTTAGAAGTGAAGTGAACCAAAATTCAAGCAGAGCAAGCGGAGAAAATTATAACGAAACCGCCTCGGCATCGTACGCACAGATTGAATTTTATGAAAGTAATTTTGGCGTACAGAATCTAGAAAACCACTCCTGGAATTGTGATGTGTATTTAGCACCAAGCTGTCAATAGCTGTAATCCACGGACAGCTGAGCGAGCGCTTGATCCTCGCCCCTAACCTCTGGACAGAAGATCTGTCAACTCTTCAACGTTCAAATACCCGTAGGTAGGTGAACCATCCAGGACATTGCCGCTTGAATCAAACAGAACCAAGGCCGGCGGGCCGAATACGCTATATCGTTTTCTCAGGGTGCGACCAAAATCATCATTGGGATCAGAAACATCGACTTTCATGGTAGTGAATGTCGCGTTCAATAACGCCACGATTGACGGGTCTTGAAAGGTGGTTCGATCCAGTCTCTTGCAGTCTAGGCACCAGTCTGCATAAAAATCCAGCAGCACTGGCCGATTGTCCAGACTCGCTTTTTTCAGCAAACCGTCAAATTCTTCAATATTTCTTACGTAGGTAAATACGCTTTTTGAAATCTTTTCAGATGGGGCTGTTGCGATTCCACTGTCCGGACTGAGCATGGCAGCCAATTGAGGGAGCGGTTGAGTGACATCACGGTTACCGACCGCTGCTCCAATTAAACTGACAACTCCCCAAATCAGTACAACGATTCCCGCCCCTTTTAGAAACTGATTCGATCCCGTAGCTTTGTGCGGCAGTTTGCGGGTTGCGCCAAGATATATTGCAAGCACGATAAGAAATGCAGCCCACAGAAACAGTACTGGAACTGCCGGAATCGTTTCAAGTAGGTAAATGGCCAATGCAACCAGCATCACTCCAAGCAAATGTTTCATTCGCTCCATCCAGGCACCGGTTCTAGGCAGAATGTATGACAGCCCAAATCCGATCGCAATCAAAACTGCACCCATGCCAAATGCCATGGACGACATCATGATCGCTCCAAGCAATGGGTCACCTTTCGCAACCGCAATTCCCAGTACCGAGATGATAAGCGGTGTAACACAGGCACCGACTACCAACGCAGACACGATTCCAAGTATGAAGACTGTACCGATCCGACCTCCTCCCAGGCGAGAAGCACTCTCCTGCATTTTTGTCTCAAACGAGGACGGCAGCCGAATTTCATAGAGTCCAAACAACGACAGCGCCCCCGCCACCAGTACTGCGGCCACGATGCCAATGACCCAGGGAATCTGAAAATATGCCTGCAGCTGATCGCCAGTAGCACCGGCTACTGCCCCAACAGCGGCGTAGGTAACGATTGTTCCTAGAACATAGATTGAAGACAGCACTCCACCTCTCATACGGCTGCCCTTCTGATCACCCTGCGAAACTATAATGGCTGAGACAATTGGTATAAGGGGCAAAACGCAGGGTGTAAAAGTCAGAAGAAGTCCGACTCCGAATGCGGAAATAATCAACAACAGCACACCCGTTTCTGAATTCAGCAGTGAAATGGCTCCATTTCCCGTCTGTGCATAAACATCGGCGAAAGCTACCAACAGCATCACGCCAAGAATGAATTTTCCGTTCGAATTTTTCAACACATCAATAGTGGATTAGAAGTTCACGAAGTACCTGAATGACTATACATCAAATTATTTCAACGACTACTATTGTTGAGACAATCGCCAGTGCTACATGTTTTATCAATAGAGTGAAATTTTTTTGATTTGACGAGAAGCTAAAGCGGCAAATGAGCAAAAATCGGGGCTTGTCCTTTCCTGAAACCGAATAGTCTGCCTGGGAATACGATTCAAGTGCAGTAGTGTTATTCACTGACACCTAAACTGACCGTTCCTGCATGATGACTTCCGGTTTCTCGAGAAGTGCTTTGCGCTTTTCGAGATCAAGCGTACCTTCCGCTTCTGTAAGGAAGGCGTCGAACTGCGAATTCACATAGTACGATTCGTGCCATAGCGCACCGGTGTCGTAAGCAAGACCCAGCATCATGAATCCCAGCAGACAATGCGCCCAGGAAGTGAATCAGAATTGCACTTTGTCCCAGACATCCCGGAAATCCGAAGACAGCAAAATATTTTTACTGACACAGGTATTGGCTTCTTTCCACCGTTCGACCATCGTCTAAACTGCGGCAAGTTCCCACGGCGGGTTACCCTTGCAGGCGATTTCCAGATCGATTCCATTCAGCATTCCTGCAAGCGCAATCAGTTGTCTGACTGCTTCGGGAATCCTCTCGGGTTCATCCGGCAAGTTATCGATCATCCTTTTCAGACATTGGAATTCCGGCAATTGCTCGACATTGTTCCAAGAAAATAGTAAATTACCGTGGGGCACCCTAGTGCCTTCGTGTGAGGATGGTTATTGATACGATTTTTCCAATGTTAACCTTGATTTCAAGATTAAGTATTTGTTTTAGAACGATAAAATAATACTCTATCGGGTTTGGATGGATTGGGGAGTAAAAATTTGACACCCATGAACCACCCAGCATATTTAAGGGCTTACCAACAGCGCACGCCCCTCTTGAAAAGCCCTCCCCTTTCCTTAATCTTTTAGCGTGATGTAACCGAACTGGATCTTTCGACCTATGGCAAAACTCATACCCAAAATCAGCCCTTCCCAGATCCAGAATGATGGTGAACGCAAAGTTGCAGAAGCACTAGTGAATCAACTCTCGGATAGATCAACCGTTATTCACAGTTTCAACTGGCTGAGCCGAACGAAGTCACGTCCGCTGATTGAAGGAGAATGTGATTTGATTATCTTGGATCCAGAACACGGAATGTTGTTCATCGAAGTCAAAGGCGGGATTCTGGGTTACGAACCAGATGCCGAGCAGTGGCTGCGAATATTTCCGAACGGTGAACGTCGAGAAATAAACAAGGATCCATTCGCACAGGTACGCGACAGCATGTACAACATTGTGGAGTACATGAAGGAAAATCTCAAAGGTGAAATCCCCTTCACATATGGTTACGCTGTAGCTTTTCCAGACAACCGTTTTACCGGTCGACTGCCTGCGAGTATCAAGCGGGAACTATTGCTGGATGCATCAGCGATAGACAAATTTCAAGAATCGATTAAACGCATATTTCGTGTCTTTACTAGATCTTCAAGTCGCAGCCCAACAAAACAGGCAATGATCGCAGTCCAAAATGCGCTGCTGCCGAAATATGAAATTCTGCCGATACTATATCGAACTGTCGAGAATCAGGAAAATATGCTACATCGGATAACCGAAGATCAGAAGCGAATTCTGGATATACTCGCTTCTCAAAAAAAGGCAGCAGTTCAAGGGGGTGCAGGCACCGGCAAAACTCTGATTGCACTTTCCAAGGCTCAAGAAATGGCCAAAGCAAATTTGCGAACGTTGCTGCTTTGCTACAACCGACCGTTGAAAGACCGGTTGCTTCAAGTTGCATCAGAAGAATTCGGTGACATGCTCACCATCCAGAATTTTCATGGCTTGATTCACGATTTCTGCGAGTTGGCTGAAATTCCTTTCACTGGGGGAGAAGATACGCTCGGGCAGGAGTTCTGGAATGACGAGGCTCCAGAACTTCTTATGAAAGCTTGCGACAAATTGCCGGATGAAAATAAATTCGATGCAGTAATTGTCGACGAGGGACAGGATTTCCGAGAATTGTGGTGGACAAGTCTGGATTCGGTCTTTCGCAATCCAGATGACAAGAAATGCTTTTATGTCTTTTACGACCCGCAACAGAACCTGTATGTAAACGACGAAGTACAGTTGCCGGTTGAACTTGAAGGCCCCTATTTTCTGACTGTAAATTGTCGCAACACAGCACATATTGCTAACTACTGTGCATCTCTCATCGGCAAAGAAATTAAAACGTTGCAAAACCTGCCTTCAGGAGTTGAACCTGTAACTTCTCAAGAAAAAACAGTACAGTCTGCAATTCGAACGATAGGGAAAATAGTCAGATCGCTATGCATGCCAAGCGCAGGCGGGTTGAAAATGTCGCAAGTCGCTGTTTTAGCCCCCGGCTACTCTAAGCCGCTCTGGCCCAAAAAATTCAATACAATCGCAGCCACTCAGGAATTTGAAGCATGGCAAAACAATCAAGGAGTGCTGATCGCCTCGTTGCATCGATTCAAGGGACTAGAGACGGATGCGGCCATCATTTTGACAAAACCACTACTTGATTCAGAAAGTAAATTGCATGTCGAAAACTACGTTGCCTGTTCACGGGCAAAACACATACTTTACGTCGTTGAAGTTGATCAGCTTTGAGCAACACAAGAATTGCAATGAAACTCGCTTGACAGAGCTTGTGGATTCGGATTGCTTTGAAGATAGTCTTATACTTTGAGGGTGAAATTTTTGACTGGTTTCGTTGAGTTAACACTGAGGAATTTGTGCATTGAATACTGAACTCATGAAGCGGACCGCAGCTGAAGCGGCTTTGGAATATATCGAAGTCGGGGACATTGTCGGTGTGGGCACCGGCTCAACAGCGAATATATTTATTGAACTGCTCACAAAGATCAAAGGGAAAATTGACGGCAGTGTTGCGAGTTCATTGGAAAGCGAACGTAGACTGAGAGATGCTGGTATTCCCGTATTGGACTTGAATCGCACTGGAACGTTGCCGATTTACGTGGACGGTGCTGATGAAGCAACCAGAAACAGGAATCTAATCAAAGGTGGAGGCGGCGCACTCACCCGGGAAAAAATTGTCGCCGCGGCCAGCCAGAAATTCGTGTGCATTGTTGATAGGAGCAAAATGGTTAGCGTGCTTGGTGAATTTCCACTTGCGATCGAAGTTGTACCGCTCGCTCAAAGCCATGTCGCACGTGAAGTCATGAAAATGGGAGGACTGCCGGAACTGCGCGCCGGATTTGTGACTGACAACGGCAACATAATTCTGGATGTCCGCAATTTGGACCTGGTCAACCCACCTGCTGTTGAAATGGAACTTGATCTTATCACTGGCACAGTCTGCAACGGAATTTTCTCACGCAAGCCTGCTGATGTAGTCATCGTAGGGCATGAGAATTATGTCGAAAAATTTTGATTGCCAATTGTTTTTGCAGTGAATCTCAGTTAAAAAAACATCAAGTCCGATGCGAACTACGGCATACGAACAGCAGATCGTAAATTTTTTCTCCTCGTGCAAGTGCCTTTCTCTCATAGCGCGTCTGTGGACGAACCGGTTCACCAGAGTAGAACCCGCCGCTTTGTTCAAAATTTTCAAATTCTTTACTTGCTGTCAATTGACTCAGTGTATGTTCCGCATAATTTCTTGAATCTGTGGCAAAGCACAGTGTTGCTCCCGCCGCCATTCGATTCGCACACAGATTAATGAACTCCGGAGAAATCAATCGTCGCTTGTGATGACATTTCTTTGGCCAAGGGTCTGGAAAAAGAATGAAAACTTCATTTAAGCTACCCGGGGTCAGTAGCTGTAAAAGAACGTCTCTGACATCTGAGGTTGACACACGAACGTTTTTTAGCTCCATTTCATTCAGGCCAATCAAACACTTTCCAACCCCGGGGCGATAAACTTCAATACCAAGATAGCCCGTGTCCGGGTTTCTCAAAGCCAGTTGCAACAGCACTTCACCGTCACCGAACCCAATTTCAATCGAAAACCTATTGGCGTGTGGAAAAACAGCCGAAAGTGCAATCGGCTGTTCCTCAAAATTCAGTAAATAGTCGTCTGAGCATTCCGCAAGTGCGCGACGCTGTGCAGGAGTCATTCGGCTTTCTCGCCGCGAGTAAGTTTTATTTCTCGGATTTGTTTGTGGATTTTTCTCGCTCATTGTTCGCATGTGATTTAATAAGTGCAATCGGCGTAATTTGAGATGCAATCAGTGCACGCTACCAAATTTGGCTGTTATTCAAAATATAGAGTAATTTGCAGGCGACAGAAGTTTATCGACAGTTCGTCTGCATTTTCAAACACAGTTTTGACCATCAGAAATTAGCCTAAAAGGATTCTATGGGAAAGTGACGGCCATACCTCCTTCCGTATCAAGGCGAGATTGCCATGCTTGAAGTTCGCGACCTTGTGGGTGTGCGAAGCGAACGCCGCCTCTTTGAAAATCTCTCTTTCAGCGTACGAGAGAACGAACTTCTTTATATCAGTGGTCGGAACGGCAGTGGCAAAACAACGCTGCTGCGAATTCTGTGTGGACTGGCGCGACCGGAAACAGGTGAAATTTTGTGGCACGGTGTCCGGATTGAAGAAATTCAAACTGAATACGTCCAATCTCTTGTCTATGTCGGTCACGAAAACGGAATCAAAGGGGATTTGACTGTAATTGAAAATCTTGCTTTCGATCGTGTACTACGTGGAAATTCGACGAAACAAACTGCACATGAAATTCTGGATAGATTAGGCATCGTGCGTTATGCGCAAATACCCTGTCGATACCTTTCAGCAGGACAAAAGCGTCGCGTGGCACTTGCTAGATTACAAGTCTCAGACGCCCGATTGTGGCTGCTGGATGAACCGTTCACTGCACTGGATGAACCTACGCAGGAAATCATCATCGACTGGCTTTCATCGCACCTTGAATCCGGGGGAATCTGTATAGCGACCTCTCATCAGCCAATTGACTGGAGTCGACTGAATTCAAGTGAAATCAAATTGGGAGAGCAATCATGAACAGCGCATTCGGGGCACTGTTGAAACGAGATCTTCTGCTTGCATTTAGAAACCCAGGCGACTATGCCACTCCAGTAATATTTTTTGTAGTTTCAACGACGCTTTTCTCATTTGCAGCCGGTACTGACAATCAACTGCTGAAAGCAATTGGCCCAGGGGTGATCTGGGTTGCAGCACTTCTGGCATCAATGCTTTCACTAGATGGAATTTTTCGATCCGATTTCGAAGACGGAACACTGGAACAGATGCTGCTGGCCCCTGCTCCGATGTCACTACTTGTACTGGCGAAAATCATTGCACACTGGATTTCCACAGGCTTGCCTCTAGTCGCGGCAAGCCCATTACTGGGTATACTAATGAATCTTGACTCATTCAGTATTGCCATACTTGCCGTGACGATTGCTTTAAGCACACCCGTATTTAGTCTTATTGGCGCTTTCGGTGCGTCACTGGTCGTGACGCAGAAAAAAGCCGGCGTACTGTTATCGCTCCTTACGCTGCCGCTTTGCATTCCAGTACTGATATATTCAGTTTCTGCTGTGATCGCAGCGGCAGCAGAATTACCTGTAACTGGCCATATATCCCTGCTATGTGCATTTCTGGTTTTCAGTTTAACGGTCGCACCGTTTGCAACTGCCGGATCACTTCGTATGATGTCGGGGGACTGATCATGTTTTTGTGGTTTCATCGTCTAAGCACGGCAAAGTATTTCTTTGATTTTGCGAGCCGCCTATCTCCCTGGCTTGCAACCTTGGCAGCCATTACGATTGCTGTCGGACTCTATCTTGGCTTGCTCGTTGCCCCTGCTGATTATCAGCAAGGGGAAGGCTACCGAATCATGTTTGTCCATGTACCATCCGCCTGGATGTCTATGTTCATTTACGTATTCATGGCCGTAAGTGGAGCGATCGGGTTGATCTGGCGAATTAAGCTTGCGCACCTTGTCTGTACCGCAGCCGCTACGATTGGGGCTTCCTTCACATTGACCACTCTGGTGACCGGCTCAATCTGGGGGAAACCCATGTGGGGGGCCTGGTGGGCCTGGGATGCAAGACTGACGTCGGAATTGATCCTGCTGTTTCTATACCTCGGATTCATCGCACTACAAGCTGCAATTCAAGATCGAAACAAAGCTCAACAGGCTGGCGCGATCCTGCTGCTTGCAGGTGTAGTCAACATCCCCATCATTCATTACTCGGTACTTTGGTGGCATACGCTTCACCAAAGCGCCTCAGTATCGAAATTCGGAATGCCGTCAATTCATCCAAGCATGCTGGCGCCACTGCTGCTGATGGCCGTTGGATTCATGTTGCTCTTCTTCACGATTCTGACAATTCGAGCTAGGGCGCTCATTCTTGAATATGAGCATTCCAGCAGATGGGTAAAGGAAATAGGAGAATCGCATTGAGCATTATGGAGTTCATCTCGATGGGAGGCCATGGAAAGTTCGTATGGAGTGCATACGGATTCACATTTATTGTTTTGATTTTGAATATCGCTGCAGCCGTAAGAAGGTTGCGAAATTCAAAAAAAATGACCTCTCCGCACAAGTAAAGAGCGAAGACTGCTTAAGTGTCACTATTCTAATTTTGATATTGAATTTTTTCGTGCCGAAACGGGACTCACGCAATTCTTCCATTGACAACGCCATTGTGATAAATGTTCCATTGTGAGAATAAACTTGTATCGTATTCAAATAATCGTTATTATTGAGTTCCTAGATTGGGGAAGTAAATGGATCGAAATGGCAAAGATATGCCGTAGAACTAGTTCCAATCAAGCGTAGTTAACGTTGACAAGAGGAGGAGAGTTTAGATGCGACGTAGTCTTCTAGCGATTTTTTCGCTGATATTGATTTTGTCTGTCCCATTTACGGCTAACGCTGCCAAATACGCTGAGGAAGCCGTGTCCAATGGGGGCACCATACACGGT
>JAKZRU010000003.1:0-4906 GCA_047517965.1 Gammaproteobacteria bacterium | reverse complement strand
GATTCCCCGTCTTTGCCGAATCTGTAGTAATGTGGCGTACTGGTATGCTTGAATCGGTCAAGCGGAGCGTCGAAGGCTTCTTGAATTACAGGAATTGCGGTCAGAGAGGTACAGGCGATTGTCACGCCGTGATAGCCTTTTGTCCGAGAAATTATTTTCTTCTTCTCCGGTCGATCTAGCGCATTGTTGTAATACCAAACGAATTTGACGGCTGAATCAACAGCTTCTGACCCTGATGTCACAAAATACGCTTTCGACATTGATTTCGGTGCAACAGAAATAAGTTTTTCCGCCAGTTCTGATACAACTGGTGCAGTTCGACCCGCGAAACTGTGATTGTAGGGAAGAGTTTCCAACTGTCTAGTTGCAGCGTCTACCAGTCTCTGTTCGCTGAAGCCGAGTGAAGTGCACCACAATCCGGCCAATCCTTCGATGAATTTTTTCCCATGTTCATCCCAGATGTAGATTCCTTCCCCTCGAACATAAGTTTTGGGCCCAGTCTGTTCATGAAGAAGGTGGTTTGTATACGGGTGTAAATTTGAACTGATGTCCTTTTCAGCTATAGTCTGGGTTGCCATGTGATTTACTCCAATGTGAAGTGAGAAGACGCAAAATTATACTAACTCAGACAGCTGAATCCGGGAATGAGTTTTTACGTCTGTTCATAAATTCGACTAATGCTTCGTCAATGGATTCGTCGAAATCCGGTAGTTGATAGTCTTGCAGCATCTGTTTCCAGATGCCATTCGCACGTTCGGCTGCATGCAGACTGCCATCTGCTTCCCATTGCTCGAAACTGTTGTTATCCGCAATAGTAGACCGGTAAAATGCGGTTTCGAAATTCTTTTGCGTGTGAGCGCAGCCAAGGTAGTGATTACCGGGCCCGACTTCACGAACAGCATCTAGTGCTTGGCCATTTTCAGATATGTCAATGCCTTGCATGAATGTCTGCAGGATTGAGGCTTGATCCGTATCCATTACAAACTTTTCATATCCCATTGCCAATCCGCCTTCGAGCCAGCCGGCGGTATGAAGCATGAAATTTACTCCTGCCAACATCGCTGCCTGCAATGTATTCGCTGATTCATAAGCTGCTTGGGCATCTGGAATTTTGGACGCACACAATCCTCCACCACTTCTGAACGGAACCTTGAGTCTGCGTGCGAGCGCTGCACAAATGAACAGTATCAATGAGGGTTCGGGTGTGCCAAAAGTCGGAGCTCCGGACTGCATCGAGATCGAACTGCTGAATGTGCCGAAAATTACAGGTGCTCCAGGTCTTACCAACTGAGCAAAGGCCATTCCGGCCATTGCTTCAGCAAGAATCTGAGTGCAGGTGCCGACAACAGCCACAGGTGACATCGCACCGGACAGGATAAAGGGCGAAATTATCGTGCCCTGCATGTTTCGAGCGTAGACTTTGAGTGCAGCTAGCATGGTATCGTCAAAAGTCATGGGGGAATTGACGTTGATCAGAGACAGGATGCATGTGTTGTTGTCAACGAATTCATCACCGAAGACAATTTTCGCCATGTCAACCGTATCTTGAGCTCTTTCTCTGCTGGTGACCGAGCCCATGAAGGGTTTGTCTGAGTATTTCAGATGGCTGTAGACCATATCGAAATGACGTTTATTAACAGGCAGGTCAACAGGCTCACACACAGTTCCCCCTGAGTGATGAAGGGGTGGCGACATATAGGTAAGTTTCACAAAGTTTCTGAAATCTTCAATCGTCGCATATCTTCTGCCTTCATCCAGATTGCGGATGAAAGGAGGGCCGTAAGCGGGTGCGAAAACGGCTGTATCTCTTGAGATAAGCACGCTCTTTGCCGGATTTCTAGCAAATTGAGTGAAAGATGATGGAGCATTGGATTGAATTATTTTTCGCAGCATGCCCGGTTCGAATCGAACACGCTCGCCGTCCAGATTCGCACCAGCTTTTTTCCAAATTTCGAGTGCTTCTGGATCGTCCCTGAATTCGATTCCGATTTCTTCCAGAATTAATTCAGCGTTATTTTCAATTAGTTCTAACGTTTCGTCTGGAGCCACATCATATACGGGTACTTTGCGCTGAATGAAAGGTATGGCTTCAAATTGAACTTTGGACCGTTCCGCTTTTCTCGCAGCCCTTCCGCCTGTTCGACTTCTTCTCTCACTCATGATTTTATTTCTGCTGTCTAAGATGATTGATTTTACGTTCTTGGAAATTTTAACGATCGCCGATAAGGAAAAACATCTTCCAGTACACCGGCGCGAATCGTTGCCTGTTGTTGGCGCCAAAATTCTACGGTCATCAAATCACCGTGCATTTCGGAAAAATATTTGCCGATCAAAGGATGAACCAGAAAATATCCTTCAAATTCTTCTGGGAATACGTCGTCTTCACTGACTGAAAACCAGGGCGTTGAAGCCATTTCATCTTCAGGATTGCGTGCTTTCGGAATTTTCCTGAAGTTGCACTCGGTCAAATAGCGAATTTCATCATAATCGTAGAATACCACTCTGTTATTTCGAGTTATGCCAAAATTCTTGAGCAACATGTCCCCTGGAAAGATGTTCGCTGCAGCCATTTCTTTGATGGCATCGCCGTAACCTATGGCGAAGTATTTCGCTTCTTCTTCATTCTTTAAATTCTGCAGATAGAGATTCAGTGGAATCATTCTGTGTTCGATATATACGTGTTTCAACACGACGATATCCTGTTCTACTATGACTGACCGCGCACAGGTGCTTTGCAGGTTATCAAGCAGTTCAGCGCTGAATCGATTTCTGGGCAGTGCAACTTCAGAATACTCCAGCGTATCTGCAAGCCGTCCGACACGATCATGCTGCTTCACCAGTCTGTATTTTTCAATAACAGTGGAACGGGACAGCTTCTTGGGGGGCTCAAATGCGTCCTTGATGATTTTGAAAACATAGCGATAGGAAGGCAACGTGAATACCATCATCACCATTCCGCGCGTTCCAGGAGCTTCAATGAATTTGTCAGAAGAATGCGAAAGATGATGGAGAAAATCTCGATAGAATGCGGTTTTGCCTTGCTTGTGAAATCCGATTGCAGAGTAGAGGTCGGCCTTGCCTTTTCCAGGTAGGATATCCATGAGAAATTGGATGATTGCAGACGGTACCTGAGTCTCGACCATAAAATACGCTCTGGAAAATCCGAAGATTGCGTCAAGATCTGAAGGGTTCAAAATCAAGGCATCGACGTACAGCGCTCCTTGTTCGTTGTTCAGAATCGGCACAATGAACGGAGTGGTCTGGTAGTCATTGATTACTCGCCCGATCAGATAGGCAGCCTTGTTACGAAAGAACAAAGACCCAAGAATGTCAATCTGGTAATTCAATGAGACGGAGCGTTTATTTCTTGGCAACGCCTGTCCTAAATGTCGGAGAATGTTTCTTACGTCCCGCTGCAGATTTTCATAAGGAAGTGTGAATTCCAAGCTGCTGAGAATATCCGATATCGTATTCCGAAGCCCTCGGCTGGAAGGATAGTAGGATCGATAGATTGGATCATCCGCTTCTAGGTTTTCTACGGAAACGGACGAGCGGACGAAAATATGGCTGTTTTTGTAGTAACGCCGATCGAATAATTGGCAAAAAACGGAGTTGTAATAACTTTCAGCCAGTTCTGGCTGCCTGTGTTGAAGTAGCAAGTGTATATAGCGAATTTTTACATCCTTCCACAGTTGCTCATCCAGTTCGCTGATTTTTAGTTCGGACCGCAGGGTGGTCAGCGTTTCCTGGATTCGTTTATCGTAGAAGTAAATTCGTCTTCTAGCAGCTTCTCGAGCTTCTAGCCATAAGGCTTTTTCAAAACGTTCTTGAGCCCCAGATGTAATTTCCTGAAACAACGTGTAGTGATTCTCAAAGCCACTCAGTATGGTGCGGGCAATTTTCTTTGCACGTTTTGTTCGACGGGATTCCACCAAAACCGGAAAAAGCGGCTGACTAGAAGCCTCCTTCCGTTCAAAATCTACATTTACAACGGGCTTATGAACCATAGTGAACAGATATAGTATTCATTGAATTTAAATTGATGTCGATCGTTTGGACGGGCAGTCAAAATTTCATAAAAATTCCAATGTGGTTTATTGTAAATTAGTCATGTATAAATCGCACTGCTTTCAGTTTTTCCGATAGAGTCGAAACATTTGAAATTCTTGGCGGTGCGAATTCCATTTTAACTTGTAGCAGTGGAGTTCACGAAATTCATGGAAAGTCATGCAAGAGTAGTCATCATTGGCGGCGGCGTAGTTGGCGTGGGTACGCTCTATCATCTGGCTAAGAAAGGCTGGAGTGATGTTGTCCTATGCGAGCGTACCGAACTTACCGCCGGTTCAACCTGGCATGCAGCTGGATTATTGCCTCTGTTCAATATGAGTTATGCAGTCGGACAGTTGCACAAATACTCAGTTGATCTCTACAAGTCTCTTGAGGAGGAGACCGGTCAGGACGTAGGATTTCATGTTACCGGTAACTTGCGACTGGCGTGCACGAAAGATCGAATGGATGAATATCGGAAGTACTGCGGTACTGCCAACACGATCGGTGTTCCGTTTGAGTTGATAACACCATCGGAAGTTAAATCTCTGTGGCCACTCATCAATCCCGAAGGACTAATTGGAGCACTCTACCATCCCGATGATGGACACATCGCACCAGTCGATTTAACAAATGCACTAGCAAAAGGGGCACGTGCAAGGGGTGCAAAAATTTACCAGCAAACCGAAGTGACCGGACTTTCCAGAACCAGCGGTGCTGAATGGAAAGTGGAAACAACAAAAGGAAGCATTGTGTGCGAGCACATCGTCTGTGCTACAGGAAACTATTCGCATGAGACGAGTCAACTGCTTGGTATATCGATTCCATCCATTCCCGTTCAGCATCAGTATATTGTGAC
>JAKZRU010000002.1:0-9693 GCA_047517965.1 Gammaproteobacteria bacterium | reverse complement strand
TAGTTCAATCCGTGAGACACTGTGCTCCAGAGCAGCAGCAAGGTCGGCTCCAGACAGCTCTATCATAACTGTCTTATTACCAAAAGGAAGTTCTCCAAGGATATCCCTTCGGGAGATTTTCGTTCCAACTGCATAAATGCGATTGCCGCGAATACCACCGCCATTTGTAATTCCTACATCTGCACCGACACTCCATCGCATCGCCTCAGCGACAAGGTTGCCCATGGCAGTCTCCCTGGAACGAACACTGGTTTGGCGACTATCCAGCTCTACAGATGTAGTACCTATAACCTCTTTGGACGCTTCATCGAGCATGGTATTGAATTTATCGACCAAGGATTGGATTTCGGAGTGTTTCTGCACTTCAGCGGTTGTGATGAGCCGCCACTGCGGTATTACTGAGAGTGACTTCGAACCTCGTTTTTCGATCCGATTCAGATACAGATCCATGACTCCAAGATAGTGTGCGTCGCTACCCGACTTCACTATTGCTACATCGTTTTCAACAATGGTCATTGGATTGTGGTTGTGTCCCCCCAAAATGAGGTGTATTCCTTCAACTTTTTGCACCAATTCCCGGTCATCGGCAATATCCAGATGCGTTAGTGCGACAATCACTTCGGCACCGTTGGCTTTCAGTTCCTCAATCGCATTTTGCGCCGTTTCAATGTATGGGGCGAATTCAATATCTGTGCCAGGACGGGAAATATATGCAGTTGTCTGCGTAATCAATCCAAAGAATCCTAACTTGTAGCCTCCCTTTTCGATGATAAATCCAGAACTGAGCTCGCCACTAACTTTACCATCAGGACCAAGCACATTCGTCCCCAGCCATGGGAATTCAGATGCCGCAAAGTTTTCAGATGCCACTTCGGGACCAAAGTCATATTCGTGGTTGCCCACCACGGCTATGTCAGTGCCAATGGCATTCATCATCTCCACCATATGGGCACCCTTGGTTGTCCCGGAAAGTATTGATGGTGAGAACAGATCTCCACCAAATGTAGTGATTGTGTACGAAGAATTTGAGCGTTCCTGCTCCAATAGTGTCATCAGTGGAGCAAATCCTCCCTTGCCACCTCTGGGTTCAATCTCATAAATGTCGTTGATATGGAGGAAAGTAATCTTCGTAGGTTCCGCATAGCCTGCTGCTGACAGCAGAAAAAGCCAGCCAGTCAGGATAAATGTAATCGACACACGGGAAAGTCTCATGACGGCTCCTTCAACTGTAGGTCTGTTCACGTTTTCGAAAGACGTTCATCCTTGCAATACGGAAACCATCGGTTGACACTTTTGCAGTTTGAGCATGGTGAATCATGTAACTTTTCTTCGAAGCTAAGCAATGCCCTGCGAACGATGAATCCAGGTGAGATGTGATCAATATGCCGGAAGGGCTTATCGATACCCTGAAGTTTACCTGGAAATTCATAAAACACTTCGAATCATCGTTTCAGTTCAAGTCAAATACCGAGGCTACCTCAGTTGACATTGGCTTCGTTAATACTGAGATTGGTTTCAAACAAGAAAAAGGACGAAACATTTTCAATTCTGGCCATGGAAAGCGTTCAAGGGCTACCAGTGGCCTGTAACGAAAATATATCCGATTTTACGGATAACTACCGGTCACAGTTCAGGTAGCGAGTTCAACAATTTCGAATTTAGTTGACAATTGACTCAATTCAATCACGGATTGTGACAGCGTCCATACTCTCCATCTCCCTGCTGGAGGACGCGCTTTCTCCTGCGATTCAGACTGCACAGATCTATATTCCAAGAGTTTGATCATTTATCAATAGATTATTCATACCTGTTGTATTTGGCTAAAATCGTTACCCTAAATTTCCTAGGCCTCTTACCGCAATAGAAAATAGTTAAACTGTTGTGTTGACGTCGATACAAAATAATTAATTCAGCCCACAACAACCTGACTGAAACCGAAATAAAGGCTATCATCGCACGGGTTCAGTGGCAAAATGAAAAGTGCGTCTGAGTACTGGATCGAATTATTTGCTGACTAGTGTTTTATGAGACTATCTAAATACCTCTCACAGAAGGGAATCTGTTCTCGAAGGGAAGCCGAACTCTTTATTCAAAATGGGTGGTTGCAGGTTGACGGCAACGTCGTATGTGAACCAGGCATGCAAGTTGATGACAACTGTCAGGTCGTGGTCGACCCGCAGGCTCAAGAGTACCAGAAGCAATTACTCACGATACTGCTCAACAAACCGATAAGCTACGTATCAAGCCAACCTGAAAAGAATTACAAACCTGCCGTATCCCTGATAAAGCGGCACACACAAGTTCAAAATCAGGGTCTTCCGGATACCCGAACGATTAATTGGCCGATTAACGGGCTTGCACCTGCGGGCAGACTCGACATCGACTCAAGCGGTCTGCTTGTATTCACGCAAGACGGACGAATTGCGCGAAAACTTATCGCGCCTGATTCCCAGATAGAAAAAGAATATCTGGTACGCGTAAACAAACCGATGTATGCCGGTCAGATCAAAAGACTCTCGCACGGACTCAAACTGGACGATATCATCCTGCAGAAAGCAATAGTGGAACCTGTCGATGAAAAATACTTTCGAATGATTCTTACGGAAGGTCGAAAACGGCAGATTCGTAGAATGTGTGCCATGGTTGGACTTGAAGTAGTCGGACTCAAGAGAGTGAGAATCGGTAACGTTCGTTTGGGACCGATTCGGTCCGGCAAATGGCGCCTGCTGGGAGCGGACGAGATTTTCTGATGTTCTCTCCGTACAAACTGATTCGCCCTGTTCTCGTGCGGATGGACGAGGAATCTTCGCATAGTCTTGCAATGCGACTGCTAAGCAGAATCTCAGACAGTAGCAGATTGACTGTTTTGGAAGAATTGCTGCTGGGGGATCGAGTACCGGCATTGCCAGTTGAAGCACTCGGAACCCAGTTCCAAAATCCGGTGGGGCTTGCAGCAGGATTTGACAAAGACGGTTTGGCTTTCCCAGCTCTCGCGGGCATAGGATTCGGATTCATTGAACTCGGAACAGTCACGCCTAGCCCGCAACTAGGCAACCCAGGCAAACGCATTTTTCGAGTAATCGACGATCAAGCGATTATCAATCGGCTTGGTTTCAATAGTTGCGGTCTGGATGCATTTGTCCTCAACCTGGAAAAAATCAAATCATCACCAAGATCGACTGTACTTGGAGTCAACATTGGAAAAAATACCAATACTCCAAATGAACGCGCAACTATGGACTATGTCCGCTGTTTCAAAGGCGTCTACCGCTATGCTGACTATATAGCCGTAAATGTTTCTTCGCCTAATTCACCGGGGCTTCGAGACTTGCAAAACGTTGCCCGTCTTGACGAGCTGCTTGAAGCCATCACACAGGAGAGAGTAGGTTTGGCTTCCGCACATGCAGGCAAAACAGTACCGATTGCGGTTAAAATTTCTCCGGACTTAGACACCAAAGAAATTGAAGCGATTGTTGAGACCGCAGCCAACCGAAATGTTGATGCAATTATTGCAACCAATACTACAGTCACGCGTCCAACGGACGGCACTCACAATAACTACAAAGAAAATGGTGGTTTGAGCGGCAAACCGCTTCGCGAAATGTCGACGCAGGTGATTCGTACCGCATCGAAGGTGGCCGGAAATTCCATGACAATTATTGGAACAGGCGGTATTTCATCTGCCGAAGACGCATGGGATAAAATTCTCGCAGGCGCCAATCTCCTTCAACTCTACACATCATTTGTGTATCAAGGAACGTCAGTTGTCAAGGACATCGTCGTCGGGCTCGCCGACCTAGCTCGACAGTACGAAAGCGAAAACTTCCAATCAGCAATAGAACAAGCCCGCCAGAAGCAATCACGTTCTAGGACGTAACTGCAACCGAACCGAGGTCAAAGATCGTTAAAAAAACCGGCGCTTTCATCAAGACCCAGCATCAGATTCATCGACTGCACCGCGGTGCCGCCTGCACCCTTACCCAGGTTGTCGAGTATTGCAACGAGTAGTACATGACCGCTTGGATGGTTGTAGATAAATATTTCAATGCGATTTGTGCCATTTCGAATGCAGGGATTCAATTGAAATTCATCCAGATTGTCAGGACTGACCGAGGTTACACCAACAAACGATTCGCTCTGATATCGATCAAAAAGAACATTGCTTATCTGTTCTGCAACATCGTTGCCGGAGCCATTGAACAATGACGCATGCAATGGAATTTCAACGCGCATTCCTTGCAGAAAAGGTCCGACACGCGGCAGGAATTGAGGTTCATTTCTAAGCCCGGAATACTTCATCATCTCCGGTATGTGTTTGTGCACCCGATCCAGTGCATACGGTGTGGAGAATGGAAGCGACAGCAAGTCGAGATCTGGATCTTCCCAGCGTTCTATCAGCTGCCGTCCTCCCCCCGAATATCCCGAAAGCGCATGAACAATGATGGGACTCTCGGCAGCGATAATTCCTTCAGCAATCAACGGGCGCAACATTAGTATGACGCCGGTGGGATAACATCCCGGGTTGCTGACGAGGCTGGAATTTCTGATTTCCTCACGCGTCTCATTACCTAATTCAGGCAGTCCGTAAGTCCAACCTTCGGATACTCGATGCGCAGAACTAGCGTCTATGAGCTTCGTATTCGACGCTACCGCCCACTGAACAGCCTGTTCGGCCGCATCATCCGGCAGACACAGAATGGTCAAGTCAGATTGGCTTATTGCATTCTGACGCGTAGATTCATTTTTTCTTTCGGCATCAGGAAGTCGCAAAACTTCGATATCGTCCCGATCATCCAAAAAATCATAAATCACCAGACCGGTCGTTCCAGCCTGACCGTCGATATAGACTTTCGCAGTCATTCGTTGTGAGGTTCCTCGAAAGGAAGCATTACTGCGGCGTTATCTGACCAGGAAAGCCAAACTTCCCGGTTGACGTTACGAATCATGTCCAATGAGCCGGAAAGATTCTGCAGTGCTACAGATATGGGTTCATTTCGACCTTCGATGTGAATGTAGAAATGACTTCGATCGCCGAGATAGGCTGAAGGTCCCATTCGTCCCCGAGTGGCATTGTAGGGGTCAGTCAACTCTTCAAAGGACAGCGACAGCTTTTCCGGTCGAATCGCCAGGATAAACTTCTCTCCAACTGCGATGGAAGAGTCGCGACAGGTCATCCGAACCGATCCCAAATCGGGGCAATCCGCTATGCAGACGCCGTCCGAATAATCCGTGAGCGTGCAACTGAAAAAGTTCATGGTGCCGATAAAATCCGCCGCAAAACGAGACTTCGGACTTTCGTAGAGCTGCCCAGGGCTCGAAATCTCTATAATGTCGCCGTGATTCATCACTGCAATTCGGTCCGAAAGCGTTAATGCCTCTTCTTGGTCGTGCGTGACAAAGACAAAAGTGATTCCCACATGCTGCTGTAACAGGCGCAATTCAATCTGCATCTGTTCTCTTAGCTTCTTGTCCAGTGCTCCCAGAGGTTCATCCAGCAATAGCACTTTCGGTTTTTTGATCAATGCCCTAGCCAGAGCAACACGCTGACGTTGCCCGCCCGAAAGCTCAGTCGCTCCACGTTCTCCGTAACCCGGAAGCTTGATCAGTTCCAGCATTTTCTCAATTTCTTCGTTAAGATCCTGTTTGGAGAGACCCGATTTCCTCATTCCGAATGCGATATTTGATGCAACATTCAGATGTGGGAAGATCGCATAGTTCTGAAAAACCATGTTTACCGGACGAAAATTTGGCGGCGATAACGTTACGTCCTGACCATCAATTTGGATGTCCCCTTCAGTCGGCAGCTCGAATCCTGCCAGAATTCTCAGCAATGTCGTCTTGCCACAGCCGGAGGGGCCCAAAAGAGAGAAAAACTCGCCTTTCATGACATTGATATTGGCATTGTTCACCGCACGAACTTTGCCAAAGTCCTTAGTCACGTTGTTAATTGAAATGATTACATCAGACATTCAGATTTTCGATTGCTCGGTCAGTTGAACTCCGCCTCGGCGTATCCACTCCGCAGCGAAAATGACGATGGTAGAGGCAACTACGATTATCGCACCGAGCGCAAGAACCGATGGCAGCTTATCTGGGAATCGTAACTGGCTCCATATATGCAATGGCAGAGTCGCGTCGGTGCCCCCGAGAAAGAACGCCAGGACGAATTCGTCAAATGAAAATGTAAAGGTTAGCAGGATACTCGCAATAATACCCGGTTTGATGACCGGAAAGGTCACCCGCCAGAATGTCCACCAGGCATTCTCCCCTAAATCTTGGGATGCCTCTTCCAGACTCTTGTCGAATCCCTCCATTCTCGATATGAGAACGAGCATGGAAAATGGTGTGCACAACATCAGATGACCAATGCCTACCGTAATCAGAGACAACTTCACTCCACCGACACTGAATGTCATCAGCAACGAAATTCCCAGAATAATTTCAGGAATTACAAGCGGCACCATGATGAAACCAACTAACATGCCGCTCCTTCTCATACGATATCGGGTTACGGCTTTGGCCGCAAATATGCCGAGAATCGTACTCAACAATGCAACGCAGATTCCAACTTTCAGACTATTGATGAATGCATTCTGAAGTCCGTGACTGACTGCCAACTGAGCGTACCATTTCAGCGTAAATCCGACTAGTGGAAAGGTTATGTACTGCGCATCGTTGAATGAAAACAGCGGTAGCACTGCAACAGGCGCATACAGAAATATCAAATAGAGAACTGCATAAACTGCAAGACCATTCACTCGTTTTTTCGTCGCGCGCACTTCCAGTTACCCTACTTTCTTGCGGAACAGGCGCATTCCGCCCAACAGCATGCAGACCGCGGCCGTTACCGTCAGCATGGTGATAATGGATAGCGCTGCACCAAGTGGCCAGTTCAGAGCTTTGCCAAACATGGACTGAATGATGTTTCCAATCATCAGCCCTCGTGGACCGCCTACCAGTGCAGGTGTAACGTAATCTCCAACAGTAGGAATGAATACGAGCAGAGATGCGGCAATCACTCCGGGAAGCGATAAAGGCAAAGTCACTCGAAGGAAAGTCATGACCGCGTTTTCACCCAAATCTCGTGCCGCTTCTATCAGTGATCGATCAATTTTTTCCAATGAAACGTAAATAGGCAGAATTGCGACCGCAGCCCAGGCATGGGCCAGTGTGATCACCACGGCTATCGGGTTGTATAACAGGAACTGAAGCGGTTCAGTTAGGAATCCCAATGATATCAAGCTGGAATTGATCACGCCGTTGTAGCCAAGAATGACTTTCCAAGCAAACACTCTCAGTAAGTAACTGGTCCAAAATGGAATCGTCACCATAATTATCCACATGATTTTGTTTTTCTGAACATGAAATGCGATGAAGTAGGCGAGCGGATAAGCCAGAATCACTGTCACAAACATGACAAACGCTGATATGCGTATGGAGCGATAAAGAATCAGGTAGTAGATTTTCTTTCTGAAGAAATCTGCATAGTTAGTCAGGGTGAATGTCTGAACGAGATCGACGTAATCCTGCTTCCAAAAACTGAGAGTCAGCAGTATCAGTAATGGGAACAATAGTCCAAGCAGAACTATTAAGAGCGTTGGAGAAAGGAGCGTATAGCCCTTCGCGGTTTCGCTCTTTCGAAAGCCGATTCGAAATCTCTCGACAGGCGTTCGATCAGGTGATGTCGTCAGTGTACTCACAAAAGGGTTGCCAAATCAGTGAGATCGGGTTATCCAATGTTCAGGCGAATATTCAGTTTACAAGGTGATATTACCAAGTGCCAAACGTGCTAATACAAATGGGGGAAATCCGGGATTCTCAACAAATGAGAATCCCGGAAACTTCAATTGACTCGTGTAACGGAGTCTAAATATGTACTGAACTCTGCTTACAATCCAGCTTTAACTTCCTCGAACATGCCTTGCAACACTGCTTCATTCTGAATTGCAACTTGGAAAATGCCCTGACCGAGAAGTGCTTCTGGATCTCTGGAAAGTCCGAGTTCGGCAAGCGTAGCTTCATCGACAAGCTCGAATGCTTTTTGATTGGAATGGCCGTAACCTTCCTCGAGTATCTCAAACGCACCGGATTCCGGGCTCAGGAAAGCATCAATCGCATCGTAACTCTTATCGAGCTTATCTGGGTCGGCGTCTGACATGAGGCAGAACCCGCAAACCCAAGTCATGGCTCCTTCTTTTGGATTCATGTATTTGACATTGTGCCCTGCATTCTTTAACGAAACATATGCATCATTCCATGCACTGGTTGCAACCAGCTCTCCGCTGGCCATGGCGTTCTCAATGTCCGTCGGGCTTGTCCAGTAGTAACGCATCAAGGGCAACTGCTTGCGCAGCAGCTCGCGTGTCACATCAACTTCAGCTTCCGTCATGTTGAAAGGATCTGCGGCACCTCCATAAATTGCGGCGACCATAACCCCGTCAATCAGGCTGTCAGCCATTGAGAGGCGACCGGCATAGCGCTCATCCCACAAAATACCCCAAGTTTCTTCTTCTTGGTATTTTTCATCGACCAGGTCCGGACGATAGAGAACAGAGGTGTTTCCCCAGTCCGCTGCAACAAAATACACTTCTCCGTTAACGTTCATTCCTGGAATTTCCTTCAAACTCGGTATGACGTCGGGATAATGACTCAAACGGCTCGTGTCAATCGGCTGAAGAATTCCAGCATCTCGCCACTTTTCGACTACGTAAGTGCACGGGTGAGTTACGTCAAACTTCGCACCCGCTCTCATCTTTGAAAAAGCCTCTTCTTCATCACCGAAAATTGAAAAATTCGGATATTCCCCATATTTTTCAAAATACTGTCCGTGATGCTCTGCTGCGTCCCATCCTTCCCAGGTAAATACACTCGGGTGATCAGAAGCGGCGGCACTAGCCGTTCCTGTCATCAGTGGAAAAGATACGGTTGTCACGCCCAAGGAAGCCAGCAAGGTGTTGAATTTCCGCCGAGACATCTGTCCCGTTGCGAACATCTCGACTAGGTCATCTTTTTTATAGTTCATATTCATTAACTCCTAATGTAATTTGCAACAATTGATTTTGATTATATGCAATTCATTTTTGGATGAATATATTTTTGGAAATTGGTGGATTAACAAGGTTTGAGTCGACGAGAACTCCAAAGATTAGTCGATAAATTTATTGTTTTGGTATGAGTATTAGCCCAACAGAAAAGAAGTTAATTATTTCATAGTTGAACACTATGAAATAATTTGGTATATTGTATACAATATTCTCATTGACATGAATTGCTCTCAACAGATTCATGTATGGACTGAACCACTCATAGAGGTAATTGAGTATGGAATCGGCAACTGCAATTAACACAAACGACTCACTGAAGCCAGATGTCGTCACAGGATCAAATCCAATTTCAGGTGGACATCTGGTCGCAAAAGCCTTGCGCAATGAAGGAATTGACACAATTTTTACATTATGCGGTGGACACATTATTGACATCTACGATGGATGTATAGACGAAGGAATACGCATCATTGATGTACGACATGAACAGGTTGCAGCTCACGCGGCAGATGGCTATGCGCGCCAGACTCGACAAACCGGATGCGTTGTAACAACCGCAGGCCCGGGTTGCACAAATGCTATCACTGGAATTGCCAACGCTTTTCGGGCTGAGAGCCCAGTTATACACATTGGCGGTCAAGGCTCCCTT
>JAKZRU010000001.1:0-106047 GCA_047517965.1 Gammaproteobacteria bacterium | reverse complement strand
TTTGGCTTTCGACAACGTCTCGAATCGAGTATCTCGGAACTCCGATATCTGCGAGCTGTACATCGCTAAGACTCTCAAGTTCTCGAATTGCCTTTCTGCGAATCCTTGCGATTTTGAACGCCAACATGAATCTACCAATCGAACCCCCGATTGAAACATAACGTCCTGCTCGTCTGAAAGGACGAATGTCAATTAAGTTATGGATAGTCATTTCTGTTTCCTTTTGGGCACTGCCCAATCTTATAAATTAATAATTTTGTGTTACTAGGCGACCAGGTTCGTGACTATGAAGAGCACTACTACTGCGCCGATAAATGCGAGTCCAACTCGGTCATGAAGTTTTTGAAACATTTGTGATTCCTCGGTTGTGTTTCGTTAATTTATTCGGTAAATCTGCCGTCTATTAACTTGTGTATAAGATAGTATATTTCTGAAGATATTCAATAGATAGTTTTTCCTATATTCATGACTGTTTATTCATGTATAAGAAGATTAAAATAGGTCATTAATGCTATGTTTTTATTTGTTCTATAAGTCAACAATAGATTTCTAATGTTGATTCATTCGTGAGTTATTATTACAAATGTAAATCCAATGTTTCCGATCGATATGTGTAGCAGTCATGTCTGTGGCTAAATGCGTTGTAATTTTGAAAGTTTGACTCCTTTTCGCGATCAACAACAAAGGGCATATTCAATCTTTTTGGTGTACAAAAACTAATTTCGCTATCATATTGGGCTTGATTGCAGCATCTATATGACTCTCCTGGGTCATTGCCTGAGGGTGACCTGAGCACGACAGTACAAATTCACCCCAGGGTTAGCGGTTGCTCGTCAATTATCGTCAACCAAGAATTCACAAAGAACTTAGCCTGATATTTGCAGGAATACTGAGGAAGATACTTATGGCAGTCGGCACGCTTTACAACAAAATTTGGGATCAACACGCAGTTCGCCAGCTCCAAACCGGGCAGTATCAGTTGTTCATTGGCTTGCACCTCATCCATGAAGTTACGAGCCCTCAAGCTTGCGACATGCTTCGGGAACGCGGACTAAAAGTTGCCTACCCGAATCTTACTATCGCAACTATTGATCACATCATCCCTACTACAGATCAGAATAGGCCCTACCGTGACGTACAGGCGGAGAGGATGGCTCAGGCTCTCCAAGACAATACATCTGAATTCAGAATTCGTTATTTTGGCCAGGGGTCAGCGGAACAAGGCATCGTACACGTCATCGGCCCAGAACTTGGCATGGTGCATCCGGGCATGACCGTCGCATGCGGGGATTCCCATACTTCAACACACGGCGCTTTTGGAACCTTGGCATTCGGAATCGGCACAACTCAAGTCGGAGATGTATTGGCAACTCAATGCCTCAGCATCGATCCCTTGAAAGTTCGTCGTATAGAAATCAATGGCGAACTGCAACAAGGCGTTTTCGCCAAGGATGTGATTCTCCATATTATCCGAAAGTTGGGGGTAAAGGCAGGCATTGGTTATGCCTATGAATATGCCGGCACGACGATTGAGGCGATGACCATGGAACAACGAATGACAGTCTGCAACATGTCAATAGAAGGAGGTGCCAGAGCAGGTTATGTCAATCCCGATCAAGTTACCTACAGTTATCTGCGTGGTCGGCCCTACGCACCCTCAGAAGATGCCTGGCAACTGGCAACGGACCACTGGGAATCAATACGCTCGGAACCCGACGCGCAATATGACGACTATGTCACAGTTTCCGCAGATGACATCACGCCCCACGTGACATGGGGCATCAATCCTGGACAGAGTGTCGGGATCGATGAAACTCTACCGTATCCAGAAATGTTACCGGATGGAGAGCGCCAAACTGCTGAACGTGCATTTGAACATATGAAACTCGCTCCAGGTCAATCGATGTCCGGTGTGAAAATTGATGTAGTTTTCATCGGCAGTTGTACCAATTCTCGTATTGAAGACCTGCGCGCTGCGGCAGATGTGGTGAAAAATCAGAAAGTGTCAGGAAACGTTCATGCAATCGTTGTACCGGGCTCGCAAGAGGTTGCGAAACAATCTGTAGAAGAAGGTCTCGACCAAATCTTTATTGACGCTGGGTTGGAGTGGAGAGAACCCGGTTGCTCAATGTGTCTGGCGATGAACCCGGACAAGCTCCAGGGTGATGAAATCTGTGCCAGCACAAGCAACCGAAACTTTATCGGGCGACAAGGCAGTCCTCACGGGCGAACGCTGCTGATGTCACCACAGATGGCTGCGGCCGCTGCAATCACTGGTGAAGTCACCGACATTCGTTCGCTGCCTCTTTACGGATAATCAGGAGAACAAAAGATGGATAGCAAGATAGTTTCCGTATCGGGTAAAGGAATTGTCATCAATGGTGATGACATTGACACCGATAGAATCATACCTGCCCGATTTCTAAAGGAGATAACCTTCTCGAATTTAGGCAAATACCCGTTTCACGACGAGCGCTTCCACGATGACATGAGTAAGAAGAATCATCCGTTCAATGATCCGGACCGTCAAGGCGCAAAGGCACTTTTCGTCAACAAGAATTTTGGTTGTGGATCAAGTCGAGAACACGCACCTCAAGCCCTCAAGCGATGGGGAATCGACGCAATTGTTGGAGAATCATTCGCAGAAATATTCGCCTCAAACTGTATCACGCTCGGAATTCCTGCGGTTACAGTTTCCGAAAACGACATGAAAGAAATTCAACGGCTCTCTATGGATGACTCTGAAGTGATATGGACTGTGGATCTTGAATCTTCTACAGTTACCGGTGGTGAAATGTCATTCCAATGTCATATGCAGCAACACCATAGGGAAACATTGATGCAGGGTTTGTGGGACAGTACTACACTTCTGCTTGAAAATATGGATAAAGTAGCAAAGCTGTACCAATCTTTGCCTTATGCGAACAATTACGGCAGCTGAGATTGCTAGTTGCCAGGCAACATTTCAGAATCCGAAATAAGCCTGAAATCAGCGAAAATCGGAATACCTCCTGTACAGCCATAGAAGCATAAAACTCGCCAGTAGAGCAGATATCGCGATCAGAAAGAATGGCAATGTGTAGCCATTGGTTGCCAGGATAATCACTCCAAAAACTGGCGGCATTAGCGCCACGCCTCCATAGATTACAAACTGTACTCCACCAGTCCAGTTGTGTACTTCACCTTCCGGTGCCTGATTCGCAACTTCGGAAAGAAATACTCCATTCCAACCGTGTGTACTGGCGCCAACAACAAAACAAAACACATAGAGAAAAAAATTATTCCAACTGTCGGATATCAAAAACATTCCGCTTAACGATACTGCCGAGGTGATTCCAATTACCGTCAGCGTATATTTCGGAGTCAGCCATTTGTCGGACAATCCACCCCAAGCAACACGGCCAAGTATCCCGCCCAAATTCACAAACAGAAAACACACTCCAGCCTCAACCAGGGAAAACCCCTGCTCGACAAGATAAACGACGAAGAAACTGCTGACACTGATTTGCACGCCGGCGTAGATAAACCCGACCATTGAGAATCCTCTGAGCAGCGGAATTTTGAGAACCTGTAACACCGGGCCGATAAATGATGACAGCGACCATTGCATGGGAACACTAGTTTTTACACTGTCGAATCGGACGCGCATCGGCTGCAGAATCCAAATCGATGCCACGCCTAGCAGAGTGATTGCAAGTATTCCGGCTTGCCAGTTCCACCAAACTGCGACAAACGGTACAACCAGTGCTGCAACAGCTCCTCCAACAGTAACGCCGGATTGCTTGATCGAAAACATGAATGCCCGATTTCCAGAATGCGTAACCTTCAGCAGAATTGGTGCATTCGCAGGATTGATCGGGCCGTAGGCGATGCCGAGCAGTACCGCACAGAGGATAGTGGCCAACGGCGAAGCAAATGTGAATACAACCAGTCCCAGAATTGAAGATAACGCGGATACTTGCAACACCCGTATTGGTCCGTACCTGACGATGAGACCGGTACAGAAGCTTCCCGTAAACATGGAAACGAAGTAAACAAATCCTGTGAAGAGTCCAACATAGGTGGCCCGGACACCAATATCGGGAGCAGAGTCGGGTGCACTTACAGCTACCGCGAGTATGGAAGAACTGCCAACCGCCATAGTCAGCAGCATTAATAGGGTTGTGCCTAACCCATTGGGGAGAATACGCATGTCAGGGAGCGATTTCAAGCAGAAGAAAGGTTGAGTATCGCTGCACTCACCACGCGATCCAGATGCCTTAGCATCCAAGTTGCTCTGCTAGATCAATGAAATTCTCTACAACAAAATCAAATGAATCTTCCGCTTCAATATCTACAGTTTGGTTGGGACCATACTCTGTCGGTCGAGGAACAAAAGCAGTTCGAAAACCACATTGAGCTGCAGCAATGAGGTCAGAGTTGTGCGCTGCCGTCAGCATGCACTGTCTCGGTTCAAGGTCAAGCATTTCTGCGGATTTAAAGTAAGCTTCCGGCTGTGGTTTGTAATGCTGTACGACTTCAGCGCCCAGTACCATATCCCAAGGCAGGCTGGCATGTTTTGCCATATTCAGAATCAATGAAACATTGCCATTGGAAAGCGTTGCAATGATGTATTTTTTCTTTAGTCTATGTAAACCTTCAACAGAATCTTTCCATGGCTGCAATCGATGCCATACCTGATTCAGATGCGTCTTCTTCTCCTCATCCAATGAATCAATGCCGAGTTCATCCAGCAATTCACATAAATTTTCCTTGTGAAGAATATCCAGTTTAGCCCAAGGTCGAGTACCATTCCGAATTCGTTCCATGGCGGGTTGATATTTACCGCGCCATCGGTCTGCAAATGACTCTCCATTTACAGAATCCAATTCGGGAATCTTCCGTACTTCATCGGCAATGCTGCTGCGCCAGTCAACCACTGTGCCAAAAACATCAAACATAATGGCGCGAATCTGGTTCTTCATATTCGTGTTAATTATTGAATTGTGACTAATACTGAAACTCGAATTCTTTTCGAATTCGCCAAAAGTACAGCCTTCTGTCGGAAGGCTGTGCTTGATAATACCCTATAATTATTTGTCGCGGGCGATTAGCTCAGCGGGAGAGCGCTGCCTTCACACGGCAGAGGCCACTGGTTCAATCCCAGTATCGCCCACCAGACTCCTTTCTTTCAACCATCGCGTTTTCGCGATGACATCCTCACGTTCAGGTAATTTCCGACTAGAATTGCCAATCCGCCTACCACGGTTGCGACATCAATCGCTTCCGAGTAAAGCAACGCACCTACGATAGCAATCATTGGCAATCGCAAATATTCCAACGACACGACTGCTATGACTTCCGCAAGCTGAAATGCCCGTGCCATACAGTAGTGCGCAGTCATCACACCTGCTGTTATGAACACAATCAATGCAAGATTCTCAGGACTTGGCAACTGAATTGTCCCAGTACTGATAAGCAATGTGGCTGACAGAGGCAACTGCAGAACCGCCATGTAAAACAAGATGCACAAAGGCGTTTCAGTTAACGTCAGCTGTCTTGTGCAAAGCATTCCACCAGCAAAACCAAGTGCGCCGATCAGCATTACGATCGCACCCAACTCAACGTTCAGGTCAAAGGGACGAACAATAATCAATATGCCAGCAAATCCGATAAGTATATAAGTCATTCTTTCTAGCGTTAGCTTTTCTTTCAGAAAAATTGGGGCCAGTAGTGCAATCCAGATCGGAACAGTGAATTCAAGTGCAAAGACATGAGCAAGTGGAATGGCAGCAATGGCGAAAAACCATCCAAACTGACCCACAAAGTGGACGCAGTTTCGAATGGCGTGCAGGCGAATGCATTGTGTGCGTATCTGGGAAAATCCTCGTTTGGAGATTCCAACAAGGAAAGTAGTCAGCAGTACTGCTACGATGGAACGGACGAACAGTATTGAAGGTGTGCCGAGATCATAAGAAACTTCTCGGGTGGCAACCGCAACAGCGGTGTAACAGAATAGTGTGCCTGTCATCCAGGCAAATGCTTTACTCACTTACCTTGAATCTTGAATTTAGTATTGCGGCAGGTGCTGAATACCGCTGGAGCACTTAGGAATTATTGGTGCAAGAACTGAGATTTGCAATTGCCTAATCAAATATCACTGACGCGGGCGTTCCCGGAAGGATTAAGGCCGATTCCTCGCGAAAATGGAGGTTGACAGGGTATTGCATGCCGTTTTTTGCAGTTATCGGATCCAATGTCGAAAATTCCACTTCAGCTAGATAACCCGCTATAAAACTCAATTCAGGTAGATTATTCGGTGCATCTACAAAAACCTGAAACCGATTTCCTGCTTCAATCAGAATTCGTCGCTCATAGGGTACCGTTACACGAATGACATACTCCTGAGCGCTCCCCAGTACCATGAGCGGCTGAATTGACTCGTCTGGGAGGATGTTCATGCCGGGATGCACATTTTTTTTCAGCACGATCGCATCAATTGGTGAGATCAGTCTAGTGTTTTGAAGTCGAATTTTTGCAGCATCAAGTTTCGCCTGTGCTTCAACCAATTGGGCACGAACTGTCCTCACCTCATTCTCGGATTCTTCATAAGCCAGAAGAGATAATGACCCTCGATCGAACAACTCCTGTTGTCGTTCAAATTTCGCAGAGACGCTATCCAGCTCAATTTGCATGCGATCTACCCGGCTCTGCCTTGCGCTCACTCTAGCCGCTTGGTGCGCCGGATCAAATTCGATCAGAACCGTTCCAGTATCAACTGAATCTGCGACATTCACATTAACCGCAGCAACCGTTCCTTTTGACAATGCATTAATCGGAATCCGGTACCTGAAATCGACTGTTCCCGCAACCTGATCTGCATTTGCCACAAGTGACGACAGCATCAGTGTAGCACCCAATATTGTGAATGCGGTAAATTTTGCGGTTAATCTCAAGGTCACCCTATTTCACCCTCTCTAGTACAAAACTATGCTAGCGTGGATTTTATATCACCTGCTGTATCTCAATGAACTTTGTCTCGAGCAAACAATGTCACGAGGAAAGATAAGAGTCAGGGTATAAATCCCGGGATAGTGAACAATCATGTGTTTCTCAGTTGAATCTTATCCGTTCAATGCAACCAATTGATCGAAAAAAGCTGACAACGCATTTCTCTCTTCAGGTAATGAGTTAATTTTGCCGTTACTAAATGAATATGAAAGAATTTTCACGCGAGCAAATTTCAACGTTGTGTGCTTGTTTGAACGAAGATCCAACGCATTTAATTATTGTCACTGGCCCTCGTCAAACTGGTAAGACTACACTTGTAACACAGGCTTTGACACGGCTTGATAAACCATATCGTTATTTTGCTGTAGACGAGCCTGAAGCAGAAGCTACTCCGCCTTTCTTCAGTATTGAAAATGAAAATTTCACCACTTCGAGCAATATGTACACCTCGCGTAGTGTCGCGAGAGATAAGCGCTGGCTAGTACGTTGCTGGGAACAGGCTCGAATTGAGTCACTAGGTTCGAAACAAGGACTTGTTCTCGTATTTGATGAAATTCAATTCATACCGAATTGGTCGACAACAGTCAAAGGATTGTGGGATGCAGACCGACATAGTGGAGTTCAACTGCATGTAGTTCTGTTGGGGTCAGCGCCTCTGTTGATGCGAAAAGGAACACATGAGAGTTTACTTGGGCGATTTGAAACGATTTACTTATCGCATTGGTCTTTCGATGAAATGTCAGTGGCATTCGATATCGATTTAGATCGTTACCTATATTTCGGGGGCATTCCGGGTTCAGCGTCACTTATCGGCGATCAAAGCCGTTGGCGGGAGTATGTTAGAAGTGCAGTTGTCGAGCCCAATCTGGAACGTGATGTTCTTGCTATTCAACGAGTAGACAAACCCATAATTTTGAAACGGCTTTTCGAACTCGGAGCCGTATATTCTGGGCAGATTTTGTCATACAACAAAATGCTTGGCCAACTTCAAGATGCAGGGAATACAACAACTTTGGCGCACTACTTGGATTTATTGGGTAGCGCAGGACTAATGATTGGTATTCAAAAATATGCGCAAGGAACTATCCATCGAAGGGCATCAAGCCCTAAACTCAACGTGCTTAACACCGCATTCATGTCCGCGTATTCCGGTTACACATTCGAGGAGGCAAAATCGGATAGAAGCTATTGGGGTCGTTTGGTTGAAAGTGCAGTTGGAGCACACTTAATTAATTCTGGATTTCCTGAGATACGCGTGCATTATTGGCGCATCGCGGATTCGAGGTAGATTTCGTACTTGAGCGCGGCAAAAAAATTGTCGCCGTAGAGGTTAAGAGCGGTGCAAGTTCACTTGGGAAACTTAGTGGTCTTAGCGAGTTCTCAAGTCAGTTTCAGAGTGCCAATACATTAATCGTTGGTAAAAATGGAGTTGGATTATCAGAGTTTTTTACAACTCCTGCTTCAGAGTGGTTCAAATGAATTCAAAGATTTTTGTCCCGCGCACTTGCATTGAAATTAGTGCTGAAAGAAATTCAGGAGCGGCGAATAATCTTCCCGCCACTCTGGAAGACTATCGAATTGTAGATGCTTATGTACTGCTAGGAGCACCTGGAGTGGGCAAATCCACATCATTTCTGCATGAGGTTGAATCCAACCCAGAAGAGTATTGCTTTGTTTCCGCAAGAGACTTTATTGATTTTAGTTATAAACCTGAATGGCGAGACAAAGTGCTGTTTATTGATGGGCTTGATGAAATAACTACGGGGACGAGTGGCGGACGTTCACAGTTTGGAAAGATTTGCAAGAATCTTTACTCTCTGAAGTGTAAACAATTTCGCCTGTCCTGCCGTGATATAGAGTGGTTTAGAACAAACTACAAGGAAAGCCTTGAGAGAGGAATATTGGACAATGCAAAGGTGATAGTACTTCGCTTGGAACCGTTGTCGGATGATGGAATTCATGAATTTCTTAAGCAAAATATAAATATTCAAAACATAGAAGAATTTATTGGAGAAAGTAAAACAATAGGAATTGATTCGTTGCTTGCCAATCCTCAGAGCCTAGAGATGCTGGCGAAAATTGTCGGGAACAAAAATTCCTGGCCCGAAAGTCGGACAGAAACATTCGAACTGGCGTGTAAGACGCTTCTTCGTGAATGCAACCAAAATTACTACGACGCAGAAACGCAAGACTTAAGCGATGCCGAATTAATGGATATCGCTGGATTCCTTAGTGCTGTGCAGTTGCTAGCAGGTCGAACTGGATTCACTCCTGCCGGTCACGAAATTAGCCATGAAGCGATAGACGTACGAGAAATATCCGATAAAAAATTCAAACTCAGATCGATTCGGCACACGCTTAATACGAAACTATTCAAGGTTGAGGATTGTGTAGTTCCAACTCATCGAAACATTGCTGAGTTCTTGGCGGCGAGATATTTAGCCTCCCTGATCGATAAAGGTGGGCTTCCGCTTCAAAGAGTTTTGGCGCTTATGACAGGAAACGATGGAGGAATTGTATCTAATTTGAGCGGTCTTGCTGCTTGGCTTGCATCGCATAGCAATTGTAGTCGAGCAGAGATTGTCGAGCGCGACCCGGTCGGAACGATTTTATATGGCGATATCCGAAAATTCTCGGTCTGTGAGAAGCGGCTGATTTTCGATAGTCTTCACAACGAGTCAAGGAAAGACCCGTGGAGTTGGACAATATTCGAGTCTAACCCCGCGATAGGAGAATTGGTGTCAGTTGGCATGGAGCAGTATTTTCGAGAATTTCTTCAAGACCGTAGACGAGACGATGAGCGACAGTCGTTCGTAAAAATTTTGCTCAATTCACTAAAGTATGGACAAGAGTTCCCGGAACAAGCCGACCTAGTGATGGAAATTGTTAGGGATGAAAAATGGAAAAGTGGGATACGCCATACCGCGCTTGATGTATTTATTCGCTATTCCAACAGATTTGAGCCTACTGGACAACTAAAAAAATTACTGAATGATTTGTACGCGGGAACCGTATCAGACCCAGATGACGAATTGCTAGGAAATGTATTGTGTGCGCTTTATCCTGACAATTTGAATTCGTCAGAAATTTGGAAATATCTTTTTCAACCCAAAGAACCCGTACTGTTTGCAAAATACTTTGAATTTTGGTACCGGCACGTCGTGGAAACATCATCCGGTACCCAGCTCATATCAATGCTTGATTCTGCCGAAGACGTCGCATTTTTTGGTGAAGGTTTTGATCGCTTACGTCCACTCTGGATACGTAAAATTCCAATCAAACTGTTGTCAAGAATTCTTGTTTCTTCGACAGAAAGAATTACTCCTGATCAACTTCACAGATGGTTGGGACTAGTGTCGGATATACCTGATTTTCAACAAGACTACGAGGATGTCAAACGCGTTAGAAATTGGTTAACTCAAAATCCCGAAATGCAGAAAGAGTTAATTCTGGTCAGTATGGAACAACGTCCGGATTCAGATGATTTCAGAAAGTTGAAACGGAGCATCGAAAGACGTTTATTTGGCGCAGAGGCACCAGTTGATTTCGGATCATGGTGTCTAGAACAAGCAATGACTAGAAATGATCGAATACAAATCAAATTTTTTCTTGAAAAAGCTCTGAATAGTGAAGTTTCACAGTTAGTCAACTTCCAGGTTGCAAGCCATACGATACAAGAAAGCGTGTATCAAGAGATTCAGCGAGAGCGTAATAGTCATCTTGTCGAAGCAGAGCAACATCATGCAAAGGAAACCAAAAGGCGAAGCGAATTTGAAAAGCAGGAGCAAACTCGACAGCAGGATTGGCACACAGGATTGATGCCTTATTTAACGGCAATGCGGGGGAACAGGTGCCCTCCGAATTATCTGCACCATTTGGCCCTAGTTTACTACGGTAGATATATGGATGTTCAAGACGATTCTCCGTCGCTCCGCATCAAATGGATTTGCAACGACGATATAGAATTGCATGATGCAGTTATGCAAGCATTCAGAAGTTCGATTAAACGAAATGATCTTCCTGACGTAGCCGAAATTCTAAAGTTGGAAAGCCGGAAACAAAATCACTATCTGGCACTTCCGTATTTAGCCGGGTTAGATGAAATTACCAAATCAGCACCGCCTAGCGAAATTTCTCTTGATGAAAAACAAAGTCGTTTATCACTCGCTTTTTACTACACCACAGCAGACTGGGTTGATCCGAATCATTCAGGAGCTAAATCTCCAAAGTGGTTTTCTTCATTGCTTAGCTCCAGTCCAGATTTGGTTTCCGACTTTATCGTTCACTGGGCTCGTTTGAAATTTCGTAACAAGGAGATTCCTGACGTACTTAATAAGCTGGCATTGGATCAAGATTATGCGGAAGTTGCTTCACTTGTAGGGTTAAAACTTCTCAATTTGTTTCCTGTATATTGCAAGAACTCACAACTTGGGAGTTTGAATTGTCTGCTTCAGGCATCCATCCAATTTTGCGAGAAAGCACAGTTGCTAGAATTGATTAGAAGAAAAATAGCTAGCAAGAGTATCACCGTAGCTCAGAAAATTTACTGGCTGGCTACAGGGCTCATTGTCGAACCAGAGGATTTTTGTGGAAAACTAATTTCCTATTTGAAAAAGGATGAGCGTCGCATTCGGCACTTTACGGAATTTGCAGTCAACGTGGACAAATCAATTTGGTTGTCAATTCAAGAAAATTCTTCTGTCTTAGAGAAACTTATAAAGCTGATCGGGTCGTCATATCGTCCATTTGAGCATTCCAAAAGTACGGACTGGATATCAATCGCCAAGTTTGCATCTAACTGTATTCGTGGCTTTATTGATCAACTTGCTTCTAATTCAAGCCAATCCGCTGGTGAATCTCTTCAGTCTTTATCGGAAGATTTACCGGATTGGCAAAGATACCTTACTGATGCACAACATCGACAACGCATCATTAGACGTGAAGCAGAATTTTGTAGTTACAGTATTGAAAAGGTGCTTGAAACACTAAGCAACAATAAGCCTGCAAATTCCACTGACCTTGCTGCACTAGCAGTGGACTGCATTAAAAACATCGGTAATGATATTTCTAACGGGAACTCTTCTGGATGGCGGGATTTCTGGAACTTTAGCGGACGAAATCCCGAGAGACCGAGAATAGAAAATCTGTGTCGTGATACCTTGATGGGGAAATTGTGTACAGAACTACGACATTTAGGGATAAGCGTTCACAAGGAAGTCGAACATACGGATGACAAACGTTCGGACATGCTTATTTCTTACGATGGTTACAACGTGCCGGTGGAGGTTAAAAAGAGTGACAGTCGAGATTTGTGGAGCGCTATCCAGGAGCATTTGATTCGAAAATATACGCGCGACCCGAATTCTAATGGATATGGAATTCTACTGGTATTCTGGTTTGGCAGGGATTGTTGCCAAAATCCGGATTCGGGTAAACTTCCCAATAGTGCCGATGAACTCCGAAACCGATTACTTGATGCACTCACATCAGATGAAAAACGTAGGATTTCAGTCTGCGTAATCGATGTTTCAATTCCACAAGCATGATTCAGCCCATTAATATCTAAACTGGGCAGCGGAGTCGCTCGGGTTTAATCTCCCTAGATCGTTCAAATTTAATTCAATTGGCATTGGGGTTCACAACAATAATTTCACTATCTCCGTATGTTTGGCTTCAGCTACTTTCTCGCTATACTATACTGAAATTAATTCAGCACACGGTAGCACAATGTCAACTGTAAATCTAGCATCTGACTTCTCCAAGCAAGTTCGCGAACCTGGACTTGCAAATTTCGGCATTGGCCAAGAACGCTATACTGTCCGAGGCGGTGCACTAGTCGTTATTCCCTTTCTCGCTGGCGACACTGTTGAAATTGTCGATCCGGAAGGATTGCAGTGTGCACATATCGTTGCTTTCGATTCCAAGGGTGCAGTTAGTACCGGACAATTCTCCTATAGTACCGCTACAACTGGACAAAAGCTTGCTCAGATGCTGAAGCGCGATACAAACGGCGCCTCCAAAATTAGGTCAAAACTAAAATTATTCGACATGGATTTGGCAAACGCACAGGCCGCTGTTTATCTCGATGGAGAAACATTACCGGGGTGCCGAGAAACACTAACCTGCAATACCGAGTGCATCGTCATCATTGGTGCTCCTGGCGAACCAATGAAAGTGAGTGAACAGAACCCACCGACCGATCTGATCGTATGGGTTACTCGCAGTCATCCAAACCAGCACATTGCAAACGGTCTGCCAGATCCACTGGCAACCACGCGTCAAGATTTCACAATCAAAGCGGCAACTGCAGTGAGTTACGAAGTGAAGGCTGGAGAATACATTCAGATACTCGACATAGACGGACGCCAGTGCTCTGATTTCCAGTGCTTTGACCTAAAATCTCTCGACAAAGGCTTGGAACGCTGTCTTGATGCAACTGCAACCCGATCACTTACAGGTGCGGCCTATCCGAGACCAGGTCTTGCCTCGAAATTCTTTGATTTCGATCTAGAACCTGTTATTGAAGTGGTCCAGGACACTTGCGGTCGGCACGACAGTTTTGGTCTCGCCTGCACTAGCAAATTCTATGATGACGCAGGATATCCAGGTCACGTCAACTGTTCTGATAACTTCAATTATGCCCTCCAAGAATACCCTGTGTCTCCTCGAAAAGGCTGGATGGCAATCAATCTATTCTTCAACTCTTTTTTCGATGACAGTTTTCAGCTTTATATGGATGAACCCTGGTCCAGGCCGGGAGATTATGTGCTTATGCGTGCACTCAGAGATATGGTGTGCGTGTCATCTTCATGCCCTGACGATATTGACGCGGCCAATGCCTGGAATCCAACTGATATCCAAGTGCGCGTATACGGTAGTAACGAGATGTTCAAACAGTCCATAGCAGTTCGAAAAACCACAGATGCGGATCCCACCATGACACAAGAAACTGGATTTCATTCTGAAACCTCCAAATTGACTCGACACTTTGTCGAATACGCAGGATACTGGATAGCAAATGCGTATACCAACCAAGGCGCAATTGAAGAATACTGGGCCTGCCGTCAAGGGGCGGTGATGATTGATCTTTCAGCGCTGAGAAAATATGAGGTTGTAGGACCCGATGCGGAAATGCTTCTTCAGACTTGCGTGACGAGAGACATCAAGAAGCTTTCATCCGGACAGGTAACGTACACTGCGATGTGCAATCCATCCGGCGGAATGATTGATGATGGCACGGTCTTTCGCATCGGCCAGAACAATTTTCGATGGGTAGGAGGATGTGATGGTTCTGGATTGTGGCTGCGTCAGAAGGCCGAAGAACTGGGATTGAAGGCCTGGGTTAAAAATTCAACTGACCAGTTGGCCAATCTTCAGGTGCAAGGACCCGAGAGCCGCAACATCCTAAAACAGTTGATCTGGACGCGGCCGGATCAGGCATCTGTTGCAGAACTGGAGTGGTTTCGATTTTCCATTGCCCGGATGTGCAACTCAACCGGCGTGCCAATCATCATTTCTCGTACTGGCTACACGGGAGAACTTGGCTATGAAATTTTCTGTCACCCTCGTGACGCTTCAAAAGTTTGGCGCATTCTTTTGGAACAGGACATATCCACCGTCAAACCCATGGGGCTTGAAGCATTGGATATTCTTCGCATTGAAGCCGGGCTTATTTTTGCGGGCCAAGAATTTTGTGAGCAAACTGACCCATTTGAAGCCGGCATACCATTTACTGTTCCACTCAAATCGAAGACTGACAACTTTATCGGCCGCGATGCGTTGGAACGACGTAAGGCGGCGAGCCCGCAACGCAAGTTGGTCGGTCTTGAGCTTGCCGGCCGGGAAGCTGCCGCAAGTGGAGATGGCGTATTTGAGGGACGCTACAAAGTCGGAGAAATTACAAGTTCAACCATTTCTCCCGTGCTTGGAAAAACCATCGCCCTGTGCAAGATGAATATTGAGTATGCGGCTGACGGCACTGAAATAGAGATTGGCAAACTGGATCAACACCAAAAACGAATTCCTGCGAAGGTTGTGCCATTCCCTCACTTTGATCCGACTAAATCCCGAGTTCGAGGAATCTACCCGGAATCCGATTAGATTCCGAGATAAGCCTTTTGGACGTGCTCGTTGTTGGAAAGGGCTTCGGCCTTGTCGTTCATGGTAATTTTGCCGTTTTCCAAAACATATCCGTAGTCAACCAGCTTCAATGCCAAATCTGCATTCTGTTCGACAAGAATGACAGTAACACCCTGCTTGTTAATTTCCTGCAAAATTTCCCCAATTTCCTGAACGATCAAAGGCGCCAATCCTAAAGACGGCTCGTCAAGCAACAGAATCTTGGGACGCGACATCAAAGCACGCCCGATTGAAAGCATCTGCTGCTCGCCACCGCTCAATGTTCTCGCCTGCTGATTCTGCCTATCCTTCAGTACAGGAAAGTGTCGATACACTTCGTCAAGATCCTGATTGATTCGATGCTGGTCTTTATAGATAAACGCACCAAGAAGCAGATTTTCCAATACCGAAAGGTCCTTGAACACTCGCCGTCCCTCCGGGACGTGAGCAATTCCCATGGAAAGTAGCTTGTCCGCTGCAATGTTGTCAATTCTCTGATCGTCCAATGTGATAGATCCGGCACTCGGTCTTACCAGCCCTGAAATGGCCCGCAGAGTCGTACTTTTTCCTGCACCATTTGAACCAATCAATGTAATAAAAGCGCCTGCGGATACACTAAAACTAATGCCTTTCAGCGCTGCAACATTGTGGTAATTGACTTTTAGGTTTGAAACTACCAGGTCCATCGCGATAATTCCTAGCTGCCACCAAGATAGGCCTGAATCACATCAGGATTATTTCGCACCTGCTCCGGCGTTCCGTCATCCAGAACAGTACCGAAATTCAATACAGTAAGGCGATCACACAATCCCATAATGGCGTTCATGTTGTGTTCGACCAGTACTATCGTAATTCCGGTTTCCCGGACTTTCCGAGTGAGTTCCATCATGTGTCGGGTCTCTTCTGGATTCATGCCTGCAAACGGCTCATCCATCAACAACAAACTGGGTTTTGATGCCAGTGCAATCGAAATTGCAAGAATTCGTTGATATCCAAGCGGGAGTTCCGCTGCCAACTGATTCTGTCGATCGGAGAGTCCCATAAACTCAATCACTTGGGTTGTTGCTTCAGAAGCAGCCTGCTGCTTTTCATGATCCAGTCCCAAGAGTGCCGAGAAAATATCGGTGCGGGCTTCCTTATGAACACCGATCAGAATATTGTTGAAAACACTTAATTCCTGAAACAGCGTTGTTTCCTGAAAAGTGCGTGCGATTCCAAGTGTGGCAATTGTCGATGGTTTCTGCCCTTTTATGCTTGAATTGTGGAACAGCACATCGCCCTCAGTTGGCGACATGAATCCGGCAACAATCTTGAACGTAGTGCTTTTTCCTGCTCCATTCGGACCAATCAATCCATGAATATCACCATCGTTAACCTCGAAACTGACATCATTCACTGCGATCAAACCACCAAACTGCTTGATAAGGTTCTTGACTTCGAGGATCGGCATCATGTCATCTTCCTTTGTCTCATCTGCCGCAGACTTCTTATCTTCTGCGGGATGCTTTCCATCCCTCCAGGCAGATACAGAATAAAAATGATCAAGGTGGCACCATAGATTGCCGGTCGAAGCTGATCAATTTCACGGAAAAGTTCATTGAGAATTGATAGCACAACCGCACCCACTATACCGCCATAAATAGTTCTGTAACCGCCCACGACCACCCAGATCAAGATAAACACCATAAAGCCGATATCAAATTGCTTGGGAGCTACCGTTCCTATGTAGTGCACCTTGAGCGCACCCGCCAAACCGACGAACAACGAACCGATTATGAACGCAAGTGACCGATAGTTCCAAGTATTCACCCCGACGGATTCGGCCAGCACGCCTTTCCAGTGAACTGCATGCAAGGTCAATCCAATTCTGGAATTCTCGATTCGATAGAGCAGGAATATACAGACACTAACGATGATAAGAGCAAGATAGAAATACGGGATTGGTTCAAGAAAATCAATGTTTAAGAGTTCCGGTGATGGAATTCCACTGATGCCTCCTGAACCACCGAACGGCTGGATAAACTGGATCCAGCATAGTCGAATGGCTTCACCCGCAGCGAATGAGCCGATCAGGAAATAGAACTGCGTCATGCGAAACAGCGGATAACTCAGCAAAGCTGCCATTGTTCCTGCGGCAAGACCTGCAAGCGGAAGCGTAATCCAAAAGGATATGTCGAAGTTTTTACTTAGAATCGCGCTCGTATATGCGCCAACACCCATCATGACGGCGTGAATCAGTGACCATTCGCCAGTAAGTGTAACCAGCCTGTAGCTCACAACCACCAGAATGTTTATGGTGAGAAAAATTAGAAAATCCTGATGATGATATTTGAGGAAGTGCGGAAGTACAACAAGAACCGCAAACAGTACACTCAGTGCGACAACAGTCTTTAGATTAATTGAGTGCACCCTATTCACTGATCTTCTGCCCCATGATTCCTGTCGGACGTACGATCAGTATCAAAACCATGATCAGCAGTCCCGATATGGTAGCAATCGTACCGCTGAAGTATGTTGTAACAAAGGTATGGAACAACGCATAAAGTACGGATGCAATAACAGCTCCCGGAAGGCTTCCGATTCCACCGACGATCGTTACGATAAAAGCAGTAATAATGACGTTGTGTCCCATGTGCGGGTTTATGTTAGTCAACGGCGCAATCAGAGCACCCGCCAGACCCGCCAGACCCGCACCGACTCCGATTGCAATCATTGAAATTCGTACTGAACTGATTCCTTGCAGAGCTGCCGCTTCTCGATCCTGTGAAACTGCACGCAAAGCCCAGCCCAGTCTAGTTCTAGTAAGGAAATACCACAGAACGACGAGCGCTGCGACGGAAACAGTAATGCTGAACAGCCGCTGATAGGGAATTCGAATCGAATCCTGAATGATCATCGTACCTTCAAACGGTGGAGGAACCTGTTTGGAAGGCCCTTCACCACCGAGAAACGAAGCAATAACCTGCAAAATGAACAACACCCCGATCGAACAAATCAGTCCGCCCAGTGGGTCGTTGATCATGGGACGAAACAGGAACCGCTCCATCAGCAGGCCGATGCCAGCAACTAAGGCAATTGCGAGAACAACCGTGAGTAGGTAAGGCACGTGGTTTTGCGCATGGACATACCATACGGTGTAAGCACCAATCATGACCAACTCGCCATGTGCGAAATTTACAACCCGCATCACACCGAAAACCAGTACGAGACCGATTGCTGCCAAAGCGTAAAATCCGCTCTGAATGATTCCGTTCACAATGGTTTGGATCAACAGGTCCAATAGACTCTTCTCAAACTAGAAAGGTTCCAATACTAAAAAAAGGGGAGAGAATGCAGTTCCCTCCCCCTTTTTGTTCGCCGCAGAAATTACACGGTTCGCAGACCCAATTCTTTCATGTGTTTGATCAGGGTGTCATTGTTCGCGTCCAGCCATGCAGCGAGATCGCCGTATTCCTGAATTCGAGCTTTTCCATCCTGAACTACGACAACTGGCCAACGTCCGACCAGAACGTTGTCAAGCCCCCATAATTGGCTGCCCCACCAGTTTCCGCCACCAAAGACGAAGTCCTGAGCGTTGCCAGTCATTTGTGAAATTACATCTTCTGAATTGACACTACCGGCAGCTTTGGCATTTTCCAGCCAGTTCAGCAGTTTGACGGGATATTCCCAGGCAACCGCAGACCAGTCATTTGGATGATCTTTGCGGAACGCCGCATCGAATCCCGCTGGGTCAGGAAAACTAATGCCTTCCTGTAGCAGGGCTGGATCATCAAAATCCGGGAACTGAAAAATTGTACCATTGACAAAATCAACGCTGGTTTTTGCAATGATCTCGTCATAGTAGTCCAGTGTGCAGGAAATTATTTTGCCTTCAAATCCTTGATGGTATAACTGTTCCATGATCGGCGTGACATAAAAACTTGTCGCCATACAGAATATGTCAGGATTTTTCGCCAGAACGGAACTGACGATTGGCGCAAAGTCGGTAACGTCAAATCCGTGCAGGTTGGTATCAACTACCTCAATACCGGCCACTTCAAATGCTGCATTGTAGGTTGCGGTAGACTGCAGACCATATTCAGCGTCGTTGTTCGTGACAATGACAGCCGTCTTCGCATCCGGGAAATTTCTAGCCAGATATTCAACACCGGTTACGTTGTACAACGGGTGTGATTCACAAGTCGCAACAAGGTAGTTTGAATCCGGTGTGATGTCGCTTGGCAACAATGTCGTGGAGAGCACATTCTTACGGGTCGTCCAGGGAAGTATTGCACCGACAGTCGCACCACCAAGCATCATTACCATTTTTGCATCATCTTCCAACGTCAATTTCTTCATGCCTTGAATCGCTGCCTCGGTATCGTATGCATGATCATAGGTTGCAATGTTGATGTCATAGGTTTCACCGCCAATCGTGACGCCGCCTGCGGCATTAATATTGTTGGCGATAATTTCACAACCATAGAATCCGGGCAGCCCCCAAGGTGCTAAATCACCGGTCATTGGAATGTTCATACCAACGGTCAACATTTTGTTGGCAGAGAAAGCGCGGCTCGGAATAATTCCTACTGCTGTCGCCGTAGTAGCCCCTGCAGCAACTTGTTTAAGAAACTTACGTCTTGAAGTTTGCATTACTTTGTTTTCCATGTATATCCTCCTTCAGAATAATCACAAAATTGACAGGCTTGTGTGTTTGTTCAATCATTTATGGTTAGTGATAATCGGTTGAACACAATCCCAAATATTTGCGACCGAACTTCTGAACAAACCCAGAAAATTTTTTATTTGTTGTTAATTCAATAAAATTACTTCAACTGATAGCGTAAACATAAACCGTATCGTGTCAGAATGTCAAGAATATATGTTGTTGAGAGTTTCCCGTTGGCGCTTTTTTTATTTCCACTGGTAAGATTCTCACTTAAAAATTCCAAAATTTCCGCTACCGATGCCCATTCAAGCTGTTTGGGCAGCTGCCCCCGTCGAATGGCTCTGTCAATCGTGTTGATGACTGCGATTCTGTGAATTCAGGCCGCACAAGAGGTACCCGGACTAAAGTCCTCGTTGATTCTATCAATCGTACCCCGCTCGCCAGGTTGACAATCAACAGCGTACGCGACAGAAGCAGACTTAAGAATGAGACTTCCAAAAAGAAAAACCGAGAAAAATATTAATTTTGGATTTTCTCGGCGATTTCCAGAATCAACTATCTGATAGATTGATCGGGGGAGGATGATTGATAACATAACAGTAGACCTCAAATTTAGACTCATGCTAGTTGGTTATTGACTATAACATAAAAATCAAAATACCGTTTAATCGTTTAATATGAGAGTTTCCCGTTGGCGCATTTTTTATTTCCACCGGTAATCTTCTCACTTCAAAATTCCAAAATTTCTGCTACCGATGCCCATTCAAGCTGTTTTCGCAGCTGCCACCGTCGAATGGCTCTGTCCATCGTGTTGATGGCTGCGATTGTGTGAATTCAGGCCGCGCAAGAACCTGCCGCCAGGCATTGCCGAGTGGATTGTTTGACAGCCCTCAGGCTGCCAGGGGCACAATCAGCGATCTCATGCGCTGCGGTTGACAATCGTTTACAGCGATCGAAACTGTCTCTTGTTCAATTTGAACAACACTGAAATTGAATGCAATTTATTCTAGAATCGTATGCTCCTTTTCAGGTACTTTAGCTGAATTCGGTGCCGCCCTTTCGCAATAAATAATGCTCTGATATGCTTTTGAGAATGACTCGGCCGAGTATGCGATCCCATCTTTCCTTTGTCGGACGGATTACCACTCCTTCACGTACGTGAGAATCTGTTCCAGATACAGTCTCTCTTCCGTCGGTATACTCCTGTACAACTTCTTTGCTGAACTCACCTTTGTAAAGTTGTGGAACCGAATTGATTTTCCAACACTCGGATACTTTGCCTAACAAGCTGGAATCGAGGAACTCCCCACGCCCTGGAATCCCGACATATACATCAAACAGATGTACTGTCGGTTTCAGGGTTGCGTATTGTAAATCCTGGATTCCACGTCCGACAATTTCACCCAGAGCATAGATGGCAAGCTCCTCTTCGCCCGAAGTGCTGGACAAAGCATCATACTCCCTTTTCAGACAATCCATAAGGCTCATTCCGGAAGGATTCGCCTGCTTAGCTGCTATCACATACAAATTTCCGGCGTTGTTCACTTCGTTATCCTTGAACATCAGCCCCTTTGCACCGAACCCCTTCGATGAAATTACTGCACCGACTTGATGATGCCAGCCAGCGAGCAGAAGCGTTCCATGAAGTTTTTCAGTAATGACTACTTCCTCACCTTCCTCAAATACATCGGGATACTTCTTCAAATTTTCTATATCGTATTTAAGAGTTGACCCTTGAGCATTACAAACCTCTCCTTCCATGTGCATTGGGATGCGAGGCTCATACTTTTCAATTCCCATCAACCGAGTCACATCCAATCCCACAGAATTATCGGTAAACTCCATAGATGGAAATCTATTACGAATTCGCTCCAAACTGTAAATCAGACCTTGTGACAATACTCCTCGCAGTTTTATCGCTTTCACTCGATTCTTTTTGGAGCCCGACAGTTTCCCTACCAACCCCATGTCCTCTATCAGCCAATCCGGCAGAATGGACTGTTCCGGAATGTAAGCGACCTCATCCCCTGGTGAATGCATTCTCTTGACGGAAATCACGTTGTAATCTCCTATTTTGCAAATATCTAGACGGTCAGCATTGGGATGATCCACTATCGAGTTCAGTTTTACTATTTTCACTTCAAAGTCAGCCACATCAATTTTGCCCTCCCAGGCACGTTTCTTTACAAGCTTTAAAATTTTTCACGTATGGTGGCGGATAAATTTTCAACTTTGAACAAAAACTCAGAATCAATGCGATGCAATTAATGCTCTGGATGCAAATTCTGGAATCTGAAGGAGATACAGAATCTTGGAGTTGTTTCAACTATTACTATAATGATTGAAGCGATACCAAGAAATTTGCGAAAAATTCTTTGCTGAATTGCAAATTTCAACGATAGAAACAAAGGGAGAAGATTTATGTCACGAATTGCAATCATCGGAGCAGGGCCCTGTGGCGTAGCACAGTTACACGCATTTGCCTCAGCAGAAAAGAAGGGCGCAGAAATTCCAGAAATTGTGTGCTACGAAAAACAGAGCGACTGGGGTGGACTGTGGAACTATACCTGGCGTACAGGTTCAGACGCCTACGGTGAACCGGTTCATGGCAGCATGTACAGGTATTTATGGTCGAATGGTCCCAAGGAGTGCCTGGAGTTTGCTGACTATACTTTTGAGGAACATTTCGGTCGGGCGATACCTTCATATCCGCCACGAGCGGTGCTAACGGACTACGTCAAAGGACGAGTCGAAGCTTCCGGAGTCAGAAAATGGTGCAAATTCAATCATTCAATGCATTGGGTGTCCTACTTGGAAGACCGCGATATCTTTTGTGTAACTGCCAGGAATCTCGAAAACAACACGCTGGTGACTGAGGAATTCGACTACGTAGTCGTCGCAAGCGGGCACTTCTCGGTTCCGAATGTTCCCCAATTTGACGGGTTTCACACTTTCAATGGACGTATTCTGCACTCCCATGATTTTCGGGATGCTCTCGAGTTTGAAGGCATGGATCTGCTAGTAATCGGAACAAGTTACTCAGCGGAAGATATCGCCTCTCAGTGTCATAAATATGGTGCGAGATCGATCACAATCAGCCATCGTACTGCCCCCACTGGCTTTCACTGGCCAGACTCTTTTGAGGAAGTTCCTCTGCTGACACATGTTGATGGCGAGACCGCTTACTTCAAGGACGGCAGCAGCAAACGAATTGACGCGATAATTCTGTGCACAGGATATTTGCACCACTTTCCTTTCATGGCAGAAGACTTGAAGCTCAGAACAGGGAACCGTATGTGGACGCCAGATCTGTATCAAGGCGTCGTATGGCAAGACAATCCCAAAGTGATGTACCTCGGAATGCAGGATCAGTACTACACGTTCAACATGTTCGACGTTCAGGCTTGGTATGCACGGGATGTCATCATGGGGCGCATAAAGCTGCCGTCCAAAGATGAGATGCAAAAGGACAGCGCTGCCTGGCTGGAACGGGAAGCGACTCTTGCGGACTACGAACAGGAAATCTGGTTTCAGGGGGATTATGTACAGACTCTGCTAGATCAAAGTGACTATCCGAAATTCGATGTGCAGGGAATCAACAATACGTTCATGGAGTGGGAACATCACAAACATGAAAATATCATAACGTATCGAAACAACGGACATCGTTCACTAATTACAAATAACCAACAGCCGGTTCACCACACCGAGTGGCTGAAAGCAATGGATGATTCCATGGAGAGTTATCTCGGGCAGCCCGCCTGACACCTGCTGGCTGGTTCAGACTGTCCGTCAAACAAAGAAAAACCATGCCCGCAAACAAGCCAGGCATGGTTTTTATCAGAGACAATTGCGCATAGCTGCAGTAAGCCATGCACAAATCAATGTTTATGAAATTTCCGCAGGTGGCCTGACTTTGCCGTATTCCTGATCGAGTTCCACCATCGGATGCTCTTCGGAAGACTGGAACTTGACCAACAGTTCGCGTGCAATCATGTCGCGTTCCTGTTGACTGTCGGGCAATTCAAGATCCGCAGGCACCTGCACCCAGCCATTAATGTTCCGATCGAATACTGCAGGTCTTCCCTCCTCGTATCCGAGATGAACATCTTCTAGCCAGTTCAAATCATCCCAACCCATAAACTCAATATACTTCTTCAGAAACGGCGTGATCTTGGAATAGTCCGGCACCAAGTTGACATCATACCTATAGCCAATATGCTGACCGATTTCCTGTTCTCGTTCGGTTGTTGAATCACTATTGAACTTCTGACTTATATCTGTAACTTTATCCATTCCTGTTCACCTCAATAGCGAGTCATGTCGGGTCGTCCCACAGTGTGCTGGGTACCTGCAAGCGGTACCATAGCCATGGCTGAGGCTTCCATCGTCAGAGCAGCAAGATCTTCTGGTTCAAGCGAGTGGACATTCGTTTTACCACATGCACGAGCCATCATCTGGCACTCAATCGCAAGCGTGTGCAGAAAATTGTAGACACGCTCGGCAGCAGCGTCAGGATCGAGTCGCGCTCGCAGGATTGGGTCCTGAGTAGCAACCCCTACCGGGCAACGTCCCGTGTGGCAGTGATAGCAGTATCCAGCCTCAACCCCGATTTCATTTTCGTAATCTGCTTCTGGAATGTCCTTGTTGCAGTTTAACGCCATCAGTGAAGCGTGCCCGATTGCTACAGCATCAGCACCCAGCGCCAAAGCTTTAGCCAGATCTCCGCCATTACGAACTCCGCCTGCATAAATCAGCGATATTTCCCCAGTTTTGCCGACATCATCCAAGGCCTTTCGGGCTTGGCGGATTGCAGCAATACCCGGCACTCCAGTCTCTTCAGTCGCTAGATGCGGCCCAGCCCCTGTCGATCCTTCCATACCGTCTATATAGATCATATCCGGATCGGTTTTTGCCGCCATACGCACATCGTCATACACGCGTGCAGCGCCTAGTTTAAGCTGAATCGGAATCTGCCAATCCGTTGCCTCACGGATTTCTTCAATTTTCAACGCAAGGTCATCCGGTCCCAGCCAGTCCGGATGCCGAGCTGGTGATCTTTGGTCGATACCAGCTGGCAAAGATCTCATCTCGGCAACCTGGTCGGTCACCTTCTGTCCCATCAAATGCCCGCCAAGACCGACTTTGCAACCCTGCCCAATGAAAAATTCACACGCATCAGCCAAGCGAAGGTGATGAGGATTAAATCCATAGCGAGATTGAATGCATTGGTAAAACCATTTGCTTGAATAACGCCTCTCGTCAGGAATCATGCCGCCTTCCCCTGAACAAGTTGCAGTGCCAGCCATGGTAGCGCCTCGAGCGAGCGCAGTCTTTGCTTCGTACGACAGCGCACCAAAGCTCATGCCCGTAATGTAGACGGGGATATCCAGCTTCAGCGGCCGCTTTGCGCGCGGACCTAAAACGGTTTCGGTTACGCATCGTTCTCGATATCCTTCGATAACGAACCTCGTAAGCGTGCCTGGCAGAAATGTCAATTGATCAAATGTAGGAATGTTCTTGAATAGCGAAAATCCCCGCATTCGGTATCGACCGAGTTCTGACTTGATGTGTATATCGTCAATAACTTCCGGCGGGAAAATTGAACTCCTGCCGAGACTACTGGTATTCCGGGACACCTTTGGTGGCTCGGGTGGTGTTGATTTTGGTTTAGGGTCCATATTTAATCCATCACAGAACAAGTTTCTTTTCGGCAGGTTCAAGGCTGTCATAGTTCCACAGCTGCTTGCCCGATTCTATTTTGCGCAAATTACGTGCGCCATTTGGTGCTTCCATTCCGTACAATGCCAATTTCCGTTCAATCCACTCGCATTCCAAATCCGTCATTTCAGCATCGACTGCATCAACTCCGAGTCCTTTAATGCTACCGCCCACATAGATGATGCCGTCATACATTGAGTCACCCAGGTTCGGGCCGGCATCACCAAGAACGATCATGCGACCTCGCTGCATCATGAATCCGCTGAACGCTCCAGTGCGTCCACCGACGATGATTGTGCCGCCTTTCATGTCAATTCCAGTCCTAGAACCAACATCGGACTTGCACACCAGATCGCCGCCTCGTAAAGCCGCACCGAACGTCGACCCGGCATTTTTCTCGATCACGATGGTGCCAGACATCATATTTTCAGCGCACGACCATCCGACCCGTCCGGAAATTCGAATATTCGGGCCGTCACTCAATCCGCAGCCGAAATAACCGAGACTGCCTTCAAAATTCAAATTCAGGCGATTCAGAATTCCGACTCCCAACGAGTGTTTGGCACCGGGGTTCAGCACGGTAATGGTACCGTGCCCCTCATGCATTAACCGCATGATTCGCGAGTTCACTTCTCGCGCTGTCAGACCATCCGCGTCAATCACGGCACTCTTGTCAATATCAACCTCAATGGCAAGTGGAGAGGCGAGGCGATCAGATTCAACAGCGGGAAAAAATACCTGCTGAGTTCGACCCGCAAGTTTTTCTGCATGCATCGAACCCGCTTCTTTTAGCTCTGCCATACTCTTACCTCTCCTTCATAGGGATCAATCGTGTCGATTTCGTGGGGAAAAATGCTACGGATTGCAACTTCCTCTGAAGCCAACGCAACGAACTCGTCGGACTCGTAGAGCACCATGGGTTTTGCGGCCATGTAATCTTTGGCCATGCCGAGTTGATTCTGCGAAGCCACAACGTAGGTAAAAACGCCATCTAAATCAGAGAGAGAACGATTCATAGATTCCTCAAGATCATCGCCGCGATCGATTGAGTCTGCCAGATAAACGGCGATCAGTTCCGAATCGCAGTTGGACATGAATCGATGTCCCCGTCTTTCCATAGCGCGTCTCGAATTCCAGTAGTTGGTCAACTGTCCGTTATGTACGACCGATACATCCAGAAATGGATATGCCCAATACGGATGCGCTGAACGAATATCTACGTCGGATTCGGTTGCCATTCGAGTATGCCCGATTGCGTGGGTTCCTTGAAAATTCTGTAAACCATACTGGCTCCCGACAACCTGGGCATCTCCAAGATCCTTGATCAGTTCGAGACTTTTTCCAATCGAAAGAATTTCCACCCCTTCGACATCCTCGAGATAGTCTGCAAGTCGTCGTAAATCACCTTCAAAATTGAACCGGCATCGATAGGCATATTTCGTTACTTCCTGTTCCAGCGTAACCTCCGCCCCACTTTCGGATAGACGATCCCTTACTGCCGCAATTCTCTCTTTGATCTGATCGTAAATCTTAAAGCCAGTCGCTAAATCCGCACCTTCTGCAACCTTGAATCGCATCACGTAGTCTGCGCCTTCCCCATTTTCAGAGGAGACACCGTAGACGGCCAAACCGGTTGAATCAGGTCCGCGATGCTTCAACGCCTGAAGCATTGACAGCAATGCGCTGCCGATGTCAGATGTTTTACCGCGATGAATGAGTCCTGCTATTCCACACATAATCTGGTTCCTATGGCAGACAATCGAGATAGGTTTCAATATCCCATTCGGTTACGGTTGACATGAATTTTGCCCACTCGTCTTCCTTGTAGTGCATAAAAACTTTGCCCATTTCATCCGGCAAAGCTTCCATCAGTAAATGGTCATTCTTCAATGCTTCCAGCGCTTCACCCAGCGACATTGGCAGTTTTGTTACTTTCTTTCCCGCTTCCATGGCTTCATAGATATTGCGTCCTTCCGGCTCTCCAGGATCAAGCTGATTGGATATACCGTCATCAAACGCCTTCAATAATCCCCCACATAAGAGATAAGGATTAACCATTGAATCTACTGCGCGGAATTCAAACCGGCCGGGTGCTGAAATTCTCAGTGCAGTCGTCCGATTCTGATATCCCCAGTCCTTATACACCGGAGCCCAGAATCCAGTATCCCACAGGCGTCGGTAGGAATTCACGGTTGAGCAGCCAAGTGCAGTCAGACCATCTAAATGTTTCATCACTCCAGCAACAGCATAAAGACCGATTTTTCCTGGGAGTTGCTGGTCATCGGTATCCGGCATGAACTTGTTATCACCACCTTGCATGTAATGGTAGTTATCCTCCAAGCCGTTCAATACATCGTTGCCGAGCCGATTCAACTTGTCCTCGCCCCCTGTCCAAAGCGACATATTGGTATGGCAGCCGCTTGCGGATACACCCATGAAGGGTTTGGTCATGAAGCAGGCGATCAAGTTGTTTTCTCTTGCGACCTGAGCACAGATCTGTCGATAGGTCGACAGTCGATCGCAGGTTCGAAGAGCATCGTCATAAGTGAAATTCAGCTCCAGTTGGCCCGGTGCATCTTCGTGGTCGCCCTGGATCATGTCCAGCCCCATGAACCTCGAATACTCGATGGCTTTCATAAACACCGGACGCAGACTTTCAAACTGGTCGATGTGATAGCAGTACGGTTTCGAGAAGCCACCATCCGGCTTGCCGTCTTCTCCCCGTTTCAACCACATCATTTCAGGTTCCATACCGTGACGCAGATGTAATCCGTCGTGTTTGGCCTGGAATTCTTTATGCATGATTCGTAAGTTTCCACGACAGTCGGAACTCAAGTGTCCGCCTGGATTCTCGCGTTCCTCCCGATTGCGGAAACACGTACAGTAAACGCGTGCAACTCGTTTGTCCCATGGCAACTGGCAAAAAGTTTCTGGATCTGGAATTCCAACAAGCTCCATGGATTCCGGTCCGTAACCGATATAGTCGCCATAACGGTCAACAAACAGGTTGGCAGTGGATCCGTATACCAATTGAAATCCTCGACTGGCAATCACCTCCCAGTGATCTGCAGGCACACCCTTACCGACAATTCGTCCAGTTACAGAAATAAATTGGTAGTAGATGTAATCAATATTCAGTTCGTTTATTTTTTCTCTGACTTGCTTGACCAGATCAGCTCGTCCTGGTCTGTTTACGTGTCGTTCGAGGTCTGTAGAATCCATGTCTCTCTCTAATAGTAAATTTTCAATTTTGCTGGATGAATTACAAGAATTCGATTATATACATCGATTAAACACAGCATACTAAAATTAATTTAAAGCGCCTAAGTGGATAAACTCTGAAGATTTATGTTGCGAGTCAATCTGCGCTGCAAGAGCAGTAGCGCACTGAAAAGTATTCCGATTTTACAATGCAGCAGGAAACAGAGGTATCAGTTACCACCCAATTGAGGAATAACCTGCACCACGCATTACTTCAAATTCTGCCCACGTCATCGCAAGTTCATATTCAATTCTCTTGGTTTCTAGTAGTGCACGCAACTGTTCGGCTTGGGCATCTCCAAGATCGGCACTTTCTTCCAATTCATACAAAGTGCGACTTCGGTCCATATACTGGTCTCGAAATTCAGTTCTTACATTCGCAGCTGCCAGTTCCACCTGATAGAGCTGTAAATTTTTCCACAAATCAAAAACACGAGCTTGCAGATCGTATGTGAGCTGTTCGAGTTTCACCCGCGCCTGCTCAATTTCGATCCGTGCAATTTCTCGGTCTCTTTTCTTTGTTGCTCCGGCAACTAGGGGCACTCTGATCTGAAACCCAATCGAAGCAGAATTTCTACTGCCGGTCTCCTGCACCCATTCTGTCGCTTCAAGAGTCGCATCCAGCGTTGGTGAATATTTCTTGATGCTGACATCCAAAGCATTCTCCGCTCCTTGTAGTTTCAGTCGTGCATCAGCCAGCTCATAACTGTTTGCCAGTACCTGTTCCAGCATGGTTTCATACGCTGGCACTTCTCGATTGACATAATCCGCAATATCAGGTGGAACCAAATCCCGCGGAACATAGTCATGATGTCCTGGAATGAATCCCATAGCCAATACCAAAAAACGTCGAGTAGCTATTTGATGAATACCGGCTTGCTGACGCTCATGAAACCTCTCCCGATAAATGGTTTCATGCGCCAGCACATCGACTTCAGCATGCGCTCCGTGCATCTCAGATTCTTCCTGTAAACGATTGAATAGCAGGAAAGCGAGAGTCATCTTCTCGTTCTTCACTGCGTAGTTCAAATCAGCAACTAGAACGTCAAAAAATCGCCTCATCACTGTAAGCTGTTGTTGCTGAATCCGATACTCAAGCAAGTCGTTGGTTCGCTTGAGTTCAGTCTCTGCGTGTGCTTCAGATGCCAGTTTTCGACCGAAATCATAAATTGGTTGAACAAACCGTAGTGTTATGTAACTGTCGTCTTGAGAATTACCGGCACCGGATGCGGCTCGGTCAGCCAGCTGAGGTACGATCAGTGCTTCTACGCTGCCACGACTTCCGTTGTGATAAAAATCATAATCTGTGTGAGCGCGTGCAACATCAAGCTCAGCACTTTCAATGGAAGGATGGAATGAAGATGTGATATTCAGCGCTTCTGATAGCGTAAGCGGATCACCAGGCGCACTATAGCTTGTAGCAAATGAACAAGGGGGAACGAACCACAGCAGCGACAGAAATGCCAAGCAAAATTCTGTCCCTTTCAATTCTAAAGTCTCCCCGCGATTCCATGAATGATAGTCAACAAGAATTCGGCTTCCTATTGCGTATTCGAGTTTGATCGGTTGCGCTTGAATTTTATAAAATTGGTCGTCTCATAATGCCGTTGCACAACAAACTCTCCCAACAGCATGAACTCTTCGACACTTTTTGCCGCACCAGTAAAGCGCATAATGCGGTTTCCTTCAAGGTCTAAAAATAAAAACACCGGTGTCGCACGAATTCTGTTGTGCTTGAGGGCAAATTCCTTTTCAGCAATATCTTCACCATTGAAATCGACGATCAGGTTATCTCCTTCGACATTGATCGTCAAGATTCGAAAGTGCTCGCGATAGTAATCTTGAACCTCAGACTGATTCAAAATCATTGCTTTCATACGCTCGCACCATGGACAATCGTTCAACTCGAACATGACCAAAATGGAACCCTGCCCTTCTTCTTTGGCAATCTCCACTTCTTCCAATAGGTCACCAAAGGTTTGATGGAAAAAATATTCCTCCGGCGACCGAATCTCCGCTGAAACCTGCAAAATTCCACACAGGAAGAATACGACGAGTGCTGTAAATACTTTGCCTGCCTGCTTCATACGTTCTCGATTCCAAAAACTAACTGCTGTCCCAGATTCCAACTCCGGGATTGCCAGCTTTCATGATTACTTCTGGCTGGTTAACCTTGTCTATTCTAACCGTTCCTCGCGATCGAAGATGTTCTGCAACCAAATCCCACACCGGAGGACCTGGTGAGACTTCACGTACCGTTGCCCATCCGGCTACAGTGTAATTGCGGCTCGCCTCGATCAACTCGCCATTTTCCAGCCGCATGTCTGAAATTCTGCTGCCGAATGACATCGTCGGATTGATCGCATACGTCAGTCCGGACACTCGCACCATATCTCCGCCCTGTCGGTAAAACGGATCCGGGTTGAATGCATTATCTGCAACATCCTCAAGTATCAGCTTCAAGGTTTCACCATTCATTTCCCGATTGTACGTTTCAGGATAAGTCATCGCTGTCTGTGCCAGCACGTCCTCCATGGTGATGGTCTGTCCTGGAATAATGGAAGTTCCCCACCGAAAGCCGGGAGACAATGCAATCTGCGCGCCGCCTGTATTTCGTAATGCATCACAGATAAGCTCATCAAAGGTGCCATTGAAATTCCCCCGCCTGAACAGAAGCGACTCAGTCACTGCCAGTTCTTCGTCCAACTGCTCGGCGTAAGGCTGACGAGAAGTGTCAATGAAATTCTGCATTTCAAAATCCGCATCCAGATAATTTCCAAACACCGGCAACAGCCGATACTGAATTTCATTAACCCCTTTCTCGCTCAGCTTCAAATCCAGAACGCCAACAAACTTCCCATTTGATCCAGCATTCGTCACCAGTGTAGTCGACGCCGAATTCTTCACCGGAATTGCCGCAGGAACCGCGTCGTGAGTATGACCACCTAGAATCACATCTATGCCCGTAACAATGCTCGCAAGCTTCAGGTCTACATCCATACCGTTGTGCGAGAGCAAGATAATTGCATCCGGTTTTTCTCTCTTCTGAATCCCATTGATCAGGTCTTGCATCTCCTCCACGCGAATGCCGAAAGTCCAGTCTGGAATATTTCGACTCGGATTGGCAATCGGAGTGTAGGGGAAAGCCTGACCGATGATGGCTACGTCAAACCCGCTGAGAGATTTCATCGTGTACGGTTGAAATACGTGCCCGGTAAAGTCATCGAAAGCAGGCTTCTCCTCAAACAGAGCATCTTCGGTCAAAAAGATGTTCTGAGCCAAGAATTCCCCTTCAAATGCCTGCAGGTTTTGCTGAAATTCTTCCGGTGTATAGGTGAACTCCCAATGGCCTGTCGAAATATCCACGCCCAGAATATTGTTGGCTTGCACCATTTCCATGCCGCGCGTCCACAATGCAGTTCCACTGCCTTGCCAACTGTCGCCGCCATCAAGCAGAAGAGTTCGCTCCGAACCATAGGTTTGTCGCAACTGGTCCACCAGAGACTTGATGTATGCATATCCACCTACCTTGCCGTACTGATGTGCAAGTTCAGCGAAATCGGAATACGTAAAGGCGTACGCCTGCGGTGATGCTGGAGAAATTCCGAAGTGCTCGAAAAATGCGTTGCCGACGATATGAGGCGGCTTTCCCCAAGAGTCGGCAATGCCTATGTTGACGTGTGGTTCCCGATAATAAATCGGATTGAGCTGGGCATGCGAATCAGTGATGTGAAGCAGACGAATCTGCCCGAATGTGGGAATGTCATACAGACTTTTGCCAGCAACAGACGTCGTCGGCAAAAACCCAGCAAAACTCGCTGCTGCGAGCGTTTGTACAAATTCACGACGGTCCATGTGCACGACTATTCACCCATAGTACCAATTCATCCGGGCAAAGCCGATCACTGAAGGTCAAGTCAATCCGCTAAATCACCGTAGATTTGGAATCAAAAAAATCGAAATTAAATTGAACTATCGAATCACTCGGCCTTTCCACAGACTTTGTTCTCTGTTCGCCTGTACAATTGCCGCGTCGCTCTGAAATTTGGCCTGAGCAACAAGTTTCATTGCTGCTACAAGATCCCCGCCTTCGGCAGCTTTTTGAGCAGCTCTGAGGATTTTTACAGTATCGCGCCATTCATGGCCGAGCGAACCGGACATCTTTCTCGCTTCGTTTGCTTCCACAAAGGCTGCATTGAATTCTTCCACGGTAGGCTCCGATGCGTTCGCCACATTGAACGACATTGCGGCAGAAACGAACAATAGGCTAAAGAACAGTTTTGTTACCGTTGATCTCATGTCTGTCTCCCGTCGTTTACTTGCGAACTCCGGGTCCGTTGAATTCCAATCCATTGCTCATGTAGGTCAAAAAGTATTCAAGATTCCGATATTCGGGGCCTTGCGGCTTGAAGGCTTTTGCCCGCACCTGCTGATTACACCCACTGAAAAAACGATGCAGGGTTCCAATCGCACCCCACTTCAGGCGATACACTGGAAAGTGACTCATTTGTCCCAATGCCGGGCTCAACAACTCCGAACGGATATATCCGCCTGAAGCATTGACGTGGCAGTCTGCACATGCAAAGTTCAATTGACCTCTCTTGGTGTAATAGAACTGCTTGCCGGCTTCATACGCTTCCAATGCGCGCGGATCATCCAGAATGACTACATTGATGGTCTGGCCACGCGAAGTGTATGCCATGTATGCCGAAATTGCGGCAATGTCGCCGGATTTGTACTTGAGAGGTTTTTCGCCATTCGCTTCTCTACATTGGTTGATCGCAAGCTCTAGCGTTACCACCTGTCCCTGTTCGGTATCAAAATAAGGATAATTTTGCCGAATCTCGATTCCGCCGTTCTCGAAACAGTCCGCATAGGATTTACCGTTGGCAAATGAAGTTCCAAAGGCTTCCTCACCTCGACTCAACGCGAATTCATATGGTGGAAACTCCTCAAGGGCTAACCATTGCTCCCGCGAACCCGCATCTAGGGAATAAGCTCCATTGATGAAATCGTCTTTCGGCGTGTCCGGAAATTTGGTCAGGTAATACTGTTGAAATGCCTGCCGGTCTTCTTCAGGTGTAGCAAACGTTAAAATCGACACGCCTGCCATCACGCAACCAATCAGTACAGCCGACAACATTCTTTTCATTAAATTGCTCTCCTAATTCGACTGTCCGTATTGGATGCGTTATCCAATTGTCGATGCCAGTTCGCCTGATTTACCTTGATTGTCCGACCAGCGGAGCATCAATACATCACCTGACTTCGGGCCACTCAGCTTGAAAGACATATACGGATTTTTCGAGATTGCCGGGCCCCAGTGAGCTCGCAGCAACTCCTTATCTTGCCAGTGGCAGGTGACTGATTCAACAAAATTAGCAGGAATTGGTTTACCGGTCTTTCTGTCTTTACGCAGTCCGGTTTCCATCGGGTGCTTGATCAGCATCTTGACCTGGACCTTATTGTCGCTGGTCATTTTGGCTCTTACTTTCATAGTCATAATAAATTCCTCGTAAATTTCGTCTACCCACCGCATCCGCCGATGGTGACTTTCACTTCTTTCGAGCCTCTGTATACGCTGCCGTCCGCTTTGACTAAGGCAATGACATCGGAGGTTTTACCCATTTTGATCCTCACGGAGACCTCAGGGACAACGCCAGGCTGCAGGTCGAATGCGGCAACCATGGGCGCCGGATTTTCCGGAACGATGATGGCGATGGATTCCACGTTGTCAAAATTCGCTGTGACCTTGATTGGAACCACCGCACCATTTTCCGCGATGTCCGGCGCTTTGACGACAACGGCATCGCTATCCTGAACACTGTCTTCTCCAAACAACGCTTTCAGGGTTTCAGGCACTTCCTCGGCATCAAATGCCATCTGCGGACGTGCGGCGTATGCTAAATTTGTCAGTAAGCCCCAAGACGCAGCAAGACCGGTGAGGGCTGTTGCTAATGCCCCCTTGAGTATCTTGCGTCTGTGTACTTCAATCGTTTTCATTGAGACACCTCATTTATAACGTGTATAGATATTCAGTAATTTTGTCGATTTCATCATCTGTTAGAATGCCGTGCCTCCCGAACGGCGGCATCATCGAATTCGGATTGAATGCTGTAGCATCATAAATTCGCGCTCTCAGCTTTGCCTTGTCTGCAAAACGTTGCTTCATGAAGATGAGTGGCGGGCCTTGTGTGCCAGGCATTTCACCGTCTTCCATAATGTGACAAGCAAGGCAGTTGCCTTTCTTTCGGTCCACTGAAATTTTTTTTCCTTCCGCAATGACGTCTGCTCCGCTGTCGGCATGCCCCGGAACTATGTAGATTGTCGAGAAGAACAATACCGCAACAAGCGAGAATAATCCAAATAGTGATTTCATCATTACTGTTTAAGACTCCTAAAGCGTCGGTTTTGTTTCTAATCGTCTGCGAAAATAATACTTCGAGACACCCGAAAATTTGCTTGGCAATATACAATAATTTGTTTCATTGTTCAATTCAATGAATGGTGGTACGTGGTGGAGAATGAAGAATCGATTTCGGTACTGATCGTTGCAAAATTTTGAAACTGAACATTTATCAACTGCATAATCTTTCCGCAAGAAATCTCACTTTCTAACAATGGAATTTGCACCGGAACAACTACAAGCCATTGCTCTTGAGGCAAGCAGTTTCCTGAAGCAGTTGGCGAATGAGCAACGATTGATGATTCTTTGTCATCTTGCAGATGGCGAGAAATCCGTCAGTGAACTACAAAGTCTTGTTGGATTGGAACAATCCTCCATCTCTCAACACCTAGCGAGGCTGAGGAAACAAGGAATTATCAAAGCACGTCGGCATTCGCAATCCAAATACTATTCCATTGCAAATGAAAATGCCTTGCAAGTCATTGAACTTCTACATGAAATTTACTGCACTCCTTCCGAATCAAGGCTCTGACACACCCCTCGACTGCGATATTTTCGGCACTTCGCATATCCGAAACTGTATCGATAAATGCTACGGTTCGGTAAGATGAAAGAACACTATTGTTCTCCAATTGCCATCGTCGGCATGTCCTGCCGTTTTCCCGGAAAAGCCGATAACCCCAGTACATTCTGGCAAAACATTAAAAACAAAGTCGACTGCATAACTCCCATTCCGCCCGAACGCTGGGACAGTCGAATTCTGACTGATGTCGATAAAAAATTTGGGGCACAGTTTGCAAAGGTCGGAGGGTTTATTGACGATATCGACCAGTTCGACACTGCATTTTTCGGCATTTCTCCCAGAGAGGCATCCGAGATTGACCCACAGCAGAGAATACTACTCGAACTTGCCTGGCGGTGCATGGAAAATGCTGCGATTTCTCCCGATTGTTTATCCAGATTGCAGACCGGCGTATACGCCGGCGTCATTAACCACGACTATGAAAGGCTGATTCTTTTTGACCGGCAACAAATTTCCCAGTATTCCGCACTTGGACGATCTACAAGCATCGCAGCAAACAGAATTTCATACTGTTTCAACCTGCAAGGTCCAAGTTTGACGATTGACACTGCGTGCTCCTCTTCGCTGACTGCTGTTGATTCTGCCTGCAAGGCACTCAGGTCCGGGGATGTTGATGTCGCTTTGGCGGGTGGAGCAAACGCCATTGTGCTACCGGAGAGTTACATTGAATTTTCGCAGGCATCCATGTTGTCGAAAGCGGGAATGTGTCAGGCTTTCGACAAAAACGCGGACGGCTTCGTGCGTGCAGAGGGCGGCGGTTTGGTAATGCTGAAACGACTCTCTGATGCTCTGGTTGATGGGGACAGAATTTACACGACAATCGTTGCTAGTAGCGTAAATCAAGATGGACGCACCATTGGCTTGATGGCACCGAACCCCGAGGCTCAGGTACGAATGATGCACACTTCATTGCAACAGTGTGGACTTCATCCATCGGATATCGGCTATGTTGAAGCGCACGGCACTGGAACGCAAGCCGGGGATACGGTTGAAGCTACATCACTTGGCGAAGTGTATGGACAACCGGAAAAAATTCACGGCTGCCCGGTCGGCTCGGTCAAAACCAATATCGGTCATACAGAAGCAGCTGCGGGCATCGCCGGATTGATCAAAGCGACACTGGCAGTGCATCATGGCCAAATTCCACCGAATCTCCACTTTGTGAATCCAAATCCCAAAATTGATTTCACGGCTCTTGGTATCCGTGTCCCGAATGAATTTGAAGAATGGCATGAGACAGCTGGCAAGCCACGTTGTGCGGCGATAAACTCATTTGGATTTGGAGGCACCAATGCACATGTAATCATCCAGCAAGCTCCAACCAAACTAGATCGAAAACAGGCAATGTCGAAAAAAGTTTTCCTTCTTCCACTGACTGCTTCAACCTCGAAGAACCTCAAGCAGTTGCGCAACTGCTTGACGACACTCGAATTGAACAACTACCCAGATGTCAGCAGTTTGTGCAATACCGCCGCAAGGAGAGCTCACAAGAAATTTCGCTGTTCGATTCCAATCGCAGCAGAAATTGACGGCAAACCAACACCATCATTGTCAGCGCTGGAAACCGACAGTGCAACCAATATAAAAGCAATCGATTCAGTAGCGAAAATCGCTTTTGTTTTCAATGGGATGGGAGCTGATTGGCAATCTGCGGGGTTAGAATTTTATGCCACGGAACCCGTGTTTGCAGCAACGATTGACCTCTGTGATGCCATATTTCAGAAGGAGTTCAGCCTACCGAACATTCGTTCCTACTTCTTGCATGAAGATCCAAATTCACAAGGCGGTCTGGAAAGGATTCATGCGCTGTATTTCGCAGTACAAATCGCAACACATGAACTATGGAATTCCTGGGGCGTGAAGCCAGATGCCGTAGTCGGGCATAGTGTCGGAGAGGTTGCAGCGGCGTGCGCGGCAGGTCATTTAGACATTGTCGATGCAAGCAGAATTGTATGCGAACGAGCACGAACGCTTCAGAAGTGCTCAGGACGCGGCTTGATGCTGGCGGCTGCGCTTTCACCGGCTGAAGCAAATCACATCGCAGAATCAATGCCTAGCGAACTCTTTGTTGCAGCAATCAACAGTAAGACTTCGGTCACATTTTCTGGAACCGAACAGTCGATCCGGCTAATTTGCAAACAGCTAGAGAATCAAGGCAAATTCTGCCGCCTACTGGAACTCTCCGTTCCCTTTCACAGCCCACTCATAGACGAGTGTCAAACTGAAATCACGTCGAAAATTCGTATTGTCAGGTCAAGGCACAATCAAATTCGTTGGTTTTCTTCAGTTCATGGGACGGAAATCGTCAACGATGTGATGAAGCCCAATTACTGGTGGGAGAATTTTCGAGAGCCGGTACGATTTTCCGAGTGCGTGCAGGCCTGTATACATGCGGGAATTCACTGCTTTGTCGAGATAGGTCCTCACCCAAATCTTTCGTACGACATACAGGAATGCCTTCGAAGCGAGGGAGTGATAGCGCCCTCTCTTTATTCACTTCAACGAAATGGCCAAGACAGAGCAAACATGATTTCCACGGCCGGGAAATTGTTCAGCCTCGGCGTCAAACTAGATTGGGAAAAAATCAACTCAAAAGCACAGATATGTGATTTTCCGGTCGCTGAGTTCAACCGTCAGAAGCATTGGAAGCGCACTGCGATGGTACTGGAAGGACGGCGAGGCCGGCAGCTCAAACACTTCCCTCTTTTACAAGATTCGGACAGCATAGGCCAAGGTTCATGGGACTTGGCATTGAATGTCAACGAGTTGGTCTGGCTGAAAAATCATCGAATTCGAGGAGAACTGGTTTTCCCCGCGGCAGGATATGTAGAAGCGGCTCTGGAGGCCGCCAGTTCATGGCTGGATCAGCCATCGATTGAATTGACTTCAATTCAATTTGATCAAATTCTTCAGCTGCAAGACGAAGGAGAAACTGCTCAGACTCTTTTGAAATTGAACATAACCGACAACACTAACGAAAACTCGTTTGATTTTCAAATTTTGCAGCACTCAAGTTCAGCTCAGCCGAAATCCACCATCTACTGCCATGGAGCGCTTCAGTCTGGCAATAGTCCACAACCTAGGTCGAACCTCAGTGACTTGAAGGAGCGCTTTGTGAAATCTGTTGAACCAATTCGGCTGCGGGAGGAATTGAATGAATTGGGTCTTGAAGGCGACTGGTCTACATGGAAGATCAGGAATTTGAAAGTTATTGACAAGAAAGAAGTTCTGGCTCGAATTGAGTTTCTGGAACAGCCAAGTGAACTGCGATTGAAATATCAGTTGGATCCTTCACTGTTGGATTTATGCTTTCGAACCGCCTCAACAATAACTGGGGGAAATCGCGTTTATCTGCCTCAAGAGATTGAACGTCTCGAATACTGGACGGATCATTCACGGGCAGTTTGGTGTTACATTCAAGTAAAGTCGGTGATGAAAGATTCATTGGAACTCGATCTGGAAATTTCCAATGAAAACGGGCATGTCATTGCCAGAATCTCACGCTTTGCGCTTCGTCAATTCGACGTCAGAAATCCCTTGTCACCAGATTGTTCCGTACCGATTCATGCATTTCGACCAGAGTGGGCACTATATCAACCGAATTCTCAAGGTGTCGACTGGTTTGACAGCAAAATCGACAGGTATCATCAAAATCTTCAAACCTACATGCTTCGACTATCCGAATCCTGTCGAAGACAAAACTACTATAAAAAAATTTCCCATGGGCTGGACGAGATCACACTCAATTACATCGGACAGTGTTTCAATCTCGCTGGCTTTCCAGCCAGAGGCATGCGGATTTCCCTGCCTACATTGGAACTCAATCTACGTATCGACAGCCAGCAGATTCCTTTGTTCCATTCACTGCTGGCATTGCTAGAAAAGAATCAGATTATTCGTCTGAAATACGACAACAGACAAGTAGGCAATTTCAATGATGTCGGCAGCGTGGAAATCGACGTAGTGCACGACCTCCCATCAAATCCCGACCGAGCTGTTTCCAAATTTCTTGAATCCCCCGATGCGGCAGAGTATGTATCTGAATTATTGTTGATTGACCGTTGCGGAAGCTGCTTGAACTCCGTACTGACCGGAAAGCAGACCGGTTTGAATACGCTGTTCCCAGAAGGGTCAATAGTGGATTTACAGAATCTGTACCAGACTTCACCGACGTGTCGAATTTATAACGAAGTGATTCGAGAATCCATTGAAAAACTGCTGCAAGATTGGCCGTTTGCCAGAAAGTGCCGAATTCTCGAAGTTGGTGGCGGAACCGGCGCGTTACTGTTTCACCTTGCTCCGGTTCTGCAAGAACACCCTGTTGAGTATACCTTTACTGACATCTCCAGCAGCTTCATCAGACGTGCACGGACTCGCTTCGAGAAATATGAATTCATTCGATTTGGCGAACTTGATTTTGACGCTGACCCCCTAGCGCAGGGATACGTAAGCCATCACTACGATGTGATTCTTGCTAGTGACACCTTACACCTGGCACACGACAGCGAGCAAGCACTGAAAAAACTTCGTAAATTGCTGGTTCCTGGAGGATTCTTTTATTTCATTGAACTCACTGACGAACCTGACTGGGCTCGGCTCGTTTTTGGAATGCTTCATGGTTGGTGGCATAACGCTGATACCAATCGACTGCACAATAGTCCCTGCAAGTCACGTCATCAATGGTTGGAGTTGTTGAATCGACTTGAATGCAAGTCGATTCTAACGATTAGCGACAGAACAGACGACAAAGACCCTCTGCACTCGATATTTCTTGCACAGAACGCTGTAACAAACCGGGGGAAAACACCCGCAGCGATCGGAACAAATCGAAAGCGGCTTGTATTTTCAGACGACAGTTCTTTTTCCAGAAAATTACTTAAACATTTTCAAACCGATAGTGCATTTCGGGTAACGTGCGGCAAGCGATATTCGAGAAACAAATCGGGATTTAAAATTCGTCCAAATTCCGTAGAAGACTACTTGCAAATTATGAGGGCTTTGGGTCAGTCCGAACAGTTACCAGATGAAATTATTTTTCTGTGGAACTTTAGCCCGCAAACCGCAACAGCTAATGAATTTGATGCGATTTACGCCGCTACGCCTATGGCTTTGGTAATCGCGCGCCTAGTGCAAGCGTTTGATCATGAAGCGAAAGCACTGCCTCGAATGACACTCGTTTCCGCAGACGCTCATCAGGAAAATAAAATTCGCAACATCTCGACATGCTTCAACGCATCCATTTGGGGCATTGGACGAACCCTAAGAAATGAATATCCGGATACGCACTGCAGACTCATTGACATCGACACTGGTAATTCCAATTCTGCAAAAGGCCTGCACAATTTTATTGAGTGTAACGAAGATATTCTGGAAGTGTCCCTAAGAGAGTCCGGATGGTATGTTCCAATTGCCCGTAATTTGCATGTTGACCGCTTGATTCAGCCAGAGAATAATGCGCTCGTACTCAACTGCTCTCAATCAGGTGATTTGAATCAACTTGAATTCAAGCGGATTGCCTGCCCAGCACCTAAGAACACAGAAGTCGTCGTAAAAATAGCATCCTCCGCACTGAATTTTCGAGACATCATGGTTGCGCTGGACGCTTTACCGGTCAGTGCAGTTTCAAGTGGTTTCATGCAGAATTCACTCGGAATCGAGTGCGCAGGGGAAATTGTGGAGACTGGAAAAGATGTAGCCAATTTTTCAGTCGGCGACCGGGTAATCGCACTCGCACGCAATTCAATATCCACTTTCGTAACGACCGATGTAAAGTTCGTTTACCGAATACCGAACAATCTGACATTTGAGCAGGCAACAGGATTGCCAACCGCGTATGTAACAGCACTTTTCTGCCTAGAGCAAGCAGCGAAATTGAAACCTGGAAATTCAATCCTGATACATTCTGCATCGGGTGGTGTTGGACTTGCTCTGGTGAATTTAGCTCAGAAAGCCAAAGCAGATATCTTTGCAACTGTCGGCACTTCCGACAAAGCGAAATTTTTGAATTTGACAGGCATCCGACAGATTTCAGATTCTCGTTCTGCATCATTTGTAAAGGACATACTTGAGTGGACCCAAGGCAAAGGCGTCGATGTAATTGTCAATACACTCGGGCGAGAATTGGCGATGGCGAATCGCGAGATTCTTAAACCTGATGGCACGTTCATCGAGCTCGGCAAGTATGAAAATCGGGAGAACCTTCACCAATCAATTCTGGACATCCATCCAGCAGCCAAAATCGAAATTGTGGACATAGACAGAATGTGGAATGACGATCCGGATTCTCTAGCGAGCTATATCAGAGATACAATGAAAACCTTCGAGCAGAACCGTTTGCCGGTATTGCCATATAGAGTGTTTCCCGCACAAAACACGGTAGATGCCTTCAGACATATGGCCTCCGCTCAGCATATCGGCAAAGTTGTGGTATCAATGACTCAACTGCAGCAGGAGAATTTCCGAATTCGCCCTAAAACACGCATATCGCCCAATGCAACTTATGTCATCGCGGGTGGCAGTCGCGGGTTCGGATTTGCTACCGCACTGTGGCTCAGCGAAAACGGTGCTAAATATCTTGTGCTCATCTCCCGAGCCCCCGAATCCACTGATACACTGCAAAAATACAGATACAAATTTGAGGAATCTGGAACGACAATAGAAGTTGTGAAAGCTGATATTACTCGACTTGATCAGTTGCAGGAAAATCTGGCAAGACTTGATGGAAATATGCCGCCGATTCGTGGAGTTTTCCACTGCGCAATGGAAATCGACGACCGTGTACTGGCAAATTTGGATTCAGATAATTATGTCAAATCTACGCACACAAAAATTCTAGGCGCATGGAATCTACATCAAGTCACCAGATATATGGAGTTGGATTTCTTCGTTCTTTACTCTTCAGTAACTTCTATCGTTGGCCCCCCTGGACAGGCTAGCTACTCTGCCGCAAACGCCTTCTTGGATTCGTTCGCAGATTATCTGAGGGATAGAGGAATACCAGCAACCTCAGTAAACTGGGGAGCAGTATCAGACCGCGGATATGTCGCGGACAATACTCAAAGATCAGTCGAGACAGTAGATAAATTTGGAGTATTCCCTCTGCCAGCTCAAAGGATGCTCTCTTTGCTTAATGGATCACTGGGATCAGCATCCGACAATAGAATTGTCATTGCAGGAGGAACATGGGCGCAGGAAGCTGCCCGGACACGAATGTTCGGCTGTTCTACGATTGGTACATCGAAGTTATTCGAAAATGGGCTGAATGGGTTGGAAATGACAGATTCTAATAATACAGATGTCCAACAGATAGTACTTTCTTGCGTGTCGCGGGTGCTGGGAATCCCCCGAGATGCAGTTGACCTACACGAACCAATTGTGAATTTTGGAATCGACAGCCTGCTGGCTGTAGAACTGTCTCATATGCTAAGAATGGAAAGCAACATCCAGATCAGTGCTACATCTTTGCTGCAGCCCGTATCCATTCATGATATTGCCAGTCTTAATTGACTGTTCAATTCCAGATGTCTACATCGATTCCCTGCTCAATTAGATGATCTGCACGGACCGAAATGTATCGCTGAAAACTCGCCTCAGTCTGATAAGACTCGCTGTGAACATAGTCGAATAGCGACTGTGTGTGAAATATCTTGAACCAAGCTTCGGAACGTATGACTTCTTCGCCGTTACGATTAAACAGAATAATCGTAGGTGCAAAACTTACTCCCAAACTGGAAGCCCAATCCCGTGCGGTCGTCTTTTCTCCTGAGGTTGAAATCAGTGGTGTATCTGACCACATATCCAACTGAACGACATCGTACTCGGTGAGAAGTTTTCTGGATTCCTCATCAATCAGAACATTTTTATGCAGAATTTCGCAGTTTGGACACTGTTTCTGTTCAAAAAATACTGCAAGAGGACGATTGGTCTGGCTTGCAGTTCGATCAAGAATGAAAGGTGGAGATTGGAAAAAAGGTTCGAAGATTAATTCCTTGGCGCCACTGTCGTCTCTTGGCTGGCTGTGAACAAAATCGCGATAGGATACTATAGACTCGTGTCGTTCGCCAACATAGCGAATGGCAGTCAAGAATTCATTCGGCGGCAGGTAACCATTTAGTGTCAATATTGGCTTGCCGCGCTCATTGAAAAATATTAGAGTGGGGGTAAACTGGACTTTCAGCGCAGAGGCTAATTCCTTTTCCGTATAAGCGTCACCTCCGACTGTCACAACCTGGCGATCACCCCACATGTTAAGAGCAATTACGCTGAAATTGGACTGCATGAAATCAACAATATTTTTCTGACTCAGATTTCGCTCCACCAAAAGATTGCAATAGGGACAGCCGTCTTGGTGAAAAAGCAGCAACACTCGTTTGCCCTCCTCTGCAGCTTCGGCAATGTCGTCTGTGAACTCAAGAAAACTCTCCTTAAACCATGGAGGATATACTGTAGGTTTGGCGCCTGAAAAAGTGCCAAGGCTAGTTTCACTTGCACTGGAAACGGTTTCGCTCTGCTGAGCCATTGCATTATGCAAAGGTATGCTCAATGCAATAATCAATCCCATTAAAAATGTTCTGGTGATTCGAGTCATAAAATATCAAACAGTTTCTTCACTGTTTTTGTTCAGGGTTCTGTGAATTTTTCGCCCAATAGCGAGTATGTGATTCCACTTGCCCAATGTCAGGCTGCAAATAAATTTCATTCTAGTTTAATTTTCCTGTGATGATTGGCCAGCTCATGCCAGTAATCGGAATTCCAATAGCCTCGGGCTCTGGCGGATGTGCTTGGCAATACGTGAATTTCCGTGATATCCACTGACAACGATTTCTGAAGTCCATATTCTATCTCTGCAGTTTTCGAAATGCCGAAGACTGAATGAAAGAACAACCTGCTATTGTTCTTGCCTGTAAAAGCCAAAAGTCGAGGCCGATATTTCTTGATTTTCTCGAGCACTGATTCTGGACTATCTCCCTGACCTGTAAGTTCGTGATCACTGCCGAATTCTGTCTTGTTTAGGTCAGTCAACCCTATGCCATAAATGGGAAGACTACCGAACTCCTCTGGTTCAAGTTGCCGGTCAGTTAGCCCTGTTTCAGCAAGAATTTCCCAGAATTTATTTGAACGATGTGCGTAATACGCACGCCGCCGTTTGGACTCTTTACTTGGCGCTCTGCCACAAAATACGGTAATTAAACCTGCCTGAAGAACATCTCGAACGATATAGTCGCTTTCCGACACCGAATTTTCCTTGCTCTTTGGAATGGACATCAATTCAGAACTATATCCATTACTCAGCTCAATTGAGAAAATTTATTCCCTACTCTGAGATCCGTTAAGTAGCATGTTTTTAATCCTGAAACGGCATCTGTGTAACTATATTGATCATCCAGTTCATCGGCAGCTGAAACTTCTTCGATGACATCATCCTTGATCATCAGTACACAATATTTCAAGCGATTGCTATGCTTTACCCCGACTAATTCAATCCAAGTGGACCCGGAAATCTTGAGCCGAGTGAGTGGCTTCGGTTGCTGGAAGTCCGAACACCTGTACCCTTCAAGATAGTTTTTTGAGATCATCTTGTCTGCCAATTTGATGGCCTTCTCACACTCCTGTGATGACAATTTATCCAAGTAAACCGGTTGGCCAAAAGACTGCTCATATTCATCAACCAGCAGTTCCGACAGTCGACTCCAGTTCGTTTTGCAACCCTCCTGATTCAGTGTGGTGATCCTTCTGCGCATTGCAGCCAATGCAAATTGCCGGAATGTATCGCACGGAGCGTTAATGATTTCTGCCATGGCTTGATAGTTGAATTCGTTTAGGATGTTGCCCACAACAACGCTGGCTTCGCCAATCAAACCTCCGCCAATCCCTGCAATTCGTTTACCCGAAATCTCTATCTCATTTACATAGAGAAGTTCAGCATCCAAACCCAATTTTTGCAACGCCTTGATTGGTGCCTCCAATCGCACCTTGTAGGCTTGTGCAGGAATAGCTGGACTCCTGCTCCGGTGAAATATGCACTGGTAAAAAAGTTGTTGGCTGTCAAGATAGGTTACTCCGCCACCGAGTTGTCTGCGCATGACTGGATAACCTAGTCGTATAAGTGCAGCATTGTCTAGCACGTGATGGCTGTTTTGGTGATAGCCAATACAAAAATACGACTCCCTAGGGCGACATAGAATAATCGTATCCGGAGAATTTTCTGTCATGCACTGTGCAACCGAGTGGTAGAGCGTCTGAGATTCTAAATAGGAAACTTCACCCAGACTGACAATACGTACGGGGTTGATGACACCCTTCATACTTTTAGAATTGCAAATGCAGATACAAGCATCGATTACACATTGATGGCTGCTTTTCGGTTAGAAATCAGGGACAAATTCTAGACTCTGATCGGAATGGCGTTCAGCAGCTTCGACTGTCTGTTCCCACTGTTACTAGTCTATGCCTCTTCGAGTGCTTCAACTGACTCTGGAATTGTCTGTCCACCGTCCACAACAATTGTCTGGCCGGTAATGTAACCCGCTTCGTCAGATGCAAAAAACAATGCAGCGTTTCCTATATCCGTCACTGATCCCAGACGCTTCAATGGAATTGATACTGCCATAGTCTCAAGGTAATCCTCTCCAAGACCCATTAGTCCCTCCGTTATGATGTTGCCCGGCATAACAGCATTGATCGTAATTCCGTACTTGGCGAATTCCATGCAAGCGGTTTTCATAAATCCCAGCTGACCTGATTTGCTTGCACCATAGTGCGTCCAGCCTGGATATCCGGTTATGGGACCTGTAATCGAAGATGTCAATATGATTCGCCCACAACTGCTCTCCTTGAGATGGGGCAAACAGCTCTTTATTGCAAGAAATGTTCCTTTCAGGTTTGTTCCAAGCACCAGGTCCCACTCGTCGCTAGACATGTTTTCCAAATGACTCTGAGGAAATATGCCAGCATTGCAACACAGCACATCAATCCCGCCATGGCGCTCAGTCGCAGCAGCTGCCATGGCATCCAATTCCTCAGATTTCGTTACATCCGCCGCGAAAGCGGATGCCGTACCACCTGCTTCCCTGATTTCCGCTGCCGTAGCTTCGGCGTCAGAAATCCCGCGTGCAACAATTAACACCCGCGCGCCCTGATTGGCAAATACTGTAGCAATGCCTTTTCCAATTCCTTTACTGGACCCCGTCACTATGACCGATCTGCCTTCTACTGATGTAAGCATGGCTCATTTACCTCGTTTTAGTTCGATTGATGTTTAAATAGGTTCGGATAATGTACTGATTTCTGAATCAACAATGCAACAATTTCGCATTTTCGGTGCGTTATCAACAATTCGATATCAACTGTCAAGTTTTTTTTGTTTTACTCAAATAAATTGAGCGTGTAAGAAACTAAATCCCTGTCCGTATTGGGGCAAAGGAGAATTACATGAAAGAAACAAAGCAAGAATTTTTGGACCGCACTAAAGAATACTGGAATCCAGGCAAAACTACCGACTGGCAAAATTTCGGAGTAGACCTGGTGATCGATCGGCGGGAAGACTACTATCTGTATGATATGGATGGAAAACGTCTGATTGATGTTCACCTGAACGGAGGCACATACAATCTCGGACATCGCAACCCCGAAGTCGTGGCGGCAGTAAAGGAGGGAATGAAATATTTCGACATCGGCAACCACCACTTTCCTTCGTTAATGCGAACAAATGTCGCGCAGATGCTGGCTGAGTGTACTCCGGAAGGATTGCAGTATACAATCTACGCATCAGGCGGCGGCGAAGCAATCGACATAGCACTGAAGTGTGCACGCCATGCCACCCAAAGACGTAAAATAATCTGCATTGATCATTGCTACCACGGTCATACCGGACTCGCAGTGCAAGTCGGTGATGATCGATATTCCAAACTGTTTCTAAGTGATGCATCGAAGCAGGAGGTCGTCAAAGTTCCGTTCAACGATCTTGAGGCGATTGAGCGCGAAATTCGAGTGGGCGACGCCGCTTGCGTAATCATAGAGACTATTCCTGCAACTTATGGGTTCCCCATGCCAAAACAGGGGTACCTGAGTGCAATAAAGGCGGCCTGTGAAAGAGTCGACACACTATTCATCGCTGATGAAGTACAGACCGGCTTAATGCGATGCGGCGAAATTTGGGGGATTGACACTTATGGAGTCATACCCGATATTTTGGTAACCGGAAAAGGACTATCAGGTGGAATCTATCCGATTGGTGCAGTCGTAGTCAGTGAGCGAGCCGGAGCGTGGTTGAAAGAAGACGGTTGGGGACACATGTCTACATTTGGCGGTGCTGAGCTTGGCTGTATTGCAGCAGCCAAGGTGCTTGAGATTTCCAATCGGCCTGAAGTGCGTTCCATGGTGCACTACATTGCACGATACATACGCAACGGACTAGAGCAGCTTCGGAATACTTACTCAGACTTTTTTGTCGGAATTCGCCAGAGAGGTGTTGTAATTGGGTTGGAATTCAGTCATCCGGAAGGTGCGATTCATGTTATGAAAGCATTGTTCCACAACGGTGTGTGGGCTATATTCTCTTCCCTGGACCCCAAGGTGTTGCAATTCAAGCCGGGAATTCTAGTTGACAAGGAGCTCTGCGACGATATTTTGAACCGACTCGATACCGCTTTGGGACAAGCGCGGGCATCTGCCTTTCAGGGAATTTCTGCAAGAAAATCCGCAGACTCAAACCAACAAGTGAAACGGGAGATGGCTAACGCTGCATAACAGCGAACAGGAGAGAGAAATGCAAAAATTTGATGAATTGCCCCATGAACAACAACTTACCTTGCTACGACAAGTCGCACAGAACGCTATTCCGTTTTATGACTTGCCGTCTGATGTTGGGGTTGAACTCATCAATATTTCGGAAAATGCAACCTATCGTGTAGAAGATCCTGTCAGTGGTAAGAAGTGGGCTCTACGAGTACACCGAGAAGGGTATCACTCTAAAACAGCGATCGCTTCGGAGCATGCATGGACAGATGCCTTGCGTGAAGATGCTGGGGTAATCACACCAACAATCGTGCCTGGAAGAGATGATCAGAACATTCAGTGGATACATGTGAAAGGAATGCCGGGTGGCGCTCGACACGTTGTCATGTTCGATTGGGAATCGGGCGTAGAGCCCCCCGAAGAAAATTTACTTGACCCATTTGAGCTGCTTGGGAAAGTTTCCGCACAAATGCATCAGCACTCAATGACCTGGCAACGACCTTCCTGGTTTGAACGCTATACATGGGATTTTGAAACAAGTCTTGGCAGCAAGCCTCACTGGGGGAGATGGCAGGACGGTATGGGAATGAATCTCGAAAGAGAACAACTGTTCGGCAAGACTGCAGAACTAATCAAGTCTAGGTTGCGGGATTTCGGGCAACGCTCGCGTAGATGGGGGCTCGTTCACTGCGACATTCGACTCGCCAATCTGCTGATTGAAGGAGATGTAACTAAAGTAATAGATTTCGATGACTGTGGATTCAGCTGGTTCATGTATGACTGTGCTACTGCACTCAGCTTTTTTGAGGCAAGAGAGGATGTACCTGATCTGATTCAGGCATGGGTGCGAGGTTATCGCTCAGTCATGGACTTGCTGGAGGAAGACGAGCATGAAATCCCTACATTCGTCATGCTTCGTCGTCTGCTTCTGGTTGCATGGATTGGATCGCACTCCGAAACGAAACTAGCCCAATCTATGGGCTTGCCGTACACCGCCGAAACCGTTGGATTGTGTGAGGCCTATCTGTCGAAATTCAGCGATTGATCAGATCCGAAAAAAAATTTGCCCTAAATCTAAATATTTGCAACTGTCGAGAACAGAATATGAAACTAAAGCGTCTAGACTTTGTCTACAGCATTCATAGCCGACCTATAAAATTTAATGGAGTTATTACATTGTCTGCTTTTTTCCGAGTTTCGACTCTTACAACTGTTTTTTTAAGCTTTCTGATTATTGCCTCCAATGCGATAGCTGATGAGAAAGACTATGTTTTTACTGGTAAAGTAGACATTGCTATCAGAGCTTATGACCCCGTCTCCTATCACCTGGAACAACGTCCTGTAAAGGGCAGCAGCGAATTTTCGACTGAGTGGAAAGGCGCTGTCTGGCATTTTGCTTCTGCTGAAAACCGCGATCTCTTTATATCGGATCCTGAACGATGGGCACCTCGCTATGGTGGGTACTGCGCATATGCGGCAGCCAATGATGCGTTAGCGCCGACTGATCCAAGAGCTTGGACGGTTTACGAAGACCGACTCTACCTGAACTATAGTCTGAGAGTAAGAAAAAAGTGGACTAAAGACATACCGGGCTATATAGAGAGTGCAGACGGGAACTGGCCTGGTGTCCTTTCAAAATAGGCCAAGCACACTAAATCTAAACAAACCCCACCGGCCGTAGCAAAACCGGTATGAAAGTTGTGCGCCAATCGCCGCGTGGTAGGTTTTTGAGGTTTGGACTGCCCAAATTCGGAGTCCAGACACGCGCAGCTCATAAGCCAACAACCTGAGCGGACGGACAGTTCTATTTCAGACTGTCTTGTGCCTAAATTCCATAATTCATTCTAGAAAAAATCGGTAAATTCCAAACTGATTTTCTGAATGAAAGCGAATTCTGATTTCCGCTAAAATGTGTAAATTGACTCAGGAAATTGCAAATCCAGCGTAATGCGATAGATACGACAGGAGAGCTATATGAACATTTTTACCAGAATTTCACAACCCGTTCTGATTGTAATAGGTTTGCTGATGATCGCCACTCAAGCCTTCGCTGCAGAACCGCCCGTATTTACTGGCACAGGAGAGTTCGCAATCAACGGGTATGATGCTCTCGCTTATCACAAGGAACAGAAACCCGTCAAAGGTGATAGCAGCTATACCGTGCAATGGAACGGAGCCAATTGGCGTTTCGCGAGTAATGAAAACCGCGACCTATTCGAATCCGACCCAGAAAGATGGGCGCCACGCTATGGGGGATATTGTGCATGGGCAGTATCCAACAACTACACTGCTAAGACTGACCCTGATGCATGGTCTATCGTGGATGATCGACTCTATCTGAACTTCAGTCGAAGCGTACGTAAGACGTGGAGCAAAGACATCCCTGGAAACATTGAGCGGGCCGATGCGAATTGGCCTGAAGTACTTAAAAAGTAGTTGATTCCGCAACCCTCAATGCCGGGAATGCAATCGCATTCGCGACATTAGAAATACTTTTGAAAGAATTCAGCCCCACTAGTGCTCTCGACCGGGAATGTTCTCTATCACCTCAAGTACGTGACTCAGTGCCTTTTGGGTATTTTTCTCATCGCCCGAAATAAAGACCCTTCCTGAAACGCCGAACATTTGACAGTCAACCAGAACATTTTCCGGAACGGCTTTTTCTGCTTCATTCGCTGCTGCTGCTGCGAACAGTGCCGGTGTAGTCTCTAGCAGTAAGAGCGACTCGCCGGGCAGAATCATAGACGCGTCTCTCTGGCGATTGATAATCACCGAGTGCTGGTCAACAACCTCCGCTACTAAATCTGAATACAGAATTCGCGGTTTCAGGCGATCTTCCGCCTTAAGGCTAAACCCGTCAAGAATCGCATTGCCAGCCTCTTCCAGATCTTCCATTTTTGTGCTGTGTAATTCCAGAATGCCGAACTGACGTTCTACATACAGAATCCCCGGTTCAATTCCAGGCACAGACTTCAATGCAAGATCAATGACTCTGTGTATGGCAAGCGCAGGCGATATTTCAATTATGAGCGAATGCATACCTTGAAAAGGTACATAGCCTCTCGCCCGCAATGCAGTTGCCATATAGGCAGCAAATTGCGTCTGAAGACTCTCAATCTGCAGATAGACTCGCAAATCAGCCATAGTCGATTACCTTCAACTGTAGCAGTCTAGCATTGTGGCAAATCAGTTTACACATCAACAGAAAGTCTAAAACTGTGAAAATTTCTACTTATCTGCAGCTACATCAAATTTTTTAACGACATCCGCATGCGGACGAGGAATTACGTGTACGGAAATCACTTCCCCCACCGAAGCGGCAGCTTCAGATCCAGCTTCAGTTGCCGCTTTCACAGCACCAACATCGCCTCTCACCAGCACCGATACTAGTCCAGCACCAACCTGCTCACGAGTAATAATTTCAACATTGGCAGCTTTCACCATAGCATCTGCGGCAGTGAACGCGGCAACGTAGCCCCGAGTTTCAATAAATCCAATTGCATTTGACATGATTTTCTCCTGAAAATTAATTTGACAGTTAAATTAGTTGCCGTTGTCTGAGGTATCGTCAACAATTCCGATAACCAAGGCATCAATAACGGCGTTTCCAGACTTGAACCACCCCTTCGCTACAGAACCTTGAGTAACGAGAACACGTTCTCCCGAACCTGCTCCAAGTGGGTCAAAGGCCAGAATTCTTTCTGGATTCTCACTGTTGTCAATCAGATCAATCTCCAACAGCGCTCCGTTCGGCAACTCGTTCAATTTGCGAGTCGCCCATATTTTTCCGATTACAGTTCCAACTTTCATGACTATCTACTGCCTCACTATTTTTAGTCCGATTTTGCGCGCTCGATCTTTGGCTAGCGGAGTCAAAACGACTTTACTCCCTATTTCAATACACTGATTCGTTTTTGCCAGCGCCAATACTTTCGATTCCGTCAGCACTCCAGAGTCCAAGCGCCCATTGCTCTGCCCATCATTGGTATTTTGACTCTGATGACTGCTCTTGTGCGAGCTTACATGAAGATTTTGACTTCTTTGCCTTTCGAAATTCTTTAGTGCGAATTTCAGTCGATTGGAAAGAATCAGTGCTTCGACATCCTGGTCTTGAAGGCATTTGGCTAAATTCTTTAAAAATTCGTTAAATTTTCGGTCCGTTGCCACATCCACGACTATGGCTGAATTACAGTTTGTCGCAATGGTTTCGAGAATTTGCTTCATCAGCGGGCAATCCGGCATTTGCTTTTGGGGGCGGCCGCCATTCGTTGCGCCTGGAAGCGCTTCAAGTAGAGCCTCTCGCACGACCGCGCGAATCTGGTCACTGGAAAAAGTATTGCCGCTCATTTGTTCTCTACATCCTTGCTTCCAATGCTTCTTCCGCTGCCCGAGCTGCACAACGTACATCGCTCTCCGAACCACTCAGATAGACCCGACCTGTGGCACCGATCATTCGATAGTCAACGACCTTGACATCCGCTGCCTTCTCCGCTTCATTCGTGGCCAATATGCTGTATGAGGCTGGTTGCATCTCAAGGACGAAAAGCGATTCGCCAGGCAGTACCATAGAACCAAGCTTGTTTCGATTGATCAAGAATGCATGGTAATCATCGACTCGCTTTACGATGGTTGACGCAAGAATTTCAGGCGGCATGGCATCACTAGCATTTGCATTGAGAGCCTCCATTACCGCCTCTCCGCCTGCGACAACATCGGCAGTTGAATGCGAATGGAATTCCAGATAGCCGAATTGACGTTCTACAACCAAAATTCCAGGCTTTACATTGACACTCTTCAATGCGATATCCGTAATTCCTTCAATGTGCAGCCCTGGAACGACTTCTATTACCATTGCCGCCATGTTGGTTTTCGGCAAATATCCACGAATCCAACTTCCTAGATAGCACATGGTTTTCGGCTGAAGTTGATCTATGAAAATGTAGGAACGAATGTCAGCCATTAGTGCCGTGACTCACTCACAAGTTGTAACGATCTGATCTCTTCAAGGATGATCCGGTGAATTTCATCTCGCAAGTCTCGCCCAACAGCTCCATCAACGCTTTCAGAACTCGACTGTCCTGATGAACCGTTAGATTCAAATCCACTGGAAAATGAGTAGTCGATCGGCCCATCACCCCGACTATAGGGTCGTACTGTCGGCAATACGAGGTTGTCGAACTCTCTCATGTCGACAGTTTCATCCTTGCTGTAAGCGACCTTCGACCACTGCACCAGATGTTGCGGTCCGACGTTCTCTCCTACTGAGCTTCTGCCGAAAAATCCGGTGCCGACAGTCATCGTGGGAGCTAGATTCGTATCAAATCCCGAAGCGCCGGTACTGCACGGCGCATTTACTGGAGTTCTCAGAACATTGAGATGAGCTCCGAATTCAAGAATCACTTTCTGATCCTTGCAGTGTATGGCTGCTGAATGCCCGCTTCCCATTCGACGAACCATTGCACTGCACGCTTTGAACGCTGCATCCCGATTGGAAACCGTATAAAACCCCAAAACCGGACAGAGCTTTTCCCGGCTTAATACATAATCATCACCAATTCGTTCGAGAGGCGTTATTAGAACTCTAGTTTTGGCTGGAACTCGAATTCTAGCCCGTTCCGCAATCCATTCAGCAGACTTGCCGATGACAACTGTATCAAATGCGCCTTCTGGAAACAGCACATCCGCCAAGCGGTCACGCTCCTCATCACTGCACAGATAACATCCATTTTTTTGTAATGCCACAATCAGTGCGTCGCTGATGGATTTATGGGCAATTACGGCAGATTCATTGGTACACAAAACACTGTTGTCGAAAGCCTTGCTGTCCGAAATGCACTTTGCAGCATGTTCGATGTCGGCGGATTCATCGACAAATGCCGGACAGTTACCCGGACCGACACCGAGTGCAGGATTGCCTGAACTGTACGCAGCTCGCACCATTGGAGAACCGCCTGTGGCCAGTATCACATCTACTCGTTCAGAACTCATTACTGCGTGGATGACTTCCAAGGTCGGATTCTCAATAACTTGAACGACACCATCCGGTGCACCCGCCTTCTCAACAGCCTCGGCAAGTTTTAGTGCGGCGTCTGTGCAGCACTCTTTCGCTGCTGGGTGCGGACTTATAACAATCGAATTTCGGGTCATCAAGGCGAGTAATACCTTGAAGAAAACCGAGCAAACCGGATTGGTAGAAGGAGTCAATGCAAAAACAACTCCTGCAGGACGAGGAATTTCGACTACCTGTCGTTGGTGGTCAACTCGGTGGCTGGTAAAATTCTGATCCTTGTAATACTTGAAAATCCCCTCACTGCACATCCGATTCTTGATTTCCTTGTGATCGGCATTGCCAAATCCAGTTTCAGCTACTGCCCAGTCTGCATACTTTCGAGCAGTCGCCTCACCCAGATCAGCAGCCGCTTTAGTAATTCGTAGAACATCTTCACGAGCGTAGTTCGAAAAGACGCTTCCTGCCCATTGAGCACGATCTATTACCCGATTCGCTTGAAATACTGGTGTTGGATGTGAGTAAGTTGTCATTTGGCTAAAATTCAGCTGTCTCCGTACGGCACTTCGCCTTGTAGAACAAATTCTATTTGCTGCCAAATGATTGATTCTTGACAATCGAACTCAATCTTTTGACTTCAGAGCATTGTTGATCTCAGATTGGGTAGAACCGAAATTCAACCAACTTGACCGCCTAGAGGAATTCATACAACTACGAATCAACCAAATTCGCAGCAAGATTTATGTAAAAGCTGAATTTTTTAGGAATTTACTGAAAGATTAACGGCTGCTTCATGATTGTAAGAAGCAACGACAAGCCCCTTGAATCGTAACTATTCAGAAGCTCTTCCGAGTAGGTGAACCTCGCTGATAGCAACCGAAAGTGTAGCAAAATCTATTTTACTGATAGACTTCATGTCGGAAATGATATTGGCCAGCATACGGCAACCATTGTTGTTGGATTCTATCCACTCCGATACCGCTTCAGTAGGGTCATTCGTTTTCGCCTCCCGCACGACATCGCTGGCAATTGCATACTGGTGAGCGTGAATATCATCGCTCAGCCTTGATTTGGCAAGACTGTGCCAGTGATTTTCTACAGGAAGCATTGAAACTCTCTGACGAATCCACACCAAATCCAAACGTGCTCCAACATCAAAATACACCTGTGTGACAAATAACATCGGTTTTTTTGAATTCTTGATGATTTCAACGATGTCGAACGCGGTTGAAAGTGGAATGAACTCCGAAATCTGTCGAGCGAGTGGCTCCGGAACATGATCGTCCATCAACGCCCGAACGTGTTCATTCAGTGGTTGGGTGTACTGATCTGTCAACGCCTTCGATAGTCCTTTGGAAAGTTTGCTAATCTCGCCTCTAAAATAGTTCACCGTTCCTTCAACATCGATCGGAAGACTACGGTGGCGAAGAAGCCATAGTGTTGCTCGCTCCAACAGTCCTCCAACAAATGAAAGCATTGTCATCTGGGTTTGTGCTGCAACCTTATTGTCGAGGTCTTCAATTGCTTTCCAGACATCCTGAACCTGAAAAATCTCTCTCGCCGCACAATATGCCCTAGCAACATCACAACTATCAGCACCAGTAAATTGCTGCATGCGCAAGACAAATGTGGGGCCGACGCGATTGACCATGTTGTTTGTCACATAAGTAGCAACAATTTCCCGTTTCAGACGGTGTTTCTGAATCTCTTCTTTGAAATCCCTTGCCAATCTCTCTGGGAAATATTCGTATAGTTCTTTGATCAGGTATGGGTCCTCCGGAAGATCGGATGCGAGTAAAGTTTGGTAGAGTGTCATTTTGGAATACGCAAGCAGTACCGATAGTTCTGGAAACTTGAGCCCGATTCCTTCCGATTCTCGCCGTTTCATTTCATCCCGGTCAGGCAGGAATTCTATTTGTCGATTCAAGTCCCCAGATGACTCCAACTCTCGAATGAAGCGTACGTGCTCCTGCAACAGATTTTTTGAATTCGCATTAATCAAGCTTAATGCCTGGCTTTGTTGGTAATTATCAGTAAGAACCAGACTTGCGACTTCATCGGTCATGTTCTTCAGTATCTGTTTCCGTTGCTTCATGGTCATCTCGCCATTGTTCACAACCTGATTCAGCAAGATCTTGATATTGACTTCATGGTCGGAGCAGTCGACGCCGCCGGAGTTGTCAATGAAATCAGTGTAACAACGACCGCCATTCAAGCAGTACTCAACCCGACCAAGCTGGGTCATGCCAAGATTTCCGCCTTCGCCGACAACTTTGCAGCCAAGATCACTGCCATTTACTCGAATCAGATCATTCGAACGGTTTGCCGCATCTGCATGTGATTCCAATGTCGCTTTTACGTAGGTTCCAATGCCACCGTTCCATAAAAGATCAATCGGAGCCTTGAGCATGGCATTCAGCAATTCAGTCGGGGCGAGTTTGCTCTCGCTGATGTGCAATCTCTTTTGCACTTCAGGAGAAATGTTGATCGCCTTAGCTGTTCGATCGAAAACCCCGCCGCCTTTTGAAATCAGTTTCTTGTTGTAATCCTTCCAAGTCAGTCCTGGATTGTCAAATAGATGTTTACGTTCTTCGTAACTGATTGCCGCGTCTGGATTTGGGTCAAGGAAGATTTCAATGTGATTGAACGCACCAACCAGCTTAATATGACGGGACAATAGCATACCGTTTCCGAATACATCGCCGCTCATGTCGCCAATTCCAATTGCTGTAAAGTCAGTGGTCTGAATGTCGGTGCCAAGTTCGCGAAAATGACGCTTGACCGATTCCCACGCACCACGGGCGGTAATCCCCATTCCTTTGTGATCATAACCGACAGAACCACCGGATGCGAATGCATCGCCGAGCCAGAACCCGTATTCGCCCGCCAGTCCGTTGGCAATATCGGAAAAGGTCGCTGTACCTTTGTCTGCGGCAACAACCAGATATGGATCGCTGTCGTCGTAACACTTTACATCTGGTGGGCTTACAATCTCGTTGTCGACGATATTGTCCGTGATATCCAGCATGCCACGGATGAATGTCGAATAACAGTAGATAGCCTCGTCAAGTAACGTTTTACCTTCTGGTGGTGGCTGTTTAATAACAAAACCACCTTTTGAACCGACCGGAACAATCACCGCGTTCTTCACAATTTGTGCTTTCACCAGTCCAAGCACTTCGGTGCGAAAATCTTCCCTGCGATCTGACCAACGTAATCCACCACGCGCGACCTTGCCACCGCGCAGATGTACAGCTTCAGTACGAGTTGAGTAAACGAATATTTCGTATTTCGGCCTGGGATCCGGCATTTTCAAAATTTTGAATGCATCAATCTTGAACGACAAATAGCTCAGCGGTTGACCACTCTCGTCAGTGCGGTAGAAATTCGTTCGAATCGTAGATGAAATCACATTCATACAATTGCGCATCATGACGTCTTCATCAAGACTCGTAATTTCATCCAGATAGCCGTTGAGTTGATCCAAAATTTGATTGCGTTGACTGTCCGTTGAATCTGAAGATGGATCGAACAGCATTTGAAAATACTCGACTAAACTGACGGTCATTTCAACATGTCGAGTGAGGGTTTCAGTAATATAGGAGTCACTGAATGGATTTCCGATCTGTTTGAGGTAGCGACTGTACGCTCGCAAAATAACTACCTGCCTCCAAGCTAAATTTGCCGTCAGCACTAGACGATTGAATCCGTCGTTCTCTGAGTCTCCGCGCCAGATACGTCGGAACGCTTCTTCGAAAGTCGCTCGCTGTTGGTCCGGATCCAAATGATCCCCATTCGAATGCACAACCGTGAAGTCGTGCATCCAAAGAGCTTCACCGGATTTCGGTCTGATTTCGTATGGCCTTTCTTCGACTACGTATAGTCCCATATTTTCGAGATAAGGCAACGCGTCTGAAGGGGAAATCTGTTTCCCGTAGCAGTACAGTTTCAGATGACATTTTTCTTCGTTCGCTTCGCTTAAAGGACGATAAAAAGAAACGATGAGTTCATCCTCACCCAATCTGGCAAATCGCTCAAAATCCGCCGCGGCCATCCATGGAGAATGATCTTCCTGATAACTGGCACTGAAGGAATTTTCATAGTTTTTAAAGTACTGCGTGCCAGTCTCTTCGCCATAGCGTTCAATTGTTGCCTTGTATAGCGAATCTTGCCAAGTAATCGCGGTATCCTCAACCAATTGCTGAATCTCCGCCAATTCCCTTTTGGGAACAGAGTCTTTGTCGACATGAATCGTATAGGTAATACGCGCTAGCACTGACTCAGAAAATGTGGAAGAGAAATCCGAAGATTTGCCTTCTAGGGATTCCATTAGAATTTCCCCGATATTTACTCGTAAAGTTCGATTGAACAGCTCCTGTGGAACATATACGATCGCCGAATAAAACCGTCCGTACTGTTCTCGTCTTAAAAACACTTTAATACGCTGACGTTCTTGCAGTTCCAGAGTACCGGCGACATCCTCAAACAATTCGTCAACAGAAACGCGAAACAGCATGTCGCGGGGATAATTGTCAATGATGTTCGTCAGTGCTCGAATGCTGTGCGTCGTTTCCGAAAACCTGCTTCTTTGAAGGACTTTCTTTATCTTGACTCTGAGTAAAGGGATTAGGTTGGCACTGCCATTGTATGCAGTCGAACTAAAAAGCCCGACTAGGACTCGCAGGCCAGTGCACTTTCCGCTTGATGAAAACTTCGGGACCGTGATTAAATCCATATAAGACGCGCGATGAATCGGAGCGTGTGTGTTTGCTTTAGTGATGGTGAGCAACTGTTCTCGTTCGTTAGAACTGAATTCGACAACTGGAAATACTTCGCTAATATCGTCTATGTTCCGCAACACGCCAAGTCTGGATTTTTCGTCAAATCTAATCTTTCCCGACTTTAAGTTCTTGAATTCACAGTAACCGAGGAATGTGAAATTGCCGTCCTTCATCCAATCGCAGAATTCAGCGTGGTCTTCCATGGCTGCGTTGTCGGAGCGTTTCATTTCCTGTTCTAGATATTGAGCTGTCTCCCCGACTCGTTTTCGCATCACTGGCCAATCCGTTACAGCAGACTCAATGAGTTGGAGAGTATGCAGCAATCGAGCCTTGAGAGCATTTATCTCATCCGCACCAGATGGCTTGAAGAATTGAAATTGAAGAAAAGATTCAAACTCCCCATCCATGAAATCTGCATTCAATGGGGAAGCGATTTTTTCGAGTTCGCCACTTGACTTTCTCTTGACGGCAAACACCGGGTGTACCGCAAAGTGAGTTTTTAGCCCCATCTCCTTCAAAACCATAGTAATGGAGTCAACTAAAAACGGCCGATCAAATGTAACCACTTCAAGAACAGCATGTTTAGACCGCCAGCCATCCCTTTCTACGTCCGGGGTGTAGATGCGAATTTTGGATTCACCCTGCTTGCGTACTCTACCCAATTCCATGTGAGCAAGTGCTGCACCTCTCAGATCGAATAGGTCTCGTTCACTCAAGTCCTCGTACGGAGCTCCGTGAAAATAGTGACGAACGAACTCAGTAAACTGTTTGGCTTCAAGCGAATGCAAATTGCCTTCATCGCCAACAAGCCGGTTTATGAGAGCTTGTGTCTGTTGTGAATGCAGTATCGACATGAGATCACCTCCCCTGGCAATGAACTCTCAAACTGACGCGTATTACTATACTGTACCATGAAAAAATTTGACGAATTGTAAATTGCTCGAAACTGATTTCCTTTGCAGAAATAAACATTTATTGAATTTTTCAAGAAGGGTTATAACGTGCGACTGTCAATCATGCATTCAGTTGTAAATTCGGTGGACTCAATTTCGACTTCAATCGAATTGAGGATCGAAGTAGAGAAAATTACGCACAGGAGTAGGGCGTTCACTGAACACCAAATCTTGCAAATTGAAACAGATTAGTGCATTCTTAGTAATACAGATTTCGACATTAACGGAATTTCAAATTAAAATGAACTTTGAATCAGTGTACGAATTTCAGAATTCAGGAACATTTCCTCAGCCTGATTATGATGCTGAACGAGTCCCGCACGTACTGGCACCAGCAGCTACCGGGGTTGATGAATTCATCAGTCAACATGGAGGCGATGTAGACCGAGTCTTTGGTGAAGCTGGGGTAGACCAGAAGTGCATCGGCAATCCGACCAAAGGCGTGTCGCTAAAGTCTTTCTGTGGTTTATTTGAATCAGCCTCAGAGAACACCCGGAACGACAATTTCGGATTGTGGTTCGGCAACCAGTTTCAACCCAATGATCTCGGACTTTGGGGCTATGCAGCTATTTCCTCTCCAACTTTGGGCAATGCGCTTGACAATCTCATCGATCTATTCCGATTCCACCAACAATGCTCCATGATGCGACTGGCTTCCGCCAGCAACGGTTATTGTAATCTTGAGTATCAGGTACGCGACCCGCAAATTGTGGAACGCAGACAAGACGCTGAATTATCCCTCGGAATGTTCTTGAACGTAATTCGTGAAGGTGCAGGCAAAAACTGGCAGCCGGAAGAAATCTATTTTGAACACCCAAAACCTGAAAACAGCGCTGAACACGAAAAAGCATTCGACGCCCCAGTGTTTTTCAGTCAAAAAGTAAATGCCATCGTATTCAGCCCTGCTATTCTCGAATCCAGAATGCCAAACAGCGATCTGAAGCTGATGTCACTCACTCGAACCTGTCTTGAATCCCTTCACACCAATAATCCGTTCACGCAAAATTTGACAGATCGTATTCGCAATATCATTCGAATCAAGCTGGCGGATGGCTATCCTTCTCTTGAACTGATTGCTGAGAGTATTTACATGAGCACTAGCGCGATTCAGCGCAGTCTTGCCTGGGAAGGACTTTCCTACACCGATTTGGTGGAAGAGACTAGAAAAAGTCTAGCTGAAATGTATTTCAAGCAACGAAATCTGTCGCTGTCCGAAATCGCCTACTTGTTGGGGTATTCTGAGCTCAGTGCATTCAGTCGGGCATTCCGACGCTGGACCGGCCTCTCCCCACGTGAATACCGAGGCCGAAGTTCTGTAATTTGACTATCCGCTGCGTCCTCGCACCTTACGATAGATAACCAGAAAAACAAAGGCGATCAGCAGGATGCCGGCAGCACCGCCCATCGTAAGCGAACCAAGAGTCGGCACCATCGGCGTGTAACCCGATACCATTTTTGCATACAGCCATTCAGGTATTGTCTGGTCAGCTCCGGTTGTAAAAAGCGATAGAGGAAAATTCCCCCAGGAAAGAAGAAATGCGAAGATGGCGCCGGAAATGATACCTGGAGAGAGAATCGGCAAGGTGATCTCCCTGAGCACCTGCAACCGCGAGGCGCCAAGATCGTATGCCGCCTCCTCCCACACCGGATCAAAACTGTATACCTGAATGGACATGATCAGCGTCACAATTGGCAGTATCCAGATCATGTGTGCGAACACCGCTGTCTGCCAGCTTGTCGTAATTCCGAGCGAAGAAAACCACAACAGTAAAGCCAATCCAAGAACTGCCTGAGGAAAGAAAATCGGCAGCAGGATCAGACGCTGATAGAGTTTGCGCCCCTTCCAGTCATAGCGTGCGAAAGCAAGCGCACCGAAAAATGCCAGCACCACCGACAGCAGCGTCACCAATGTCGCAATGCTAATGGAAGTCCAGAAAAGATCGCGGACCGACAGTGAAGAAAATGCTTTTTCATACCATATCGTATCCCACATTTTGACCGGAAACTGGAAATAGCGCTGTTTGGTAAACGAAGCCATCACCACTGACAGCATCGGCATATACAAGAACAGGAGAATGCTCCCAGTCCAGACGATGATGAGAGCTCGGGAAATTCTGCCTTTACGATGGTTCTTCACGATTTATCGCCTGCCAACCAATCGGTCCAGATCTATCTTGCGGAAAAGGAAATAGATGATAATCAGTGAGATCATGATGAGTAAAACTGACAGGACTGACCCTTTCGGCCAGTTTTGAGCAAAGGTAAAAGCGGATTCAATATCATCGGCAATCATGACAACTGCCTGCCCCCCGAGTATCTTGGATTCGGCCAACGATCCCAAGGTGAGAATAAACACCAACAAACAGCCTATCAAAATTCCCGGCATGGAAAGAGGCAGTTCAACTTCGCGGAAAATTTGAAGCCTTGAGGCGCCAAGGTCCGACGCGGCTTCCTTCAACGACTCCGGCACCATGGACATGCCGATCACCAATGGAAATAACATGAAGGGAAGATACACGTATACCAATCCCAGTACAATCGCAGGCACGTTATACAGCATGCCTGATACTGACGTTCCGAACAGGAATTGGATAGACCCATCGATGATTCCATTCTTCAGCAGCAGCAATACCCAGCCGAACAAGCGAATGTTTTCTGAAATCAACAACGGAAGCACAATCAAAATGGTAATGAGCGTTGCCCACTTTCCAAATAATTTCGCCATGCCGTAAGCGACCGGATAAGTGACAATCAATAACAGGATGACCGTTATGACTGCAAGCGTCAACGACCAGCTGAACGATATATAGTAGCTCTGTGTGACGACCGAAATGTAGTTGTCAAGTGTTGGCAGTTGGCCAAGCTTGAAAGTTCTTGGTGGCATGAAGCTGTACAGCACCACCAGTACCAAAGGACCCGCAAATCCGATCAAGAGAAAAATTCCAACCGGCAGTGCGGTTAGAAATCCAGGCTGACGGACCCAATTTGAGAGGGCTTTCATCGCTGCAATTTCAAAGGCTCACTGATTTACCAGAATGGAATCCTGCGGTCGCCAACCAATAGTCACAGGTTCCCCTCGCTTGCCGGAATATGGGTCGTCCTGCAACCGTTCAACCAGCCAGTGATATTCCCCATCGGCACTGCGTACCTGATACTGAATGCGCGAACCGAGTGCGTAATCATTGAAAAAAACACCTTGAATCCGATTCGGCAGCGTTTCCGCTGCCGGCCCGATCTTCATGACTTCAGGACGAATAATAAGAAATCCGGATTTAAAATCCTCAGCATTGGCTCCGATCTCAAACTCGCCGTTCATCGAGTATTCTTTGACATGAGTACCGCCCACACGTTCGACCTCAAGCGTATTCACTTCTCCCATGAACTGGGCGACGAACTTGTTTTTCGGACGATTGTAGATATCATACGGACTTCCAATCTGGATTAGTTCGCCTTCATTCAGAATTCCGATTCGATCACTCATCACCATTGCTTCCTCAAGTGAATGGGTAATGTAGACGAACGTCTTTCCGGTTTCCCGATGAATGTCCTTGAGTTCTTTCTCAAGTGTCTTTCGAAGTCTGAAATCCAGTGCAGAAAGCGGCTCGTCAAAAAACAGGATTTCAGGATCAAACGCCAACGCGCGAGCAAGGGCAATTCTCTGCTGCTCGCCGCCTGAACACTGATTGATGTTTTTACCGTAAAAATCTGCCGGTAGTCGCAAAAGCTCCAGCAACTCAATTACCCGCTTGCGTCTGACGGTGGAATCCACCCCCGCAATCTTCATTGCAAACTCTACATTCTGCCCAACCGATTTGTGTGGAAACAGTGCCAGGTTCTGAAACACCATACACGTCGGACGTTTGTTTGCGGGAACATCGTTGATGATGTTGCCTTTGAGGGAGATTTCGCCACTGGTGGGGAATTCCATCCCCACCAGTATGCGAATGAGAGTTGTCTTGCCACTGCCGGAAGGCCCAACCAGTGTGAAAAACTCGCCTTCTGAAATATTGAGGTCTACATTATTGAGGGCTGTGAAGTCACCAAAACATTTTGTAATTCCTCGTAGTGCCAGAATGCCAAGTTGTCCTTCATCCATACAGAATGAACTCCAGAAGAAATTCCGAAAATGACATGCGAATCTAGTCGACTAGCTTTCACGTTCTCGTTTGGCAGCGGAGTAGTGATCATACATTTCCGCATAGTCCGGATTAATGTCGTAATCCTGTGAACGCGCCATTTCCTCTTCCAGAGAATCCCATTGAATCGCATCCAGCTCGTCGGCATTGAATGCTCCCAGAACATCAGAGTCACCCATTTGCGTGACCGGGTTGTAGGTGCCTTCGGCGAAAGCAACATTTTTGCTCACATCGGGACGCTGGATATAGGCAAGAAATTCTTCAGCCAATGGGGATACTTCAGGATGGTTGACGACAGAGGTTAACTCAATCCACACAATGCCGCCCTTGCCGTCCATCGGACCTGAATTCGGCGTAATTCCTCGTACATTCTTGTATCCATCGAATCGCGCCGGCGAAGCGGTATAAGTTCCACCGGTAAAATAGGCGTCTATCTCTCCATTGATCAAAGCCAGATTCATCGCAACCAGATCATCGGTTAAAAGCTTTGCGCCATTGAATATCTGTCGAGCCATGTCGCTAAAACGTGAAATTTCATCCGCAGTATGCGACGTGAATGGATGAACATCCGCCGCAACACACATATGGTAGATATTCCAGTTGTCGTAAGTCAGAACTCCGTATCGATCCTTCATCGCGGGATCAAGAAACAACTTGAACCCCTGATCTTCGGCCATCGCTCGGGAAATCTTGTCCGTGTTCACGACGAAATTGAATGGGCCGAATCGTTGGGTAACTCCGAGTAAGTGCTCACCTGTTTTGTCCATCGCCCACGGATATGGGGGATGAAATGCTGGCATCATTTTTTCAAAAAATGGCTCAAACCGATCTCTAGGGAGTTCCCGAATCAATCCTTCCGGCCACATCATCTCACGTGCCCATGGGTTATTCACATTGATCAAATCCCATATCTTGGTTTCTCCTGCTCTGAGCCGATTTACGGCATCTGGGTCTGAAGTCAGACCCTCAGCTCGGACAGTAGCATCGAATTCCCGACGAAATGGGTCTAATACATCGTCCGAGTTGTATCCTTCCCAACAGTAAATGTTGAGTTCTTTCTCCCGTGCTGCACGCGCCAAAGTGGGAAACGTTCCCATCGAATATGCAGTGGCAAAAGCACTGGTAGTCTTCAGAAAGTTACGTCGTGATTTTTGAATTGCCATAACTCAATTCCTCCAAAATCTGTAGTTGGTATTTAGTATGTATTAAGTAATTTTACACACGTACCACTATATACAATACCATAAGTTGATATATTCAAAATATACAAATTTGCAAAACACGATGTGATCTCTCGATCGTTATGTGGTCAATCAAGCGATGCACTAGACAAAAGCTCCCCGACCGCGGCGACTCCAAACCCGTAACGGTGACTTTTGGGAGTTGCATGCGCTCCGGTGAATTCGGTGTTACTCGTAAAACACAGGTATCGCACTAGGCTGTGGACCGGGATTTCAGCCGCAGTGCGGCAGGTTACATCGCCTGCATCTTGGACATGCGGAAGTGCAAATGTACGACTGTATTGATCGGCGTTCAAGTACTGGCCTGAATGTATGGCCGACGACTCGCGGCTATCGATCAATCGGTTGTCGATTCGCGGACGAAACAATTTCGTGAACCTGATGCCAACTCCAATCCTACAGCAATACTTTTTAACATTTTCTGTGAAAGACTGTCAATCATTCAGATCATTTGTTGTGAATTTTTCTACAGACATCGGCATGAATGCTTGGAAACGTGTGTTGAAATCTATGTTGAATTAGTGTATAGTTAGTTATATCTACAGTAACTATATGAAGCCGAGATATGTCAAAATACACTCCTTTGGAAATTCATTTGCGTAAGTTGCGGGGATCTTCTGTATCCATGACATTTGATGAAATTGAAAATATCATCGGAGCGAAACTGCCACCGTCAGCCGACATTCATCGAGCATGGTGGTCGAACAACCCCTCCAACGGCGTAATCACTCAAGCCTGGCTCAATGCGGGTTACAAATCAGCAGATGTGGATATGAAGGGACGCAAACTGGTCTTTCGAAAGTCGGAATCGGATGGTTTCCATTCCCAGATCGAGAACCAACGAGATATTTCGGACGCCGACAATATAACCAGCGACATATCACTCACTCAAAATATCTTGCGTACGCTCATGGGCACCGTAACCTTGATGCCGGGCACCGACCTCACCTCTCCAACAGGTGAGAAATGGAATGCTTCAGAGTAGTTAGCGATGTCCGGCTGTCTCCTTGATACCTGTGCTGTAATTTGGAGGGCAAACAACGATATTCTGAGAGAACCCGGCGCAAGTGAGCTGGGAGATTTACACAGTCGAATTTCACCGATTTTCGTCTCGCCAATTACCGCTTGGGAAATTGCAACGCTTGTCGCCAATGGGAAAATGACGCTCGCTCTCAGGCCTGATATCTGGTTTCAGAAATTCTGCAATCTGCCAAGGATCGCCTTGGCACAGATGCCAACTGAGGTGCTGGTGGCATCAGCCTATCTGCCTGGCAACCCTCCGAAGGATCCTGCCGATCGTATTCTTGTTGCAACTGCCAGAGAATATGGATACAAGCTGATTACGCGCGACCTGCTGTTGTTGGAATACGGAAAGCTTGGGCATGTTCAAGTCTTGGAGTGTTGATTTGAAATCGGCCCACTGGGTTTGGAGTCCACCACTCGAACAGTCTGAATTGTTTGACCACAGTTCGGTAGTTTCGCCGAAATAAACACAGTACTACTTTTAGATACTCGTCCTCGAAGAACATTACAGACTGATTGAATGCATTGTTTGCAATTTGCCGAGTCTCGACCATTCGAATCTCATTCAGCACTTGCGTACTTTTTGTTGTACCGACTTCGATATCCAAAAAAATATTAAACACAATTCGGAGTGATGGTTTGAATCAGATTAGGGAGTGGTTTTGTACCGGAAATTTCTAAATGGCCAAAACACGATCGTAGCAAGTACCAATTGAAAAATTTAGTGACTACCTGATGGCAGCAGACAGACCATCAAATGTGTTTCATGGATGCCTGATGATTGTCGGGGCAATGTCGGTCATCGGTCTGATTGATAACTTTATCCGCATCATTGCAGAAGAAAGCGGAGTGTGGCAGTTTTATCTTTTCCGCGCAGCCGTATCTTGCACGATTGTTTCAGTTTACCTTATTTACAAGAGACAGAGATTCCTTCCGCAACGATTTTGGGCAGTTGCGCTCAGGTCTTTCCTTACAGCTGGGGCGATTTTGATTTACTTTGGATCCCTCACTATGATGCCAATCGCAGAGGCGGGGGCTACCCTGTTCAGCTCTCCGATTTTCCTATTGGTGTTTTCGGCATTGATGTTTCGCACTAGAGTGGGTCCTTGGCGTATCGCAGCCGTAACAGTAGGGTTTGCCGGAGTGCTTCTTGTTATTAAGCCGGACCCGGCAAACTTAGATGTTTTCTCTCTTCTGCCTTTACTGGCTGGAATGCTGTACGCACTCGGACAACTGGCAACCCGCCATCTCTGCGCCGATGAATCTACAGTAGTGGTTTTGCTATGGTTCTTTATCGCAACCGCAATCTTCGGTCTTATCGGAACGATTGCGCTTTCTGTCTTTAGGGTACCTGACGACTTGATCCTTACTGCGCCCTTCTTCTTTACCGAATGGGTGGCACCGACGGGCAGGTTTGTGTTCTGGACGGTTGTCCAAGGTCTCGGTTCGCTCATTGCGGTTTCAGGACTGATTCGCGGCTACCAGATTGCCGAGCCAACTTACATTACGGTCTTTGAATACAGTTTCCTAGTCTTTGCCGGATTCTGGGGATGGGTGCTGTGGAAGGAAATGCCCGATGCAATTGGCTTCATCGGCATCGCAGCCATAATTGGAGCTGGAATCGTAATTACGGTGCGCACACAAAAAACGACCTGACGACAATCGATACATTGGGTGAACTGCACTTATCCAACACCTGAACTGCATATATCGGGATTTTGAATGAAATCAATTGCAATAATCCGCAACACAGGAAGTATCTATTTTATGAAAATTCAGTTCTCATCCGAAACCCAGGCCTATGAATCATTCGAACAGATGTGACGCATTGTTGATCCTGCCATGTGGTTCTATCTATTACAAACGCAGCACTTCCCTCTTGCGTGTCAAATAGCACTGATTCCTTTGAGTTAATATTTGTAGCTGAAAACGAAATATCTCCATTTGTAAATGGTGTGTTGCGTACCAGCCACTCGTTGGCACTGATTTTGTTCAAATCGGCTTTCAGCAAACTTGGCGAAACTGCTAGGTTTACCCAACGTTCTTCGTAGATAAATGGATTTTCATCTGCAAGATGTAAACCTCGAATATAAAGCAGGTTTGCATCACCTTTAAGATTCATTCGTGTTCGTATCAGTTCGGTTGGGATGGCCCGTCTTCGTTCGATTAACGCATGGCGATATACTTCCCCCCGACGTTCGACATCCAAGCGAATGATATTGATCTCAAGTTTTGCATAACGGGTAGGTTCAACAGCTACTCTTGTGCCCGCCTTTCGGCGTCGATCAAGGAGTCCTGCTTCGGCCAATCCGCGTAATGCTCGATTGATGGTGGCACGCGCGCAGTTGAATTCAACGGCGAGCTGTTCTTCAGTGGGTATAAGTTCTCCCGGCTGCCAGACGCCATCAACTAACCGGCGTCTAACGTTTCTCTGAATGCTTTGCCAGGAATGACTGGACGCCATTGTCAAAGACTCACATCAATTCGATTTTTTGTTTCGAGATAGCGTTGGGCAATCTCTGGACGACGGACGTGTCGGCCTTCCGTGACGACCTGGCGCCCCGCGCTCCATACTTCTGACACCATGCGATTATCACCTGCGAAAATAAAACAATCCAATATATCATCGTGAACTCTGTCTGCGAGGTCAACAGAATCTGCATCAAGGACGAGAAAATCTGCATAGTTGCTTGGTTTCAATGATCCGGACTCTCGCATCAATGCCTGTGCGCCCCCTTTTGTAATTCCTTCAAACAGAGTGCGTCCCGAAGACATGCCAGGCGTTGCAAGTACTGCGCGCGTTTGATCTCTCAAACGTTGCGAATACTCCAGCATCCTCAGTTCTTCACAGAGCGATACTCTGATATTTGAGTCCGTTCCAATGCCGTATTTCCCACCCTCCCTAGCATACAATACTCCATTGAAAACCCCATCACCGAGGTTAGCTTCAGTAATAGGACATAGACCTGCGACTGTGCCGCATTTTGAAAGTCTCAATGTTTCGTGATTTGTCATGTGAGTAGCATGAATCAAACACCATCGGCCATCTAGACCTGCATTCTCCAGCAACCATTCGACAGGTCGAACTCCGTAATAAGACTCGAACTCCTGTACTTCTTTGATTTGTTCTGCAACGTGAATATGAAATGCAGATTGTGGTGCTATTGATGTTGCGAACTTCATTCCTTCAGGATCTACAGCTCGCAGAGAGTGAACCGCTGCACCAATTCTTGAATCGGATGACAACATGGCTATCGCACGGGATGCTTGCTCAAACAGCCTCAAAAAATCATCTTGACTATTCCCAAATCTAAGTTGTTCCTCCTTGAGTGCCTGCTTCCCACAACCACTATATTGATAAAAAACAGGTAGAAGAGTAAGACCGATCCCTGTTTCTTTAGCAGCTGCGATTACCCGTTCCGATAGTTCAGCAATATTCTGATAGGGAATACCACCTGGTTGATGGTGAACATAGTGAAATTCAGCAACTGAAGCAAATCCGCTCTCCAGCATTTCCATTTGCGCATAAGCAGTAATTGACTGTATATCTTCTGGTCGAAGCTGATCGAGAAATTTGTAAATCAGTGCTCGCCAAGTCCAAAAGTTGTCGTTTGTATCACGGTTGCGATGCTCTGTAAGACCTGCTACAGCACGTTGAAATCCGTGGCTATGCACATTGGCCGGAGCGGGAAGAATTATTTTAACGAGATGCCCTTGCGGTGCTGCATCAGCTTGCATTGATTCAATTAGACCCGATTCGTTGATTTCAATTCGAACGCTCCGTTGCCACCCTTGTTCCGTCAAGGCTTGCTCAGCCCATAAAATAGTCATTGTTTGCCGTACCAATCAAAACGACCAATTGAATGTTTAAGATACCGTTTGGTTTTCAGTATCAGATTATGCTCAGTTTTGGAGATAGACTGCATTAGCGGCTAAATTGCGAACCGATAAAAATTTCGTTAGAAATTTCCATTAAATCAACTTTATTTATAATATGTATAGACATATAGACATTGTAATTAATATTGTTATCTAATACATGTATGCAGCGAGAGATCCTGGAAAACTTGAACCTTGCAACCATGTCCGAAAGTGCGCAGGCCTACGGGCTGATCAATGATGGTGCTGTCGCTTTGAACGGCACCAAAATTGATTGGTGCGGTGCGAGGAAAAACTTGCCAAAAGTATACAGAGGTTGGCCGCGTTGTAATTTAAATGGCCGCTTGGTAACACCAGCACTAATTGATTGCCATACTCATATTGTCTACGGCGGCAACCGGGCCAAGGAATTTGAAATGCGACGTGAAGGCGCAACCTATGAGGAAATCCTCAGTTTGGGTGGCGGAATTTATTCCACAGTCAGCAATACTCGGAATCTTACCGAAGATGAACTGGTCGCTTGCACGATTCCACGAATAGACGCATTGATCGCTGAAGGTGTCTCTACCATAGAAATCAAATCTGGGTATGGCTTGGACAACAAAACCGAACTCACTATGCTACGTGCCGCTCGAAAAATCGCAAAGCAACGACCGGTAAGAATTCGGACGAGTTATCTCGGTGCCCACGTGGTTCCTCCAGAGTTTAGTAACAAGACTCATCAATATATCAAGCGCGTCTGCATCCCTACGCTGGAGCAGGCATACGCTGAAGGTCTAGTCGATGCGGTTGATGGATTTTGTGAAAAAATTGCGTTTTCTACGCTTCATATTAAACGATTATTTGACCATGCTCAAAGTTTGGGGTTGCCAGTAAAACTGCACGCAGAACAGCTCTCAAATTTTGGTGGTACCCAACTTGCGACTCAATACAAGGCGCTTTCGGCTGACCATTTGGAGTATGCGAATGAAGCGGATGTACAGGCTCTCTCAAAAAGCGGAACGGTCGCTGTCCTATTGCCTGGGGCATTCTACTTTCTAAAAGAAACACAACTCCCCCCAGTAGATCTGCTTCGCAAACATCATGTACCCATGGCTATCGCTACTGACTGCAATCCGGGGTCTTCTCCACTCGTTTCTGTCTTGATGGCGATGAACCTTGCCTGCACGCTGTTTGAGATGACATCAGAAGAGGCACTGGCTGGCACTACTCGTGAAGCCGCCAAAGCACTCGGCTTATCTGACACCGGAAGAATCGAACCTGGTCTTCGGGCAGACTTGGCAGTGTGGAATGTCTCTTCCCCATCGGAATTGCCATACTACATTGGGTTCAACCCATTGCAAGAGAGAATATTTGGAGGCGTTCATTGATATACATGTCCGAAAGTAAATCAAATAGAAATACATATAGGAAGTTCTGCAATTTCTACTGAATCACCATGAAATCTGTTGAAGTAAAACATGGCAACCTTCCCCTTGTGCTAGCGATTCCACATTCAGGAAATTACATTCCGGAAGAAATTCTAAATACAATTACGGAACCCGCCAAACAACTTATTGATACAGACTGGAATGTCCATCGTCTGTACGACAATCTTTTACCGGGCACAACAGTAATTAAAGCTTTGTTTCACCGATATGTAATTGATGCAAACCGCGATCCTTCGGGTTCGGCGTTATACCCTGACCGTCCAACAACAGCCTTATGTCCATTGACTACATTCGATGGGGATTCGCTATATCTGTCGCGACAAGAACCTAACGAATCCGAAATTACCCGTCGTCGTATTGCATTTCATATTCCTTATCACAACGCACTGAGAAAAGTGCTCAATTTGGCACGCTCCAAGCACGGTATTGTCATCCTGTACGATTGTCACTCAATTCGTTCAAGGATTTTGAATCTTTTTCCATCACACCCGCCTGATTTCAATATCGGAACCAATGACGGCACGACATGCTCACCCGCCATCGAAAACAAAGTGCGCGACATTTGTGAACAAAGTGATGAATTTTCGACTGTCGTTAACGATAGATTCAAAGGAGGTTGGACAACTCGAAATTACGGCCAACCTTCCAAAGGGATTCACGCAATTCAGATGGAACTAGCGCAATCCACTTGCATGCTAGAGTGTTCGCCATGGACCTATGACGACAAGAAAGCGCAGATACTTAGGCACAGGTGCCTGCACGAATTCTAAAAGCCCTCGTAACAATAGCGGGCGAACTTACAGCCAAGGAGACTTGCCAACATGGATACTTCAGTTAAGAACAGACGAATTATCATCCCTTATACAGGTTCTAAACTCGTTGCAAAATCGTGGTTAACTGAAGCACCTTTGAGGATGCTGATGAATAATTTGCATCCAGACGTTGCGGAAAATCCAGACGAACTTGTGGTCTATGGCGGCATTGGCCGTGCTGTCAGGACGTGGGATGACTATGACATAATTGTTGCTACGCTTAAGCGGCTCGACCACGAAGAAACTCTGCTTGTACAGTCTGGTAAACCCGTTGGAGTATTCCAAACCCATCGCGATGCGCCAAGAGTGCTAATTGCAAATTCGAATTTGGTACCTCATTGGGCTACATGGGACCATTTCAATGAACTTGATAAAAAGGGACTCATGATGTTTGGCCAAATGACAGCCGGGTCGTGGATCTATATTGCAAGCCAAGGAATAATACAAGGGACATACGAAACTTTTGTAGAGGCGGGGCGGCAGCATTATGACGGTGATTTACAAGGACGTTGGGTGCTAACAGCAGGCTTGGGGGGTATGGGCGGCGCGCAACCTTTGGCAGCAGTGATGGCAGGCGCATGCTGCCTTGTAGTTGAGTGTGACCCTGAACGTATAGACTTTCGTCTTCGCACGGGGTACCTTGATGAAAAAGCGCAGTCGCTAGATGAGGCACTCAAAATGATCACAACATGGACTGATTCCAGGCAGACCAAATCGGTTGGGCTTCTTGGCAATGCTGCGGAAATTTTCCCAGAAATTGCGCAACGCGGTATTCGTCCCGACATTGTTACCGATCAAACATCCGCACACGACCCGACAAACGGATATCTGCCAATTGGATGGATGCTCAAGGAATGGCGGAACAAAAGAGTGACTGAACCAAAGCTTGTAGATCGGGAAGCTCGCAGATCGATTCGAATTCATGTGGAAGCGATGGTGAATTTCTGGAACCAAGGAATTCCAACACTCGACTACGGAAATAACATACGCCAAATTGCCAAAGACGAAGGATTTACCGATGCATTCGCCTTTCCGGGGTTCGTCCCAGCCTACATACGTCCTCAATTTTGCCGGGGAAGGGGGCCATTCCGGTGGTGCGCTTTATCTGGCAACCCAGACGATATTTTCAAGACAGATGAAAAAGTAAGGGAACTGATTCCCGATGACCGCGACCTGCATAAGTGGCTCGACATGGCTCAAAAGCGAATTAAGTTTCAAGGATTGCCTGCCAGAATCTGCTGGCTGGGGCTAGGACAACGACACCGTGTGGGTCTTGCATTCAACGAGATGTTTAAAAACGGGGAAATTGACGCACCGATAGTGATTGGACGAGATCACCTGGATGGCGGGTCTGTAGCTTCGCCAAATCGTGAAACTGAAAACATGCGCGACGGCTCTGACGCTGTATCCGATTGGCCATTTCTCAATGCACTATTAAATTGTGCTTCCGGCGCAACTTGGGTTTCCATTCACCACGGAGGCGGAGTTGGAATCGGATACTCACAGCACGCGGGCCTGGTGATTTGCTGCGACGGAACCGATGAAGCAGCACGACGCATTGAAAATGTACTATGGAACGACCCGGCAACCGGCGTCATGCGCCATGCGGATGCGGGTTACGAAACCGCAATTCAGTGTGCACGTGAAAACAATCTCGACTTGCCTGCGATATTGGGTTAATAGTACTTTAGAGATAGCTTTTGGATTTTAAATTTCGGTGCGTGACTTGAAAAGATCACCAGCCAAAGTATCGAATTCGCTCTTTTGGGGATTCCTAAGCCGAATTTCCGATGGGCAAATATTAGATTTCACCCTCAGTCGGTGAAATACGTTAGTTAACTGTAATTGTTTGGAGATAAATTATGAAGAAGTTAATTCAATACCTGTTTTTTTCTATTGCTTGCGTAATTCTGGGATCAGCTTTAGCATTTGCTGATTCGGTAAAAATCGGATTCAACGTGCCGCTTACCGGTTTTGCGGCCGCGGATGGCAATTCTGCACGTTTAGGTGCTGAACTCGCAGTAGAGCAAGTTAATGCTGCGGGCGGCATAAAAGGCAACATGCTTGAACTCGTAATCTATGACGATCAAGCTAGCCCCAAAGAATCGGCTCCTTTGGCAGTTAAATTGATCACTCAAGATCATGTTGTTGCAGGAATATCGGGGAGCTATTCAGGCGCAACCCGTGCCGCCGCCACAATTTACCAAGAAAATGCTACACCTTATATTTCCGCCTACGCCGTTCACCCAGACATCACACGCGCAGGCGATTATATTTTTCGAACCTCATTCATGGGTGAAGTACAAGGTCGTGCGGGTGCAAAACTAATGGGTGAATTGATGGGATTGAAACGAGTCGCCATGATTACGTTGAACAATGATTTCGGTCAGTCTCTGGCAAACGGATTCAAAGAGAAATCTGCCGAGTTCGGCATTGAAATCATTAACGAATATGAATACTCAATCAAAGACCGAGAGTTCGGCTCAGTCGTAACCAAGGTAAAAAGTGACAACCCCGATGGAATCTATGCTTCAGGATATTTCTTTACCGCGGGTCCCCTGGTACGACAGCTGCGCGCGGCAGGCATTTCCGTACCGATCATTGGTCAGGAGGGCTATGACAGTCAGAAATTCATCGAAATTGCCGGCCCTGATGCAGAAGGTGTCATTATCACAACTTCCCTCGACCGTGATTCATCTGAGCCGGTTGCACAAAATTTCATCAAAGACTTTGAAGCAAAAGCCGAATATCCGACAGACATGGTTGCGGCTTCCGCACATACTGCAGTATTGGTTCTAGCTGACGCACTCGGCCGTGCGAGCGATGACAGTTCTGCCGCACTGCGTGATGCCATCGCTTCAGCCAACGTGGATGCATCGACTGGCCACATTGCGTTCAATGCACTTGGTGAAGTGAAGAAAGATGTTCAGGTTCAAGTGGTAAAAGATGGGATGTGGCGTCACTACGCTGTAATTTCCGATCCAGTACTACTGGCGCCACCTGCAGAGTAAATCGAACAAGTCGCTTTTTTCGTTTTCGATAACGGATTGTGCCAACGACTCATGCTGTTACTTGAATTAACCATTCAGGGGCTGATTCAAGGAGCAATATACGCGCTAATTGCTCTGGGCTTAACACTGGTCTACGGATTGCTCCGAATTTTACATGTGGCGCATGCCGCCTTGTTCACGCTCGGTGCATACATTGGTGTAATCGTAACAAACGAGACCGGCAGTATCTTGCTGGCGATGGTCCTCTCCATGGTAGTTGTTGGATTTGTTGGCATCGGTGTGTATCGTTTAGCTTACAAGCCGTTACTTGACAAACCTCCTCTGGTGGCATTGATTGCATCCATTGGAATATTTATTGCTGCTGAAGAAGTATTTCGGATCATATTCGGTGCATACAGCATGTCGTTCACCAGTCCACCTTTGCAACATCAGATTGAATTGTTTTCTGGAATTTATCTTTCACAAGCTCGGGTTCTAGTATTGGTTCTCTCTGTTGTATTGATTGTTTTTTTGGGCTGGCTCGCTACATCTACCCGCACAGGCGTTGCTTGGCGTGCAACTGTTTCAGACGCTGAAATGGCGGCAAGTTTTGGAATCAAAATCGAAAGTGTGAGATATCTGAATTTCTTTGTTGGTTCCGCGCTTGCCGCCCTCGCAGGAGTCATGGTGGCACTATTGAATAATCTTGTTGAACCAACAATGGGCGCTGTTCCCGCGTATAAGGCACTGGCTATCATCGTGCTGGGAGGGTTGGGTTCGGTACAAGGTACACTATTCGCTGCTTTAGCATTGGGGATCATCGAGAGTTTTGGAACCGTTTATTTCGGACACGTTCTAGACCGCGACGCGATCGCGTTTGCTTTTTTAATATTTGTTCTCATGCTTCGTCCGCAGGGTCTTCTAAACAGGACATAAGCCGGTGGCCTACGAAATTACAGTCCTCACCAGCATGTCTATCGCGATCCTGTTCGCGCTGTCTCTTAATTTGATCACCGGCTTTTGCGGTCAAGTCAGCCTCGGACATGCAGCGTTTTTTGGAATTGGTGCCTACACCGCGGCATTCTTAACGAAAGCAGGCTTATCACTTGTGTTCGCACTCATTCCAGCCGCCTTAATGGCTGGATTGATTGGAATTCTTGTCGGAATCGCTTCACTCAGAGTTCGTCACGATTTTTTAGCGATTACCACCATGGGGGTGGGATTCTTATTTGTCGGGTTGGTGAGAAAACAAGACGCTTTGGGAGGCGAAATCGGAATTTCGGGAATTCCGTCTGTGGCATTTGGTCGCCCCGGAATTCTCGCTCTCTCGCTTGTGTGTACAATCCTGTTCATTCTGTTGCTGGTACATATACGTCGTTCATGGATGGGATTTGCTTTCGAATCCATTGCGGATGATGAAGATACTGCGCGGATTCTTGGAATTAACGTGCCAAGATTCAAACTGTTTGCATTTGTGATAGGAACTGCGACAGCAGGAGTTGCAGGTGCGCTCTACGCACATCACATTCGGTTCATCGGTCCAGACAGTTTCGGATTCGTTGAATCGGTTACGGTTCTCGCCATGGTGATCGTTGGTGGGATCGGGTCAATTTGGGGAGTCGTGTTTGCTGCGGGAGTGCTTTCGGTTATGCCATTGTGGCTTCAGTTCGTAGATGACTACAAACTGTTGATCTATGGAGTATTGGTGTTTTCCACAATGCGATTTGCGCCGGAAGGAATAGCTGGACTTGCACGTATGATTCAGTCGAGATGGTTCGATAAATGACACTCTTGTCCGTTGAGAATGTCTCCATGCATTTCGGTGGAGTAGTTGCAGTTGAACATGTGTCACTCACGGTTCGAGAAAACCAATTATTAGGTTTCATCGGACCAAACGGTGCGGGCAAAACAACACTAATGCACATTATCACGGGAATTCTGCGGCCACAGAAAGGCAGGGTAATCTTTCGTGGAAAAGATTTAACCCGATGGCCGATCCATCTAAGAGTTCGATTCGGATTGGCATTGGCTCAGCAAATCGTGCGGCCGCTAAAGTCTCTTTCACTCACGGACAATGTTGCGTTAGCTGCTGGATTGCAGAACACGGGGAATCCTCTCAAGGCATTTCTGAAATCTGACCGCACCAAGGAACGGGAGAAATCCAGGGAGTTGTTGGAATTTGTAGGGTTGGGAGACGTAGCTAGTTCAATGCCAAGTCAATTGCCGCTCGGGTACATCAAGAGACTTGAAATCGCCCGAGCGTTAGCACTGAAACCTCAACTTCTGCTTCTTGATGAGCCACTAGCGGGTCTCAACCAAAAAGAAGCTGAAGGGGTTGCCGACTTAATCTCCTCACTAGTGACCCATCAGTGCAGTGTTTTGATAATTGAACACAATATTCGAGAAATCACACGAATATGTCCAGAAATTTACGTTCAGAACAACGGACATCGCCTCTTGCAAGGATCAACAGATCAGGTAATGGCAAGTCCGGAACTCCGACAGGCATACCTTGGCAGAGGGACATCTTGATGTTGAATGTAACTGAACTAACCTGCGGTTATGGAGACCTGATTGTCGTCGATGGAATTTCTTTCAACATCAAATCAGGGGAAATATTTGGCCTCATCGGTGCGAATGGAGCAGGGAAAACAGCGACAATCATGGCTTTAGCAGGGATTATTCCAGTAGTCGGTGGTCGCGTACATCTGAATGAGCAAGATATCACTAATTTGCCAATACATGCACGCGCAAAACACGGTATCGCACTTGTCCCAGAAGGGCGTCGCATATTTTCGAATCTTTCTGTCGACGAGAATCTCACCGTTGGCGGTACTCTTCAAGATAAGATGGGGTTGAGTCGTAACCGTGAACGAGTCTTTGATACTTTCCCGCGAATTGCCGACCGTCAACGACAACTTGCAGGCTCGCTGTCAGGTGGTGAGCAGCAGATGCTCGCAATTGGAAGAGCCATGATGGCTGAACCGTCCGTTCTTCTGATTGATGAACTATCGCTCGGTTTAATGCCTATCGTAACCGATGAATGCTATCGCGTACTAGAGGAACTACGAAAACAAAATTTAGCAATTTTGCTGGTAGAGCAAAGTACCGAACGGGTACTCCAGACTGCCGACAAAATTGCGGTGCTTGAGACAGGGCATATCGTTTGGACGGGCTCCGGCTCGGAGGCAGCTGAGGATGATGCGGTGGTTGAAGCTTACCTCGGATTGGTACAGCGATAACGCCCCAACTGCCTATGCCGATGATAAATCGCGACGGGCACAAATTAATTTCAGGCAAATTCCTCAGAATGAAGTGTACACTCACTCATTCTTACATCACCATGAAAAGCTACATTCATCGCACTGATCGAGCAATTGTCATCATCTGAATATTCGAGCTGCACGGTTAGACCTGTCATTCTTTTTTCTGACGGAACTTCTTGTGGCAGCCGCCGCATCCTTCGTCACCCAGTGCTTTGATTCTTGCGCCAATCTCACCAAGGTCACCGGATTCAAAGACAACTTCTAGCGCTGTAGCCTAATCCGCCAGCCTGTTGGTGGCCGCGACGAAGTCATCCCAATTTTGCCAGATTTCCGGTTTTGCTTCGCTATCCTCATTCTCCTTCATTCCAGTGTGTTCTGGAAACAGATCGGGAATTTTGGGGGCTTCCACCGTGATTTCACCAGCCATTGCAGCCAGTTCCAATGGATTCCCGTCACCGCGTTTCATGAAGTTCGAGAAGGCTTTCATGCGTCTCCCAAGGTTTTCCATGAATTTGTGCCTCTTAAGGTAGGTCCCATCCATTTCATTCATTACAGTTTCTGAATGAGCCTTTGAATCCATCTGAACAGCCGGAAAAGTCAGGCTAAAGGTAATCAACACAAGCTACACAATCTTTTTTTTGTTCAAAATACTCACCCTTCCTTTGCCAATAAATTTACACGCTCAAGTTTGAAGGCAGGAGTCTATCCGCAATAGGTTCTAAAATTTAATATACAAATTTGCACATGGAAAAAACGAACGAAAAACTGACTGTACGATGAATTAGGATCAAATCCGATTGGTGATAAGAAGTTGATCTAGCCTAATCCTATCAAATTCAAGATATACAGTTAGAAAATTAGAGAGTTCGGTTGAATTTGAGTTCCTGCTTCGGCTTCATTGAGCAGGAAGAAGACTCAAGCCGTGAAGATTTGTACTATTTTGCCAATTGATCTCAATCCGAATTGAGGTCCTGTCAAATATACCAATCGGTTGTCCCTGAGGCAGGAATTATCTACCAACCTACGTCGACTGAATCTCCTCAAGTTGTGTTTGTTCCGAAATTGTTCTAAGCTCATTTTGGTCCGGCAGGAACGGATAATCCCTGTAATCTTCTCCTGGACGATATGAGCCATAAGGACGATTGCATGCCATCACACCATTCCGGTCCGGACATCCATTCGTCATAAATGCAATGCCGCTATCCAATCCCACCCTCGCTGAAGGTTCCGGCGTGTGAAGCCCGACCAGATCGCCCTGCGCATTGAATTCCAATGATTCGGGCGGCAGATCATGTTCTTCGATGAGGTTCTTGACATACTGAATCCGTCTCCACCGTACCAAAGGCGCGCGCGGTACATCTTGCATCTGGGTTCCGGGTTCCGGATTGAAAGAAAACAGGTATCCAGCAATTTGCTCCGTCTTCAATTGAAAGATCATGTCGAACATTTCTTTGTCGGTTTCGCCAATCCCAACGAGGAGATGGCAGTTTACTCTCATGGCACCGTAGATTCGACGTGCAGCTCGAATAATTTCCCAATGCTGATCCCAACGATGAGGGCTCTTTGCGAGCTTGCCCCGGGTGCGTAAGAACAAATCTTCGGATACAGCATCTAGCCCCACACCAATTATGTCCACACCTGATTCCTTGATTTGATACAGATTCTCTTCGTCAAGAAGCGTTGCTGTGACAAGGGCGGAGATCGGCACTGCGGGCGCGGCAGAATGTACTCGCGCAGCCATGTCGATCAGGTCTTCAGTCGCGCGATGATCCTGCACCTGAGCAATACAAACCCTGCCAACCGTGTACTGCAATTCCTTTTCAGCAATTTTTTCAGCTACCAGATCGGTCTCAAACAAAGGCCAGTCGACTCGAATGAAACTATTCTCCTCCGCCACACCAGGGCGTTCTCGGGCGAGACCACAATAGGAACAGTTTGCCGCACACCCTTGAGGATAGTTCTGCAATAGATTGATACAGTTGCAACTGCATCCATTGATTTTGCCTGGCGTCAAGCCAAGTTCTATTGCCGCAGCTATACTAATTCGTACGAAGTCTGGACTGATTTGGTAGTGCTGATTTTGCAGCTTGGTTGGAATTCCTGTTGTAGCCATAACGAATTTTTATTTTTCCAAGAGATTTACCAGTTTACCCCGCAGCAGGCATTGACAAATTCAGGTGTCAACCCCTTTTTTCGTGCATAGTCGACAACCCCTTCAGCTGGATATGCAATGCCATTCAATCCGGCATCGACCGCTGCCCGATCAATCTTCATCTTGTAATTCCCGAGCGGGCGAGCACATCCCAGCATGACCGGTTTGTGAGGCAGTGTTTGACGTGCCAATGCAAAAAATTCCACGATTTCCCTGAGTGGTGGTGGTTGCACTGCGGACATGGGAGTGCCGGAAAGAGGCATCAGAATAACGAGAACAAGAAGCTTTAAATCGTGTCGGCTAATTATTTCCAATGCAGGCACTTCGCCAAGCATCTTTCCGTAGTGAAGTCCCATGATAATATGCGGAACGCATGGAACGCCATATCGATCCAAACGCTCCAGTACCGCATCATATTCACTGATGTCAGTCTGCAAATGATAGACCTCGCGAATCGTCTCATCATGTCCGATAATGTCAACCATCGCTCCATCAATATCAGCATCTGCCAATCCTGAGCAGGTCTCCTCGTCCGGAAGGCCGGGGTGAACCCGAATGATCATGCCCAGCTGATGACGAATTCTGATCATGTCTGGAATGTGTTTCTTAAGCGGCACTCTGCCCTGCCGATCGCTACCACCGGAAATCAAGACTCCTCGGGCACCTCGATCATGCAATTCAGAACACATCTCGTAAAGAGACTTTCTGGTGGAGCTTAAGTCCTGCATTCCTCGCAATACACTGGTTTTACAATGTTCACAGTTCAGCGCACAAGCTTCACCTGTCACACTGAGCGCGACGAATTCGGATGCATTGTGATCGTTATATTCGGACGTCTCATACTTTTTGAGACCTGGCGCATGAAAAACAATTCGATTATCGAAATATTTTCTTCGTAGATTCAAGCCTCTGGAATCCGCAAGGTAATCCGGCAATCGATCATCTACAAAATTTACAGCCTCAGACAATTTCGACGCTCCTATGAGCAAAGCAGGTACCAGGAGACTCCGCCGGCGATCCGACATCCGACTGATCGATAGCTCCCATCACTGCATTCGTGATATCCATTACGGACACCTGATTCCAAGCCTCGCAGTTGCGCTCAAATGATTTGTAGATTGTATCGAACACGACATCGGAATCCCGCACATGCCATCGAAGACTCCCCTCCAGATCAAAAATTGCATTATCCGACGTAATAAAGTCGCCATTTAAAAAAACCGATTTGACCACCTGCCCTGCAACAATTGCTCGTACATCCAGTGTTCCACCTGCAGTGTGCACCCGACTACGCCCAACACTATCTCGAACTCGCGAAGTTTCCTCAAATACCCACTGATTTGTAGAGTAGCGCTCTTTGTAAAGCTGTTCAGTCATTGTTCGTTCTTCCGCATCCATAGTTGTAGATTCCAGCACAGCAGAAAACTCTTCTTCATAACCGGCTTTAACTATCTTGACTAGATCAGGCATTGACAAAGTGCTTCCAATTTCTGAACAAACCGAGCTGATGCGTCCGGAAATGATTTCAAACCCTTTATCAACCAACTTCTCGAAAGGAGTACGAAGTACCTCAATCATATATTGAACGTCAATATCCAGCAGCAATGAAGCGTGAAACAATGTTCCACCACCACTTGCGTGATAGAGTCCCATTCCGGCAATTTTTCGCCCGCTCACAACCAAATCATTTTTTCCGTGGAACTCAGCATGTATTCCTAGATTCTGAAGCGCTTTGATGATTCCTTTAGCGCACTCGGACATCAGCTGAGAGGAATTTGCGGAAAATCGTTCAATGCCGTGTGGAACCACCAGCGCAATGCCCAATTGATCCGGCCCCATGATGATGGAACCGCCACCCGTCGGCCTTCGGTTAACGGGAATCTGCATCTCATTACACCTTTCAATATTCACTTCATCGGCGACATGCTGAAACCTGCCGACAAGCACGCACGGACGATAGGTGTAAAGTCTGAGAGTGACCCCTTTACGTTGCGTTGCGGATTGGGCAAGCCCATCATCAACCGAGAGTCCTTGATCGTGGCCGACTGCCCCATCGACCAAGTATCGCCACTTCACTGATTCAACTTAGTGAACAGTTTGCGGACCGCGAAGATCATCCGGAAGCAATTCATACAGACTTGAAGCATCATGCAATTCCGCTTTCTCCAAATTCCAGGAATCAGGCACAATCGCTAACAACCAGCCTTTTCCGTAGGGATCAAGATTTATCTTTCGAGGATCTTCAAGCACCGCGTCATTTCGCTCGACGATAGTGCCGCTCACTGGACTGACAATCTCGCCGGTCATCTTTGCCGCCTCCATTGACCCAATGGAGGCACCTCGTTTCACCTGCGTTCCAGGACCAGATAGAGTCAAATAGGCTAGCTCTCCGAGTGATTCGATGGTCGGAAAGCCGATACCGACCAGTAATCTACCGTTTTCCAAGTCATCCTTTATCCATAAATACGAATTTCCATCATAAACTCTATCTGACGGCAGCCATGCTGAATGATCCGGCATTATTTCACTCCTTCAGAATGTCTATAGTGATTCCAGACGGCGCATGGAAGAAGGCAGAATTCTCACATCGACCAGTCCGCTAAATAACGCATCGACAAAACTCGCGTCTTCGTAGGCCAGTTTGTAATACTGGACTTTCAAAGTTACCGCGCTGCTGAAAATAATTGCAACCAATACAATCAATGAACCAACTGCCAGTGTCGACAGTCCGCTAATTCCCTGACCGATAGTACAACCAAGTGCCAGCACTCCGCCGATGCCCATCAAAATACCGCCAACCGCGTTTACAACAAAATCCCGAAAAGAGGCAAACCAGGACAATCTGAACTGTCTACTCACGAGTACATCTACAAACGACCCCGCTACAAGACCCACTGCCGCAAGCATCCCGGCTGTGACCAATATCGAAAAATTGCCGAGATCAAGAAACAGACTGATGAATTCACCGAGTGGATTGACGAACGTAAAGGATTGCACTCCGACACCGACCGGTGGATTGTCAACAAACTCCGCTGCTTCAGCCCATTCCATGCCCGCTGGACCGGCAGTCAAATACCAACCGACAGTAACAGCACCGCCAATAATCAAACCCGCACTAATATTGGCAAGATTGTTGCGGATTCCACGAGTTTTTACAATAAACCAGACAACTAAAACTGAAACCGCAATGGCTGTGACAATGCGAAATACACCAGCATCAATTGAAGGAATCAATGCAGCCATGATCGACCCAATGTCTTGAGTCTGTATGTCGAATGGAGTCAAATCGATTGAGAGAGGATGAATCCAGTTGTAAAACGCAATTTCAAAAAATACAGTTTTCGTCATGAGATAAGCGAAAATGGCTGCAACAATAAGCGTAACAAATGATTTGAGATTACCGCCGCCGAATCGCACTAGATTCTTGCTGACACATCCACCTGCCAGAGTCATACCGACGCCGAACATCAGGCCTCCCAGCAGATATCTTAGCCAAGCAAAGGTTGGTGAACGATACGGCGGCCGCGATCCGTCTAATTCAAAGATTGATGAAACTTCAAGTATAGAAACTGACAGCATGGTTACGACAATCGCCAGCATCCAAGCACCCAGTCTGCCGAAATCTCTCAGATTTACCCAATCGGAAACTGCACCCATCGTACAAAAATTAGTGCGGCTGATTGCTATACCCATAACCACTGCCGCTAGAAAGAATCCGGAAAGTACCGGGATTCCAACCAGATCATCCACAATCTAATTCCGTGTTGAGGTTACAAAAATCCATTTCCTGGCCTAATTTGCTTGAGAATTTCTATCCTTTTAATACAGATTAAACTATTTCTCATGTCGCACCAGTGCAGTATCTATATGTTACAAGAATTTTATAGCTGTAAAACATTCTAGAAAAGAGTGAATTCAGACAGTTATTTCTCTTATGGACCAAGTACAGCATAAAATAGCGAGAATTGATTTCCAATCAGGTGACTAAGCGGCGCCAAGCTAAATATGACAACACCCGCTTCTGAATGTGCGAATAGCGAAGATTTCGCTTACCAAGAGCAAATTCTGCAGGGTGTTTCCCGTACATTCGCTCTAACCATTCCACAACTGCCAAAACCATTGCGCGACGTTGTTGGCAATGCCTACCTGTTGTGCCGAATTGCAGATACCATCGAAGATGAACCAGCACTCAGTTTCGATCAAAAGCACAAGTTCTCAGAATGTTTCGTCAATATCGTATCCGGCCGTCAACTGTCGGAGACTTTTGCGCGAGACCTTGGAAAAGTGCTCTCGTCGTCGACCACTGAACGTGAACATGATCTGATTGCCAATACACCTCGTGTCATTCGAATAACCCGAGGTTTCAATGATGTACAGGTAAGCGCTCTTGAACGCTGCGTGAGAATCATGTCACGTGGAATGACAGAGTTTCAGCAGAATGCGACACTTGACGGTTTGAACGATCTGCCTCACCTCGGGCGCTACTGTTATCACGTAGCGGGTGTAGTTGGCGAGATGCTCACAGAATTATTCTGTGAGTACTGCGCTGAAATGCATGACAGGCGTGACGAACTGCTTGAACTTTCTGTTTCGTTCGGACAGGGACTGCAGATGACCAATATATTGATGGACATTTGGGATGACCGGAATCGTGGCGCTTGCTGGTTGCCGCGAGATATATTTCTCAAGGCTGGCTTTGAAATTCGCAACATGCGACCTGGTCAGGATAGCCTTGGCTTCGCAGAGGCAATGCTTGAACTGGTTGCCATCGCAAGCGCTCATCTCACGAATGCTCTACACTACACTCTTATCATTCCAAGTCGTGAGACCGGCATACGTCGGCACTGTCTGATGGCACTGGGGATGGCTGTTCTAACGCTGCGCAAAATTCGAGAAAATCCGAATTTTTCAGCCCGACAGGAAGTTAAAATTTCTCGCTATAGCGTATGGGTAGTGGTTGTCACCGCAAGTGTTCTAGCACGCTCCAACATCGTACTCAAATTCCTCTTCAAGTGTTTCAGTCGTAGTCTTACCGCTACGGAGAAGACCGACTGACAAAACCGAGTACCTTCCTAACAAACCCATTTTCAGCACACTTTGTTACTAGCTGATTCGCTAGGACAAAATTGACAGGTTGGCAGTCTGGTGGTATAGTTTGACAACCGCAACAAACAAGTTTCGGTTGATCACAAACAGGTAGAGAACAGTGCGAGTTATTTTGGCTCAACCGCGTGGATTTTGTGCAGGAGTCGAACGTGCCATCGAAATCGTCGAGGCAGCATTGAAGCAGTACGGCCCTCCAGTCTATGTTCGTCACGAAATCGTCCACAACCGGCGTGTGGTGGAAAATCTAAAAGCGAAAGGTGTTCGCTTTGTCGAGCAAATTGAGCAGGTTCCTACTGGGGCGATCACTGTGTTCAGTGCTCACGGGGTATCACAGAAAGTAGAAAAAGATGCATCAGCCCGCGGCTTGAAACCACTTGATGCTACCTGCCCGCTCGTTTCAAAGGTACACAAAGAAGGACAGCGCTATGCAATCAAGGGCTACGAAGTCGTTCTGATTGGCCACGAAAATCATCCTGAAGTGGAGGGTACTTTGGGTCAGATTCCAGGAATGGTTCATCTGGTAAGCGAAGTAGAAGACGTAGAAAGGCTACAAGTACGCAATCCTGAAAAAGTCGCCTATGTCACCCAGACCACGCTGTCTGTTGATGACACCCGAGACATTATTCAGGCGTTGCACAAGAGGTTCCCGAATATTGCAGGACCGGATATCAAAGATATCTGCTATGCAACCCAAAATCGACAAGCTGCCGTGCGCGCATTGGCCGCACAGGTAGAATTGATGCTTGTAGTGGGAGCCCAGAACAGTTCAAATTCCAATCGATTGTGTGAGGTAAGCAACGATAGCGGCATACCCAGTTACCTGGTTGAGGATCCTTCCAAGATCGACCCGGAGTGGATTCTCGGAAAGAATACCATCGGCATCACTGCCGGTGCTTCCACCCCAGAAGAGCTTGTGCAAGACCTGATCGAAAAACTTCGAGAGTATGACGAATTGGAAATCTCCACCATGGGTGGAATATCGGAAAACGTGCGTTTCAACCTTCCAGTCTCTCTACGGGAAGCAACTGCAGCGCAATAACGATTATGCGGAACGATTGAGCCACCTGAGCTTGATCTGAAGGTGTGAAATATCGACTGACTCCTGCAATATATTTCAGTGGAAATCGTCATCGTGCATAAAACTCGATATCGATAGACTGCATTCAACCCGCTCCCAAAAATATCATCCAGTCAAGCGCTGTAACTAAGTTCAAAATTTACTCTACGGACCGTCAATGCGCACCGTCACAGTTCTGCAAAATACGGATTGGGAACACCTTGGGTTGGTCGAAGACCACCTGGAAGGCAGGAATATCCGTTTTCGATACGTCCGGCCCAATCATGACAACAACTGGCAACACAGTTTGGAACTCCCGAAAGACGGTCTTATTGTTCTTGGGGCAGCACCCTATGGAACTGTCAGCAAACCCCAGTTGCCGCACCTTATGCAAAGAATAGCTGCGATAGAATCTTGTCTGAAGGACCAAATACCGGTCATTGGATTTGGAGCGGGAACACAGCTACTGGCACTCGCTGCGGGAGCAAGTGCGAAGGGTGAAGATCTTGCGTTTACCGTCGAAACTGCATACAAAACGCAAGACAACGCACTGAATGATTATCTTCCGGATGAATACCCGCTCGTCATCTACATGCGTGACTTTCCAAGCATCCCTTCTGAGGCCGAAGTGCTGTCGGAGATGAGTTCAGGTCGCCCCGCATTATTTCAGATTTTTGGAAATTGTTTCGGCTTTATTGGACACCCGGGAATAAAAACTGCAATGATTGAAGATTCATTTGTGCAGATACCAGAATACGCTATACAGGATGCAACAGCTCTAAGTGCGGTGCGGGCATGTCAGAAAAGACTGGAAGATTCTCTGGTTTTAATTATGACAGGGCTGATTCAGATGACTGGATGGATGCAGTGAGATCAAGAAATTCACTAAGAATCAAACACTTCGGTGGCTTTGACGGATGACAACTTCATGTACAGTTCTTTGAGATGTCGCTGCCTATGAAAACAACCTCAAAAACACAAATTCCTTATATTAGAATTTGCTAATATAGTGGTAATCAACCAATTTTACTGAGTGCAGCGAAGCGGAGGTTCAATTCCATGGCTGAAAGATTGGTAATCATGATGGTCAACTCTGACCCATCCAATGGTGAGGAGTTGGGCGCCCCGATATTTCAGGCGACAGTGGCAGCCGCAATGGAGTATGAAGTTGAAGTAATCTGTACTGCAACAGCAGGTAAATTGATGAAAAAAGGTGTCGCGGAAACGCTGTATATCAAACAGGGGTCTGAAAAATCGGTTTATGATTTCATTAAAGACGCTCATGAAGCCGGCGTGAAATTTTTCTGCTGCTCACCGAATTTGGACCTTTTCGACATGACCGTAGACGATCTGATTCCGGAGTGCGAAGGCATAGTCGGTGGCGCCTATGTCATTGAGCAGGTTATGGAAGATGACAATACTAGGGTACTCAGCTACTAAGATTTGATGCCATGACTGCCGCAGCAATGACAATCGGTGACCCGCTATCGAGTGAACCTGAGGTCAGTCAGGATACGCTTGAAGAGATATTTGCAGATATTTGCGCACACCCTCTGTATGACCATGAACTCAACGGCTGCCTGAATTGCGGGATTTGTACTGCAACCTGTCCCTCAGCTCACTACTTCGACTACTCCCCCCGCGAAATCGTTCAATTGCTGTGGACCGAAAACTTGGAAGGAATCTACGATGCCATGCAGGAAAAAATCTGGGCTTGTGTGCAGTGCTATACCTGTGCGGCTCGGTGTCCTTTCAGTAATTCTCCTGGCGGATTGGTCAGCATCATGCGCGAAACTGCAATTAAGCACGGATTGCAATCAGCCAAGGACGTGCTAAGACCGTTCTCCCGCGTCATGCTGAAATTGATTTCTACCGGCAACCAACTGGCACCCAATATGATCACTCCCGACCATTTCCCTGACTGGGGCCCGAATATCAGCAAGATTGATGCACCGTTGGATTTGCTGCGCAAGGCGATTCCGATGCCAACCATGCATACAACAGCAACGGCTTGGGAGGTGAACCTGAAAACTTCCATTGAGCTGTACACAATCTGGGAAGACTCCGGCGTCATGGATCAACTGGAGACGATTGACGAAAATCTGTTTGATGTCATCGTAGATATCATGGAGGAGAAACGGGAAGAGTACGAAGACTGGCTGGACGAGCAGGAAGAAGATGACTAAACACAACGCTACTACGATTAGAGGAAAGTTAATATGAGCATTCAGGTTCCATTTGGAAATCAGCATGCAGACGAAAGATTTACCGGACATGGGTCAGAGTGGAAAGACTCCAACCTGAATCCGGATGATGCTAAAACTGCCACTCAGTGGGTTGAAGCAAAAATCGACAAACGCTCTATGCTCACCACCCGCAAGCATGTCGAAGACGTGCGAGACATCATGTGGCAACTCGAAAAAGACGGTGAGATTGTCGTGCATCGAGTTAATGACGGACATGAACCGGTCATGACCAAAACATTGTACGGCTGGGACAAGAAAATTCCTACCAACCGTCTCTGGCATCACAAGTCTTGCGGTCAGTGTGGCAACATTCCGGGCTACCCGACTTCACTTCTGTGGCTGATGAATGAACAAGGAACGACGTATCTGGATGAAACGGATCAGACCTCCTGCACCGCGTGGAATTATCACGGCTCCGGCATAGGTAACGTTGTAAGCCTGGCCGCCGTATTCTTGAGGAATTTCCACCAGGCCTATGTTGCGTCACAGGCTGAAGGATTGGACCCTGCATACTACTTCCCGCTGGTACATTGTGGGACGTCATTTGGAAACTACAAAGAAATGCGGCAGTTTCTCCTAAAGTCTGCCGAGCTTCGAGAACAGGTTAAAAAAATTCTTGCCAAAATTGGTCGACTGGTAGACGGCAAAATCCTGATTCCCGAAGAGATTGTTCATTATTCGGAGTGGCTGCACGTGATGCGACATCAGATTCAGTCACGACAGATCATTGACGCATCTCATGTACGTGCAGTCATACATCCAGCATGTCATGTCTACAAGATGGTTCCAGAAGACGTAATTTATGATGATGAAGTGCTCGATGGCAACCGCGTTGCGGTTTCGACAGGACTGGTACAAGCAATGGGTGCTAACGTTATCGATTATTCAACCTGGTACGACTGTTGCGGGTTTGGATTTCGCCACATCATTTCAGAACGGGAATTCACCCGATCATTTGCGATTGACAGAAAAATTAAAGTAGCCGTAGAAGAGGCGCGAGCCGATGTGATGGTCGGGCACGACACTGGCTGCATCACTACACTGGATAAGAACCAATGGATTGGGAAGGCGGTCGGCAAGCAGTATCAACTTCCGATTCTGGCAGATTGTCAACTGGCAGCACTACTTTGTGGAGCGCACCCCTACAAAATCAATCAACTACACTGGCACGCTTCCGCATTTGAACCACTTCTTGAAAAACTCGGCATCGACTGGGAACAGGCGAAAGTTGAGTTCGAGAGTTACCTCACGGAAGTCGCAGCAGGAAAATCTGACACCCTCTACGATCCTCGACGAGCGATCACTTCCGGACCCGGATACGTGGCTCGGGTGTGAATCAGAGCGTACTGGTAGTCGGTGGTGGACCGGCGGGTTTGTCAGCCGCTCGATCTCTCGCAATTATCGGTAGAAAAGTCACCCTCATAGAGAAAGAAGAGATACTCGGTGGCGCGCCGATCATCTCTGGATATGCTCGCCTTGTCCCGTCCGGTGAATGGGCCAGCGAGGCGATCGGGCGCATGGTGGCGGCAGTTGAAAACGCCAGCAATGTCGACGTGCGAACTTCGTCGAGAATTACCGGGTTTTCGGGAGGTCCAGGCGATTTTAAAGCAATAGTTTCCGACGGATCGGAGATCTCCGCGTCATCTGTCGTGCTGGCCACTGGCTTTACACATTTCGATTCGGTTAATAAACCTGAATGGGGATTCGGATCTCACCCTGATGTCGTTACAACTACTCAGGTCGAGCAGATGATCTCGTCGGGAAGTGGCGTGCGCTGCCTTTCGGACGGACGAAAACCAGATCGTGTGGCGTTTCTTCTTTGCGTTGGTTCGCGCGACCGACAAATTGGGCGCGAATGGTGCTCAAAAATTTGTTGTACCGTGTCTGCCAATCTCGCGATGGAAATTCGGGAAGAACTTCCAAATTGCAGCGTCTATATCTACTATATGGATATTCGTACGTACGGCTTGTCTGAAGGCCAGTACTACTGGCGCAGTCAGGAAGAATTCAAGGTCAAATACATCAAGGCGAGAATAGCCGAAGTGACGTTCGATGGAAACCGGATACTGTTAAAAGGTGAAGACACACTGGTCAAACGACCGATTTCAATTCCATTTGATCTCGTCGTTCATGCAATTGGAATGGACCCGAATATTGAAAACCCAGAAATTTCGTCCGTGTTCGGTGTTGAATTGGAACCTCATGGGCATATAAAGCGGGAATCGTCTTACGATTCAGTGGTCGGCACTTCACGACCCGGGATTTATGCTGCGGGTGCAGCTGTCGGCCCGGAGACAATTGACGATTCCATCGCCCAGGGACAGGCAGCGGCAATGGCAGCCTTAGGCACTGCTGCGGATGCCGCCTGATTCACATTGCTGGCTTCCTCTCATACAGCGACGATGGCAAGCGTACAGAAACCAAATCACGGAATGGCTCTTACTGCAAATCAACCAACTGTCGCGCCGGTACTAGATCTGGACGGCAGAATCCTTCGTACTGCATTCGATTCCTTGGTGCAATGCGCTGAAAAACTGGGCGGTATTGAAGTCATTGTTGAAGGACTTACCGGTAAATCTCTGCTTTTCCAGCGTACGTTTGCAGACGAGGGAGATACTCTGCTCGAATCTGAGATCCTCGATTCCTGTGCATTCATGCCGACAGTACGACGAAGGTTGCAGTCCATACTCAAAGTTCGAGATTTTGAGTATTTAAAAAAATCCATCCATCAACTGCTGCAAGAGGTTTCGGTAGAAACTGCAGACGCTCGAATAGAGCAATTTACAACCAGTCTGGCAACAGAAAAGAAAAACCGATGGCTGCGAGATTTTGCAGCTGAGATTCTGCATTATCGTGACCCTGATTCGTTTCCGCTTATGACTCGCTGGGTTTGGGATTACCGGGCAAATACCGGTGTTTTACGGGAAATCTGGTTCTCGGAAAAACAATCGAATTATCTCGACATTCCGGACGGCATTCAAATGCACCTCGAACTTCGGCGTGAACTCCATAATTTTCTTGAAGATTTGGGTGTATTCGCAAATCATAACTTCATAATTGATTTACTGTTCGCATGGCTGTACAGCCAGTACATCGACTCCCAAGGGGGAAGTTTCCTAAAAACTGACTTCAGTTTTTACAACTCTCCATTTGGTTATGCGCTACGAATGCTGGGACTGGATTCAGCGCTCATAGATAGCGGCAAGACTCGATTGTTGCTGCCGAACGGAAAACGTTATTCTCTTTCCGGCATGATTGACGCGGTTACACACTAGTCGAAAGCGAAGCGCAAAATGCCTATTCACGAAACATCACTCATCCGCCCAGAGAATCTGCGCCAGCACGACAGTCTGGAAATCGATGGCGTTGATGTATCCGGATCGTGGAGCACCTTTATTGAATCGCGAATCGTCAATGACTATAACGAGAAGCTCGAAACCGAGGTTGCCGCTTTCCCAGGGGGGAGCTTTATCCATCGGTGCTGGCAGTGCGGTGCCTGTACCAATTCCTGCCCAGTGAATGCGATCAACCCTGACTTCAATCCCCGATACTGGATTTATCTGGTCCGATTGGGAATGGAACAGGAACTGCTGCGAGACAAAGATATTATCTGGCAGTGCGTCTCCTGCCACCGATGCACCCATGTCTGCCCTAGAGACGTAGAGCCGGAGGGAGTTATGAAAGCGCTATCACATTGGCTCGAAGCCAAGGGGCATACTGAAAAATCACCTTCTCAGCACTTCGATGAGGAATTCTACAACCAGGTTCTGGAAACCGGAAAAATTGAAGAGGGTCGACTGGTGCGAAACTACTTTGCTCGAACCTCGCAACCCTTGATGCAGAACTGGTTGATTCAGATGGTAAAAAACATGGTCAAAGGGTTGCCCATCCTACTGCTCACGCGGCTCGGACTGTCGACATTGATCAGACCGAAAACCAGAGATTGGGGCAAGTCCAAAGATACAATCAAAGAGTATCTTGAACAGCGTCAAGCGGAAAGAAATGAAGTCATGCAGCAGGTTAATCAGGAAGATTCAACATGAGTGACACCGAAAAATTGAGAGATGATCTGAAAACCGTTGCCTACTATCCAGGCTGCGCGCTTGAAGGCAGTGGACATGCATACAATCGATCTACCAAGAGCATTGGAAAAAAACTCGGATTGAAACTTGTAGAAATTGAAAACTGGAATTGCTGCGGCGCGATGGAAGTTAAAAATATAGACCCGGAAATTCAGAATTTCCTGTCGGTTCGAAACATGTCAATTGCCAAGCATCGTATGGGTCTGGATGTCGTCATGGCACCGTGCAATGGATGCTATCACAATCTCAAAAAAGCCGAGCATGATGTGACACACCGGGAAGAAACTCGCAAAACGTTGAAGAAACTGTCACAGAAATCTGGCTTGCCGGAATATCAAGCGGGAGATGTAGAAACGATTCATGCACTTGACTGGATCAAGCACGCCATCGGCGAAGAAAATATCGCTAAAAGAGTGAAAAAATCACTAAGCGGACTCAAAATCGCAAACTACTACGGTTGCATGTATACACGGCCGCGACACATCTTTCCTGAAAAAGATCAAGGCAATGGAAGCGAATCGACTACGAAACCGCACTTCATGGATGACTTGCTAAGAGCTGCTGGTGCTGAAATCATAGAATTTCCGCTGAAAACCGCGTGCTGCGGAGGTGCTCACACTTTGTCTGACTGCGACACATCAACACGCCTGGTACTCAATATTCTTCAGACCGCCGAAGCTTGTGGAGCCGACGTAATTGCAACGGAGTGTCCAACTTGCCATAGCGGACTGGAAATGCACCAGATTCGCGCCGAAGAAACCCTCAATGTAAAAACTCGTCCGGTCATGTTGTATTTCACGCAGTTGCTTGGGCTTGCATTCGGAATCTCGACTCGTAAACTCGGCATACATGAAAACGTTTCACAGTCGTTGCGTCTGCTGCGAAACAAGGGGCTGGCATGACCGACTTTGCTGAAATCGAACAGTGCATAGAAGCACTGAAACACAACCCGGCTGCTGTGCCTGAGCCAGCCGAGCATGTGCTTGCTCTAGCGGAACAAATTTTGGAAAACTGGCTATTTGCTCATGAACTGAAGCCGACCAACGAAAAACGTGAAGGTTTTCGTTTGTTGGCTCTTCATCGCCAAGGCGCAAGAAATGATCCCTCTTTTAACGCTTGTCGTGACACTTGCAGGGAACTCATTTATCAGATCAATTTATATCGACTGAATGAAGATCGGAGTAAAATTGTCCTTTCCGCTATGGTTGCTATGCATCTGCTTCTCTTCATTCGCGGTAAATTGGAATCACAAGAATTGGGAGAGTTCTGTTGTTCTTCCAAAGCATTGAGAACACAACAATCTAGTCATTGACGGGAGTAGTTACCAATGACCCACGTGCGTGGATGTGAATTGCCGGACGAACTGCTTTATGACGTTGAAAACAATATCTGGTACCGAGAAAACGAAGACGATACGATTACTGTGGGAATGACTTCGGTGGCGACCGGAATGGCCGGTCAAATAGTGGCAATCACACCCAAGCGAGCAGGCCGTAAAGTTCAGCCTGGAAGGAGTTGCGCTACAATCGAATCTGGGAAATGGGTCGGGCCCGCTAAATTGCTGAGCGGCGGTGAAGTGGTTGAAGTCAACAGCGATATCGTTTCTACACCGGGGCTTGCGAATTCCGAACCTTACAGTGGTGGATGGCTGCTAAAGATTCGAGTAGATGATTGGGGTTCAATCAAACCCCAGTTGACCATGGGAAACGAAATCGCCACACCTTACGAAGCAAAAATGGAATCCGACGGATTTGTGGGATGCAACCCGTCTTGACATTTCGACACTTAACCCTAAATTGTGATCCAGACGAAGAAAACTGAAATGCCGGATCAAGTACTAGATACAAAAGGACTCAACTGCCCTCTGCCCATTCTGAAGGCAAAGAAAGCCATCTCACAGATGGAAACGGGTCAAATTCTTGAAGTCCTCTCGACTGACCCTGGATCAGTTATGGATTTTGAAGCCCTGTGTAGACAGACCGGACACCAGTTGTTGGAATCGAATCAGGAAAATGGCATTTATGTATTCTTGCTAAAAAAGGCCTGAGTGCACATTCAGCACTGTTGCTGCCCACCCGATACCAACTAAAAATCTCACGCCGATTGGCCGATTTCTTGACTTCGTAGGTTTTCGCTAAAATCAAAATATTCGTACCAAATTTTTCAATTACTGCGCGTCGGTTGTTGTAGTGCCTCCATCAAATTTGAGGGTTCACTTCCATATCCCTTTCCACAAGAACTACTACGATGTTCGTGTGCACCAATTTCGACCGCAACCGTAATCGCGTCTAAATCGTACACTCCATCCGTGACGGCAACCAAGGTGCGACAAAAACCTCCCTCAAACACGTCGGCATAGGCGTCCTACATGACATACATTGTTATAGGAGAACCACCCGGGCATGAAAGAGTCCTTCTATCCGTGTCGGTCATTCAAACCTACTGAATCCTCTATCACGAGAGTCTACGCGACATACCACGCATTCACGGGTTCTTGACTTCATGATTCCAGTCGTCAAGTAGGCTGAACCGGAATTTTTGCATCCAATTGACAGCATACTTTCTTGAAGTTTGATTTCCGCAGTTAAGCCGGTATTAGAGAACGGGTACGATAGTTCCCCCGTAGTCTGGGGTTCTGATCCTCACTGTAGTCAATATCGGATTTCTTCAAGTATGCATCGCGCCAGCCGTCATACAATTTTGGTACCTTGCTTATTTCTAGCACGATATCGGGGTCGAATTTGCCATCGAATCGAGCCTTGGTGACAATTTCCACGGTCTACTCGGAATTAGGCCAGCATATCCCTCTTGCAACACTCGATAGTACCACCTGGTTCGAATTGTTATTTGTACCAAATACGCCATTAGTTCAAAATCCGTATGTGCGTTTAATCTCCAACAGGGTTGATGTCCTTGGCTTACCTAATATTTCGAGGATAGCAAAAACCGTTGGATTGGCGCGTCTGCTCGGCTACCTGCGATTCGGGTCAGGCGGCTCTGAACGTCAATGACTTGGCCAATAGTCTTGAACTGTTCAGGATGACAATAGACCGGTATTTGGCGCTGCTCGAACGCGTCTATCTGGTCCGCCGTCTTCCAGCCTGGCATTCCAATAAGACGAAACGATTGATCAAGCTTCATCGATAGTGCGCTCGGAGCGACGCTTTCTCATCTGACATCAGAAGATTGAATTCTATATCAGGAGCGAACGGGGCATTTATTGGAATAATTCGTCGTTCAGAAAGTGATCGGGCGGGCCAGTTACACGAATCCGGATCTTCGGGTCTGGCATTACCGTGACAAAGATCAAGTGGAAGTGGACGTAGTTGTAACTATGAGCGACGAAACATGGGGGATTGAAGATAAAGCCGCATCCACTTTGCGAGCGCGTGATGGCGCGGGTCTGCTCAAGCTTGCCGACCTATGTGGCAATAAATTCAAACGTTGTATCTTGTTCTATAGTGGCCGAAACATTTTGGCACTCGCGGACCAACATCTTCTGGCAGTTCCCTTGATTGAATTATGGGAGCGATGATGCATGGGGAGTGCCTTCCGGCCGAACGGGAAAAGGAATTCCCAGTTGCGCGAATGCAGACCAGAACCCCAACAGAAAACTTCGGGCATCACGTCCAGGGTGCGATACCAAAACTATATCAATTGTATAATGCAATCTCCGCATTGTTGCAGTCTTCGCTTTTTCCCCTAAACACAGGAGTTTGGATATGAGATTTCTTGTTTTAATGACGGCGTTTCCATTTCTGTTCGGTTGCGCGACACTAACGAATGATGCCACGGTTCCTGTTACTTTGTCCTTCAGTGATGGAAGCGAAGGAACGTGTCAGCTGGATAACAAAAGGTGGGCAGAGACCGTCAGCATCCCAAGCACCACGATGGTTCGGAGGTCTGACGACACTCTGAAATATAGATGTAAAACACCTGATGGCAGAGAGGCATTCGGAGCGATACCAAGTAGATTGGGGGGGAAAATTATTGCAAGCGCTATATTTCTTGACTTTGGTATAACTGATGCGATAACAGACAAGCACAGAGAGTATCCTGCCAGTTTCGTGATACCGGTCAAGTCAGAGTGAAGTGCAGAAATCGTTAGCCTATCCTCGCCTTGGCTTTACAGTATCAGCACTCCTTCGTCGACGAGCTTCTTGAACTTGTCTTGAAATTCAAGCGGCTTCCGGCTTCCCACTGCTAGGAAAGGGTAAACGCCCGTCAATAACGGGCAAATTAGTTTCGCTCAGACATTTGTGCAACGCATTGTATACAGTTACTTTGATCAGCAGAATTTGCCGGGGCTCGATTGCCTTAATTTCTTCGGCAATCAAGTCAACTCTATAACGGATCATTAAACGCGCTTCACTGCTGGATTTTTACAGACTGGTTCCTTTATGGCATCGACGCGCCTGTAACCGTCGTCCTTGAAATTGGTCAGCCAAATTTCCTTATTCGATCGTGCTTCATTTGTGTTGCCGTATTCGTCCCGGTAAATGGCTCTCATCATTCCAACCCATAACCAATCATACTTTTGAATCTTCGGGAAATAAAAATATAGATCAATCGCAGGTCGCGAATCTGCAACGAACAATACCCCGGTTTTCGATGGAATGTATGGGCGGGCGACTTCTTCATACCTAGCGGCGTGCCGAAAAATGGAGCAATCAGCCTGATTGGCAACGGAATGGATGGTTTGACCAGTAACCATCGATATTGAGCTCCAAGCATGGTGAAGAATTGTCAACGCAATTACGGCTGAATTTCTACCAGCTGATGGTGCAGCGAGAGCAGCGCGACTGCCACAGCGCGTCGATGGTGCGAAATTTGGACGCTATTCCCGGAACTGATTCCATCGAAGGGCTCGTTTACTGTCTGACGGAATCGAACTGCCCAGCCGTTCTGAGTCAGAACTCGTATTGACCAGATATTTCACACACTGTAACATTCGACAGCAGCCAACGGAATTCCGATAGATTCTGTTCGCAACTGCCCTGGCTCCAAAGTACTCCAATTCCAATCAGGATGTCGTCAGTTGCGGCACTTCGTTCTGCATTGCCAGTCCCAGCAACGTATCACAAGGATTGTTCAAAGAATCAATCCTTACTCCCTCCGCTATTAGAATTCTCATGCTGATCACAGGACCGTATCGAGCCGCGGCATGCAACCGCGTGTAATCACATTCTTGTACAATTATTGCCTACGCAACCCTTTTCGCCATGAGCATCGCATATTACCACAGGTCCACTGCCGATATGCCGTATCTCCAAAACGAAACACCAAACCACCAAAATTCAGGATTACAGCACTATATTCTGATTGAATTTCCAAATTTGGGAACTGATATAGACGTACTCGGAGCATTGAATATTGGCACTTCCAAAGGAGTAACGACGAAGAATCGACTAATAATCTATTATTCGATTGCCTTGAATTCAAAATTGACTGCGAACCCCTACGCGCTCCGCGCCATCTGATGATTGCTTCGGATTTATTTGAAATATTTTGGCCGAGAATGTTATTTATCCGATCGAAAGTGGATCTACCCTTGGAGACAAGAAGGGCAACACTTTCGCCTCGGAACCTGTCGTGAATCCTTACAAAACCAAATTTTTCTTAACAAGAAAAACGCACCCAGCCGCGCATCATAGCAGCCCATTTGCGAATGCTGACTGGTGGAATCCTTAACCAATTCATTTCCACCCAACTTCGTTCACGTCCGCGTGCACTTACCCAAACTAGCATCGCTGACCTGTCCTGCAGCATCGTCGAATGTGCATGAATTCACGTAGAAACCGATTGCAGAATTTTGTCCTATCATCCGAATTCTACGCCAAGCGTTGTCGATAGGTTTAGATCGGATAGCAATCTCCACGATAGCATCGGCGGGGTCTACAGCGTCTTCCAGATCAACAAAAACAGTTTCACAAGTCCCATCAGCCTCTAATCGGCGCAACAGTTCCCGAGCCAAGATTGCCTTACCCATTCGCCGGTGTGCAGTAACCAATGTGTGGGTTCCTTCTCGAACACGATCGGTAAGAACATTGAGTTCATCTTCCCGATAAAATAACTGTCTCCACCGACCCAGTTTGCTCCGTCTTTTTTCAATGCAAGTTTCTCCGTAGAACGTGTAACAACAGATTTGTTGGCAACAAATCTGTTGTTAAGCGCAATTTTGCTTTTTGCAAAATCGAACAGCAAGGTAGTCGAGTGGCTGAATGGGCAGATACTTTGAGGAATTCCCTCTTGAGTTGCGCTGGTAGCTGTCAGTGTCGATTGAAATTCCAGTTCCCTTCATCTTGCTTTATTAAGCACGAGGGTGCTAAATAAGGAGGGCCGATCGGTTGGGAGTAACCATTGAAATTCCCGCGCCCTGAGTGCCTACAATTTAATGTCTTCTTGCTAAAAAAGCCTGAGTGCACACTCAGCACTGTTGCCGCCCGCCCAAAAACAACTAAAAATCTCACGCCGATTGGCAGATTAGTTCCGTAAAGCAAATAGTTTTACAGAGGGTTGCGCTTGCTCAAGTTTTCCTTGGGTGCAAATGCGCATGCCAGCGAAACTCAACTCGTCTGAATAGCCAGATGATTGCAAAGGTTAGTACGAGGTAGAAAGCACCAGCAGTAACAAATGACTCGAAGGGAACAAAGTGCCTTGAATTTACGATTCTGGCTGCGCCGAACAGGTCAACAATCGTGATTACACCAGCCAGCGCACTGCCGTGCAACATGAATATTACTTCGTTTCCATAAGCTGGCAGCGCTCTGCGGAACGAGCTCGGCAGAATGATCCGACGTAGAATCAGCCAACCTGACATTCCACTCGCACGACCCGCTTCAATTTCACCATACGGCGTCGCAATAATCGCTCCCCTGAGAATTTCCGCAGTATAAGCAGCGGTATTCAAGGAAAAAGCAATCAACGCACAGGAATACGCTTCCTTGAAGATTGGCCAGAAAATACTTTCCCGTAACGGTTCAAATTGACCGGCTCCGTAGTAGATCATAAACATTTGTACGATCAATGGAGTTCCTCGAAAGAAATAAGTGAAAGCCTTCGGGAGAATTCTAACGTAGAAGTTTCTTCTACTAGCCAGCAATCCAACCGGAATAGCGAGCAGCAGTCCGAGGACCAGCGAGATAACGACTAGTTCAACGGTTGTAGCCAGCCCGCTTAGATACAACGGTAAATTGGTTGTGATGGCTTCAATATCCATGACAGACTAGGCTCGTCGAACTCCCGCACTATATCGTCTATCCAGCCATCTCAAACCACCATCAGACACCGCTGTGATCACCAGATAGAGAAGCGCCACGACTAAATAGAACGTGAAAGGTTTGCGCAATGAACCTCCGGCTTGAGTAGCTCGAAAAACCATGTCCTCCAGTCCAATTACCGAAACAAGGGCAGTTGTCTTAGCCAGCACAAGCCAATTGTTTCCAAATCCGGGAATCGCATGCCTTACACATGCAGGAAAAGTAATTCTTGAAAAAACTTGAAGCGGTGTCATGCCGTAAGCAAATCCGGCTTCGATTTCACCGCGTGGTACAGCAAGAATTGCGCCGCGAAAGGTTTCTGCCATGTAAGCACCAAATATGAAACCGATAGTGACTACACCTGCGGTAAATTCGCTGATTTCGATATAGTCCAGACCTAGCTCATCGCCGATGATATTAACCAACAACTGCCCACCGAAAAAGATGATAAACATCAAAACAATATCTGGAACGCCTCGAATCAGAGTCGTGTACAGTGTCGCGACAATTTGCGCGATGCGATTGTTTGAAAGTTTCGCGATTGCTCCTAGAAAACCTAAGGTAAGCGCAAAAATCAAAGACAGAACAGCGAGTTCAACCGTAAGTAGCATGCCTTCCAGTATGTACGGGTACAAATACCCGTCAAGAACTCCACTTAGGCTTTCGACTAGAAATTCATGCACAGTAAAACTACGTTTTGGATGGCGATAAAGAAATACTGGCTGCCAATACTTTGATCAACAGCCAGCCACAACTAGAATCTTGTTGTTCTATTCTCCATATACGTCGAATTCAAAGTACTTGGCGTTGATTTCCTGATATTTTCCGCTTGCACGTATTGCAGCGATTGCATCATTGAAGAGACCCACCAGGTCCTCATTGTTCTTACGGATGGCGATTCCCGCTCCATCGCCAAAATATTCCGGATTTGAAAACCCTGGACCAACGAATTCCCATCCAGCACCCTCTTCAGTAGCTAGAAAGCCTGCGTCCATAGCAACGGAATCTGCCAACAGCAAATCAAGTCGTCCTGAGACTGCATCAAGGTAGGCATTATCCTGTGATCCGTAGCGTCTTACATCTACCGCATCACCGAATTCACCGGTTACAAAATTGTCATGGATAGTTGCTCTCTGAACGCCAATCGTCTTGCCTTTCAGCCCTTCCATCGAAATTTCATTTCCAGCACCTTTTGGTTGTGCAAATTTTGCGGGAGTGCTGTAGTATTTGTTTGAGAATGCAACTTTCTTTTTCCGTTCTTCCGTAATCGACATGGATGCAATAATTGCATCGAATTTACGAGCGAGCAATGCTGGAATGATGCCATCCCAATCCTGCTGAACAAGCGTGCATTCTGCTCCAATTTCTTCACACAGCGCGTTTGCAATTTCAATGTCAAACCCTACCAGCTCACCGCTGGCGGTTACTGCGCTAAATGGTGGGTACGCTCCTTCGACACCAATTCTGATTTTGTCCCACTCCTTCGCGGAAACTGCCGACCCGAATGCCATCATCGCTATAACTGTCAGCATCGTCACTATTTTTTTCATCTGTAATTTACCTCGAAATATTTAGACTGAATTTATTATTCAAATACGTTGTGCTATTTCAGATTCCCTGAAAGAAACTCTTTAAATCTGGCAGACTTGGGGTGATCGAATACCTCCTCCGGAGTGCCGTCTTCCTCAACTCTGCCCTCGTGCAAAAACATGACTCTGTTGGATACTTCCCTGGCAAATCCCATTTCATGTGTAACGACAAGCATTGTTGATCCATCTTCTGCAAGCCCTCGCATCACTCTCAGTACTTCACCTACCAGTTCAGGGTCAAGTGCCGATGTCGGCTCGTCAAAAAGCATCAGATCAGGATTCATCGCCAGCGCTCTAGCTATAGCGGCTCGTTGCTGTTGGCCTCCTGACAGATGCGCCGGGTAATAATCCTTTCGATCAAACAGCCCAACTCTCTGAAGAACCGATTCAGCGTGCTCTCTAGCCTCTTTTTTGGGAACTTTCAAGACATGCACTGGAGCCTCACAGACATTTTCCATCACAGTCATGTGTGACCAAAGATTGAATTGCTGAAATACCATAGCCAAACGTGACCGAATTCGATCGACCTGTTTGCGATTCGCTGGAACTACACTGCCGTTACGTTGTTCCTTCATCTCAATCAACTCCCCTTTGACCCACACCGAGCCGGATGTAGGTGTCTCAAGTAGATTGATGCAGCGAAGCAAAGTACTTTTGCCGGAACCGCTACTTCCGAGTATGGAGATTACATCATGATCATTCGCGGTGAGGGAAATTCCTTTAAGAACTTCGATTGCTCCAAAACTCTTGTGAATATCCTTAACTTGAAGTGCAGGATTACTGGATTGAGAATATTCTGTGCTGGACATTTTGCCAAGTAATAGTTTATGTTTTTACTTAATCATGCGTTCTATGATTCATTGTAGAAGATTACACTATATACAGTATTTATAGGGAAAACAAAATTTTAAAATTGGAGAAATGGAGCGAATGCAACTCGAGTTCATAACCAAATCCAGCGTACGAGAAATTTTGAAAGAAAGAGTCAGTTCGCTACCCACTGTTTTCATGTGTCGAATCAAGACGCGGAAAGCATATCGCATCCTAAATTGCCAACCGGTTAAAATTTATTACAGCAGTATTTTCCAACCCATGTCGTAGGACGACATCTGAGTCTTCGGCTCGGAAAGTCGTTCTTTTTAGATATCAACCAATTTCGGTTCTACGCTAAAATAGAAAACCTTGTAGCCTACACTCGGAGACGAAGTTGGCATATAGACATCATTTTCAAACCTGCTCGGCATTCACCCGTTCTGTTGGACTACACTAAAACCGCCAGCAAATCCGATAATTTCAGTCCGAGTAAAACTTTGAGAACGAAGTCCCAGCTTTTACTACCCGCAGTAGTCCTGCAGAAGGCTTCCAAACAATCGGGCCATCCTACCCCCAGCCTCTGCAGGGTATTAACAATCTTCGTATGCCCTATCTGATCTCCATGAAATATAAGGCCGCCTCGTCATCAAGGAAATCCATATCCGTGTACAGTCACGAGATCAATGTCCTTTGTCGACCATCCTCGACGACTTCTCGCGTTATATCATCGCCTGGAAGCTGTGCATCACCATGCGGGCGTTCGATGTGACCGAGACCCTCATACTAGCCCTCGTGGCATCGGGTTACAATCGGGCCGAGGTCGTTCACAAACCTCGGTTGCTCTCAGACAACGGCTCGTCCTACATCGCAGGCGATCTCGCGGACTGTCTCGAGCACCAGGGTATCGATCACGTCCGTGGCGCCCCCCAACCATCCCCAGACCCAGGGCAAGATCGAGTGCTGGCATCAGACCCTGAAGGACCACATCCTGATTGAGAACTACTATCTGCCGGCCGATATTGAGGCCGACGTCGGCGCCTTCGTCGAGCGCTACAACCACCGCCGCTATCACGAATGCCTTGCCAACCTAACGCCGGCCGACGTTTACTTCGGCCGGGACCACGCCATCATCGAGAGAAGGAGAACGATCAAAGACCTGACTATCCGCAAACGCCGCTTGGCCCATCAGAAGCAAGCGGCTTAACATCAACTAGGATGAGCCAGAGCCTCCGTTCGATAACCGCCTCCGATGTCCCATTTATTCTGACTAAGGACACTTCGCGCAAGGCCCGAATCAAACGTCACGATGATGGGGCCTAGAGGATTACCCACAATGAATGAACCTCCCGACTTGGACGCCGTCGACGAGAAAGCGATCCGCACCTATCGGGCGGAGCGCATTCGGCAGGAACTTCACCGCCGGAATCTCGAGGCAGTGCTGGTGCTCGATCCGATCAACCTTCGCTATGCCACCGGCACACGGAACATGCAGGTTTGGACCATGCACAACGTTGTCCGCTATGCGCTCGTTTTGGCGCACGGACCGACGGTGTTGTTCGATTTGGCCGGTAGCCGTCATCTGAGCGCTGCTCTTGAGAGCGTGAGCGATATACGGGTGTCGATACCCTTCGACTACATGCTGGTCGGGGTCAACGCCGAGGAGATGGCGCTACGCTGGGCAGCGCAGATCCACGAGACGCTGAGCGAGCACGGCTGTGCCACAGACACCCTGTCCGTCGATCGCGCCGATACCTTGATGATTCGGTCACTGGAAGATTTGGGAACGCGCGTCGTCGACGGAAAGCAAGTTCTGGAACATGCAAGAGCCATCAAGTCGGCGGAGGAAGTCGCGGCCTTCCAGGCCTCGCTCGCCACCTGCGAACAGAGTATCCGCTCGCTCTACGCGTTCGCGGTACCGGGCGTGACAGAGTCCGAAGCCTTCGGCCACCTGGTCGGCCAGAGTCTGGCGCGGGGCGGCGAGTATCCGGAAACACGCCTGCTGACCTGCGGCCCGAGGACCAATCCATGGTTTCAGGAGACATCCGATCGCATCATGCAGGCCGGAGAGCTCCTCTCTTTCGACACCGACCTCATCGGACCCATGGGCTTCTACAACGACATTTCCCGAAGCTGGGTCATCGGCAATCGCCGTTCGACCCCAGTGCAAGCAACCCTGCTCGACATCTCCAAGGAGCAGATTGCCCACAACGTCAACCTCCTTCGCCCCGGCACGTCGTTCGTCGAGTTCGCGTCAAACTCGTTTCGCCTGCCCGACGCCTACCTTCCCAACCGTTACGCCGACCTGGCCCACGGATGCGGCTTGGGGGTGGAGTACCCCCTTGTGCTTTACCCCGAGGACGCGGATGACGGCATGTATGACGGCCGTTTCGAGACGAACATGATCGTCTGTGTGGAGAGCTATGTGGGTGCGTTGGACGGACCGGAAGGAGTCAAGCTGGAGCAGCCGGTGCTGATCACCGAGCACGGGCCGCAGGTGTTGAGCGCGTTGCCGCTTGACGCGGCCGATTTCTAGTGCTCCAATTCGAGTTCCAACCCTCGACCCAACAGGGACTCCACCATGGGTCCGCGCGGCGTCTCAATCACAACGCCCACCTTTTCCGCCGGAGCGCCGGTGGTGTTCACAATCCAATCAATCATCTCATGCAAGCCCTTGCCACAGTGTGCAAAGCCTCGCTGTCCACATACCTTGCCTTCCAAGTCCAACACGCAGACCTGATGCTCTTTCGAACTCCAGTCCACGCC